>CAVBJS010000016.1:0-41633 GCA_963596015.1 Bacteroidaceae bacterium
TGTCTGAGCATCCCCGCATCAGGCGGGGATGCGAGTTCGGGCCGTGCCATCCGCAGGCGAGAGGCGGATCATAAGCAAAACGGCGCAAAGTGCACGGAGCGAGACATCTGTCGTGCTCCGGCGCATGACCGGGTAACGCAAAATCATCACAGCAACAAGTTGGTTTTGCGCAAAAGAAGTTGGTTTTGTGCAAAAGAAAATCACGAAAAGATATTGTCAAGAACTGCCCGAATAGGTAGAATAATGGAAAAGACGCGTGCACGCGCACGCAATCACGCTTTACGGGTATATTCGGAGAATTCGCCTGCGCGAAATTCTCCTCGTGTTGCCGCAGACAAGCTGCGGCAGAAATGGGGCAAGCAACAAGAATTGCCCGATGGCAATTCTTGTTGCAAAGAACATGCAGCCAGCTGCATGTTCTTTGATCACATCGGAGAATTCGCCTGCGCGAAATTCTCCTCGTGTTGCCGCAGACAAGCTGCGGCAGAAAGGGGAAAAATGACTTATTATGTAGACCAGAAAGCAGCCATGGGCGGGGATGGATCGGAGGCGTATCCCTTCAGACGCATTTCCGATGCAGCTGCCCTTGCACAGCCGGGAGATGAGGTCCTGGTGGCACCGGGCATCTACCGGGAGTATGTTGATCCGAAGTGCGCGGGCACGGCAGATGCCCGGATCACCTACCGCTCTGTGGAAAAGGGACAGGCCGTGATCACCGGCGCCGAAGTGGTGGATAACTGGGAACCCTTCGCCCCCGATGTGTGGACAGCCAGGATCCCCAATGAGATCTTCGGCAGCTACAACCCCTATACCACACTGGTAGAGGGAGACTGGTTCGTGGCTACCTTCATCGCCCATACGGGAGAAGTTTACTTAAACGGCAAGTCCCTTTACGAGACCACCAGCTTAGACGGCGTGCTGCATCCGGTGGAGTCAATACTTTCCTGGGATAAGGAATTTACAATTTATACCTGGTATACCGAGCAGGATGAGGAGAACAATGAGACCATCCTCTATGCTAATTTCCACGGCGCAGATCCCAATGCGGAAAATGTAGAGATCAACGTGCGCAGAAACTGCTTCTATCCCTCCAAGGAGCACGTAGGCTATATTACCCTTTCCGGCTTTACCGTGCGCCAGGCAGCCACCCAGTGGGCACCGCCTACAGCGTATCAGGAAGGTATGGTAGGCCCTCACTGGTCCAAGGGATGGATCATCGAGGACTGCGAGATCTCCGATTCCAAGTGCAGCGGTATCTCCCTCGGCAAATATCTGCAGCCTGAAAATGACAATAAGTGGTTAAAGACCAAGTTCAAGGACGGCACCCAGACCGAGCGTGACTGCATCTGCCAGGCCCAGAGAGAAGGCTGGGATAAGGAACATATCGGCTCCCATATCATCCGCCGGTGTGATATCCACGATTGCGGCCAGACCGGTATCGTAGGACATTTGGGCGGTGCTTTCTCCATTATCGAGGATAACCACATCCATCATATCAATAACAAGCAGAACCTGGCCGGCGCAGAGATCGGCGGCATCAAGATGCATGCGGCCATCGATGTGATCTTCCGCCGGAATCATTTCCATCACTGCACCAGAGGACTGTGGTTAGACTGGCAGGCCCAGGGCACCCGGGTGACCCAGAACCTTTTCCACGACAATACGGTGCCCAACGATTACAACACCACACCGGAGAATATGCTGGGACTCGGCGAGGATATCTTCGTGGAAGTATCCCACGGCCCGACCCTGATCGACAATAACATCCTGTTGTCCGATTTTGCCTTAAAGCTTCCCACCCAGGGCTGCGCCATCGTGCACAACCTTATCGCCGGCGGCATCACCTGCGTAGGCAGAGGTGTCAATAACGGGTCTAAGACCAAAATCTCTCCCCGCTATACCCCTTACCATGTGCCCCACGGCACCGCAGTGGCAGGCTTTATGACCATCCTCCACGGAGATATGCGCTTCTTTAATAATATCTTTATCCAGAAGCCGGTGCGCCCGGGCATGGCCAACATTGAGAAGGTGACCAGAGAGATAAATACCGAGTGGGCAGATAATAATACGACGGTAGGTACCTGCCCTTATGACGGCTATCAGACCTGGGAAGAGTATGAGAAGGAGTTCGACGGCTACTGCGGCATGGGCTCCGATCCTTCCGACCGTTACTACATTCCGCTGCCGGTATGGACAGACGGCAATGTGTTCTTTAACGGCGCAAAGCCCTGCGATAAGGAGAAAAATTACGCCGTGGCATCCGAGGAGATCCATCTGGAGCTGGTAGAGGAAGAAGGCTGCTATCACCTTAAGACAGATCTGTATGACCATATGCCGGCTATGCAGTGCAAGCCCGTATCCACCGCATCCATGGGCGTAGCCTTCGAGCCGGAGCAGGCCTTTGAGAATCCGGACGGCACTCCTATTCTGATGGATGAGGATATTTTAGGCGAAAAGAGAGGCATCCGGCCGGTTCCGGGCCCCTTTGCAGCAGGGGAAGAGGCAGTGGCAGAACTTCCATTTGCATAAAACAGACAATTGATAGATAATGTAACCAAAGCAGACGGGATCGAAAGGTCCCGTCTATTTGGTTGCCGCAACAAGAGCGGCAGGAAAGGAGAACTATGGACAAGATCATGGAGCGCGCTCGTGCATTAAGAGATGACCCCCAGGTGCACTATAACTGTGCGCAGGCGGTCTTTATTCCCTTTGCGGAGCAAAAAGGGATCACGCCGGAGACGGCCAATGCCATTACCCAGAATTTCGGCGCAGGAATGCGCATGGGACAGACCTGCGGCGCCATTACCGGAGGATTGATGGCCTTAGGACTGTACGGCTTAGGAGAGCCGTCTGACTCGGGAGAGTTTTTCCGCCGCATGAAGGCACTGCACGAAGGCCGCACCCAATGTAAGGAGCTGCTGGCAGAAGAAGTAAAATGTCCGGCAGATAAAAAGCCCCATTGCGATACCATGGTCTACGAAGCGGTGCAGGCCGTGGAAGAGATGCTGAAGGAAAAAGGCAAAGAGATTTAAGCACATCAATGCAGATCGTATCGGAGAATCCGCCCGGGCGGAATTCTCCTCACGTTGCCGCAAGAAAAAGCGGCAAGAAGGATGACCATGCAGACAGAAGAGATCCAATTCCGAAAAAGAATAGCAGAGCTGGCGGAAAAATCCTACCGGAATTCCCAGTATATTTTTACAGACTTTCTCACAGAGGCGGAGCAGGCGATCCTGCTTTCCATGGCCAAGGCCGAGGCAGCTTTTCCCTCCGGCTTTACCCTGTGGGGCGGCCGTGAGGAGGCTGAACGGCAGATGGCCCGCTTCGGTTCTCCGGAAGAATTCGGCTATGAAGAGCCTTTTCCCATCTGCTGTATCCACATTGCACCCCTGCAGAAAAAATTTGCAGAATCCCTGACCCACCGGGATTACCTGGGAGCACTGATGCATCTGGGACTGGAGCGGAAGGTGATCGGGGATATCCTCATCGATAAGGAAGAATCCTGCGCCTACGTATTCTGCCAGCAGCAGATCGCGGACTTTCTCCTGGAGAATATAGACCAGATCCGCCATACTCACATGAAATGCGCTCTGACCCAGGAGATCCCCCGGCGGCTGCAGCCTACCCTGGAGCGCATGGAGATCCAGATCGCTTCCGGCCGGCTGGATGCCATCGCCGCCCAGGTCTGTCATCTGTCCCGCAGCGCCGTGCTGGAGCTCTTTCGGGAAAAAAAGGTGCTCTTAAACGGCATACCCATGGAAAATCCGTCCTGCCAGCCTAAGTCGGGGGACATGATCTCCCTGCGGGGATACGGCAAGATACGTTTTCTGGGGACGGATCGGGTGACCAGAAAAGGCAAAGAAGTGGTGGTGCTGGAGAAGTATGTATAAGGACGATCCAGCCGGTTTTCAGACTGCTGTCTTTATGATCTTTGTATGATCTGCGGTGCAGAGAATGGGCAGGTGAGCCACCCGGTCGCCTATGCAGTTATCTTTATAGTATTTTATTGTATTAAATGGGATGCATGGCCCAAATGGTAGTTGACTTTTACCCCTGTTTGACGTTATTGTATACACGATGAGAGTTGGTTAGAACTATAACCAGCTTTATCAATAAAAAGTTTTCTAAATTGTTATTCAATTATACAAAGGAGGAACTATTCATGCTACAGAATGAAGCTTGGAAAGGCTTTGGCGGCAACATTTGGAAGCGCGAATGCAACGTTCGTGATTTCATCCAGAAGAACTACACTCCCTATGATGGAGATGAGAGTTTCCTGGCAGATCCCACAGAGGCTACCGACAAGTTATGGGGCAGACTGCAGGAGCTGCAGAAGGCAGAGCGCGAGAAGGGCGGCGTTCTTGACGAGGAGACCGAGGTTGTTTCCGGTCTGACCGCTTATGGCCCTGGCTACATTGATGAGTCCATGAAGGATCTGGAGCAGGTAGTAGGTCTTCAGACTGATAAGCCTCTGAAGCGTGCATTCATGCCTTACGGCGGTATCCGTATGGCAGAGGAAGCTTGCGAGATGTACGGCTATACTCCCAGCCCGGCTCTTCACAAGATCTTCACTGAGTACCACAAGACTCACAACCAGGCAGTATTTGATGCTTATACTCCTGAGATGCGTGCAGCAAGAAGCAGCCACATCGTAACCGGTCTGCCGGATACCTATGGCCGTGGCCGTATCGTAGGCGACTACAGAAGAGTTGCTCTGTACGGTATCGATCAGCTGATCGCATGGAAGGAAGAAGACAAGGCTAACTGCGGCGACGGCACCATGACTGATGACGTTATCCGTTTAAGAGAAGAGATCTCCGAGCAGATTCGTGCTCTGCAGGGCATGAAGGAAATGGCTAAGATCTATGGCTATGACATTTCCGCTCCCGCTAAGAACGCTAAGGAAGCAGCACAGTGGCTGTACTTCGGCTATCTGGCAGCTATCAAGACCCAGAACGGCGCAGCAATGAGCGTTGGCCGTATCTCCACCTTCCTTGATATCTACATCAACCGTGATCTGGAAGCTGGTACTCTGACTGAGTCTGAGGCACAGGAGATCATCGACCACATGACCATGAAGTTCCGTATGGTTAAGTTCGCTCGTATTAAGTCTTACAACGAGCTGTTCTCCGGCGACCCGGTATGGGCAACCCTTGAGGTTGGTGGTATCGGCATGGACGGCCGTTCCATGGTTACCAAGAACGACTTCCGTTTCCTGCACACCTTAGAGAACATGGGACCTTCTCCCGAGCCGAACCTGACTGTCCTTTACAGCAGCCAGCTGCCTGCAAACTTCAAGAAGTATGCAGCTAAGATCTCCGTAACCACATCTTCCATCCAGTATGAGAACGATGATGTTATGAAGCCGGTATGGGGCGATGACTACTCCATCTGCTGCTGCGTATCCGCAACACAGACCGGTAAGGAAATGCAGTTCTTCGGCGCTCGTGCAAACCTTGCTAAGTGCTTACTGTACGCTATCAACGGCGGTGTTGATGAGAAGAACGGCAAGCAGGTTGGCCCGGCTTACGCTCCCATCACTTCCGAGTACCTTGATTACGACGAAGTAATGAAGAAGTACGATCTGATGCTTGATTGGCTGGCAGGTCTGTATGTAAACATCCTGAACCTGATCCAGTACATGCATGATAAGTACTACTATGAAGCAGCTGAGATGGCTCTGATCGATACCGATGTTCGTCGTACTTTCGCAACTGGTATTGCAGGTTTCTCTCACGTTATCGACTCCCTGAGCGCTATCAAGTACGCTAAGGTTAAGGTTGTACGCGGCGAGGATGGCCTTGCACAGGATTACGAGATCGAAGGCGACTTCCCGAAGTACGGCAACGACGACGATCGTGCAGACGAGATCGGTGTATGGCTGCTGCACTCCTTCCTTGAGAAGATCAAGAAGCACCACACCTATCGTAACTCCGAGCCTACGACTTCCATCCTTACCATTACTTCCAACGTTGTTTATGGTAAGTTCACCGGCAACATGCCTGATGGCCGTCGTGCATGGACTCCTCTTGCACCTGGCGCTAACCCGTCCTACGGTGCAGAGCAGAGCGGTCTGCTTGCTTCCCTGAACTCCCTGACCAAGCTGCCTTATCACTGGGCACTGGATGGTATTTCCAACACCCAGACCATGAACCCCGGCGCACTTGGCCACGACGACGACGAGCGTTCCGTTAACCTGGTTAACGTTATGGACGGCTACTTCGATCAGGGTGCACACCACCTGAACGTAAACGTATTCGGTAAGGACAAGCTGCTGGATGCTATGGAGCACCCGGAGAAGCCTGAGTACGCTAACTTCACCATCCGTGTATCCGGTTACGCAGTTAAGTTCATCTCCCTGACCAGAGAGCAGCAGGAAGACGTTATCTCCAGAACCTTCCACGACAAGCTGTAATATCATTTCTGAGAGAACATCGGCAAGCGAAACGACCTTTCGCATATCCGATGGACGAAGAAATATACATATTGCGTATAGACAGCAGGAGCCTTGCCTTTGGGCAGGGCTCCTGTTTTACACAGGACAGAAAGGACCGATCAATGGCAGAAAACACAGCACAATGTGCAAATACTAAGCAGCCTCTGCTGGGCAATATCAACAGCATTGAGACCTTCGGCGCTGTGGACGGACCCGGTGTGCGGTATATCGTCTTCCTGCAGGGATGTCAGATGCGCTGCCGCTATTGCCACAATCCGGAGACCTGGGCGGATCACGCAGAAGGATCCTATCATGAAGATGCCCAGACCGTCTTTGAAAAAGCATGGCGCTATCACAATTACTGGAAAAACGGCGGCGGCATTACCGTCAGCGGCGGTGAGGCACTGCTGCAGATCGATTTTGTCACAGCCCTTTTCAAAGAGGCAAAGAAAAAGGATGCACATACGGCATTAGATACCTCCGGCCAGCCCTTCACCATGGAAGGGGCATGGTTTGATAAATTTAAAGAGTTGATGAATGTGACGGACCTGTTTATACTGGATATTAAACAGATCGATCCCGAGAAGCACAAGGCACTGACCGGCTTTGACAACTGCAATATCCTGCAGCTGGCCAAGTACCTGGCAGAAAACGGCAAGAAGATGTGGATCCGTCACGTGTTGGTACCCGGTATTACCACAGACGAAGGTGATCTGCGTCGCCTGCGTGCTTTCCTGGATTCCCTTCGGGAGATCAACGGGGAATGTCTGGACAGAGTAGAGGTATTGCCTTATCATACCATGGGCATGACCAAATATGAGAAGCTGGGCCTTCCTTACTCCTTAAAGGATACGGCACCGCCCACAGACGAAGAGATCCAGCTGGCACAGAAGATCCTGTGCGATAAGTAAATAAAGACGTAAGTAAAAAAAAGACGGCAGTACAGTCGGCATAGCATGCCGGAGAATCTGTGCAGGCATAGATCCTTTGGCACAATGCAGGCAGGTTGGGGAAAACGGGGGGTACCTCTTCACGGCAAAGTCGCCTCTTCGCGGCGAGGCTGGTCAGAAATGGAGATTACTATGTACGAACAGAGTGCAAAATGGAACATGTTTTACCAGGAGATAGATCCTAAGAAGCGTTTGCAGATGTTTGATGAGCTGCAGATGACGGAGCCGGATGACGGTGCCAATGAATATCGCAAGATGCTCTTAGATGCCCGTTATAAGGATCCTAAGGAGCCGGATCATGAAGTGGATCGTTTCCTTTGGGAATGCCTGAATCTCCCTTATCTGTATAAGAGCTCCAAGCTGATGTCCTTCGGTACCAAGAAGGAAGCCAAAAAGGTTTTAAAGACCCTTATGCAGGAGGAGGCAGCAGCCTACGGCGAGGCGGGAGAGAAGGCTTTCTATTGGGAGATGCGCAACGCGGTAAAGCGTTACCTTTCCACCTGCAGCAGCAAGAATTATCGGCGTAAGCTCTTCGGCCTTATGAGTGCCACAGAAGAGGAAAAGCTTCATCAGACCTGCAAGGATATGTGGGAGATGTCTTACGGCGTGGCAGCCAGAGCCGGCGTAGAGGAAGAGATGAAGGTATTCTGCCTGGCGGTACAGGATGAGTACGCAGGCTTAGATGAAGGCGCCGCTGCCCGTTTCCTGGAGTATCAGAACGAGCAGAAGAAAAAGTGATAAGAAATATCCATAAATGAAAACCGGCATAAGCGTGTGCTTATGCCGGTTTTTTTCGTAGAAGAAAGGTGGCAGGTGTTTGCTGCCACTGTAAAACAGGGTGGACCTTTGCGGAATTGGCCGGAGTACGATCTGTTACGTCCGCAGTATGGTGGGATTATTCTCCGGCAGGGTGAACAGATCCGAGGAAGAGCGGTAGTAGGTAAAATTATAGGACTGACTGCCGGGCTGCTTGATGAATTCCGAGGGAGTAAATCCGGTGATCTCCAGAAAGACCCGGTTAAAGGTGCGGATATTTTCGAAGCCGCAGCGAAGGGCGATGTCGGAGATCCTGGCATCGGTCGTCAGCAGCAG
This sequence comes from Bacteroidaceae bacterium, assembly GCA_963596015.1. GTDB lineage: Bacteria > Bacillota > Clostridia > Lachnospirales > Lachnospiraceae > CAG-791. The sequence continues at coordinate 8,479 of CAVBJS010000016.1, forward strand.
CTCTGCGGCCTGGGAGATCCGGATCAGGTTTAAGTACCGCACAAAGCCGGTACCGGTGAGCTGCTTGAACATGCGGGAGAAGTGGCTGGGAGAAAAGCCCATCATTTCCGCCGCATCTGTCATGGAGATGGACTCACCGTAGTGCTCCTCTAAGAAAGTCAGCACATTCTGAAAATCCGCCAGCATGGTCTGGCGTCTGCTTTGGGTAGCGGAACTGGCCGGTACTTCCACGCGGGTCGGGAAAGCACGCAGCAGCCGGTACCAGAAACTGCGAAGCTCACCTTTGACGATCTCCTGGTAGTAATTTCCTCTGTTTTCCAGCTCGTGATCCAGAATGGACAAAATCCGCTCCCAGTCATCATGGAGTTCTGCTTCACAAAAATGGTTGCTGTCAAAGAGATGATTTTCCAACGCATTGTATTTGTAATGGCTGCTGATGATATTGGTATCAAAGAGCAGAAAGTCAAAGCAGGCATTGGAAGAGTGCACATCGCAGTAGTGGATATCGCCGCTGTCAAAGAGCACCAGATCTCCCGCCACGGCGTGGATGACCTCCTCCGCGATGTGGATCTCCGCAGTCCCTTCCCGGACATAGACCAGCTCTATTTCCTTGTGCCAGTGAGCGATAAAGCTGATATCCCGGTATTGCTTGTGCCATACCATAAAGTCTGACGGATAGTTGCGTACCTCATGAAATGCCTTCATTTTACCCCTTTTTGCCGCAGTTTACTGCGGCAACACGAGGAGAATTTCGCGTAGGCGAATTCTCCGATGTGATCCTGCATTGACAAAAATAAACAAACGCTTTTGTCTATTATATACAACGCTATCCGCCACGTCCACAAAAAAAGCAAAAAATGTCTATAACATCGTGGGAAAAAACATGTTCAGAGCCAAAAAAAAATGTATAATGAAGAAGACATCAGAAATTTTGCCGAAAAAAGACGGCAGAATCTATAGAAAACAGTCAAATTAAACATTTTTCACGGAGGTGTACAATGGCAAAAAGCAGATTAATTGGGGATTATCCGGTCATCGGCATCCGTCCTACCATCGACGGCAGAAGAGGACCGCTGAAGGTAAGAGAGTCTCTGGAAGAGCAGACCATGAACATGGCTAAGTCTGCTGCTAAGCTTTTTGAGGATAATTTAAAATACAGCAACGGTGAGCCTGTAAAGGTTGTCATCGCTGATACCACCATCGGCCGTGTAGCAGAGTCTGCAGCATGTGAGGATAAGTTCAAGAAGGCCGGCGTAGCCATCACACTGACCGTTACTCCCTGCTGGTGCTACGGCGCAGAGACCATGGATATGAATCCCCTGACCATCAAGGGCGTATGGGGCTTCAACGGCACAGAGCGTCCCGGTGCGGTTTATCTGGCATCCGTATTAGCTACCCATGCACAGAAGGGCCTGCCGGCATTCGGCATCTATGGCCACGATGTATGCGAGGCAGATGATACCTCCATTCCCGCAGATGTACAGGAGAAGCTCCTTCGATTCGGCCGTGCAGCAGTAGCAGCAGCTACCATGCGTGATAAGTCCTATCTGCAGATCGGTTCCGTTACCATGGGTATCGGCGGCTCCATCATCAGCCCTGATTTCATCGAGGAATACTTAGGCATGCGTGTGGAGTCTATCGACGAGGTAGAGATCATCCGCCGCATGAGCGAGCACATCTACAGCGAGGATGACTATCAGGCAGCCCTGAAGTGGATCAAAGAGAACTGCAAGGAAGGCTTCGACAAGAACCCTGATTTCGTAAAGCAGAGCGACGAGAAGAAGGCAGAGTCCTGGGAGTTCATCGCAAAGATGACCTGCATCATCAAGGATCTGTACAACGGCAACCCGAACCTGCCGGAAGGCTGCGAAGAAGAAGCAGTAGGCCACAATGCCATCTGCGGCGGCTTCCAGGGCCAGCGTCAGTGGACAGACTTCTATCCTAACGGCGACTTTGCAGAGGCAATGCTCAACAGCTCCTTCGACTGGACCGGCGCGCGTGAGCCTTATATCTTAGCTACTGAGAATGATACCTTAAACGGCCTTGGCATGCTGTTCATGAAGCTTCTGACCAACCGTCCTCAGATGTTTGCAGATGTTCGTACCTACTGGAGCGGCGACGCTGTCAAGAAGGCTACCGGCTATGACATCGAAGGCAAGGCTAAGGATGCAGACGGCTTTATCCACCTGATCAACTCCGGTGCATGCTGCCTGGATGCCTGCGGCGAAGTAAAGGATGAGAACGGCAACGGTATCATCAAAGAGTGGTACAATGTTACCGAAGAAGACCAGAAGACTATCATGGATGCTACCGAGTGGTGCGCAGCCGACAACGGCTATTTCCGCGGCGGTGGATTCTCCTCTCGTTTCCTGACCAGAGCAGAGATGCCTGCTACCATGATCCGCTTAAACCTGGTAAAGGGTCTCGGACCGGTTCTGCAGATCGCAGAAGGCTGGACCATCCAGCTGCCGGATGAAGTTTCCGACAAGATCTGGAAGAGAACCGACTATACATGGCCTTGCACATGGTTCGCTCCTCGTTGCGATGGCAAGGAAGGCCCCTTCAAGACCGCTTACGATGTAATGAACAACTGGGGCGCAAACCACGGTGCTATCAGCTATGGCCACATCGGCGCAGACTTGATCACCCTTTGCTCTATGCTTCGTATCCCGGTATGCATGCACAATGTGCCTGAGAAGGATATCTTCCGTCCGGCAGCATGGAATGCATTCGGCAGCAACAAGGAAGGACAGGACTTCAGAGCATGCGGCGCTTACGGCCCTCTGTACAAATCCATTCGCTAATAAAGAGCGCCTGATGTATCAGGCACAGAGATAAATAAACCGAAAAAGGAAATCCGGAACATAGGCTGCGGATTTCCTTTTTCTTCCATATCAGCAAAACTTTAGTTAAGCAAAGCAAAGCGGCGGCTTTTGGAAGGAATCTGCGAAAAGCGATTTTTGCCCTCACTTCCCAGTTGTCTGCCCGGAAATGGAGATTACAATGTCAGAAAAAAGAGTATTAGCATTTGATTATGGCGCAAGCAGCGGCAGAGGCATCGTGGGAAGTTTTGACGGCAAGAGTCTTAGCCTGCAGGAGATCCACAGATTTTCCAATGACCCCGTTATCGTAAACGGCACCATGTACTGGGACATCCTGCGTCTGTATTTCGAGTTAAAGCAGGGCCTGATCCGGGCAAAACATGCCGGCGGCTTTGACAGCATCGGTATCGATACCTGGGGCGTGGATTTCGGTCTTCTGGATAAGAACGGTATGCTCATCGGCAATCCGGTGCATTACCGTGATGCCAGAACCAATGGCATGTGCGAGAAGAGCTTTTCCCTCATTGATAAGGATGAGTTCTACGGCATTACCGGCAACCAGTTCATGGATATCAACACAGCTTTCCAACTGTTGGCTTTAAAGCAGCAGCAGCCGGATATCTTAGAGAAGGCGGAGACACTGCTCTTTACCCCTGATCTTCTGAATTATTTCCTGACAGGCAAGAAGAGAGCGGAGTATTCCATCGCCAGCACTTCACAGCTTTTGGATGCACACAACCGCTGCTGGTCAGACAAGGTCATCGATGCCCTGGGCCTGCCGAGGAAGATCTTCCCGGAGATCATTCCCAGTGGCACGAAGCTGGGCGGCCTTTCCCCGGAGATCTGCGAGGAGCTGGGCTTACAGAATGTAGATGTGGTGGCTATCTGCGGACACGATACCCAGGATGCACTGGTAAGCGTACCGGCTTCCGAGAAGGATTTCATCTTTATCAGCTGCGGCACCTGGTCACTGTTTGGCACCGAGCTGGATGCACCTATCATCAACCAGGACTCCGCGCGGCTTAATATCACCAACGAAGGCGGCTATGCAGGAAAGATCTCCTTCCTTAAGAATATCATCGGCCTGTGGCTGATCCAGGAGAGCCGCCGTCAGTGGATCAGAGAAGGTAAGGAATACGGCTTCGGTCAGCTGGAGAAGATGGCAGCCGCGGAGCCTGCTTTCCGCTGCTTTATCGATCCCGATGCGCCGGAGTTTGTACCCGCCGGCAATGTACCGGAGCGCATTCGCGAGTATTGCCGCCGCACAGGACAGCCTGTTCCGGAAAATGAGGGACAGATCGTGCGCTGCATCGACGAGAGTCTGGCCTTTAAGTACAGAGACAGCCTTTCCGAGATCGAGGCATGCACCGGCAAGGATTACAAGACCATCTACCTGGTGGGCGGCGGTACCCAGAGTGGCCTGCTCTGTCGCATGACTGCCTGCGCTTGCCACAGACGGGTTTCCGCAGGCCCTGTAGAAGCTACCGTATACGGCAACCTGATGCTGCAGCTGATGAGTGCCGGCGAGGTGGGCAGTATCGAAGAAGCCCGCAGCATCATCCAGGCTTCCCCGGACATCCACATCTACGAGCCGGAAGATGAAAGCGCATGGGAAGATGCATACCACCGCTATCTGGAAGTTACCAGAAAGTAAGACAGGAAAAGTGGTGAGCAGACAGCCCGCAGAGAGCATTGGCTGTGAAGCATAGTGCGAAGATGCAGGTGGACATGATAAGGGAATAAGTGCACATACATCAAAACAGGCAGTGTAAACAGGCAACGTAAACAGTCGATCTAAACAGTTAATCTAAACAGTTAATCTAAACAGTTAATCTAAACGGTTAACCCAGACAGTCAATTGATGCAGACAAGATATGTATAGAATATAACCAGTTTTCCCCGGCTTTCCGGGAGGCTATCGACAAGGATATCCCCCGGAACCGGGGAATACTGCATTTAAAATTATTATCATATCTAAACTGTTCGACTGGTGTCTGAACAGGAACAAAAAGCCTGTGCTATGAATTTTAAAGGCAGCCCATAACCACAGAAAATAGAGTATACTAAGAACATGAGCGGAGAAACCAAACCCAAAAAAGTAAATATCTTATTCCGCTTCAAGACCCTGCGGACTTCTATCCTGATCCCTTTCCTGCTGCTGACAGTGGGAACGGTGCTTTTTTTCATGTTCATTTCTGTTTCCAGAACCAGGACCATGATGCTGGAGTCGGCTACGGATTATACCCATCAGCTGGTGGATATGGCCAATAAGGATGTGGACTCCTATTTTTCCAATCTAGAAAATATCGCCCAGCTGATCATGAACAGCGCGGATACCCTCAATTATCTGGCGTACGAGGATGGCGACCGGGGGACAGCGGAATACTTAAGCTGTGTCCGCCGATTAGAGCAGCAGTTCATGACCCTGCGGGAGACCAGAGACGACATCTATAATATCGGCATCGTGGGGCTAAACGGCAGGTACCTGATCAATAATGACGAAGTGCAGATCAATCCCGATGCCCGGCTGGAGGAAAAGGAGTGGTACCGGAAGGCTTTGGAGGGAAAGGACTCCGGTGTCTATTCCCATGTGCAAAATGTGGTAAAAGGAGAATATACCTGGGTGGTCACCTTGAGCCGCAGCATCCGGGATACGGATACCGGCGAAGTCATCGGCGTCCTCTTTATCGACATGAATTACAGTTCCATCACCTCCCTGTGCGAGGGAATCGATCTGGGGACCAGAGGCTACGTTTTTGTCATGGGCAGTGATGGGGGAATCATCTACCATCCCAAGCAGCAGCTTTTGTACAGCGGCCTGCAGCAGGAGGAGACCCAGCACATTCTGACGGCTCAGAACGGCAGTTTTGCCGCGGAGGATAAGCAGCGCATTTATACCGTATCTCATTCGGAGGTGACAGGGTGTTCCATCGTAGGCGTGGCCTACTTAAGCGACCTGATGCAGAACAGCAATCGGATGCAGCAGATCTATATGATCCTGGCTGCGGTGCTGATCGTGGTTGCAGCTATGGTGGCGGCTGTCCTTTCCCAGATGATATCGGAGCCCATCCGCACCCTGGCCGATTCCATGGCCAGCGTGGAAAAGGGCAATTTCGATGTATATATTGAAAATCCGGGCTATACCAACGTGATCGGTGACCTGATCCGGGCTTATAATGTCATGCTCTCCCGCATCAGTGACCTGATCGAGCAGATCAAGGCGGAGCAGACGGAGAAGAGAAAGAGCGAGTTGGCAGCCCTGCAGGCCCAGATCAATCCTCATTTTCTGTACAATACCCTGGATTCCATTATCTGGATGGCGGAGGGGAAAAAGAATGCGGAAGTCATTCAGATGACGGTATCCCTCTCCAGACTCCTTCGTCGCTCCATCAGCAATAAGGATGAGTTCGTCAGAGTCTGCGATGAGATCGGCTACGTCAGCGAGTATCTGAAGATACAGAAAATGCGCTATCACGATAAGTTGGATTACGACATCGACCTGGCCCAGGAAGCGTCCCAGTGCTATGTGCCCAAACTCATTATCCAGCCTCTGGTGGAGAATGCCATTTATCACGGCATCAAAGTAAAGCCGGAAGGAGGCAGCATTCACATTTTAGGCCGGATCGAAGAGGATCATCTGCTGATCCGGGTGACAGATGACGGCGTGGGCATGGACAGTGAGACACTGCATCATATTTTTGATGAGAAAAAGGAGAAGACCGGCAGCGGTGTAGGTGTCAATAATGTAAACCGCCGCATCAAGCTTTGCTACGGTGACGCATACGGACTTTGGTATGAGAGCAGTCCGGGAAAGGGAACGGCAGTGGATGTGATCCTTCCTCAGACATGGAGTACGCCGGCAAAGGGAGAGGAGCGGTCAGATGGATGAGAAGAAAAACAGACGAAATCGCATCTTCGGTGCGTTGTTTGTTGCCTTTTGTGCTGCACTGATCATTTCTTCCGTGGTGCTGCTGTACAAGCGAAGTGCCGACGACTCTCTTTACATTATATATATCACCAAGTCCCAGGATTCCAGCAATGATTTCTGGGATGCGGTGAAAAAGGGAGCAGAGACAGCAGCCAAGGAAAATAATGCCCAGATCGAGGTGATGATGCCGGAGAATGAGACCAGGATCGACCAGCAAAATGAGATGATCCTGGAGGCGGTATCCAAAAGACCCAGCGCCATTGTGGTGACCCCGGCTTCGGAAACGGAAACCCTGGAGGCACTTAAAAAGGTAAAAGAAGCGGGGATTCCCCTGGTATTTGTGGATTCTTACACAGAGGAACCGGTGGCGGATGCCCTGGTTTCCACAGACAATGTGGAGGCAGGACGAAAAGTGGGAGAGCGGATCGCCCAGACTATCACAGACCGGGATGTGATCGGTGTGGTCAGTCATGTGCAGGGCGTGTCCACTGCCAGAGAGCGGGAGCAGGGACTGCGGGAAGGCTTAGGGGAGCATGCGTCTCAGATCGTGGAGACGGTATACAGTAACTCCAGCGCGGAACACGGCGCGGAGGTTACCCGGCAGATGCTGCAGGAACACCCGGAGATCACCTATATTGCCTGCATGAACGAAGATTCCACCGTAGGCGCTTCCAGAGGCGTGGCGGCGGCAGGTGCCCAGCATCGGATCACCCTGGTGGGATTTGACAACGCCTTGGAATGCATCCAGTATATGGAAGAAGGTAAGATCGATGCCCTGGTGGTGCAAAAGGCCTTTACCATGGGATATCTGGGGATCGACAATGCAGTCAGACTGGTAAAAGGGGAAGCGGTCAGCTATTTTACGGACTCCGGTTCGGTACTGGTAGACCGGGATACCATGTATGATGAGCAAAATGAGGAAATGCTTTTTCCTTTTTATCTGTCGCAGGAATAAGTCTGAAGGAAATAAGTATGATATTTTTTGGATCGCATAGATGGTGTAAATGTCATCCATGCATATCGCATCGGAGAATTTACCTGCGCGGAGCTTTAAAAGAAGCAGCGGGGCGTTGCCGGGAGCAAGTGTCGGCATCGAATGTGCAGTAAAACCGGCAGTTTGGCTATGAGAGTGGGGACACAGATAGGGGGAGTATATGTATAAGGTACTCTTTACGGATGATGAGATTCTGACAAGAGAGGCGGTGGCGGAGAATACGCCATGGGAAGAGGCAGGCTTTACCTTGATAGGTACGGCCCAGGATGGCAGAGAAGCCATCGCTCTGATGGAAAAGGAAGAACCTTCTTTGCTGATCACGGACATTTGCATGCCGGTGATGGACGGTCTGGAGCTTTCCGCCTATGTGAGAGAACACTTTCCGAACATGAAAGTGATCATCTTAAGCGGCTATGATGAGTTTGCCTATGCCAAAAAGGCGCTGCAGTACGGGGTCTCGGAGTATATCCTTAAGCCCATTACTTCCATGGAATTAAAGGAAGAACTGGAAAAAATACGCACCCAGCTGGACAAGGAAAACAAGAGCCGTATTGAGATCGAAAAGCTGCAGCACGACTATGAGAAAAACCGTCCTCTTCTCAGAGAGAGACTTTTAAACCAGTTTTTGGAGGGAAAAGCCAGCGGGGAAAATCCGCAGCAGCAGTTGGAAGAGCTGGAAATTGACCTGAAGGGTAAACGGCAGGCAGTGCTTTTGATCGGCGCCAACAATGAGATGGAGTGGAAGCAGGAGCATCCGGATATCGCACCGGAGTTGATGCAGTTCATTCTTTACAATGCCGCTCAGGAACTGGTGGGAGAGGAAGAAAACGCCGTGCTCTTTCGCAATGCTGCCGAGCGCAGCATTCTGGTACTGGCCAGAGACAGCGACGAGGAATTGCAGGAAGCTATCAGCCGCATCGGTGCTAAGGTCAATCAGGCTTTTTCCCAGTATATGAACCTAAAGCTCTGCGTGGTGGTGGGAAAGACAGTCAATTCCCCCAGAAGCTGGAAGGAATCCTATGAGAGTGCCTGCCGCACCGATGGCTACCGGTATCTCTTTGACAACGGCGGCCTTCTTTATGCGGCGGACTTTGAGGAAAAAGAAGCCCAGGGAATCCGGACAGCACTCTGGAGCGATGACCTGGTACTGGCCATCAAGACGGGGAGCCAGGAGGAGATAACACAGAAAGTCCATACCTATTTCACAGCTCTGCGTCAGGCAGAGTGCCAGCGAAGCACCCTGCAGATCTATATTCAGAACTGCGTTCTGGCTATCTGGATCACATTGGAAGAAAGAGGCACTCTGGAGGCAGGGGAGTACGGCGAGGAAGGTAATTTTATCAAGAACATTCAGGAGTACAGACACCTTTCCGACATCGAGCAGGCCTTTCTGGAATATACCCTTTCCCTTTCCCGGAAGATCGCCAGGAAACGGGACACCGGCAGCCAGGCCCTGGCCATGCGTGCCATGGATTATATGGAAAAGAATTACATGCGCACCGACCTGTCCTTAAATACCGTATGCGAATATCTGGCGGTCAGCGTCAGCTATTTCAGTATGGTCTTTAAGACGGAGGCAAAGGAAACCTTCGTGGAGGCCCTGACCCGGATCCGCATGGAAAAGGCCAGACAGATCCTGGAGACCACCAGCCTGAAGAACTACGAGGTGGCAGAAAAGGTGGGCTATAACGACCCCCATTATTTCAGCGCCACCTTCAAAAAGCAGGTGGGCATGACCCCTACGGAATATGCGAAGAAATTCCGGGGATAGGGAGTGGATGAAAGAACGAAAACAGAAAGAAAAATGCAGATAATTAAAAGAATATAAAAAAGAAGATAATAAAAAAGATGGCAAAAAGAAGATAGTGAAAAGAAGATAATTAAAAGAAGAAGGCAAAAAGAATTGCCGGAGAGACACCCGATTTAGAAGACCCGGGTGTCTTTTTTTAAGATCTTTTTTATAAAAGCTATTTCATTTTCTGAAAAACGTGGTAAAATAGCATTTGTTTGAAGAATAAGCACAAAAAATGTCCTAAACCGAACAAGAAATAACCATATCCATCAATGAGAAGTATAAAAAACACATCCTACTACTATCATGTTGCAAACGAGAACTGCTCCAGAGTGCGTTAAATAGGAGTGCAGCCGGAAACTGCGACGAGCATCGAACATCGAACATCGAACATCGAACACCGAACACCGAACACCGAGCATCGAACATCGAGCACCGAACAACGAGCATCGAGCACCAAGCACCGGGACAATGTGGAAAAGAAGCATATTTCACCGCCTGACCTGACCATAAAACAGCTGGGTAATATAGTAGCTCCCCTTTCCGATGCGGCACAGAAAATCCACACTTGTGCAGAATTACCTACAGAAAAAGTAGGAATAAGCCGGCAGAACATTCACTCCGTCATCCTGCACAAAAAAAGAGTAAAAAAATACCCTATAAAGAAAATTTTCACCCTTTATCGTAATTTTCTCTATTAAATTGTTCACAGTTTGGACTTACACTGTTTACAGATCAAGCAATACCTGACAAAAGAAGCAGGAGGAAGAAAAGTGGAGAAGTTTAAAAATTTACCTTTTGTCAAGAAAGTGGGTTTTAACAGAATCGTCCTGATCGGTGTACTCATTCTGATGTACATCCTGTTCGCTATCCTGAGCCCTACTTTCTTAAGTTACTCAAGAATCCTGAGCGCATTGAATTATGCATATTTCCTTGGATTCCTTGCATTGGGCGTAACCTTTGTTATCGCCACCGGCGGTATCGATTTCTCAATCGGACCGGTCATGTTCTGCTCAGCACTGGTTTCCGGCTATCTGCTGACAAAGTCAGGAGTTCCGCTTGTGGTATGTCTGCTGGTCAGCATCCTGGTAGGTTTCATCTTCGGATGTGTCAGCGGCGCATTAGTAGCTTACGGCGGCCTGCCTTCCTTCATTACCTCCATGGCAATGATGAACATCGCAAAGGGTGTCGGTTCCGTATTCACTAAGACCCAGTCAGTCAGCTGGCCTCAGAGTGCAGAAGCAAACGGCTGGTACAGAAGCCTGGTAAAGGTACAGGTTGGTTCCATCCAGTTCCCGGTAGGCCTGGTACTGTTAGTCATCGTCGCAGTCATCTGCGGCATCCTGTTGAATCAGACAAGACCCGGCAGATACATCCTTTGCCTGGGCAGCAACAAAGAAGCAGTTCGTCTTTCCGGCGTTGATGTAAAGAAGTGGGAAATGTTAGCATACGTGATCTGCGGTGTATTAGCAGGTATTGCAGCAATCTTCTACGTAGGTGCTTACACCACCGTACAGCCCGGCCTCGGCGATACCTTCAACAATGAAGCGATCGCAAGCTGCGTAATGGGCGGCACATCCATGGCAGGTGGTCTTGCTTCCATCGGCGGCACAATCATCGGTACTCTTATCATAGCTCTCCTGCAGGAAGGTATCCTGGCAATGGGCTTCCAGAAGGATTATCAGTATGTCCTTACCGGTATCATCGTCATGATCGCTGTATATGCAGATATCCGCAGCAGAAGAAAGAGAAACTAGTAATATCCGGTTTTGGCTTGAAGGCGCCGGCAGGCGCAGAGAGGATAAGGTATAAATCGTGGGTGAAGTTATTTTAACTATGAAGGGAATCGACAAATCTTTCCCCGGCGTTCACGCTTTGGATCATGTCGATCTGGAAGTAAGAAAGGGCGAGGTTATGGCGCTGATGGGAGAGAACGGCGCCGGTAAATCTACCCTGATGAAGGTTTTGACCGGTATCTATACCAAGGATTCCGGATCTATCGTTTACGAAGGTAAGGAAGTGGCATTCAGCGGCCCCAGAGAGGCACAGGATGCAGGTATCGTCATCGTGCACCAGGAGTTGAACATGGTGAACCACCTGACGGTAGCACAGAATATCTTCATCGGCAGAGAGCCTATGAAGGGCGGCTTTATCGATGATGCCAAGATGATTGAAGAATCTGCCAAGCTTTTTAAGATGCTGGGCATCGACATCGATCCCAGAGAAAACATGGGACGCCTTACGGTAGGTATGCAGCAGATGTGCGAAATTGCTAAGGCGATTTCCCATGATGCTAAGGTCATCATCTTCGATGAGCCTTCTGCAGCACTGACAGAGTCCGAGATCGAGCAGCTCTTTAAGATCATCCGTGATCTGAGAGATAAGCAGCTGGGTATCGTTTACATCTCCCACCGTATGGATGAGATTAAGGTGATCACCGACAGAGTTACCGTCATGAGAGACGGTGGCTACGTGGGTACACTGATCACCAAGGATTCCACTAAGGAAGACATCATCAAGATGATGGTAGGCCGTACCATTTACGAAGATCCCAAGACAGCCAGCGCTGTACCGAAGGATGCACCGGTAGTATTAAAGGTAGAGCATCTGAATGCAGGCCGCATGGTACAGGATGTGAGCTTCGAGCTTCATAAGGGCGAGATCCTCGGATTCTCAGGCCTGATGGGCGCAGGACGTACAGAGACGGCAAGAGCACTCTTTGGTGCAGATCCCAAGGAGAGTGGCGATATCTATATCAATGGTCAGAAAGTAGAGATCAAGAATCCCCAGGATGCAGTTAAGCTGGGTATCGGTTATCTTTCCGAGGACAGAAAGCGCTATGGTCTGGTAGTACAGAAGAGCATCGCAGAGAACTCCACCATGGCTTGTCTGGAAGATTACATGAGCGGTCCTTTCATCGATAAGAAGAAAGAGAAAGAGATCACACAGAAATACGTAGAAGAGTTAAAGACCAAGACCCCCGGCGTAGATCAGTTGGTAGTGAACCTCTCCGGTGGTAACCAGCAGAAGGTCGTTATCGCAAAGTGGCTGATCAAGAACTGCGATATCCTGATCTTCGATGAGCCTACCAGAGGTATTGACGTAGGTGCTAAGAGTGAGATCTATCACCTGATGGGTGAGCTGGCAAAGCAAGGAAAGTCGATCATCATGATTTCCTCTGAGATGACGGAGATTCTCCGAATGAGCGATCGTATCCTGGTAATGTGCGAGGGTAAGAAGACCGGAGAAATCGGTATAGAAGAAGCGACGCAGGAAAACATCATGCATGCTGCAACGCTTAGAAAGTAGGAGGAGAAAAAGGATGTCTAACGAGAAAAAGAATGGAAACGCTTTTACAAATAATCCTATTGTAAAAGCGGTAGGCGCCCAGCGGATCGTGGTGCTGATTGCCCTGATCGTGCTGTTTGCGTTCTTCTGTATCGCCAGCCCGGCTTTCCGGACCTATCCGACGATCTTAAGTATTCTGGGTTATTCCTATTACATCACACTGATGGCTATCGGCGTAACGTTCTGTCTGATCACAGCAGGTGTTGACCTTTCCATCGGTACCGGTACAGTCGCTTATGCACTGATCGGCGGTTATTGCGTAGTAAACCTCGGCATGCCGGTAGGCGTGGGTATGCTGGTAGCAGTTATAGTAGCTGTACTGTTCGGCTGCTTTAACGGTGTACTGGTAGCGATCCTGGATCTTCCGCCTTTCATCGCTACCCTGTGTACCATGATGATCGTCAGAGGTATCGGTTCTATCGTAACAGGCGGTATGAGCGTGACCTGGCCTTCCACCGGTACACCCCAGGGATGGTTCCGCAGCATCTTCCGTATTCAGATCGGCGATACCATGTATCCCATCGGTTTCCTTTGGATTATCATCCTGGTAGTGGTTATGTCTCTGGTACTGAATAAGACCAAAGTCGGCCGTTACATCATCGCTATCGGTTCCAACAAAGAAGCAACCAGACTTTCCGGTGTGAAGGTTGTAAAGTATCACATGGCAGCTTATATCATCTCCGGTTTCTTCACCGGCCTTTCCGCTATCGCTTATGCAGCTACCTTCCAGGCAGTGGCAGCAGCATCCGGTGCAGGACTTGAGCTTGATGCAGTAGCAGCAGCTATCATCGGCGGTACTTCCATGAATGGTGGTACCGGATCCATCGCAGGTACACTGATCGGTGTGTTCATCATGTCCATGTTAAAGACAGGTCTTCCTTATATTGGTCTGCAGGCTAACTGGCAGCAGATCATCACCGGTGTGATTCTTCTCATCGCAGTAGGTGTAGACGTTATCAAGAACAACCGCTTAGCTCGCAGATAAGACAAGCAAGACAGATCGACAAGCAAGACAGATCAAACAAATAAGACAGATCTAAAAACAGATAAGACAGACAAAGCTGCCGGCGGACCAAAAGGCAGTCGGCAGCAAAAATTATTAAGGTATGTACCGCACGGTGCGGTTCATATATACTATCAATTCATATTATAGGAGGATAGCAAATGAAAAAGAAAGTATTGGCAACAGTGCTCTCCGTAGCAATGGTCGCTGCACTGATGGTTGGTTGTGGTTCTTCTTCCACATCTACCTCTACAGACACCGCATCCGATGATGCTGCTTCTACCGAGACAGCAACAGAGGAGACTACCGAGGCAGCAGAGGAGACTACTGAAGCTTCCGCAGAAGGTGGTTATCACTTTGAGATCGTTTCCAAGGGCTTCCAGCACCAGTACTGGCAGGCAGTATTAAAGGGTGCACAGCAGAAGGCTGACGAGCTGGGCGACACCATGAACTTCGTAGGACCCAACACCGAGTCCGATATCGCAGATCAGGTACAGATGCTGACCAGCGCCATCAACCAGAAGCCTGTAGCAATCGGCTTGGCAGCTCTGGATACCAGCGCTTGCCTGGATGCTATTACAGAAGCACAGAATGCAGGCATCCCGATCGTTGGTTTTGACTCCGGCGTTCCCGGTGCTCCGGACGGCGCTGTAGTTGCTAACTGCGCAACTGACAACTATGCAGCAGGCGCTCTGGCAGGTACCGAGACCTACAAGCTCATCTCTGACAGAATCGCAAATGCAAGCGGCTCCGTTCGTATCGGCGTTATGGGTCAGGATGCAACTGCTGAGTCCATCATCAACAGAGGCCTTGGCTTCATCGACAAGATCGCTGAGCTGGCAGAGGCTGATGGTTACACCGTTTCCATTGAAGGCAATGACAAGTATGTAGCAGATTCCAAGGTAGAGCCTACCGACGGCGCTAAGGTTGTTATCGAAGTTCTGGTTCCTGCACAGGTTACTTCTGAGCTGTCCGCTATCGACTGCCAGAACCTGCTGAGCAAGTCCGACACTATCTGCATCTATGGTTCCAACCAGCACTCCGGTGATGCAATGGTTACCGCAAACCAGACCATGAACAAGTTCGGTACCGGCGACGACCAGATCATCGGCGTAGCATTCGACTCCGGTACAGCTATCAAGGGTGCTGTTAAGGATGGCACATTTGCAGGTGCAGTTACCCAGGCTCCCGTAGCAATGGGCGAAGCTCTGATCCAGACTCTGCACGATGCAGCATCCGGCAAGACCGTATCTGATGTAGATACCGGCTGCCAGTGGTACACCGCTGAGAACATGGACAACGAAGAGATCGCACAGAACCTGTACGACTAATCCAAATCTTCAGTTCTCTGAAAGTGTAAGTCAGATTCATAAAATATGAATAATAAAGAGAGTTGATAGTAGGCGGCAGATCCGGGAGCTCTGACAGCCCAAGGTCTGCCGACAGGAGGATGCCCCATCGAAAGATGGGGCATTTTCTTCCAGAAGGAAAAAGCCGCAGGCAAGCTGCGGCAAAGGAGGCAAGTTTGAAAGAAATGTCTGATGCCATTTCTTTCAAACAGCATTATCACATCGGAGAATTCGCCTGCGCGAAATTCTCCTCGTGTTGCCGCAGGCAAGCTGCGGCAAAGGAGGTAAGTATGTTAAAAGGTATACCGAAGATCTTATCACCGGAGCTTTTAAAGGTATTGGATGAGATGGGACACAGCGATCGTCTGGTCCTTTCCGACGGTAACTTCCCGGCAGAGTCCATGGGCAAGGATGCTATCGTCATCCGCGCAGACGGACATGGTGTTCCGGAATTATTAGATGCTATCCTGCAGGTATTTCCGTTAGATACCTATGTGGAGCATCCGGTAAACTTAATGGAAGTAATGCCCGGAGATAACGTGGAGACACCTATCTGGGATACCTACGCAGAAGTGATCGCAAAGCACGACGCCAGAGGCAAAGAGGCCATCGGCCACATCGAACGTTTTGCATTCTATGACGAGGCAAAGACCTGCTATGCTATCATCGCTACCGGCGAGTCTGCACTTTATGCCAATATCATGCTGCAGAAGGGTGTTGTAACAGAATAAGGGGTCTTAGACAGGAAACTGTGGTTTTCCTGTCAATAGTGAAGGTGTTAAAGCATTACTGGGTAGTAACAAATAATAGGGGAACCCCTGACAGGGAAACCTAACAGGGAGAGAAGGCAAAAGAAATAGAAGTTCTGAGATCGGAAATCTGATAGAAAAATTCAAGAATCAAAACTAAGATCAAAAAATAAGAACAAGAATTAAAAACCGAAATCGAAAATCTGAAAAAGAGAGCACCGGGACATGGCCGTGGATCATGACCGCATCCGGTGCTCTCTTTTTATCCGGGATAATTTAACAACAGTTCCGGGTGGTAATTGACCACCAGGTAGGAAGGAAAATCCACTTCCTGTATAAGCTCTTCCGCATAAGGTGCTTCCCCGATATGCTGCCGTCCATGGCTGTCGCTGGAGAGCAGCACAGGCATACTGCGGGCTTTGCACATAGTAAGAAGCTGTCGATAATTCTCTTTCGTGTCAATACCGGGCACCTGATGATAGCCTCCCGGCATCAGGGAGGAGTTGTTTACCTCGATGATGACGTGATGCTGCTCACAAGCTTCCACGATGGCCTCATAGTCACAGGGAAATTGGGTGTTGTCGCAGTGCCCTAAGATGCGGACATGGGGATGGGCGATCGCTTTTAAATAATCCGCAGTGTTCTCCTGCAAAGAAGCGGGCTTTCTCGGCGGCTTGTGCATGGAAACGATGGTATAATCCAGGGTTTTCATGATCTCGTCCGGCAGATCCAGATCACCGCCGTTTAGTATATTGAGCTCGGCACCGTAGAGAATGCGGATGCCGCATCGCTCTCTGGGAGCCATGTGCAGACTACGGAAATAGGAGGGAGTGCCGGCACAGAAGGTACGGGGGCCGTGATCCGAGATGCCCAGTACCTGCATGCCTTTTTTGGCAGCTTCCTTGGCTAAGTCTGCAATTGTATCCGTGGTACCGTGGCCGCTGGCTACGGTATGGGTGTGAATATCATAGGAAAGCATGCGGGATCCTTTCATATAAAAACTTTAAAACGCATATCATTTCTTATATACAATAAGTATGGGCTTTATACAATAAGTATGGACTTTGCTACATCAAAAGTCAAATACAATCGGTCAAAAAACAACATTAAAATTTTCAAAAACCAACAAAAACAAATGTGAAGTAGTGATTATTTTATTGACGTTGCCTGCTCTAACGTCTATAATGGGAATAAAAACAGAATGAAGTAACTATATGCACATAAAATCCAATAGAAAAGCCGTGATTCATCGACAGAAAGGAATGGAATGAGAAAGTTTTATACTGAGGAATTGCCTAAATCAGACCGTATCCCCCGGCTGGTGGCCAATCTGTATGCGAAGATGCCGGAGATCGAGTCTGCCCGGGCACGCCTGCTTACCGAGTCCTATAAGGCTACGGAGGGTGAGCCTGTGGTCATGCGTAAGGCTAAGGCTTTTTCCCACATCCTTCATCATCTGCCCATCATCATCAGAGATGAGGAACTGATCGTAGGCAGCACCACACTGGCTCCCAGAGGATGCCAGACCTATCCCGAGTTCTCCTATGAGTGGCTGGAGAAGGAGTATGACACCGTAGAGCACCGGGAGGCAGATCCTTTTTATATTTCCGAGGAGACCAAGCGGGAATTAAAGGAAGTCAATCCCTACTGGAAAGGCAAGACCACCAGCGAACTGGCTACCTCCTATATGTCCCCCGAGGCACTGACCGCCATCGAGCACAATATCTTTACACCGGGCAATTACTTCTATAACGGTGTAGGACACCTGACGGTACAGTACTGGAGAGTATTGAAGGAAGGCTATAAGGGGATCATAACGGAAGCGGCCCAGAGACTTTCCGAGTGCGATCCCGGCGATGCGGATTATGCTACCCGCAGCCGTTTCTTAGAGGCAGTGATCATCAGCTGCCAGGCAGCCATTGACTATGCAAAGCGCTATGCAGTGCTGGCAAGAGAGATGGCAGAAAAGGAAGCAGATCCCAAGCGCAAAGAAGAGCTTCTGCAGATCGCTTCCAACTGCGAATGGGTACCGGAGAACGGCGCCCGCACCTTCCATGAGGCCTGCCAGTCCTTCTGGTTTGTGCAGCAGCTTTTGCAGATCGAGTCCAGCGGCCACTCCATTTCTCCCGGACGCTTCGATCAGTACATGTATCCTTACTACAAAAAGGATCTGGAGGAAGGTAAGATCACCAGAGAGCAGGCACAGGAACTGATCGACTGCATCTGGGTGAAGTTAAACGACCTGAACAAGTGCAGAGACGCAGAGAGCGCCAAGGGCTTTGCCGGTTATTCTCTTTTCCAGAATCTGATCGTAGGTGGTCAGGACCGCAGCGGCCAGGATGTGACCAACGACCTGTCCTTTATGTGTATCACGGCCAGCAAGCATGTTTTCCTGCCTATGCCTTCCTTGTCCATCCGCGTATGGAATGGCTCTCCGCAGGAGCTGCTGCTGCATGCGGCGGCATTGACCAGAACAGGTATCGGTCTGCCTGCTTACTACAACGATGAGATCATCATTCCGGCTCTTATGAACCGGGGCGTGACCTTAGAGGATGCCAGAGAATACAATATCATCGGCTGCGTAGAGCCGCAGTGCCCGGGCAAGACCAGCGGCTGGCATGACGCTGCTTTCTTTAACATGTGCCGTCCGTTGGAGCTGGTATTTTCCAATGGTGTGGATAAGGGCAAGCAGATCAGTATCCAGACTGGCGACGTGGAGAAGATGGAGACTTTCGAAGAGTTCTTCGATGCTTACAAGAAGCAGATGTCTTATAATATTTCCCTTCTGGTCAACGCAGACAATGCCATCGACGTGGCCCATGCCACTCTTTGCCCCCTGCCTTTCGAGTCCTGCATGGTGGACGACTGCTTAAAGAGAGGCAAGAGTGTAGAAGAGGGCGGTGCGGTCTATAACTTCACCGGTCCCCAGGGATTTGGTATTGCCAACGTGGCCAATTCCCTCTACGCCATCAAGAAGCTGGTCTACGATGAGAAGAAAGTGACCATGGCCCAGTACAAGAAAGCACTGGCTATGAACTATGGCCGCGGCTTTGATCAGCAGAGTGCTTCCGATCTGGCTGTGGGCGTGATCCGCAATCTGCAGGCCCAGGGCACAACGGTAGGCGAGAATGAAGTAGCCGCTGTGATCCAGTCCATCATGAACATGGAGATCCCTGCAGAGGAAAAGAAGCAGTATGACGAGCTGCTGGCCATGATCGAGGAAGTGCCCAAGTTCGGCAATGATATTGAGGAAGTGGATGCTTTCGCCAGAGAGGCAGCTTATACCTATACCAAGCCTATGGAGAAGTATCACAACCCCAGAGGCGGTCAGTTCCAGGCAGGCCTTTATCCCGTATCTGCCAATGTGCCGTTAGGTGCCCAGACCGGCGCTACCCCGGACGGTCGTCTGGCACACCAGCCTGTAGCGGACGGTGTTTCTCCTACCGCCGGCACGGACGTATGCGGTCCTACCGCAGCCTGCAACTCTGTGGCTAAGTTAGATCACGGCATTGCCAGCAACGGAACCCTCTTTAACATGAAATTCCATCCTTCTGCTTTAAGCGGCGAGGAAGGCTTAGAGAAATTTATTGCCATGCTTCGTGCGTACTTCGATCAGAAGGGCATGCACATGCAGTTTAACGTAGTGGATCGCAACACCCTGCTGGATGCCCAGAAGCATCCTGAGAAATACGCACATCTGGTAGTCCGTGTGGCAGGCTACAGCGCCCTCTTTACCACACTTTCCAGATCTCTGCAGGATGATATCATCCGCCGGACGGAGCAGACAGGAGATATGTAAACTTATGGAACAGGATTTCTGGAGTACAAAAGGCAGGATCTTTGATATACAGCGATATTCCATTCATGACGGCCGGGGCATCCGCACCATTGTTTTCTTAAAGGGATGTGTGCTGCGATGCCGCTGGTGCTGCAATCCCGAGTCCCAGAATTACGGAATAGAGACGGTGATGATCGACGGCAAAAAGAAGGTCTACGGCAAGGATGTGACCGTAGAGGAAGTGATCGAGACCGTTCGCAAAGACCGTGTCTATTACCGCCGCTCCGGCGGCGGTGGACTGACCCTCTCCGGAGGGGAATGTCTTTGCCAGCCCCAGTTTGCAAGAGATCTGCTGCGGGCCGCCAAGAGCATCGGTATCTCCACAGCGATCGAGAGCATGGCCTGCGTAGACTATAAGGCTATCGAAGGCGTGCTTCCATATCTGGATCAGTATCTGATGGATATTAAGCACATGGACGGCGCCAAGCACAAGGCTTTCACGGGTCGGGACAATGCCCTGATCCTGGAAAACGCCAGGAAGGTAGCCGCTTCCGGCATGACGCAGCTGAGCATCCGGGTACCTACGATCCCCACCTTTAATGACACACCGGAGGAGATCAGAGCGATCGCCAAGTTCGCCGACAGCCTGCCGGGGGTAAAACGGATCCACCTGCTGCCCTATCACAGACTGGGACAGGATAAATACGACCGATTGGGAAGAGACTATACCTTAAAGGAAATTCTTCCCCCCACCAATGATCATATGAAGATGTTAAAAGAAATGGTGGAAAGAGAAACTTCCCTCCAGTGCATCATCGGAGGGTGATGGCGCGTACCTGTGCGCCACGCCGCAGCCTTGCTGCGGTGTCATAAAAGGAAGGTAAACAAATGTACGAAGACAACAACAAACAGCGGATCATACAGGAACTGGTGCCCGGCAAACAGATCTCTCTTGCCCATATCATCGCCAGCCCTGACAGAGTGCTCTATGAAAAACTGGGACTGGATCCGGCCATGGACTATTCCCAGTCCGCCATCGGTGTCATGACCATCAGCCCGGCGGAGACAGCTATCATCATCGCCGATGTGGCTATGAAGGCGGCGGGCATCACCATCGGCTTTGTAGATCGTTTCAGCGGTTCGCTGATCGTAACGGGAACAGTCTCCGAGGTGGAGGCGGCAACAGAGGCAGTGCTTAGCTACTGTACGGATAAGCTGGGCTTTACCGTATGCCCGATCACAAAGACATGAAGAAGCTGATACTGGTAGGCCGCAGCGAGAGCGGAAAGACCACTCTGACCCAGGCACTGAAGGGAGAAAAGGTTCACTATTACAAGACACAGTATGTGAATTACTTTTCCAGTATTATCGATACGCCCGGAGAATATGCCCAGGAAGCCAAGCTTGGTCACGCCCTTGCGGTATACACCTATGAGGCGGATGTGGTGGGACTGATCTGTTCTTCCATCGAGCCCTATTGTCTTTTTCCGCCCAACATTACCTGCATGTGCAACAGAGATGTGGTGGGGATCGTCACCAAGATTAACCATCCCAAAGCAGATGTGGCCAGAGCAGAGCGGTGGCTTCGACTGGCGGGATGCCGGAAGATCTTTTATGTGGATTCTGTGAAAAATCAGGGCGTGGCGTCCATTCTCAACTACCTGCGGGAGGACAGTGATCCGCCTGTAGAGCTTAAAGATGAGGATCTTACGTAAAACATTACTGCTCTGTCACTCCCAAGTGGGCATGGTGACAAAGTGGCAGCCATAAAACCACAACAATCAACAAAATAAAAACCACAAAAACAAAGAAAAACAACAATCGACGTGTTGACTTTATTCCTGCATTCCTCTATAATGAAGCAGGAATCAACAAAAGTGTTCAAAAAGTTACATCTTATTATCATACCATTTAAACCAGGCTCTCAAAGGGGCCGCGCAAGGAGGATGACAAATGCAGAACGAGTACGAAATCAAAAAACAGATTTGTGACATCGGCAAGAGAATCTACAACCGTAACATGGTTGCAGCAAATGACGGTAACATCTCCGTTAAGCTCAATGACAATGAGTTCCTTTGCACACCTACCGGTGTTTCCAAGGGCTTCATGACCCCGGATTATATCTGCAAGGTTGATAAGAATGGTAATGTCCTTCAGGCTAACAAGGGCTTCCGTCCTTCTTCCGAGATCAAGATGCACATGAGAGTCTATGCTAAGAGACCTGATGTTGGATCTGTTGTACATGCACATCCCGTTTATGCTACCAGCTTTGCCATCGCAGGCATCCCGCTGACACAGCCCATCATGCCTGAGGCAGTTATCGCTCTCGGATGTGTTCCGATCGCTGAGTACGGCACACCTTCCACCAACGAGATCCCGGATAACCTGGAGAAGTATCTTCCTTACTACGATGCAGTTCTGTTAGAGAGCCACGGCGCTCTGACCTGGTCCACCGACCTGCTGGCTGCATACCTGAAGATGGAGTCTGTAGAGTTCTATGCACAGCTGCTGTATCAGTCCAAGATGCTGGGCGGCCCCAAGGAGTTCGACCACGCAACCGTTGAGAAGCTGTACGAGATCAGAAGACAGATGGGTCTTCCCGGAAAGCACCCGGCAAACCTTTGCCAGAACAAGGATGGCGTAAACTGCCATAACTGCGGCTGCCACAAGGATGCTCCCAATGGCACCGGTTCCGTAAATTCCGCACTTCCCAAGGAACCCAATCCGGAAGTGATCGCTGAGATTACCAAGAAAGTACTGGAGCAGCTGAATAAATAATGACAATGGACGAAATTGTTGCCAGAACGATTAGTGACGTTCTGGGTAATCAGAACCAGATTCGTGAATCCGCAGGAAAGCCTGCCGGCTACGAAGAAAAAGGTATGACCCTTAAGCTGGCCACCGCCCTCATTGCAAAAGTGGAGGCGGAGGCCGTCCGAAGGGGCATGGCTGTGGTAGCAGCGGTTTCCGATGCATCCGGCCGGCCGGTGGCAGTACATTGCATGGATGGTGCTTATATAGGCAGCTACGATGTAGCACTGAATAAGACATATACCTCTATTGCTTTTAAGATGTCCACCGCAGACCTTGGCAAACTGGCACAGCCGGGAGAATCTCTCTACGGCATCCAGTTCACCAACGACGGCAAGATCGTGATCTTCGGCGGCGGCGAGCCTCTCTATAAAGAAGGCAGGATCATCGGCGCCTTAGGTGTCAGCGGCGGCAGTGCCGCAGAGGATACAGATCTGGCAGCATATGGCAGTTCTATTTTAAAGGAGGTAATCTCATGCCTGTAAGTGAGAGCATGGTGAAAGAGGTCGTGCAGGAAGTCATGGCAAAGATGCAGATCTCTGATGCAGCCAGCGGCAAGCACGGCGTGTTCACTGATATGAACGAGGCTATCGCAGCTGCGAAGGAAGCACAGAAGATCGTTCGCAATCTGACCATGGATCAGCGCGAGAAAATCATCAGCAATATTCGTAAAAAGACACATGAAAATGCCGAGATCATGGCCAGAATGGGCGTAGATGAGACCGGCATGGGCAATGTAGGAGATAAGATCTTAAAGCATCACCTGGTAGCAGATAAGGTGCCCGGCACAGAGGATATCACCACAGAGGCATATTCCGGCGACCGCGGCCTTACCTTGGTAGAGATGGGCCCCTTCGGTGTGATCGGCGCCATCACTCCCTGCACCAATCCCAGTGAGACAGTACTTTGCAATTCCATGGGCATGATCGCAGCCGGCAACACGGTTGTATTCAATCCCCATCCCCAGGCTATCAAGACTTCCATTTATGCCATCAACCTGGTGAATGAAGCCAGCTTAGAGGCAGGCGGTCCTGAC
This sequence comes from Bacteroidaceae bacterium, assembly GCA_963596015.1. Classification (GTDB taxonomy): domain Bacteria; phylum Bacillota; class Clostridia; order Lachnospirales; family Lachnospiraceae; genus CAG-791. Next base: position 32,089 of record CAVBJS010000016.1, read on the forward strand.
AATGTAGCCTGCACCGTAGAGCATCCTACCCTGGATTCCAGCAATATCATGATGCACCACAAGGACATTCCGCTGATCGCAGCGACCGGCGGCCCGGGTGTTGTAACCGCAGTCCTTTCTTCCGGTAAGCGCGGCATCGGCGCAGGCGCAGGCAATCCGCCGGCTCTGGTAGATGAGACCGCTAACGTGAGAAAGGCAGCACAGGATATCGTCAACGGCTGCACCTTCGATAACAACCTTCCCTGCATCGCTGAGAAGGAAGTAGTGGCAGTCAGCAGCGTATGCGACGAGCTGATGAATTACATGATCAACGAGCAGGGCTGCTACTTAGCTTCCAAGGAAGAGCAGGATAAGCTGACCGCTACCGTTATGGATGCTAAGGGACGTCTGAACAGAAAGTGCGTAGGCAGAAGCGCAAAGGTTCTGCTTTCCATGATCGGTGTAGAAGTTCCGGACAATATCCGCTGCATCATCTTCGAAGGACCTAAGGAGCATCCGCTGATCGCTACAGAGCTGATGATGCCTATCCTGGGCGTGGTCCGTGTAGATACCTTTGAAGAGGCTGTAGAGGCAGCTGTTTGGTTAGAGCATGGCAATCGCCACTCCGCACACATCCACAGCATGAATGTAGAGCACATCACCACTTATGCAAAGGCCATCGATACCGCGATCCTGGTAAAGAACGGACCTTCCTATGCAGCACTTGGTTTCGGCGGTGAGAGTATTTGTACATTCACCATCGCAAGCCGTACCGGTGAGGGCCTGACCAGTGCCAAGACCTTTACCAAGAAGAGACGCTGCGTTATGCAGGACAGCCTCTGCATTCGCTAATAAAGCGAAGTGATCGTTTCAGCAGAAAGGAAATAAAATGGACCAGACAAATATTGAGGAAATTGTTAGACAGGTCTTAAGCAGCATGACAGACGGTAGCGTAAATACCGCTTCTGCTCCTTCATCTTCTGTATCCACAGAGATTCCGAAGACCGCTCATGTTGCAGTTCTGACTGCATTAGAGCATTTTGATATTAAAGAGTATCCCATCCCGCCGTTAGGCGATGGCGACATTCTGGTAAAGGTAGAAGGCTGCGGCGTTTGCGGAACAGATGCCCATGAATTCAAGAAAGATCCCTTCAGCCTGATCCCTGTAGCACTTGGCCATGAAGGCACAGGTACCATCGTTGCCATGGGCAAGAATGTAAAGAAGGATTCCGCCGGCAAGGATTTAAAGATCGGTGATAAGGTTGTTACCTGCATGATCTTCCATGATGATCCGGAGATCACCATGTTCGATCTGAACAAGCAGAACATCGGCGGCGCTGATGTATACGGCCTGCTGCCGGATGACGACATCCACTTAAACGGCTGGTTTTCCGATTACCTCTTCATCAGAGAGGGTTCCACCGTATTCAACGTAAGTGATCTGGATCTGGATTCCCGTATCCTTATCGAGCCTTGCGCAGTACTGGTACATGCGGTAGAGAGAGCAAAGAGCACCAACATCCTTCGCTTCAACAGCAGAGTAGTAGTACAGGGATGCGGCCCCATCGGCCTGATCTGCATCGCCGTTCTTCGTACCATGGGTATCGAGAACATCGTAGCAGTAGACGGCAACGAGCAGCGTCTGGAATTCGCAAAGCGCATGGGCGCTGAGAAGAGCGTTAACTTTGCAAATTACAAGGGCATCGATGCTCTGACAGAAGCTGTAAAGGATGCCTTCGGCGGTCACTTAGCTGACTTCGGCTTCCAGTGCACAGGTAACCCTCACGCACACAGCAACATTTACAAGTTCATCCGCAACGGCGGCGGCCTTTGCGAGTTAGGCTTCTTTATCAACGGCGGCGATGCAACCATCAATCCGCACTTTGATATTTGCTCAAAAGAACTGACAATGGTAGGCTCTTGGGTGTATACTTTAAGAGATTATGCAACTACCTTTGATTTCCTGAAGAGAGCACAGGCAATCGGCCTTCCTATGAAGGAACTGATCACAGACAAGTATCCGCTTGATCAGATCAACGAAGCTCTCAAGAAGAATCTGTCCATGACAGGTCTTAAGATCGCTATCGTCAACGAGTAACAGTTAAAGGAGGCACACCATGGGAAACGCAGTCGGCCTGTTGGAGGTCTACGGTCTGGCTACCGCATTTATGGCAGCAGACGCCGGTTGTAAGGCCGGTAACGTATGGCTGGAAAAGTTCGACAAGAATAAGCCGAAGAATCCGGATTCCCTTCCGGTACCGCTCCTGGTAATGGTTAAATTTCGCGGCTCAGTGGCAGATGTGACAGCAGCTATGGAAGCAGCTATGCAAAAGGCAGATGAGTGCGCGGGCTATGTGCAGCATTACATCATCCCCGCTCCCACAGAGGATACGGAAAAGATGTTGAAGCTTTGTGCTTTTGATAAGCGCTAAGATAAGCGCCGGGATAAAGAGCACATACGATTCGCGGCGTAGCAAAGGGCGGATGAATGCCCCGGATGCACCGTCGTTTAACAGAAAAATCACTCATGAATTTGGAGGAAAGAACAATGACACAACAGGCACTGGGTATGATCGAGACTAGAGGTTTGACCGCTGCGATCGAGGCAGCAGATGCTATGACCAAGGCAGCAGAAGTTACCCTGATCGGCACTGAGAAGATCGGTTCCGGACTGGTAACCGTTATGGTACGCGGCGATGTAGGTGCTGTAAAGGCAGCTGTAGAGAGCGGCTCCGCAGCAGCAAGCCGTTTAGGTGAGCTGGTAGCTACCCATGTAATTCCCAGACCGCACGACGATGTAGAGAAGATCCTTCCCGGCATCAAATAAGAGTTTTAACAGCAACCGTTCTTTGGAATAGTGCAAAGTACTATTCCAAAGAATGAACTTGTCCGCCAGGACAGCGAGGAAGTACAAAAGATATGAGCAAAGCATACGGATTTATAGAGATCCCGGGTGTGGTAGCCGCAATGGACGCACTGGATATCATGTGCAAAACGGCAGATGTACAGCTTTCCAGCTGGGAGAGAAGACTCGGCGGACGATTGGTAACACTGATCGTTGAGGGAGATGTGTCCGCAGTCACAGAGGCGGTGGAGACAGCCTGTGCCAAGGCTATCAAAAAGCCGGTGGCCAGCGGTGTGATCCCCAATCCCCATGAAGAGATCGTCAAGCTGGTAGAGTTCAGCGCAACCCGCTGGAAGAAGCAGCTGGAAGCCAAGCAGGAGCAGGAAGCCCAGGAGGCACCTGATACCGAGGACGGCAAGCCGGCATCCTACCTGTATACGGTCTAGTCAGGCAGGCCGCCGCAGGTCATGCGGAAAGCTAGTTTCATCAGTTAATCAAATAACCAAAGATAAAGATAAGAACCTATGCCAACAAGGCGTGTGCGAGAGCACCAGAAGGAGGAGAAAATGACACAGGAAGCTTTAGGAATGGTTGAGACCAGAGGTTTAGTTGCATCCATCGAGGCAGCTGATGCAATGTGCAAGGCAGCTAACGTACAGTTAGTAGGCACCGAGAAGATCGGTTCCGGACTGGTAACCGTTATGGTACGCGGCGATGTAGGCGCTGTTAAGAGTGCTGTTGATGCCGGTTCCACCGCAGCAGGCAGACTTGGCGAGCTGGTAGCTACCCATGTAATTCCCAGACCTCACACCGATGTAGAGATGATCCTTCCCAAGATTAAATAAGAGCTGTCACTTATAAAGCTGGCTTTGGAGAGCTCCCTGCGGCAAAAGTAGGGAGCTCTCCTGCCAAAAGTGAGAAAGAGTAGGTACGTTTTGGATACAAACAATGTAGAAATGATTACCAAAATGGTCCTGGAAGCTCTTGATAAGAACCAGGAGAAGGGACAGGGTTACGTAGTACCCATCGGCGTATCCGCCAGACATATTCATCTGACACAGCAGGATGTGGAAGTACTGTTCGGACCCGGCTATCAGCTGACCAAAAAGAAAGAACTCATGGGCGGCCAGTTCGCATCCAATGAGCGTGTGACCATCGTAGGCTTAAAGCTCCGCGCCATCGAGAATGTCCGCATCTTAGGACCTGTGAGAAAGGCTTCCCAGGTAGAGATCTCTGCCACCGATGCCATTAAGCTGGGTATCAAGGCTCCCATTCGTGAGTCCGGCGATATCGCAGGCTCCGCACCGATCGCGCTGGTTGGACCGGCAGGTGCATTGTACTTAAAAGAAGGATGTATCATCGCAGCACGGCACATCCATATGGCTCCGTCCGATGCTGCAGCAGCCGGTGTACATGACGGCGACTATGTATCTGTCAAGGTAGACAATGACCGTGGCACCACATATAACCATGTAAAGATCCGTGTAGACGACAGCTTCACGCTGGAGATGCACATTGATACGGATGAAGCAAATGCAAGCCATATCGCCCAGGGTGATACGGCTGTGATCGTAAAAGAATGATGGGCAGGCTGTCTGTTATGGCATAGTTGCCCTGACAGACAGCTTTTGCTTTAGGATTTATGAGAAGTTTTTAGAAATCTTGGAGGATCCATGATTGTAGGAAAGGTAATCGGAAGTCTGATCTCAACCCGCAAGAATGACAACCTGGTGGGCAACAAATTTATGATCGTAGAGCCCTTAGAGAGTATGCGGGGCGCGCATAACAATCTGGTGGCTATCGATAACATCGGCGCCGGCATCGGCGAAGTGGTTTTGATCGCTACGGGCAGTGCAGCCAGGATCGGCTGCGGCATGGAAAATGCGCCTATCGATGCAGCGATCGTGGGTATTGTAGACGACGAGTGCAATTTGCGATAATGTGCACACGGAGATGATGTCATGGAAATCAAGGAATTAGCTGGAAAAATAAAAGAGATCGGCGTAGTAGGTGCCGGCGGTGCCGGATTTCCCACCTATGCGAAATTAGACGAGCGGGCCAATACCATTTTGCTCAACTGTGCAGAATGTGAACCGCTGCTGAAGCTTCATAGACAGCTTTTGCAGAAATATGCCCGTGAGATTTTGGAGACGTTTGCCATGGTAGCCGATACGGTCGGCGCCCAGGAAGGCATCGTCGGTATTAAATCAGAATATAAGCAGACTATTGAAGCGCTGCATACCTATATCGGGGAATTCCCCAAACTGCGGATCCATGAACTGCCCAGTGCCTATCCCATGGGGGATGAAGTGGTACTGATCCGGGAGGCTACCGGCAAAGTGGTGCGTCCCGGCGGACTGCCTATAGAGGCAGGGGTGGCAGTCTTTAACGTAGAGACCATGTTTAATATCTGGAGAGGTTTAAACACCGGCCTTCCGGTAGTGGACAAATGCGTATCCATCGTCGGTGAGGTAGCCGGTCCCGTGACCCTCCGGGTGCCCCTTGGCACCACCATCGGAGAGATCGTGGAGATGGCAGGAGGCGTGACCACAGAGCATCCGGCTTACATGATCGGCGGTCCCATGATGGGACGGCTCGGCAGCGAGCATGATCCGGTGACCAAGACCACCAATGCGGTTCTGGTCCTTCCCGCTGAGCATCAGCTGGTGCAGAAAAAGCAGTCCAGAAGCAGCATCGAATTAAACCGTGCCGCTTCCACCTGCTGTCAGTGTCAGACCTGTACGGATCTCTGTCCCAGACACCTTTTGGGACATCCGTTCCAACCTCATCTGTTTATGCGAAGTGCGGCTAACAGAGATTTCCAGAATACCAATGCTTTTCTGGATACCTTCTTCTGCTGCGGCTGCGGCGTGTGCGAGCTGTTTGCATGTCCGCAGGGACTTTCACCCCGCACATTGATCACAGAATACAAGAACGGCCTGCGCAAAGCGGGCATAAAAGCACCGGCGGGCATCGTCGCCGGATCTGAGAATCCTGCAAGGCCTTACCGCAAGGTGCAGGAGGGACGCCTGGAGGGAAGGATCGGCCTGACGCGCTACGATGTGCCGGCCCCCTTACAGGACGAGGTGGTCGCTGTAAAGAAGGTGCGGGAGCTGCTGAGTCAGCACATAGGCGCACCGGCCCAGGCAGTTGTAAAGCCGGGGGATCATGTACAGAGAGGACAGCTGATCGCACAGCCGGCCCAGGGCCTGAGCGTACCGATCCATGCTTCCATCACAGGCATGGTACAGACAGTGACAGATAAGTATGTGATTATTTCTGCCGAGTAAGGCGGGTATAAGGAGCAGACATGAGCAGAGCAATCGGAATGATTGAATTCAAGACAACAGCAACCGGCGTCGTGGCGGCCGACACCATGGTCAAGACCGCAGACGTGGAGCTGATCGAGGCAGAGACAGTCTGTCCCGGTAAGTACATCGCCCTGGTAGGCGGTGATCTAAGTGCCGTGCGGGCGGCCGTGGATGCAGCATGCACCAGATATGAGAACCAGCTGATCGACAGCTTTGTACTGGGCAATCCCCACGAGTCTATTTTCCCCGCTATCTACGGCGCTACCCATGTAGAAAAGGTAGAGGCACTGGGAATCCTGGAGACCTATGATGTGGCTTCCATCATTACCGCAGCTGATATCGCAGCCAAGACCGCCATCGTGGATCTGATCGAGCTTCGTATCGCCAAGGGTATGTGCGGCAAGTCCTACATGTATCTGACCGGTACTGTATCCGCCGTAGAGGCAGCCATCGAGAAGGCTAAGCAGTCCATCGCCGAGTCCGGCATGTACCTGGATTCTTCCGTCATCGCACATCCGGATAAGCAGCTGTGTGATAAGATACTGTAGCAGATGCATAGATCCGATCAGATGACTGCTGTTTTGGATAAGCAGCTGTGTGATAAGATACTGCGGTAGACGCATAGATCCGATCAGACGACTGCTGTTTTGGATAAGCAGCTGTGTGATAAGACACTGTAGTAGATGCATAATAGATCCGATCAGACGACTGCCATTTTGGATAAGCAGCTGTGTGATAAGATACTGTAGTAGATGAGAAAGAACTGAATAAAAAAAGAGTAAATAGACATAAGAAAGCAGCACCACATGACAGAAGGAGGTAAGTCCCCCATGCTCGCAGCGGAAAGACGAAGTGAGATTCTCGAAAAGCTTCAGGAGGAAAAACGCGTCGTTGTCAGCGACCTGAGCAAACAGTTTGGCGTCTCAGAGGAAACCATCCGCCGGGACCTTGACAAGCTGGACAAGGAGGGATTGGCCACCAAAAGTTATGGCGGTGCTGTTTTTAATGAAAATACCAATATCGATATGCCCTTCAATGTCCGCAAGAAAAAGAATGTGACCGGAAAGCAGAAAATCGCCGAACTGGTGGCGGATCTGGTCAGGGACGGAGAGCATATCATTCTGGATGCCAGTACCACGGCAGTCTTTATCGCCAAGGCCATCAAGAATAAAGAGCGGCTGACGGTCATTACCAATTCCATTGAGATCATCATCGAGCTCTCCGATGTATCCGGTTGGAATATCATTGCATCCGGCGGAAGGCTCAAAGAGGGCTATCTGGCTCTGGTAGGCCCCCAGGCTGTGGAAGGCCTTTCTGCTTTCAATGCAGAGAAGGCATTTATGTCCTGCAAGGGATTGTCTACAGATAAGGGAATCACCGAGGGCAATGAGGAATTTGCCCAGACCAAGCAGGTGATGATGCGCTCTGCAGCCCAGCGGATCCTGACCTTGGATTCCTCCAAGTTTGGCAAGGTGGCTTTTTCCAGGGTATGTGACTTTAAGGAGATCGACATGGTCATTACCGATGAGAAGCCGGACGGCAGCTGGTTGGAACTCTTTGACCGCTATGACATCAAGTGTATCTATCCCGGAGCGGAGTATGAGGAAAAAGATTGAATGAAATGCGAGCAGTAATATTTATAAACTGCGGCAAGGAAAGGTAGTTATGACAACAACGATCTGTTTTACCAATAATAAAGGCGGCAGCGGTAAGTCCACCGCCTGCTCTAATCTGGGAAGCGCCCTGGCGGCTTTGGGACGCAAGGTTCTGGTGGTTGACGGGGATATGCAGCTGAATCTGTCCCTTTCCTTTTTCGATGAGGAGAAGGTACTTGAGTATGCAAGAAACGATCACAATCTCTACTATGCCGTGACCCATGAGCAGGACTTGACGGATTACATTATCCCCACCCCGGTGCCCAATGTAGATCTGATCCCTTCCTCCACTCTGATGAGCTCCATCGAGTACGAACTTTTTACCAAGTGGCAGAGAGAGTTTATCCTCCGCAAGATCCTGCAGAAGATAAAAGACGAGGGAAAGTACGATTACATCCTGATCGATGCACCGCCCACTTTAGGCGGTTGGGTCATGAACATCCTGTGTGCCAGCGACCGGGTGATCGTGCCGGTGGAGGCTACCCCCTGGGGTCTTTTTGGCCTGGCCAATATGTTTGATTTCCTGACAAAGGTACAGGAGATGTCTCCTTCCCTGTCCATTCTGGGTGTGCTGATCACCAAGGTGGATGAACGCAAGAACTACTATCGGCAGACCATGGAGACCCTGCAGGGGTTAGAGGATATCCACGTTTTCGAGCAGGTGATCCATGTGGACAGTACCGTAGAGTGGGCCCAGGACGCCAGCCAGACGGTGATCACCTATAAGAGATCCAGTAAGAGTGCAAAAGAGTTCATGACATTAGCCAAGGAGGTGGATGACAGATGCCGATAGGAAAAGCAAGTCTCTCAAGAGCAGCAAAGACAGGTGCCGCCGCAGCAGAAGGCGGACACAGCGCAAAGGAAGCACAGGAGAAGACCATGGCAGAAGAGAAGAAAAATGAAATGGTAAACGAGCAGAATGCGGTAAAGACGAAAGCAGAGCAGACGAAAGCATCACAGGCACCGGCAGAAGCGGAGCAGACCGCAGCTCCTGCAAAGACAGAGACCAAGGCTGCATCTAAGGCAGAAACCGGTAAGAAAAAGAGAGGGGCCAAAAAGACCGCTGCAGGAAAAGAAGTAAAGAGCACTGCTGCGAAGCAGGCTGAGAAGAAAGCGGAGAAGAAAGCAGACGAGATAAAGGCAGAGCCTGTTAAGGCTGAGGAAGAGACTACTAACGTTTCTACAGGGAACAGCCTGGTATCCGAGAGCCGTGTAGAGTCCCATATGGTTTGCGAGCTGCCGATCTATCTGATGTAAGAATATTTAATGTACTTAGTGTACATCTGATGAACAACCAAACAGATGGCAGATAGGATGTTGGCGAGAGAATTTTGAATATGAGAGTTCCGGATATGGCTGCGAGCCCTTCCGGAAATCAGATTTCTCCGACCGATGCCGTCAACTGTTTGGGACAACAATAGCAATGGTGAACATATAATAGCAATAGTGACCACATAATAGCAGTAAGTTGACACTTCACGGGAAGTGTACTAATATTTAGCACGTCGCTGCACGGATCATAACCGCAATATCTGTATTTAGTGCAGATATTGCGGATTTTTTATAAGAAGGCGAAAAGCACGATGCATACCATAGGAATAGTCATTTTAGTGATCATAGTTTTGTATTTACTGGCCATTATGCCTCGGATGACAGGCAGGCCGGATAAAAGCATTTTTAAGAATAGGTATTTCGCGCATAGAGGTCTGCATGATAATGAGACCGATGCACCGGAGAATTCGCTGCCTGCCTTTG
>CAVBJS010000017.1:0-40798 GCA_963596015.1 Bacteroidaceae bacterium
AAATTATCTACAGTTTTTATGCATCAATCGACAAAAAACATATTGACGAAAAGCCTGAGTCCATGCTATGATACCCAAGGTCGTGTAAAACGACATAGCCGAAGACAGCAGGTGCCGCAAGGCGTAAGAGATGACGGAAGTGATTCACCTGCCGAGGGAAAAGCAGAGAATGTTTGTAGGAATGTTCAGCTCCCTGTCTTTGACAGAGGAGCTGTTTTGTTTTATGAATTTTCTTTCGCTCTTTCGGCTCCATTCTAATAAGGAGGTAAGAAGATGGCAAAAGTGGAATTAAAGCAGCCTGTCGTGAAAGAGATTTCCGAAAAGATCGAAGGCGCACAGTCTCTTGTACTGGTTGACCACAGAGGACTGACCGTAGCACAGGATACCGAACTGCGTAAGCAGCTCCGTGCAGAAGGCATCTCCTACAAGGTTTACAAGAATACCATGATGAACCTGGCATTCAAGGGAACTGAGTACGAAGGACTCCTTCAGTATCTGGAAGGCCCCAGCGCACTGGCAGTTTCCAAGGAAGACGCTACCGCTCCGGCACGTATCCTTGTAAACTTTGCAAAGACAGCTGACAAGCTTGAGATCAAGGGCGGCATTGTAGAGGGTACTCTGTACGATGCAGCAGCACTGAATGAGATCGCTAAGATCCCGTCCAGAAACGACCTGCTCTCCAAGTTGCTTGGAAGCATGCAGTCTCCTATCACCAACTTTGCTCGTGTCATGAAGCAGTTGGCAGAGAAAGGCGGCGCAGCAGGTGCAGCAGAAGCAGCACCCGCAGAGGAAGTAGCAGAAGCTCCCGCAGCAGAGGAAGCACCGGAGGCATAAGTCTCCTTGCACTATGAAGGCAAAACAAAACTAAATGGAGGTAAATCAAATGGCAAAGTTATCTACCGCAGAAATCATTGATGCGATCAAAGAGTTATCCGTTATGGAACTGAACGACCTGGTTAAGGCTTGTGAGGAAGAGTTCGGCGTATCCGCAGCAGCAGGCGTTGTTGTAGCAGCAGCAGGTGCTGGCGCAGCAGCAGCTGAAGAGAAGACCGAGTTCGACGTTGAGCTGACCGAGATCGGCGCTAACAAGGTTAAGGTTATCAAGGTTGTTCGTGAGATCACCGGCCTGGGCCTGAAGGAAGCTAAGGATCTTGTTGATTCCGCTCCTAAGATGATCAAGGAAGGCGTTTCCAAGGAAGAGGCTGAGGAGATCAAGACCAAGGTTGAGGCTGAGGGCGCTAAGGTTACCCTTAAGTAATCTACTCCTTATAAAAGACAAGGACAGTCACCTGCGGGTGGCTGTCTTTTTGCATTACCGGACGATGTCTGAATAGGATCGGTAGTTTTGCTCAAACAGAAAGGTCCGCCCGGCCTGCATGCGGGAGTGATCCTTTTGTTGCCTTATTTTGCACAGAAAACACATAGAAAATAAATTTTTTTTGTATACAAAAATATTTGACGGCATAAATTCCTAGTAGTATAATGTATAAGCCTATCTCTGGGAATCTATGCTTTTTTTAGATTTCCCAACGTAAAGACAGCTTACATTGTAAAGATTGATAGAAAAACGGGGTGAAGTAGATGGAGAAAAGCAGGTTACATTCTACCGGCAATGGTAAGAGTGTGCGAATGAGTTTTGCACGCCAGAATGAAGTACTGGAGATGCCCAACCTGATAGAGGTTCAGAAGAACTCCTATCAATGGTTCCTCGATGAAGGACTGCAGGAAGTGTTTGATGACATTTCTCCCATTGAGGATTACAGCGGGCGTTTGAGTCTTTCTTTTGTCAGCTATGAGCTGTGCAGAAAGGAAGCCAAATATACCATCGAAAAGTGCAAAGAGCGTGATGCAACCTACGCAGCACCGCTTAAGGTAAAGGTTCGTCTCTATGATAAAGAGAATAAGAAGGAAATCAACGATCAGGTGATCTTTATGGGTGACCTGCCTTTGATGACCCGTACCGGTACCTTTGTGATCAACGGCGCAGAACGTGTTATCGTATCACAGCTGGTCCGTTCTCCCGGTATCTATTACGGAATCGATAAGGATAAATTCGGTAAGAAGCTCTACTCCTGCACCGTGATCCCTAACCGTGGTGCATGGCTGGAGTATGAGACCGATGCCAACGATATTTTCTATGTACGTGTAGACCGTACCAGAAAGGTACCGGTTACCGTGCTGATCCGTGCTCTGGGCATCGGCACCGACGAAGAGATCATCGAGCTCTTCGGCGATGAGCCCAAGCTGATGGGTGCTCTTTCCAAGGACGCGTCTCATGACTATGAGTCGGGTCTTCTGGAACTGTACAAAAAGATCCGTCCCGGTGAGCCGCTTTCCGTAGAAAGCGCAGACAGCCTGATCAACGCCATGTTCTTCGACCCCAGAAGATATGACCTGGCTAAGGTGGGACGTTATAAGTTTAATAAGAAGCTGGCACTGAAGAATCGCATTAAGGGTCATGTGCTGGCTGAGGATGTAGTGGATGAGGCTAATGGCGATATCTTAGGCAGTGCCGGCGAGACCGTCACGGAGGAGATGGCCATCGAGATCCAGAATGCTGCCATTCCCTATGTCTGGATCCAGACTGAGGAGCGCAATGTCAAAGTGCTGAGCAACCTGATGGTCGATATCACCCACTTTGTAGACTGCGATCCGGAAGAACTGGGCATCACAGAGAATGTTTACTATCCCGCACTTCGCGACATCCTGATCAATTACCAGGATAACGAAGATCCGGAAGCGCTGGCAGAAGCACTGAAGCAGAATATCCATGAGCTGGTTCCCAAGCATGTTACCAAGGAAGATATCTTAGCTTCCATTAACTACAACATGCATCTGGAGTACGGCATCGGCACCGACGACGACATCGACCACCTGGGCAACCGTCGTATCCGTGCAGTAGGCGAGCTGCTGCAGAACCAGTACCGCATCGGTCTTTCCAGACTGGAGCGTGTGGTAAGAGAGCGTATGACCACCCATGATACGGCAGATGAGATCTCTCCCCAGGCACTGATCAACATCAAGCCTGTGCAGGCAGCCGTTAAGGAGTTCTTCGGATCTTCCCAGCTGTCTCAGTTCATGGACCAGAACAACCCGCTTTCCGAGATCACCCATAAGAGACGTCTCTCTGCACTGGGTCCCGGCGGTCTGTCCAGAGACCGTGCCGGATTCGAAGTCCGAGACGTTCACTATACCCACTACGGCAGAATGTGCCCCATTGAGACTCCTGAAGGACCTAACATCGGTCTGATCAACTCTCTGGCATGCTTCGCGCGTATCAACGAGTATGGTTTCGTAGAAGCACCTTACCGCTACATTGATCGCACAGATCCCAAGAACCCTCGGGTTACCGATGAAGTGCGTTATATGACAGCAGACGAAGAGGATAATTATCACGTAGCACAGGCCAGCAGTGAGCTGGATGAGAACGGCTACTTTGTCAACGACAACGTATCCGGCCGTTACAGAACAGAGACCTCTGCATATTCCAAGACTGCATTTGAGTACATGGACGTATCCCCGAGAATGGTATTCTCCGTGGCTACCTCTCTGATCCCCTTCCTGCAGAACGACGATGCTAACCGTGCACTGATGGGATCCAACATGCAGCGTCAGGCAGTGCCGCTTCTGACCACCGAGGCACCTGCTGTAGGTACCGGCATGGAAGTAAAGGCTGCCAAGGACTCCGGCGTATGCGTGGTAGCACCTAAGGCCGGCGTGGTAGAGTTCGTAGACTCCACTACCCTTCGCCTGCAGTATGACGACGGTGAGAAGGAAGAGATCCATCTGACCAAGTTCTCCCGCAGCAACCAGAGCAACTGCTACAATCAGAAGCCTATCGTTCTGACCGGAGAACATTTCGAGGCAGGACAGGTGCTGGCAGACGGCCCTTCCACCTGCAACGGTGAGTTAGGCCTGGGCAAGAACCCTCTGATCGGTTTCATGACCTGGGAAGGTTATAACTACGAGGATGCTGTTCTGCTGAGCGAGCGTCTGGTAGAAGAAGATGTATATACTTCCATCCATATGGAAGAGTATGAGGCAGAGTCCAGAGACACCAAGCTGGGACCGGAAGAGATCACCCGTGACGTGCCCGGCGTTGGTGAGGAAGCCTTAAAGGATCTGGATGACCGCGGTATCATCCGCGTGGGCGCTGAGGTTCGCGCCGGCGATATTCTGGTAGGTAAAGTTACTCCTAAGGGAGAGACAGAGCTTACCGCAGAAGAGAGACTGCTGCGCGCCATCTTCGGTGAGAAGGCAAGAGAAGTAAGAGATACTTCCCTGAAGGTACCTCACGGTGCTTACGGTATCATCGTAGATACCAAGGTGTTCTCCAGAGAAAACGGCGACGAGCTTCCTCCGGGAGTGAACCAGGCAGTGCGCATCTACATCGCCCAGAAGAGAAAGATCTCTGTAGGTGATAAGATGGCAGGTCGTCACGGTAACAAGGGTGTCGTTTCCCGTGTGCTTCCTGTAGAAGATATGCCTTATCTGCCTAACGGACGTCCTTTGGACATCGTGCTGAACCCTCTGGGCGTGCCTTCCCGTATGAATATCGGTCAGGTCCTGGAGATCCACCTGTCCCTGGCTGCCAAGGCCCTGGGCTTTAACGTGGCAACCCCTATTTTTGACGGTGCAAACGAGCAGGATATCCAGCAGACCCTGATTATGGCCAACGCCTATGTCAACAACACATGGGAAGAGTTTGAGGCAGAATATAAGGATAAAGTTGATCCGGAGATCATGAAGTACCTGTATGAGCACCGGGATCACAGAGAACTGTGGAAGGGTGTACCGATCCAGCCTGACGGCAAGGTAAGACTGCGGGACGGCCGTACCGGCGAGTATTTTGACAGCCCGGTTACCATCGGACACATGCATTACTTAAAGCTCCATCACCTGGTAGACGATAAGATCCACGCCCGTTCCACCGGCCCTTACTCACTGGTTACCCAGCAGCCTCTGGGTGGTAAGGCACAGTTCGGCGGACAGCGTTTCGGAGAAATGGAAGTTTGGGCCCTGGAGGCATACGGCGCTGCTTACACCCTGCAGGAGATCCTGACAGTGAAGTCCGATGATGTTATCGGCCGTGTAAAGACCTACGAAGCCATCATCAAGGGCGAGAACGTACCGGAGGCCGGTATTCCGGAGTCCTTCAAGGTGCTTGTAAAAGAGCTGCAGGCACTGGGTCTGGATGTACAGATCCTGGACGAAAACGGCGACGAAGTAGAGCTGACAGAGAACATCGACTACGATAACTCTGAATACCGCTTCGAAATGGCAAATAATTTCCGTGATTACGGCGATACAGATTCTGAATCGCTCAATAGAGCAGGCTACACCAGCAAAGAATTCGACCACGAAAGCGGCGAAATGAAGGATGTAGAGGAACAGCCTGTAATGGAAGTGGCCGCAGCAGATGATTTCGGCGGCGACGAGATCGACATGGAAGATTAAGTACGAAGGCGCAGGCCTGAAAGAGTCACTTGATCATAGCGGAGAGCGACCGGCCCATAAGGCCGGGTTCTCTCCCCGTGGGCCGATACACGGGCTGTATCGGCATGGAGGAAAAAATGCCAAATACCAAACAGCAGCAAAGCTATCAGCCAATGACATTTGATGCGATCCGTATCGGATTAGCATCTCCCGATAAGATCAAAGAGTGGTCTCACGGCGAGGTAACAAAGCCCGAGACCATCAACTACAGAACCTTAAAGCCGGAAAGAGACGGCCTGTTCTGCGAGCGTATCTTTGGACCTACCAAGGATTGGGAATGCCATTGCGGTAAATATAAAAAGATCAGATATAAGGGTGTTATCTGCGACCGATGCGGCGTTGAGGTGACCAAATCCAGCGTTCGTCGTGAGCGCATGGGCCATATCGAGCTGGCAGCACCGGTTTCTCATATCTGGTATTTCAAGGGAATCCCCAGCCGTATGGGACTGATCCTGGATCTGTCTCCCAGAGTGCTGGAGAAGGTGCTCTATTTTGCATCCTACATCGTACTGGACAAGGGCCAGACCGATCTGGAGTACAAGCAGATCCTCAGCGAGCGCGAGTATCAGGATGCCAGAGAAAAATGGGGCAATAAGTTCCGCGCAGCCATGGGCGCAGAGGCTATCAAAGAGCTGCTCCTGGCTATCGATGTAGAGAAGGAATACCAGGAACTGCAGGAAGAGATGGTAGAGGCCACCGGCCAGAAAAAGGCCCGTGTCATCAAACGTCTGGAGGTAGTAGAGGCTTTCCGTGAGTCTGACAACTCTCCTTCCTGGATGATCCTGGATGCTGTTCCGGTCATCCCGCCGGATCTTCGTCCTATGGTACAGTTGGACGGCGGTCGTTTCGCAACCAGCGACTTAAATGATCTGTACAGAAGAATCATCAACAGAAATAACCGTCTGAAGAGACTGTTAGAGCTGGGTGCTCCCGATATCATTGTCCGCAATGAGAAGAGAATGCTTCAGGAAGCAGTAGACTCCCTGATCGATAACGGCAGAAGAGGACGTCCCGTAACCGGACCCGGCAACCGTGCCCTGAAGTCCCTTTCCGATATGCTGAAAGGTAAATCCGGACGTTTCCGTCAGAACCTGTTGGGTAAGCGTGTAGACTATTCCGGACGTTCCGTTATCGTCGTAGGCCCCGAGCTGAAGATCTATCAGTGCGGTCTGCCTAAGGAAATGGCCATCGAGCTGTTCAAGCCCTTCGTTATGAAGGAACTGGAGAAGAGAGGCATTTCCCAGAATATCAAGAATGCAAAGAAGCTGGTAGAGCGTCTGGACACCCAGGTATGGGATATCCTGGAGGATGTTATCAAAGAGCATCCGGTTATGCTGAACCGTGCGCCTACACTGCACAGACTGGGTATCCAGGCTTTCGAGCCTATCCTGGTAGAAGGTAAGGCGATCAAGCTTCATCCCCTGGTTTGTACCGCATTTAACGCGGACTTCGACGGCGACCAGATGGCAGTCCATCTGCCTCTTTCCGTAGAAGCACAGGCAGAGTGCAGATTCCTGCTCCTGTCTCCCAATAACCTGTTAAAGCCTTCCGACGGCGGCCCTGTGGCAGTGCCTTCTCAGGATATGGTATTGGGTATTTACTATCTGACCCAGGAGCGCCCCGAAGCTATCGGCGAGGGTAAATATTTCCGCAGCCTGAACGAAGCAATCTTAGCTTATGAGAATCAAGCCTGCACCCTGCACAGCCGTATCCACGTCCGTGTTTCCAAAAAGGATGAGAACGGTAAGCTGGTATCCGGAACCGTAGAAACCACCTTAGGACGCCTTCTCTTCAATGAGATCCTTCCTCAGGATCTGGGATATGTAGACCGAAGCGATCCGGCCAATTTCCTGTTGCCGGAAGTAGACTTCCTGGTAGGTAAGAAGCAGCTGAAGCAGATCCTGGAGCGTATCATCGACACCCACGGTACATTCAAGACCGCTGAGGTGTTGGATCTGATCAAGGCAATGGGATACAAGTATTCCACCAGAGCAGCCATGACCGTTTCCATTTCCGATATGACGGTGCCGGCACAGAAGAAAGAGCTGCTGGATCAGGCACAGAACACGGTTGACCAGATCAGCCGCAACTTCCGCCGTGGTCTGATCACCGAGGAAGAGCGTTATCGTGCCGTGGTCGAGACCTGGACAGAGATCGATAATGAGCTGACTAAGGTACTGCTGAGCAGCCTTAATAAGTACAACAACATCTTCATGATGGCCGATTCCGGTGCCCGTGGATCTAACCAGCAGATCAAGCAGCTGGCCGGCATGCGCGGACTGATGGCAGATACCAGCGGTCGTACCATCGAGCTGCCTATCAAGTCTAACTTCCGTGAAGGTCTGGACGTACTGGAGTACTTCATGTCCGCACACGGCGCTAGAAAGGGTATGTCCGATACCGCACTGCGTACCGCAGACTCCGGTTACCTGACCAGACGAATGGTTGACGTATCCCAGGAGCTGATCATTCGTGAGATAGACTGCTGCGAAGGCAAGGACAAGATCCCCGGCCTTACCGTTAAGGCATTCATGGACGGCAAGGAGACCATCGAAGGTCTGAAGGATCGTATTACCGGCCGTTATTCCTGCGAGGATATCAAGGACCAGGACGGCAAGATCATTGTTAAGAGAAATCACATGATTACCCCCAGCCGCGCAAAGCAGATCTTAAGCGTAGGCGTAAATGAGAAGGGTGAGCCTATTGAGGAAGTTCGGATTCGTACTATCCTGACCTGCCGTTCCCACATGGGTATCTGTGCAAAGTGCTACGGCGCGAACATGGCTACCGGTGAAGTGGTGCAGGTAGGTGAGGCAGTCGGTATCATCGCGGCACAGTCCATCGGTGAGCCCGGTACACAGCTGACCATGAGAACTTTCCACTCCGGTGGTGTCGCTGGTGACGATATCACACAGGGTCTTCCCCGTGTCGAGGAGCTTTTCGAGGCACGTAAGCCTAAGGGACTTGCCATTATTGCAGAGTTCGGCGGCGTCGTAGCCATCAAGGATAATAAGAAGAGCCGTGAAGTGGTAGTGACCGATCTGGAGACCAAAGAGGAGAAGGCTTATCCGATCCCTTACGGTTCCCGTATCAAGGTGCTGGAGGGCGCTGTCATCGAGGCCGGCGATGAGCTGACAGAAGGTAGCGTTAACCCTCACGATCTGCTGAAGATCAAGGGCGTCCATGCCGTACAGAATTACATGCTGCGCGAAGTACAGCGTGTATACCGTCTGCAGGGTGTAGATATCTGCGATAAGCACATCGAAGTCATCGTAAGACAGATGCTGAAGAAAGTTCGTCTGGAGGACAACGGTGATACCCATTTCCTGCCCGGCAGTCTGGTAGATGTTCTGGATTATGAGGACACCAACGAGCAGATGATCGCCGAAGGAAAGAGACCGGCAGAAGGTACCCAGATCATCCTTGGTATCACCAAGGCGGCACTGGCCACCGATTCCTTCTTATCCGCCGCTTCCTTCCAGGAGACCACCAAGGTGCTGACAGATGCAGCTATCCACGGTAAGTCCGATCCGTTGATCGGTCTGAAGGAGAACGTCATCATCGGTAAGCTGATCCCGGCCGGAACAGGCATGAAGCGTTACAGAAATACCCGTCTTTCCACAGACCAGTATTTAAACAGCACCATCGATATGGATGACGATCTGATGCTGGACGACGGCGAGGATGAAGTGGTGACCGATACACTGCAGAGCGATGAGACCATCGCAGCTGCAGAGGCGGAGACCGTACTGATCGCCGACGAGACAGAAGAATAAAAAGAGGTTGACAATCATTTTTTAAGAACGTATACTGTGATAGTGCGCCCAATTGGGTGCATTATCGCAGTATTTTTTGCGTTATAAACCATTTTCACAAGAAGGAGGTGAAATAGAATGCCAACATTTAACCAGTTAGTAAGAAAGGGCCGTCAGACTTCCGTAAAGAAGTCCACCGCACCGGCATTGCAGAAGGGCTTTAACTCTCTTCACAAGAAGGCAATCTCCGTTTCTGCTCCGCAGAAGCGTGGTGTCTGCACCGCGGTAAAGACTGCAACCCCTAAGAAGCCGAACTCCGCACTTCGTAAGATCGCCAGAGTACGTCTTTCCAACGGAATCGAAGTTACCAGCTACATTCCGGGCGAAGGTCACAATCTGCAGGAGCACAGCGTTGTCCTGATCAGAGGCGGAAGAGTTAAGGATCTGCCTGGTACCAGATATCACATCATCAGAGGTACCCTGGATACCGCAGGTGTTGCCAACAGAAGGCAGGCTCGTTCCAAGTACGGCGCTAAGAGACCTAAGGCTGGCAAGTAAGCCGTCTCGAGCAGTGTAAGCTGCACATAAGTGCAGGATTTGGAAACAGCAGGGCTATTCCACTGTTAAATGGAGCTTTGCAGGTGTTGGGATTCTATTTTATATAGAAAAATCAGCACGCACACATTTTTACCGTGAGTACCTGTGAATTATCCAAGCGAGCAGTGAGTCCGCAGGTATCTATCTGCGGATGATCGTATGATAAGGAGGGAAGTAACGTGCCGCGTAAAGGACATGTACAGAAAAGAGAAGTACTGGAAGATCCTTTATACAATAACAAAGTCGTTACAAAGCTCATCAACACCGTCATGCTTGACGGCAAGAAGGGCGTAGCGCAGAAGATTGTATACGGAGCATTTTCCAAAGTAGAAGAAAAGGCAGGCAAGCCGGCTCTTGAAGTATTCGAGACCGCTATGAACAACATCATGCCTGTACTTGAAGTTAAAGCAAGACGTATCGGCGGTGCTACCTATCAGGTTCCGATCGAGGTTAGACCTGACAGAAGACAGGCACTGGCGCTTCGATGGATCGTCGCTTACTCCCGTAAGAGAGGCGAGAAGAACATGGAAGACAAACTTGCAGGAGAGATCCTCGATGCGTTCAACAACACGGGCGCTTCCGTAAAGAAGAAGGAAGACATGCACAAGATGGCAGACGCCAACAGAGCATTCTCCCACTATCGCTTCTAGCCCGTTTTTGATTAGGAGGAAAAACCTGTGTCTGACAGACAATATCCCCTGGAGAGAACCAGGAACATCGGTATCATGGCACACATCGATGCCGGTAAGACTACTCTTACCGAGCGTATCCTGTACTATACCGGTGTAAACTATAAGATCGGCGACACTCATGAAGGTACCGCTACCATGGACTGGATGGAGCAGGAGCAGGAGCGTGGTATCACTATCACATCCGCAGCTACTACTTGCCACTGGACTCTGGAAGAGAAGACCAAAGTGAAGCCGGGCGCTGAAGAGTGCCGTATCAATATCATTGATACCCCCGGCCACGTAGACTTTACCGTTGAGGTAGAGCGTTCCCTGCGTGTACTGGACGGCGCTGTCGGCGTGTTCTGCGCTAAGGGCGGCGTTGAGCCCCAGTCCGAGAACGTATGGAGACAGGCTGATACCTATAATGTTCCCCGTATGGCTTTCATCAACAAGATGGATATTCTCGGCGCTAACTTCTACGGCGCAGTAGATCAGATCCGTACCAGACTGGGCAAGAACGCTATCGTTCTGCAGCTGCCCATCGGTAAGGAAGATGATTTCAAGGGCATCATCGATCTGTTTGAGATGAGTGCTTACATCTATAACGACGAAAAGGGTGATGACATCACCGTTACCGATATTCCGGAAGATATGAAGGAAGACGCAGAGCTTTACCACACCGAGCTGGTTGAGAAGATCTGCGAGCTGGACGACGATCTGATGATGGAATATCTGGATGGCAATGAGCCTTCCGTGGATGACATGAAGAAGGTTCTGCGCAAGGCTACCTGCGAGTGCACAGCTGTTCCGGTATGCTGCGGTTCCGCATACAGAAACAAGGGTGTACAGAAGCTGATCGACGCTATCGTTGAGTATATGCCTGCTCCCACCGACATCCCTGCTATCAAGGGTGTTGATATGGACGGCAACGAGATCGAGAGACATTCCTCTGATGAGGAGCCTTTCGCAGCGCTGGCATTCAAGATCATGACCGATCCTTTCGTAGGTAAGCTGGCATTCTTCCGTGTATATTCCGGTACAGCAAATTCCGGTTCCTACATTCTCAATGCAACCAAGGATAAGAAGGAGCGTATCGGCCGTATCCTGCAGATGCATGCTAACAAGAGAATGGAGCTGGAGAAGGTTTACTCCGGTGATATCGCAGCTGCCATCGGTCTGAAGTTCACCACTACCGGTGATACTCTCTGCGATGAGTCTCATCCGGTTATCCTGGAGTCCATGGAGTTCCCGGAGCCCGTTATCGAGCTGGCTATCGAGCCCAAGACCAAGGCTGGTCAGGGCAAGATGGGCGAAGCTCTTGCGAAGCTGGCAGAAGAAGATCCTACCTTCCGTGCACATACCAATACCGAGACCGGTCAGACCATCATCGCTGGTATGGGCGAACTGCATCTGGAGATCATCGTCGACAGACTGCTGCGTGAGTTCCACGTAGAAGCTAACGTCGGTGCACCTCAGGTTGCTTATAAGGAAACCTTCACAAAGCCTGTTGATCAGGAATACAAGTATGCTAAGCAGTCCGGTGGTCGTGGTCAGTACGGTCACTGTAAAGTTAAGTTCGAGCCCATGGATGCTAATGGTGAGGAACTGTACAAGTTCGACAACGAAGTTGTCGGCGGTAACATTCCTAAGGAATATATCCAGCCCGTCAGCGATGGTATCGAAGAAGCTATGAAGGCTGGTCTGCTGGGTGGATTCCCGGTAGTAGGCATTCACGCTACCGTATATGATGGATCCTATCACGAGGTCGACTCCTCCGAGATGGCATTCCATATCGCCGGCAGCATGTGCTTCAAGGAAGCTATGGCTAAGGCATCTCCGGTTCTGTTAGAGCCCATCATGAAGGTCGAAGTAACCATGCCCGAGGAATACATGGGCGACGTTATCGGCGATATCAACTCTCGCCGTGGCCGTATCGAAGGTATGGAAGATATCGGCGGCGGCAAGATGGTCAAGGGCTTCGTTCCCCTGGCTGAAATGTTCGGTTACTCCACCGATCTGCGTTCTAAGACACAGGGCCGTGGCAACTACTCCATGTTCTTTGAGAAGTATGAGCCCGTACCGAAGAACGTACAGGAGAAAATCCTGGCTGCAAAGGCAAAATAAGGCTTTAAAGCTTGAAAACTCGTTATGTATTGATTATAATCAGTCGTGACGGTCGTGATGAAGACGCCATAGTGCTGTCGCAAGACACATGAGGGTCGTTCATCCGAAAAGCTTATATTGTAAACTCTGCGCCGCATCGGCTTCGGCATGCGGCGCGCGCCTTAAAAATCTAAGGAGGATTTTAAAAATGGCAAAAGAGAAATTCGAAAGAACAAAACCCCATTGTAATATTGGTACCATCGGCCACGTTGACCATGGTAAAACTACTCTGACTGCTGCAATCACCAAGGTTCTGGCTGAGAGAGTTCCCGGCAACGCAAAGGTTGATTTCGAGAACATCGATAAGGCTCCGGAAGAGAGAGAGAGAGGTATCACCATCTCTACCGCTCACGTTGAGTACCAGACCGAGAAGAGACACTATGCACACGTTGACTGCCCTGGCCACGCTGACTATGTAAAGAACATGATCACTGGTGCAGCACAGATGGACGGCGCTATCCTTGTAGTAGCAGCTACCGACGGTGTTATGGCTCAGACCAAGGAGCACATCCTTCTGTCCCGTCAGGTAGGCGTTCCTTACATCGTAGTATTCCTGAACAAGTGCGACATGGTTGACGACGAAGAGCTGATCGACCTGGTTGAGATGGAAGTTACCGAGCAGCTGGCTGAGTACGGCTTCGAAGATTGCCCGATCATCCGTGGTTCCGCTCTGAAGGCTCTGGAAGATCCCAACGGCGAGTGGGGTGACAAGATCATGGAGCTTATGAGCACCATCGATTCTTACATTCCGGATCCCGAGCGTGACACCGACAAGCCTTTCCTTATGCCTGTCGAGGACGTATTCACCATCACTGGCCGTGGTACCGTTGCTACCGGCCGTGTAGAGCGTGGTGTACTGCACCTGAACGACGAGCTTGAGATCGTTGGTATCAAGGAAGAGACCAGAAAGACCGTTGTTACCGGTATCGAGATGTTCCGTAAGATGCTGGATGAGGCACAGGCTGGTGATAACATCGGTGCTCTGCTTCGTGGTATCCAGAGAACTGAGATCGAGAGAGGCCAGGTTCTGGCTAAGCCCGGTACTGTTACCTGCCACAAGAAGTTTACCGCTCAGGTTTACGTTCTGACCAAGGATGAGGGTGGCCGTCATACTCCTTTCTTCAACAACTATCGTCCTCAGTTCTATTTCAGAACAACCGACGTTACCGGCGTTTGCGAGCTTCCTGAAGGCACAGAGATGTGCATGCCTGGCGACCACGTTGAGATGACCATCGAGCTGATCCATCCCATCGCTATGGAGCAGGGTCTTACCTTCGCTATCCGTGAGGGTGGCAGAACCGTAGGTTCCGGCCGTGTTGCTAACATCATCGAGTAATCTTTGATATTTGCTCACAAATCTAGTATTTATAAGGATTCCAAGCTTCGGCTTGGAATCCTTTTCTTATGTTGTCCCAAAATCATGAAATCTTTTTATACGCTTCCATTTAGTATTTTTTCCAATTTCGACATGAACCTTTATTTAACACTCTGACTTGGACACTCTGGCCTGGAAATCTTTTTTTAAATGTACAAGCTCTGACGCCATAAGGTGATAGCCTCGATGGCTTTTTCAGAGTTCCGTTTGGCTTCCTGTTCCATACGGTGAACCTGGCAGCGTTTATCATTGTAATGATGGGAACATCTCGCAAAATCGTTTCAGATGTAGCAGGTGATCACAACTATTGCGAAGCACTGCAACAGATTAAATGATGTGAAGGCTTGATTTAGGAAAGAAAAGGGTATATACGTATCATAGATCATCTTATAGAAGGAAGGGAAGATTGTGAAGTTTAAATTCACGCAGGAAGAAGGGAAACCATTATTTTCAGGAAAGGATCTCTGGACATTGATCTGGCCTTTGCTGATCGAGCAGACACTGGCGGTAACGGTAGGTATGGCGGACACCGTCATGGTATCAAGGGCCGGTGAGGCGGCAGTGTCCGGTGTCTCTTTGGTGGATATGATCAATGTATTGATCATCAACCTGTTTGCAGCCCTGGCTACAGGCGGCGCAGTGGTGGTAAGTCAGTTCCTGGGGGCTAAGAAGAAAGACAGAGCGGAACAAAGTGCAGGACAGCTGGTCATTCTGGCTGCTATTCTGGGTACTGTATCCGGTCTGCTATGTCTTCTTTTTGCAGGTCCAATCGTGAATCTGGTTTATCATGGTCTGGCAGATGATGTATTTGCAGCCTCTGTAACCTATTTGCGGATTACGGCTATCAGCTATCCGTTCCTGGCGGTATATAATGCCGGTGCCGCTCTTTTCCGCAGCATGGGCAACTCCCGGATCTCCATGAAGGTCAGCATCTTGATGAATGTGATCAATATCGCGGGAAATGCCATCGGCGTGTTCGTATTTCATCTGGGGGTGGCCGGTGTGGCCTGGCCCAGTGTGGTATCCAGAACCTTAGCGGCCATACTGATCCTATACTGTGCCTCCAGGCAGGGAAATGCCCTGCAGCTGCGGCTCTCTGCTATGCGGCGGATAGATGCACCGCTGGCCGGTCGTATCCTGCAGATCGGTATTCCGTCTGCCTTTGAAAACAGCCTTTTCCAGGCGGGGCGTATCCTGGTGGTGAGTATGATCACAGCTTTCGGAACGGTGCAGATCACCGCCAATGCAGTGGCTAATAACTTAGACAGCATGTTCTGTATTCCCGGTCAGGCGATCAGTCTGGCCATGATCGCTGTGATCGGAAGATGTATCGGTGCCGGCAAACAAAAGCAGGCACTTGGTTATACGTGCCTGCTGACAGGGGCAGCCTATGTGACTATGGGTATTACGGGAGGCATCCTGCTGGGATTCCTGCCTCAGATCATGCAGTTGTATGTCCTGAGCGGAGAAACATTGGCACTGGCAAAACTGTTGGTGCAGATCCACTGTGGCTTCGGTATGGTGATGTGGCCCATAGCCTTCGTCATGCCCAATGCCCTGAGAGCGGCAGGCGATGTGCGTTTTACCATGCTGACCTCTGTCATCAGCATGGCAGTATGGCGCCTGGGCTTTAGTTATATTCTGGCATTGTCCATGGGATGGGGCGCAGTAGGTGTCTGGATTGCCATGATCGTGGACTGGGTATGCCGCTGCATCTGCTTTGTGGCAAGACTGATACAGGGCGGGTGGAAGACAAAGTACCATCCGGATGGTCTGCGCACGGATCTGTAACTGCGATTGGCAGCAGCTATTTGTATCATAAAAAGATATGGTCTTATCATAGGAACCAACTAAGGGAGCGAGCCTGGCACAGGAATACATGCATTGGCGCAGCAATGCAGGCGAAAGTAAATTGTCTGGTAAATTCTGAAATTTTTATGAGAAATCTGTGTAATAGCTTGCAGCGTTAGGCAGATAAGACTACACTTTATGAAGTGGACAGTGGACAGTGGACAGTGGACAGTGGACAGTGGACAGTGGACAGTGGACAGTGGTCAGTGGTCAGTGCCGGAAGAGAAGTAGGAGCTTCTTTGGATCATTCAGTTTAAGGTTAAAGTATGGCATATGCCCAACAGATGCGAAATGCAGATAATAGAAATGTAATAATAAGGATATATTGTAATGAGCGAAAAGATTGTAAAAAAAAGCAGGGAAGAAGAGATCACGGTACAGAAAGAGATCTCCGAAATCTTTGGCATAGAGGGATCCTTTTTTCAAACGGAGGAGGAAGCGGAGGGAGCCTGCCGCAACAGTGAGGGAAGACTGATCAATCCGGAAAAATATGGGAATGGTGTTACCAACATCGATGAAGAACAGACCTCTATGCTCTCGGATAAGATACGAAACGCACAAGTTGATCAGCGGGACATTGAGCGGATCTTGTTGGAGAATCATGAGATTCGGGAGTTCCAGCATCTGATGATGGAATATGACTGCGCTATGTCGGAGGTGCGCACCAAGCTGGAGGTGTTAAATAAGGAACTTTCCCTGCGCAATAACCGCAATCCTTTTGAGTCTATCAAGTGCAGGATCAAGAAGCCGGTGAGCATATACGGCAAGATACAGCGAAAACACCTGCCTTTCAGCGTAGAAGCCATCGAGGAGAATCTGTGCGATATCGCCGGCGTTCGCGTGATATGTTCCTTTGTAGATGATATCTATATGCTGGCAGAATGCCTGAAAAAGCAGGACGACATCCGGGTGATCCGGGAGAAGGATTATATCTCAAAGCCTAAGACTAACGGCTACCGCAGCCTCCATCTGATCCTGGATGTACCCATCTTCCTGACCCAGGAAAAGAAATACATGAAGGTAGAGGTGCAATTCCGCACCATCGCTATGGATTTTTGGGCCAGCCTAGAGCACAAGCTGCAATATAAACAGAATCTGGAAAATGCAGAGAGCATCTCCGAGGAACTGATGTACAGCGCGGAACTGATCCATCAGCTGGACTGCCGTATGCAGCAGATCAGAGAAAAAATAGACACCGGCCATATCATAAAAGGTACCGCCGGCGTCAAGACGGAGCAGACAGGTTCCTATACAGAAGTAGCAGCCGTGGCTAAATTGGCGGTGCATGCAGAGGTGTGAGCCCGAAAGAACTGCCTGACAAAATCAAAGCCTGCCGTGTGTTATACGGCAGGCTTTTTCAAATATGTATGTATCGTAAAGCGTTTGCGTTACTTCGCAGTCCATCTGCCGGCAGCGCCGCAGGGAAGTACAAGGCCATTGCCGGAGACCGGCAGACCGATCTCCTGGGATTCTACCGTTCCTTTGTGAATGGGATCCAATACCGTGTGGAGCATATAGGAGAGAACCGCAGGCTGCAGTCCGGTGGTATAGGAGTTGATCAGGAAAAACAGCGGATCCTCGGAGAGTAGCTGGGCTGTCTTTTGCAGGAAGGGATAGATGCTGTCCTCGATCTTCCAGATCTCTCCCTTAGGGCCTCTTCCATAGGAAGGGGGATCCATGATGATACCGTCATAGTGGTTGCCCCGGCGGATCTCCCGCTCTACCAATTTGGCACAGTCATCTACGAAGTAGCGGACCGGTGCATCGCCTAAACCGGAGATCTGCGCATTCTCCTTTGCCCAGGCTACCATGCCTTTGGAGGCGTCCACGTGGGTGACCTGCGCCCCTGCAGCAGCGGCAGCACAGGTGGCACCGCCTGTATAGGCAAAAAGGTTCAGCACCTTTACGGCCCTGCCTTCGGCCCTACGCTGTCTGATCAGCTGGGAAAACCAGTCCCAGTTAGCAGCCTGTTCCGGAAAGAGACCGGTATGTTTGAAGGAAAAAGGCTTCAAGCGGAAAGAGAGCGCTCCGTAATGAATTGTCCACTCCTGGGGCAGATCGATGAACTCCCATTCACCGCCGCCTTTGCTGCTGCGGTGATAGCGGGCGTTGATCTTTTTCCAGCGACTGTCTCTGGGAGTCTGCCAGATCACCTGAGGGTCCGGTCTGACCAGACGGTACTCTCCCCAACGCTCCAGTTTCTCCCCCCGGGAGGTGTCTATTACTTCATAATCTTTCCAGTTTTCTGCAATCCACATCTTTGCGTATCCTTTTCTTTTATATCCAATTTAGAGAGTCATGATCTGCAAGATCGCTCCTTCTATAGAAACCGTAAGGAACGAATGCTTTTCTAAGTTTACCTTCTATATTAGAAAAAGTAAACTCTGCCTTATGCGCAGGCGAGAGGCAGATCAAAAGCAAAACGGCGCAAAGTGCACGGTGCGAGACATCTGCCGCGCTCCGGTGCATGGCCGGGCAATATTAAATTATCATAGTAATCTGTGGGTTAATATGTGTTACAGCGCCGATCTCGGCCCTTCGATTTCGCTGTTTTCCACAAAAATAACACCAAAAAGCTGTATAACATGGCCGAAAATCATTGTATCGAAAAAAATACAATATTTTTACAAAAAAAGCCTGAAAAAGCCCGGAAATCCCATAAAATGGGGAAATTCCCTCTTGCAATTAAAGCAAAAATCATGTAAAGTAATCCTTGCTGTGACATGATAGCTGTGAAGCGTGAGGTTGCTGTTCGG
Source organism: Bacteroidaceae bacterium (assembly GCA_963596015.1). Lineage (GTDB taxonomy): Bacteria > Bacillota > Clostridia > Lachnospirales > Lachnospiraceae > CAG-791. Next base: position 18,665 of record CAVBJS010000017.1, read on the forward strand.
TATGACGACCCATCATCCGGCAGGTTTTCCGTGGAGCGAATGTCTGGAGTATCCCGTAAGTAAGCATCGGGATGACTCAACAATCTGACGACAAGTCACTGTACAAAATCAAGGTCCGCCGTAAGGCGGAAACGACGTGTGAGATGGAATGCGCACTTTTTTTGAAAGGTTGGGCAGGACACACACGGGAGAGTGTACAGTCACCGCTTGTCGTACTTATAACCACAAAGTGCGAAAAGGAGGCGACTTTTTTTATGGCAAATCAGGTAATGAGAATTACATTGAAGGCGTACGATCACGAGCTGGTTGATGCGTCTGCCAGAAAGATCATCGAGACAGTTAAGAAGAATGGTGCACAGGTAAGCGGCCCTGTTCCGCTGCCTACTAAGAAGGAGGTTGTTACCATCCTTCGTGCAGTACACAAGTACAAGGATTCCCGCGAGCAGTTCGAGCAGAGAACCCACAAGAGACTGATCGATATCATTGCACCGACTCAGAAGACTGTAGATGCTCTTCAGAGACTGGAGATGCCCGCTGGTGTCTACATCGATATCAAGATGAAGGACAACAAGTAAGCATCATTTATTAAGAAGTAACCGGAAGCAAAGCTTCCGTTACAAAAAACCTCTACTAGTATGACATCCCCTGCGCGGGTTTCTTACACCCCGTACAGAGAGAGGCTGGCACGGAGATAACAAAAGGTCAGACAGCAGGCCGTGATTATCTTGCAGAAGCCGGAAGGACGGCCGCGGTGCCGATGCTGATGTCCGCTGTAGAACAAACAGCCGCAGGAAATGAAGCGGCGGAAAGAGGTAAAGATGAAGAAAGCTATTTTAGCAACCAAGATCGGCATGACTCAGATCTTCAAGGAAGACGGCACACTGGTTCCTGTAACCGTTCTCGAGGCTGGCCCCTGCGTAGTAACTCAGGTTAAGACAGTGGAGAATGACGGCTATGAGGCAGTGCAGGTTGGCTTCGTAGAGAAGAAAGAGCGTATTACCACCTATGATAAGAGCGGCAGAAAAGAAGTTGCTCACGAGCATGGTGTTGGCAAGGCTATGAAAGGTCACTTCGACAAGGCTGGTGTCTCCTGCAAGAGATTTGTTAAGGAGTTCCGCTTTGAGAACGCTGCTGAGTACGAGCTCGGCAAGGAAATCAAGGCTGACATCTTCGCAGAAGGCGACAAGATCGATGCAACAGCTGTTACCAAAGGTAAGGGCTTCCAGGGCGCGATCAGAAAGAACGGCCAGCACAGAGGACCCATGGGACACGGTTCCAAGTTCCACAGACATCAGGGTTCCAACGGTTCCAGTTCTACTCCCAGCCGTGTATTCAAGGGCAAGGGAATGCCTGGTCACATGGGAACCGAGCAGGTTACCGTACAGAACCTCGAAATCGTTCGTATCGACGCGGATAAGAATCTGATCCTTGTAAAGGGTGCCATCCCCGGACCTAAGAAGGGCCTGGTTACCATTAAGGAAACTACAAAAGCAGAAGCTTAATACCGCACGCTGCGGATGAAAGGAGGACCATTCAGAATGGCAAACGTATCTGTTTACAATATGGAAGGCAATGAAGTCGGCAAGATCGACTTAAACGATGCTGTCTTTGGCGTAACAGTAAACGAGCATCTGGTACACTTAGCTGTTGTACAGCAGCTCGCTAACAATCGTCAGGGCACACAGAAGGCAAAGACTCGTTCCGAGGTTTCCGGCGGCGGCAGAAAGCCCTGGAGACAGAAGGGAACCGGTCATGCAAGACAGGGATCCACAAGATCTCCTCAGTGGACCGGCGGCGGCGTAGTATTCGCACCCGTTCCGAGAGATTATTCCTTCAAGCTTAACCGCAAGGAGAAGCAGGCAGCACTGAGATCTGCACTGACAGACAGCGTTGCTAACAATCGTCTGATCGTAGTTGATGAGCTGAAGCTCGATGCGATCAAGACCAAGGACTTCGCAAAGGTTATGACTAACCTGAAGGCTGACAGCAAGGCACTGGTTGTGCTGGCTGACAACGATCAGAACGTAGTTCTTTCCGCAAGAAATCTGCCGGAAGTACAGACTACTCTGACCAACCAGATCAACGTATACGATATTATGAAGGCAAAGACTGTTGTCCTGACAAAGGCTGCAGTAGCTAAGCTTGAGGAGGTGTACGCATAATGGCAACGATCGGATATTATGATGTCATCTTAAAGCCTGTTATCACCGAGAAGAGCATGGCTTGCATGGGCGAGAAGAAGTACACATTCCTGGTTCATCCGGATGCTGACAAGCTTCAGATCAAGGATGCAGTAGAGAAGATGTTTGACGGCGTTAAGGTTAAGAGAGTCAACACCATGAACTGCAGAGCCAAGAAGAAGAGAAGAGGCATGACCATCGGTTATACCGCTAAGACCAAGAAGGCTATCGTATTCCTTACTGAAGACAGCAAGGACATCGAGCTCTTCACAGGACTTTAAACCAAAGCTGTGAGGTAAAAGACAGCAGACAACTATACATGATCCGCAGCCTGTAAGGCGGCTGCGAGGCGGATCTTCCGGATCCGCTCACATGTGATAAAAAGGAGAAAATCAGTCATGGGAATTAAGAAGTATACCGCTTATACCCCTTCCAGACGTAACATGACCGGTTCTGACTTCGCAGAGGTTACCAAGACAACACCTGAGAAATCTCTTGTTGTTTCTCTGAAGAAGAACGCTGGTCGTAATAACCAGGGTAAGATTACCGTTAGACATCACGGCGGCGGTAACAGACGTAAATACAGAATCGTAGATTTCAAGAGATTAAAGGACGGCGTTCCTGCAACTGTTATCGGCATCGAGTACGATCCTAACAGAAGTGCAAACATCGCTCTGATCTGCTATGCAGACGGCGAGAAGTCCTATATCTTAGCTCCTTCGGGCTTAAAGGACGGCATGAAGGTCATGAACGGACCGGAAGCCGAGATCAGAGTCGGCAACTGCCTGCCTCTGTCTCAGATCCCTGTAGGTACCGAAGTACACAACGTAGAGCTTCATCCCGGCAAGGGCGGCCAGTTAGTAAGAAGCGCAGGCAACACTGCACAGCTGATGGCTAAAGAAGGCAAGTATGCAACCCTTCGTCTTCCTTCCGGCGAGATGAGAATGGTTCCGCTTGAGTGCAGAGCAACCATCGGTACAGTCGGCAATATCGATCACAACCTGATCAACTATGGTAAAGCAGGCCGTATCCGTCACATGGGCATTCGTCCTACCGTTCGCGGTTCCGTTATGAACCCGAATGATCACCCTCACGGTGGTGGTGAAGGTAAGGCTCCGATCGGTCGTCCCGGTCCGTGCACCCCTTGGGGCAAGCCGGCTCTTGGTTACAAGACGCGTAAGAAGAAAGCTTCTGATAAGCTGATTGTAAGAAGAAGAGGCGGTAAGGCCATCAGATAAGAGGAGGATAAGTCATGGCAAGATCATTAAAAAAAGGACCGTTCGCTGATGCGAGTCTTTTAAAGAAGATTGATGAGATGAACGCGCAGAACAACAAGCAGGTTGTAAAGACCTGGTCTCGCCGTTCCACCATTTTCCCGTCATTTGTTGGTCACACCATCGCAGTACATGACGGCAGAAAGCATGTTCCGGTTTACATCACTGAGGATATGGTAGGCCACAAGCTCGGCGAGTTTGTTTCCACAAGAACCTTCCGCGGTCATGCCGGAAATAACAAGGACGAGAGAAAGAGCGGCGCTAGATAAAAGCGCTGCTCCCCTGAAATACTGAAAGGAGTGTGTATCTATGGCTAACGGACATAGATCCCAAATTAAGAGAGAGAGAAATGCGCAGAAGGATACAAGACCTTCCGCAAAGCTTTCTTATGCTAGAATTCCCGTACAGAAGGCTTGCTTCGTAATGGATGCGATCCGCGGCAAGGATGTAACCACTGCTATGGGTATCCTGGAGTACAATACCAGATATGCTTCAGATGTGATCCTGAAATTATTAAAATCTGCAGCTGCCAATGCTGAGAACAACAACGGCATGAACCCGGCAGATCTTTACATTGCAGAGTGCTATGCAAACAACGGCCCTATGATGAAGAGAGTAAGACCGAGAGCACAGGGCAGAGCGTACAGAATCTTAAAGAGAATGAGTCACCTGACCATCGTTCTGGACGAGAAGAAGGACGAGAATAACTAAGGGTAAACGAAAGGAGCCTATATGGGACAGAAAGTCAATCCGCACGGCCTGAGAGTCGGCATCATTAAAGACTGGGATTCCAGATGGTATGCCGAGAAGGATTTTTCAGACCTGCTGGTAGAAGATCATAACATCAGAAAGTTTCTGAAGAAGAAGTTATACAGCGCAGGTATTTCCAAGATCGAAGTTGAGAGAGCTTCCGACAGAGTAAAGGCAATCGTTTATGCTGCAAAGCCGGGCGTAGTGATCGGCAAGGGCGGCACAGAAATCGAGAACACCAAGAACGAGCTCTGCAAGCTGACCGGCAAGAAGGTTCTTCTTGACATCAAAGAGATCAAGCGTCCTGACAGAGATGCACAGCTGGTTGCTGAGAATATCGCACAGCAGCTGGAGAACCGTGTATCCTTCAGAAGAGCAATGAAGTCCAGCATGAGCAGAACCATGAAGACCGGCGTACTTGGTATCAAGGCTTCCTGCGGCGGCCGTCTTGGCGGTGCAGATATCGCTCGTACCGAGACCTATTCCGAGGGTACTATTCCGCTGCAGACCCTGCGTGCTGATATCGATTATGGCTTTGCAGAGGCAAACACCACCTACGGTAAGGTAGGCGTAAAGGTTTGGATCTACAAGGGAGAGATTCTTCCCACAAAGAACAACGTTAAGGAAGGGAGCGATCAATAATGTTAATGCCGAAGAGAGTAAAGTATCGCAAACAGTTCCGTGGCAGCATGGCCGGAACACCCTCCCGTGGAAATAAGCTTGCTTACGGTGAGTATGGTATTGTTGCGATGGAACCCTGCTGGATCAGATCCAATCAGATTGAGGCAGCCCGTGTCGCTATGACCCGTTTCGTAAAGCGTGGCGGTCAGATTTGGATCAAGATTTTCCCGGATAAGCCGGTTACCAAGAAACCCGCTGAAGTTCGAATGGGTTCAGGAAAAGGTGCTGTAGAGTTCTGGGTAGCAGTTGTTAAGCCGGGCAGAGTCATGTTTGAAATTGCCGGTGTACCTGAGGAACAGGCTAAGGAAGCACTTCGTCTTGCAGCGAACAAACTTCCCTGCAAGTGCAAGATCGTTTCCAAGGCACAGTTGGAAGGCGGTGCAGCAAATGAAAACTAAACAGTATTTAGAAGAATTACAGAATAAATCTGCAGAGGAATTAGCACAGGAGCTTGTTTCTGCAAAGAAGGAACTCTTCAACCTGAGATTCCAGAATGCAACCAACCAGTTAGACAATACTGCAAGAATCACAGAGGTTCGCAAGAACATTGCCAGAATCAAGACTGTGATCACCAGCAAGGCTGCTAACTAATCGGAAATTCTCAGAAAGGAGAATCATCGTGGAAGAGAGAAATTTAAGAAAAACCCGCGTTGGTAAAGTTGTCAGCAATAAGATGGACAAGACCATCGTTGTTGCCATCGAGAACCACGTTAAGCACCCGATCTACGGTAAGATCGTAAAGAAGACCTACAAGCTTCGCGCTCATGATGAGAACAACGAGTGCGGCATTGGTGATACCGTAAAGGTTATGGAGACCAGACCGCTGAGCAAGACCAAGAGATGGAGACTCGTTTCCGTCGTAGAGAAGGCTCGCTAAGCTTCTACAGAGAAAGGAATAGACTATGATTCAACAGGAAAGCAGACTGAAGGTCGCTGATAATACCGGTGCCAAGGAACTGTTGTGCATCAGAGTTTGCGGCGGCTCCACAAGAAGATATGCAAGAATCGGTGACGTCATCGTTGCGTCTGTCAAAGAAGCAACGCCAGGCGGCGTTGTAAAGAAGGGCGATGTGGTAAAGGCAGTCGTAGTCCGCACCGTTAAAGAGACTCGCAGAAAAGACGGCTCTTACATCCGCTTCGATGAAAACGCAGCAGTCATCATCAAAGATGACCTTACTCCCACAGGAACCCGTATCTTTGGGCCTGTAGCCAGAGAGCTTCGTGACAGACAGTTCATGAAGATCCTGTCCCTGGCTCCGGAAGTGTTATAAGGAGGATAGCGATGGCAACCAGCAAGATTAAAAAGGGCGATACCGTTAAGGTAATCGCAGGCAAGAATAAGGGTAAGGAAGGCAAGGTTACTTCCGTAGACGTTAAGAACCACAAGGTTGTTGTTGAAGGCGTCAACATGGCTACCAAGCACACCAAGCCCTCTGCAGCTAACCAGAACGGCGGCATCATCCAGCAGGAAGCTCCCATCGACAGCTCCAACGTAATGCTTGTAGTTGATGGCAAGGAGACACGCGTAGGCTTCCGTTTTGAAGACGGCAAAAAGGTTCGTTTTGCAAAGAAGACTGGCAAGACGATTGACTAATAGGGAGAAAGGAGGTCTATCACGGTGAGTAGACTGAAAGATCAGTATAATAGCGAAATCCGCGAGCAGCTGACAAAGAAGTTCGGCTACACAAATGAGATGCAGGTTCCGAAGCTGGCTAAGATCGTCGTAAACATGGGCGTTGGCGAAGCAAAGGAAAATGAAAAGCTTCTCGAAGCTGCTGCTGGCGATATGGAGACCATTACCGGACAGAAGCCGATTCTGACCAGAGCAAAGAAATCTATCGCAAACTTCAAGATCAGAGAGGGTATGCCGATCGGCTGCAAGGTTACACTGCGCGGCGACAGAATGTACGAGTTCCTCGACAGACTGGTTAACCTGGCACTTCCCCGTGTCCGCGACTTCCGCGGTGTAAATCCTAATTCCTTCGATGGCCGCGGCAACTATGCACTGGGCATCAAGGAGCAGCTGATTTTCCCGGAAATCGAGTATGACAAGGTCGACAAGGTAAGAGGTATGGATATCATCTTCATCACTACTGCAGAGACTGATGAAGAGGCAAGAGAGCTGTTAAGACTCTTCAACATGCCTTTTGCAAAGTAAGAATAGATCGAGGTTAATCTAACAGGAGGATACCATGGCAAAAACATCCATGAAGATCAAGCAGCAGATGAAACCGAAGTTCTCCACGAGAGCTTATACGCGTTGCAAAATCTGCGGTCGTCCGCACTCAGTTCTGAAGAAATACGGCATTTGCAGAATTTGCTTCCGTGAACTGGCGTACAAAGGAGAGATCCCGGGCGTCAAGAAGGCAAGCTGGTAAATAAGGAAAGAGGAGGCAAATCAAATGACTATGAGCGATCCGATTGCAGATATGCTTACAAGAATCCGTAATGCAAATACTGCAAAGCACGATACCGTTGATATCCCTTCTTCCAAGATGAAGCTCGCAATCGCCGAGATTCTTCTCGAGGAAGGCTTTGTAAAGAAGGTAGATTTAGTCGACAATGGCAACTTTAAGGACATCCGCATCACCTTAAAGTATGGCAAGGATAAGAACGACAGAATCATCACCGGCTTAAAGAGAATCTCCAAGCCCGGTCTGCGTGTATACGCAAACAAGGAGCAGCTTCCTAAGGTTCTTGACGGACTGGGAATCGCTATCCTTTCCACCAACCAGGGTGTGATCACTGATAAGAAGGCAAGAGAGCTGCAGGTAGGCGGCGAAGTTCTTGCATTCATTTGGTAAGATAAAGCGGACTGTGCAGTGGCGCATGCCTGTTTGATGAGGCTGGCGCACTGCAAAACCCTTTTTACAGAGTTTATATTCGTTTCAAAATAAATCGTATAAATAACAGGAGGTACGGGCATGTCACGTATAGGTAAAATGCCAATCGCTATACCGGCAGGAGTGACTGTTGATATTGCAGAAAATAACACAGTGACTGTAAAGGGCCCCAAGGGCACATTAGTAAGAACTCTTCCCAGCGAGATGACCATCACCCAGGAAGATGGCCAGATCCACATCACAAGACCCAATGACCTGAAGAAAGAGAAGTCTCTTCACGGTCTGACCAGAAGCCTGCTTCATAACATGGTAGTCGGTGTAACCGATGGCTTTGAGAAGAAGCTGGAGGTTAACGGCGTAGGTTACAGAGCTGCTAAGGCAGGCAAAGTACTGACACTGAACTTAGGATATTCTCACCCGGTAGAAATGACTGATCCGGAAGGCGTTGAGACAGTTGTTGAAGGCCAGAACGTGATCATCGTCAAGGGTATCGATAAAGAGCGCGTTGGCCAGTTCGCGGCTGAGATCAGAGACAAGCGTAGACCGGAGCCTTATAAGGGCAAGGGTATCAAGTACGCCGACGAGACCATCAGACGTAAGGTTGGTAAGACGGGCAAGAAGTAAAATAAGGAGAGTATAAAATGATTACAAAGGAAAACAGAAAGGCAATACGCGAAAAGAAGCACATGAAGATTCGCAACCGTTTCAGTGGCACTGCCGAAAGACCGCGTTTATCCGTATATAGAAGCAATAATCATATCTATGCTCAAATTATTGACGATACGGTAGGAAAGACTCTTGTTTCCGCCGCAACTGTAGAGAAGGACATCAAGGCTGCTCTGGAGCACACAGATGATGTGGCTGCAGCTACTTATCTTGGCGATGTGATCGGCAAGAGAGCTGTAGAAAAGGGCATCAAGGAAGTCGTTTTCGACAGAGGTGGTTATGTTTACACCGGCAAGGTTGCAGCTCTTGCAGATGCAGCTCGCCAGGCTGGTCTGGAATTCTAAGGAAGGGAGAGAATACTACACATGAAACGTGCAATGATTGATGCAAGTCAGATGGAACTGACCGAGAAGGTTGTTACCATCAAGCGTGTCACCAAGGTAGTAAAGGGCGGTCGTAACATGCGTTTCACCGCTTTAGTAGTAGTAGGCGACGGCAACGGCCACGTTGGCGTAGGTCTTGGAAAGGCAACCGAAATTCCGGATGCTATCCGCAAGGGTAAGGAAGATGCAGCAAAGAATCTTGTCAGCGTAGCATTAGACGAGGTTTCCAGTATCTCCCACGATTACATCGGCAAGTACGGCTCCGCTCAGGTTCTCCTGAAGAAGTCTCCCGATGGTACCGGTATCATCGCCGGCGGTCCTGCTCGTATCGTTTGCGAGTTGGCCGGCATCAAGAATATCCGTACTAAGTCTCTTGGCTCCAACAACAAGCAGAACGTTGTTCTTGCAACCATCGCTGGTTTAAGCGAGCTGAAGTTCCCGGAAGAAATCGCTGCAAAGCGCGGCAAGTCAGTAGCGGACTTTAAGTAAAAGACCTGAACTTACACTTGTGAAAGGAGAATTATCATGCCTGAGAATAAGACAGACAAGATGTTAAAGATCACGTTAGTAAAGTCCACGATCGGCGCCGTTCCGAAGAACAGAAAAATTGTGGAATCCATGGGCTTTACAAAGCTGAACAGCAGCGTGATCAAACCCGACAATGCATCCACCAGAGGCCAGATCAGACTGATCGCACATATGGTCAAGGTGGAGGAACTGAACTAAAGGAGGTACTAACAAATGGAATTATCTAATTTAAGACCTGCTGAAGGTTCTAAGCAGAGCGGTAATTTCAGAAGAGGCCGTGGACATGGTTCCGGAAACGGCAAGACTGCCGGTTTCGGACACAAGGGCCAGAAGGCTCGTTCCGGTGCTCCCAGACCTGGCTTTGAAGGCGGCCAGATGCCTTTATACAGAAGACTTCCCAAGAGAGGCTTCACATGCTACAATAGCAAGGATATCGTTGCTATCAATGTAAGTGAGCTCGAGAAGTTCGAAGACGGTGCAGTAGTTGACATCCAGGCATTACTGGACAACGGCGTGATCAAGGAGACCAACGATGGCGTTAAGATCCTTGGCAACGGCGATCTGACAAAGAAGCTCACCGTTAAGGCAAATGCATTCAGTGCATCTGCTAAAGAAAAGATTGAGAAGCTTGGCGGAACCGCAGAGGAAATCTAATATGTTAGAAACCGTAAAGAATGCTTTTAAGGTAAAGGAAATTCGCCTGAAAGTTCTCTTTACACTGGCTATGTTGGTTGTGATCCGTTTCGGATCACAGCTGCCTGTGCCGGGTGTGGACAGAGACTATTTCAGTAACTGGTTTGCACAGCAGACCGGCGATGCATTCAACCTGTTTGATGCATTCACCGGTGGTTCCTTCCTTAATATGTCTATTCTGGCTCTGAACATCACACCTTACATCACGTCCTCCATTATCATCCAGCTGCTGACGATTGCTATTCCTAAATTGGAAGAGATGCAGCGGGAAGGTGAGGAAGGCAGAAAGATGATGGTGGCCATTACCCGTTATGTGACGGTGGCATTAGCCCTGATCACGTCTACGGCTATGGCAATCGGTTTCGGTCGACAGGGCCTCTTGGAAGAGTTCAATGCTATCAATGTGATCACAGCCATTGCCACCATGACAGCAGGCAGCTGTTTCCTGATGTGGATTGGCGAGCAGATTACTGATAAGGGCGTAGGCAATGGTATTTCCATTGTCCTGACCATTAATATCATTTCCCGCATGCCGCAGGATATCACGAGCCTGTTTCAGCAGTTCGTATCCGGCAAGTCCGTAGCCAAGGGAGCTGTCGCAGCAATCATCATTGTTGCCATCCTCGTGGGTATGACTGTTCTGGTCATTCTTCTGAATGACGCAGAGCGCCGCATTCCTGTACAGTATGCAAAGAAGATCCAGGGCAGAAAGATGGTAGGTGGTTCCAACTCCAGCATTCCGCTGAAGGTAAATACCGCAGGCGTTATGCCCATCATCTTCGCTTCTTCCCTGATGGAGTTCCCGGTCATCATTTCCACCTTTGCCGGTTATAAGGGCACAGGTGTATGGTCCGAGATCCTCAGGTATCTGACATCCAGTTACTGGTGCAACCCGTCGATGCCTAAGTATTCCATCGGTCTGGTGATCTATATTGTTCTGCTGGTATTCTTCGCTTACTTCTACACCTCCATTACTTTCAATCCTCTGGAGATCGCAGATAACATGAAGAAGCAGGGCGGCTTCATCCCGGGTATCCGTCCCGGTAAGCCTACCAGCGAGTATCTGACGAAGATTTTGAACTACATCATTTTCATCGGTGCAGTCGGCCTGACGATCGTCGGTGTCCTTCCCTTTATCTTCCGCGGATTCTTCGGCGCCTCCGTCTCTTTCGGCGGAACGAGCCTGATCATCGTAGTCAGCGTTGTATTGGAGACGATCAAGCAGATCGAGTCCATGATGCTGGTCAGAAATTACAAGGGATTTTTGAACGACTAAAGTACTCGGGCCGTTTGTCGCCGCGCAGGCGGCATGCAGCGGTCCGGGTATTTTTTATAGTTACGGCACAGATGACGGGCTTTATGGGAAAACCGAGACTGGGCAGTAACATTTGTTGTTAAATATTGGTTAGCTGTTTCGCGCCAGCCGGGTGTTATTAAAATCGGAAGGATAACTTCGACAGCTTCCGTCACTTGGTGGGAACTGAACAGTGATCGCTTATGGGGTAATATCAACAGAAGGAATTCTTTTATTCAAGTTGCTTCTCTTCTATGATAGAATAGTAAAGCAGATGCTTATTAAGAATTCACGCAGATAAACAGGAGGATTGCACATGAAAATCGTTATGCTTGGGGCACCCGGTGCAGGAAAAGGCACACAGGCGAAGATGATCGCAGAGCGTTATCAGATTCCCCACATTTCCACCGGTGATATTTTCCGTATGAATATCAAGAACGGCACAGAGCTTGGCAAGGAAGCAAAGACTTACATGGATGCAGGCAAGCTGGTACCGGATGAACTGACTGTAAAGATCCTTTTGGATCGCGTATCCAACGAGGATTGCAAGAATGGCTATGTGCTGGATGGTTTCCCCCGCACCATTCCCCAGGCAGAAGTTCTTACCGATGCATTGAATAAGTTGAATGATAAAATCGACTATGCCATCAACGTTGACGTGCCGGATGAGAATATCGTAAACCGTATGGGCGGTCGTCGTTCCTGTCCTTCCTGTGGTCAGGTTTACCACGTAGTGCATATGCCGCCGAAGCAGGATGGTGTCTGCGACAAGTGCGGTGCCGGCCTGGTACAGAGAGACGATGATAAGCCGGAGACCGTTTCCCAGAGACTGAACGTTTACCATGACCAGACCCAGCCTTTGATCGAGTACTATGAGAAGGCTGGCGTTCTTAAGAATGTAGACGGCACCAAGGATCAGAAGGAAGTCTTCGAGGCCATTACAGAAATTTTAGGTTAGTAGTATTGTAGATTAGAGTAGAGCACGCTGCTGCAGTTGATTCAGATCAGAGGATTGCCGGAGAGAATGCACAGCGGCGAGGAGGAATAGTGTCAAAAGCAGATGTTATTGAATTAGAGGGAACAGTGATCGAGAAGCTGCCGAACACTCTGTTTCGCGTAAAGCTGGAGAACGGAGCGGTAGTATTGGCGCATATCAGTGGTAAACTTCGCCAGAATTTTATCCGTATCCTTCCCGGAGATAAGGTAACGCTGGAAATGTCCACCTATGATCTGACCAAAGGCAGAATCATCTGGAGAGATAAGTAAGTTATTGCACAGATCCTGCCGGATGACGGCTCTTGACAGATATTAACTGCCAACCGTTTCCCCAAACAGCGTTTGTACAATACACATAAGCAGTTACAGTTCAGATCCGAACGGTGGGTATGTTCTGACGGAGGTATCTGAACAGTGACCATAAGTATTTCCAGAGAAAAATCCAAAAATTTATAGCTTGTATATCGTAAAAGCCTGTGCTATAATGCAATACGGCGCTTTTTCGATAGTTGAAAGAGCGCAACTGTTCAGACCCGAGCAGCTGCGCTTTCTTATGTGCCAAAAAGAGCAGGAAAGGAGGAAGCCATGAAGGTTAGAGCCAGTGTTAAGCCTATGTGCGAGAAGTGCAAGGTTATTAAGCGCAAGGGTATCGTTCGCATCATCTGCGAGAATCCCAAGCACAAGCAGAGACAGGGTTGAGCCATGGATGAATTTCCCCGGTTTTGCTGCTCATAGGAGTGCAAAGGCGGAAATTCGTGCTCTTTATCATAGAATAATAAAGCGGCCCCGGGTCGCAGATTACTCTTTGATACCATGTCGCAGACAGCATGGATGCTGTCAATGCAATGGATAGACCGGCAGATGGCCGGTTGGAGAGACAGGGCATATGCTCACAAGTCTTTCCCAGTCAATCAGTAGAAGTGTTCCTTCCATCTATTTAAATGCACTATGTGTGATACATTTACTGAGATTCAATATTAATTTAAATGTTTATTAAATGTGCAGTATAAGATCAGACATTATACAGGAGAGGAACCGAGTCAAAAGTATGGAGGAGAGTTATAATGGCTCGTATTGCAGGTGTTGATTTACCGAGAGATAAGCGCGTAGAGATCGGCCTTACCTACATTTATGGTATCGGCCGTCCGACCGCAACTGAGATCGTTAAGAAGGCTGGTGTGAATCCCGATACTCGTTGCCGCGACCTGACCGATGATGAGGTCAAGAAGCTGGGCGAAGTTATCGCTGAGGACTACATGGTAGAAGGTGACCTTCGCCGTGAAGTAGCTATGAACATCAAGCGTCTTACTGAGATCGGATGCTACAGAGGTATTCGTCACAGAAGAGGCCTTCCGGTTCGTGGTCAGAAGACAAAGACCAACGCAAGAACCAGAAAGGGTCCGAAGAAGACCATCGCTAACAAGAAGAAGTAATCAATTATTTTAATTCACCATTCAAGGGAAAGAAAGTAGGTTAGTTTTTATGGCAAAACAGCAATCATCTGCAGCAAAGAAGGCTGCAGCAAAGAGACGTGTCAAGAAAAACGTTGAACGCGGACAGGCACACATCCAGTCTTCCTTTAATAACACCATTGTTACCCTGACAGATATGCAGGGCAATGCGCTGAGCTGGGCAAGTGCAGGCGGTCTTGGCTTCAAAGGTTCAAGGAAATCTACTCCCTATGCGGCTCAGATGGCCGCTGAGACGGCTACAAAGGCTGCCCTGATCCACGGATTAAAGGCAGTTGAAGTATACGTAAAGGGACCGGGATCCGGAAGAGAAGCAGCAATCCGCGCACTGAATGCAAACGGACTGGATATCATCAGCATCACCGATGTTACCCCTGTTCCTCACAATGGATGCCGTCCGCCTAAGAGACGTAGAGTATAGTTTCCAAAATATAGCTATTTTTTGGTGAACGTTGGATGAAGACGCGGCGTTAGCCCGCTGTAAACAACATATCAGGGCATGACCCTGACAGAAAGGATATTACAATGGCAGTAAATAAAGTTCCGGTATTAAAGAGATGCAGATCCCTCGACCTTGATCCCACTTTCCTGGGCTATGATAAGAAGTCCAAGAGACAGCTGATCAGAAGCAGCAGAAAGATGAGCGAGTACGGCATGCAGCTTCGTGAGAAGCAGAAGGCTAAGTTCATCTACGGCGTTTTGGAGAAGCCTTTCCACAACTACTATGAGAAGGCTGAGAGACAGAAGGGCATGACTGGTGACAACCTGATGACCATGTTAGAGTCCCGTCTGGACAACGTTGTCTTCCGTATGGGCTTTGCAAGAACCAGAAGAGAGGCAAGACAGATCGTTGACCACAAGCACATTCTGGTAAACGGCAAGTGCATCAACATCCCTTCCTACCTGATCAAGGCTGGCGATGTGATCGAAGTTAAGGAAAAGTCCAAGTCCATCCAGAGATTCAAGGATATCGCTGAGGTTACCGGCGGCAGACTGACTCCTGAGTGGGTTGACGTAGATAAGGAAGCTCTGAAGGGTACTGTCAGCGCACTTCCTCGCAGAGAGCAGATCGATGTTCCTGTAGACGAAATGCTTATCGTCGAGTTGTATTCCAAGTAAGCCCTGGGGTGAACCTGGCTGTGCACCGGATCGTTGGGATGCGGTGCGCAGTATATACTTGACAATCGAAGGAGGGTACATAGCGTGTTTGATTTTGAGAGACCAAACATTGAGGTTAAGGAAATCTCTGAAGATAAGAAATATGGCAAATTTGTCGTAGAGCCTCTGGAAAGAGGATACGGCATCACGCTGGGCAATTCCCTTAGAAGAATCATGCTCTCCTCTCTTCCCGGCGCAGCAGTAAGTCAGGTGAAGATTGACGGCGTTCAGCATGAGTTCAGCTCCATCCCCGGTGTTAAGGAGGATGTAACTGAGATCATCATGAACATCAAGAGCCTCGCGATCAAGAATAACAGCGAGACCAACGAGCCCAAGACCGCATACATCGAGTATGAGGGAGAGGGCGTTGTGCGCGCTTCCGATATTCAGGCAGACCAGGATATTGAGATCATGAATCCGGATCTGGCAATTGCTACACTTAGCGGCAAAGATACCAAGCTCTTCATCGAACTGACCATCACGAAGGGCAGGGGTTATGTCAGCTCCGATAAGAATAAGAACGAAGATACCAAGATCGGTGTGATTCCGATCGATTCTATCTATACACCTGTAGAGCGTGTCAATATGACTGTGGAGAATACCCGTGTAGGACAACAGACAGACTTTGACAAGCTGACACTGGATGTAGTTACCAACGGCACTCTGGCACCGGATGAGGCTGTCAGCTTGGCTGCCAAGGTATTAAGCGAGCATCTGAGCATTTTCATCGACCTTTCCGAGAATGCAAAGACCGCAGAAATCATGGTAGAGAAGGAAGACGACCAGAAGGAAAAGGTGCTGGAGATGAGCATCGATGAGCTGGAACTCTCCGTTCGTTCCTACAATTGCTTAAAGAGAGCAGGAATCAATACTGTTGAAGAACTGTGCAACAAGACTTCTGAGGATATGATGAAGGTCCGCAACTTAGGCCGTAAGTCCTTAGAGGAAGTGCTGGCAAAGCTTAAGGAGCTGGGCCTGCAGTTAAATGCCGGTGAAGAACAGTAAAAAGAGAAATCCGATACAATACAGGGCGATGGTAAGGCCAAAGGCGCATCGCCGGCAAACATACAGATGACACCGTCCCCGAATGCAGGTAAGACCAAGAGGCGCTGCGTCCGGCGTCATCCACGAAAAGGAGAATTATCATGGCAGAGTATAGAAAACTCGGTAAAAAGACAAAGTTAAGAAAAGCACTTCTGCGCAGCCAGGTTACCGCACTGCTTTACAATGGCAAGATCATGACCACTGAGGCACGTGCTAAGGAAGTTCAGAAGATCGTAGAGCCTATGATCGCTCTGGCAGCTAAGGAGAAGGATAACTTCGAGACCGTTACCGTGCAGGCAAAGGTTGCCCGCAAGGACAAGGACGGCAAGAGAGTCAAGGAAGTTGTAGACGGCAAGAAGGTTACCGTTTATGATACCGTTGACAAGGAGATCAAGAAGGACGCTCCCAGCCGTCTGCATGCAAGAAGACAGCTTATGCGTGTTCTGTATCCTGTAGTTGAGGTTCCCACCCAGGCAGCAGGCCGCAAGAAGAACACCAAGGAAGTTGACCTTGTAGCAAAGCTTTTCGACGAGTACGGCGCAAAGTATGCTGACCGCAAGGGCGGCTACACCCGTATCGTAAAGGTTGGCCAGAGAAAGGGTGACGGCGCTTTAGTCGTTCTTCTGGAGCTGGTTTAATCCAAAGAGCTGATCGCAAATCCGACGAATGAGTTTCGTCAAGGTTTTGACCTGTGGATATTGCAAAAGCAAATAACTTTCGAAAATGAAGCACAGCCTATCGGTAAAACGATAAGCTGTGCTTTTTTTCTACTAAAGATACAGTTCAGAGGTCATTGCCGTTTAAGCTCATCACTGTTCAGAGACGTTTACCGTTCAGGTTCGTTATTGCTCAGAGACGTTTACCGTTCAGGTTCGTTATTGCTCAGAGACGTTTACCGTTAAGGTTTGTTACTGTTCAGAGATGTTTACCGTTAAGGTTCGTTACTGTTCAGAGATGTTTACCGTTAAGGTTCGTTATTGTTCAGACGTTTGTCAAGCGGCGTATTCTGTAAAGAATAGCTTGTTATTTCTCTGACCATTGTATACAATCAAAGAGTTATGATAAAAATGCAATCGAGCAAATAAAAGCCGGGATTTACGTTGTTTGTGCAGGTACATTTGGATGATAGGCATTGCCAATAACATTGCCTGCAGAAATCGGACGGGAAATCCAGTGACATCTTCGCAGGCCATCTGTGAAGAAATGAGGATTAGGATGAGTATATTAGGGAAATCCATGATCAAAGCAGAGCATTTGATCCATGAATATATCAAGCGGGATGAGGAAGGCAATGCAGTAGGTACGATCCGTGCCATCGATGATGTGGATATCGATATCCAACAGGGAGATTTTGTGGCTATCTTAGGCCACAACGGCTCCGGTAAATCCACTTTTGCCAAGCATGTCAATGCCCTGCTGTATCCCACGGAGGGAGGCGTCTGGGTGGATGGCATGAATACCAATGAGGATGCCAACCTTTGGAATATCCGGCAGGAAGCCGGCATGATCTTCCAGAATCCGGATAATCAGATCATCGGTCAGGTGGTGGAAGAGGATGTGGGATTCGGTCCCGAAAACATGGGCGTTCCCACAGAGGAGATCTGGCAGCGGGTAGAGGAAAGCCTTAAGACAGTAGGCATGTGGGAATTCCGCAAGAAGTCCCCCAATCGTCTCTCCGGCGGACAAAAGCAGCGGGTTTCCATTGCAGGCGTCATCGCTATGCATCCCAAATGCATCGTCATGGATGAGCCTACAGCCATGTTGGATCCCAGCGGCCGCAAGGAAGTGATCCGGGCAGCCAGAGCCCTTAATGATGTGGAGGAGATCACGATCCTCCTGATCACCCATTATATGGAAGAGGCCATCTACGCAGACAAGATCATCGTTATGGATGGTGGAAAAGTAGCCATGCAGGGCACCCCCAGAGAAGTGTTCTCTCAGGTGGAAAAGCTCCAGGAACTTCACCTGGATGTACCCCAGGTGACCCTGCTGGCCCACGAACTTCGCAAGGCCGGTCTGGATATTCCGGAGGGAATACTGACCAAAGAGGAACTGGCCCAGGCATTGCATCTGCAGAAATAGGTAATCATATCGGAAACTTCGCCTGCGCGAGTTTTTTCGCATGGTGCCGCAATAGATCGCGGCACATTGGAGAGTATATGGGACTTAAATTAGAAAATGTCAGCTATCAGTACGAGACTGGCACAGCCATGGAAGTCATGGCTTTACAGGATATTAATGTAGAACTGCCGGATAACCAGTTTATCGGCCTCATCGGCCACACAGGCTCCGGCAAATCCACCTTTGTACAGCTTCTTAACGGCCTGCTGCTGCCATCCAAAGGAACCATTTACTTTGATGGTGAGGATATCAGTGCAGAGAATTATGACAGAAGAAGCCTCCGGGCCAATGTGGGATTGGTCTTTCAATATCCGGAGCATCAGCTTTTTGAGACAGATGTACTGACGGATGTTATGTTTGGCCCTAAGAACCTGGGACTTTCCCCCGAGGAGTGCAAAGAGCGGGCCATAGAGGCACTTAAGGCGGTCAAGATGCCGGAGGAGATGTGGGAACAGTCTCCCTTTGACCTATCCGGCGGACAAAAGCGCAGAGCGGCCATTGCCGGCGTACTGGCTATGAGACCCCGCATACTGGTGCTGGATGAGCCCACAGCAGGCCTTGATCCCAAGGGCAGAGACGAGATCCTGGATATGGTATCCCAGATGCAGAAAGACATGGGTATGACAGTATTACTGGTATCTCACAGCATGGAAGATGTGGCCAGATATGTGGACAGGATCATGGTGATGAACCATGGACATCTGATCTTTGATGATGTGCCCAGAGAAGTATTCACCCATGTGAAGGAACTGGAGGAGATGGGACTGGCAGCGCCCCAGATGACCTATATCATGGAGTATCTTCGTGAAAAAGGACTCTCTGTCAGTACCGATGTGCTGACGGTAGAGGAAGCAGCCAAGGAGATTGTAAAATGTTTAAAGGGATGACACTCGGACAATATTATCAGACGGATTCCGTGCTTCACAGACTGGATCCCCGGGTAAAGCTGGTGGGAACACTGGCCTATATCGTTTCTCTGTTTATTGTGGACAGCTTTGTGGGGTATCTATTTGCCGGGATTTTCCTTCTGGTTATGATAAAGCTCTCTCACGTGCCCTTCCGGTATATGGTCAGAGGATTAAAAGGAATTATGTTCCTCTTGCTGATCACCATGGTCTTTAACCTGCTGCTGACACCGGGCAGGGAGCTGGCCCATTTCTGGATCTTCACCGTTACGGAGGAAGGCATCCGTTTTGCCATCAAAATGGGCATCCGACTGGTCTTTCTGATCATGGGATCCACCATCATGACATTGACTACCACGCCTAATCAGCTGACGGACGCCATGGAGAGTCTGTTGGGACCTCTTAAAAAGGTTCATGTGCCGGTACACGAGATCGCCATGATGATGTCTATAGCCCTGCGCTTCATTCCCATTCTCATGGAAGAGACAGATAAGATCGAAAAGGCGCAGCTGGCCCGTTGTGCAGACTTTGAGACCGGCAGCATTATCAAGAGAGTACGGGGCATGGTACCCCTGCTGGTGCCTCTCTTTATCGGTGCCTTTCGTCGTGCCAACGACCTGGCCATGGCCATGGAAGCCAGATGCTATCGCGGCGGAGACGGCAGGACCAAAATGAAGCCCCTGATCTACAATGCGGCAGACCATAAGGCCTATGGAATTTTGGCTGTATATCTGATCCTTTGTATCGCCGTGCGGGTGAGTGTGCAGATGTTGGGACTGGCGTAGAACGATGCTGCGCAGATTTTTTGCGGAATGAGGGAAAGTGTAAAAACACGACTGTTGTCTGGTTTTTGAACAGTTATCCGTTTCCGGGAGAAACAATAGCCGTATGGCAGATGAGAACACGGAAGTCTCGTCGCCTCTTCGGAAAGAGGAACAGTATGAAAAATGAAATAAAAGAAACAGCAAAGCAGGAGGGGGCGCAGCGTCGCATCCTCCTGCATGTGGCTTATGACGGAACAGCCTATGCCGGTTTTCAGGCACAAAAGAGCGGAATCGCCACCGTAGAGGGCAACTTGCAGAAGGCAGTACATGCTTTGACCGGCGAGGACAACATCCTTATCGGCGGCAGCAGGACCGATGCCGGCGTACATGCTATGGACAATGTAGTGGTATTCGATACCCAAAGCAGGATCCCGGGAGAGAAATTCTCCTACGCCCTGAATGTCAGGCTGCCGGAGGATATCAAAGTACAGAGCTCCGGAGAAGTAGTGCCGGACTTTCATCCCCGGCACTGCACCGTGGAGAAAACCTACGAATACCGGATCTACAACGCACCGCTGCCTTCGCCGCTGTATAGACTCTATACCTATTACAGTTATACGCCTTTTGATGTGGGGAAAATGGACAGGGCAGCGAAAAGCTTGATCGGTACCCACGATTTTAAGAGCTTTTGCAGCATATACTCCCAGGCGGCTACCACCGTGCGCACCATCACCGGCGCTGAGGTAATAGAGAGAACAGTGGGCGAAGATGCCCCTGGGAAGGATGGAGAGGCAGCAAGTGCCCGGGAGATCATCATCCGCATCTCCGGACACGGCTTTCTGTATAATATGGTACGGATCATAGCCGGGACTCTGATGGAAATAGGCAGGGGCGCAAGAGAAGAGGGGAGCATCCCCTCTATCCTGGAAGCCTGCGACCGCCGGGCCGCAGGCCCCACCGCACCGCCGGAGGGACTTACATTAGTGAAATATACCTTTGTGGACCCTGCAGAGAAGGAGATCATGCTGCTTGAGAACGCTGATGGAGCCAGGCAGAGATAATAGTTTAATGGGGACATACAGACACAGCTCCTGATGTGCATAACACGTAAAAGGTATGCGCACAGACAGAACTATTTATGTGTTATGCACATCAAAAGGATGCATACAGATATAATTGCTGATGTGCTTAGCACCAAAAAGAGATGTACACAGACATAACCGGTGGAGAGTATAACATGTCAAAGGTATGCACACAGACATAACACTTGATGTGCATAACACCCCTTCACACAGCGCAGCAATGTGGATAATTCCCCGAAAAACCGGAGAAAAAGTATTTGACACAGGTCTGCCGCGGCCGTATAATATTTGGGTGCGACGGTGTCGATGTGTGCACAAACTCCCCGGTTTTGATGCTTCGAACACCCCTGCGAATCGCACAGACTCTTTACTGTTTATTTGAACTATGGAGGATAATCATGAAAACATATATTCCCAGTGCTGCTACGATCGAGAGAAAATGGTATGTAGTAGATGCAACGGATATGACTCTTGGCCGTCTTGCTTCTGAAGTAGCAAAGGTTCTTCGCGGCAAGAATAAGCCTACTTATACACCCTTCCTGGATACAGGTGATTATGTAATCGTTATCAACGCCGGCAAGATTTCCGTAACCGGTAAGAAGCTGGATCAGAAGATCTACTTCAGACATTCCGAGTATGTCGGCAGCGGCAAGTATACCACCCTTCGTGAGATGCTCAGAACCAGACCGGTTAAGGTCATCGAGAAGGCAGTAAAGGGCATGCTTCCTAGCGGTCCCCTTGGCAGACAGATGTACACCAAGCTCTATGTTTATGAAGGTGCAGAGCACAATCATGCAGCACAGAAGCCTGAAGTATTGACGTTTTAATCGCGGAGTGAAAGGAGATAAAAATGGCTAAGGAAGTAACCTATTACGGAACCGGCAGAAGAAAATCCTCTGTTGCCAGAGTATTCATGACCCCTGGTAAGGGCAATATCACCATCAATAAGAGACCTTTCGATGAGTATTTTGGTCTTGAGACACTGAAAGTTATCGCTAAGCAGCCCTTAGTTCTGACAGGCACTGCTGATCAGTATGATATCATGATCACTGTAAAGGGCGGCGGAACCACCGGCCAGGCTGGCGCTATCCGTCACGGCATCTCCAGAGCACTTCTGGAGGCAGATGCTGACTTAAGACCCGCTCTGAAGAAGGCTGGTTTCCTGACCAGAGATCCTCGTATGAAGGAGAGAAAGAAGTACGGCCTCAAAGCAGCAAGACGTGCGCCTCAGTTCTCCAAGAGATAATCTCTCTTATCCATATGCTTACAAAGCCCGGAAAATCAAGGTTTTCCGGGCTTTTTT
>CAVBJS010000018.1:0-40775 GCA_963596015.1 Bacteroidaceae bacterium
ATGCGAGCCATTCTTCCCGCGCGCCGGTGCATTACGCTTTGGTTATTCGAGTGTCTGGGTTCTTGTGCGGGAATGGTTTCCCGGCCATACAGCGGAGTGCGAGAATGGCTTCCCGGTCATGCCCCGGAGCGCGGGAAGATGTCTCCACCATGCTCCTCGCGCCGTTTTGCCAAGGTTCGCTTCTCGTCTTCAGATGGCCGGCCCTTAACTCACATCCCCGCCTGATGCGGGGATGTTCAAACAGGCGGGCCTATCTGCCGCGCCCGGAAGGCGCGTCAGATGCCATCCTTCGTCTTCGATGCGGACCTAAGCAAAACTGGCACTTGGTGCAGAGGATGCGAGACATCTTCCCGCGCGCCGGTGCATTACGATTTTGGTTATTCAAGTTTTCGGTTTTCACCCTGCGGCTTCGTCCGTTGTTTTTACCGGAAAAATATGATACCGTGAACGGGTATCTGAAATAGTAATGACATAATGACAAGAAGGAAAATAGAGCATGTCAGAATTATACATTATCGCGGGCCTGGGCAATCCGGGCAGACAATACGAAGGAACTAGACACAATGTGGGCTTTGATGTCATCGACGAATTGGCGGATGCCTATGGCATTGATAATCCCAGTCGCTTTGGGAAGTCTTTGGCGGCTAGGGGGCGGATCGAGGGCATTCCGGTGCTTTTGATGAAGCCTCTTACCTATATGAATTTAAGCGGTGAAGCAGTGCGGGAGGCTGTGGATTACTATAAGGTGGATCCCGAGACGCACTTGATCGTCATCAGCGATGACATTGACCAGCCGGTAGGGCAGCTCCGGGTGCGGGGCAAGGGCAGTGCCGGCGGGCACAATGGTCTTAAGAATATCATTCAGCATCTGGGGACCGATGCTTTTGCCAGAGTGCGGGTAGGGGTAGGTGCCAAGCCCAGTCCCAATGCCAATTTAGCCGACCATGTGCTGGGGCACTTCCAGGGAGAAGATAAAGAGAATATTGTGATCGCAGAAAAGAGAGCGGCAGAGGCAGTGGCAGTCCTTATGACGGAGGGCGTGGACGCAGCCATGAATCGTTTCAACAAAAGATTGTCATAGGCAACAGCATGCTATTGTTCAGCCATCAATAAAGGGGGCGGGACCTGTTAGAGGTGTCCGGATTTGGGGACGCCTCTCGGCTCTGTACCTGAGTCTAGCGGTACGTAAGCTCGCAAAAGACGCGAGTTAGTTACCTCAGCTCGTGTAAGCTCCCTGCACCCGGACACACTCCGCCATCCTGCCGTCTGGTCGGCGTCTGAACAGTAGTGTTATCATAGGCAAAAAGGTATCACAGACAAAAAGGTATCACAGACAAAAAGGGTATTACAGACAAATGAAAGCATTGACAGCACCCTTACGGGAATTAAAAGAATACAGGGATATGGCCCAGTGTCTGGAAAAGGCGGGGGCGGCTGTCTGGGCGGACGGCTGTGTGGAATCCCAGAAGATGCAGCTGGCCCATGCGCTTTGCGCTGAGCCGGCGCTGGCGGCCTGCAGCAGGGCGAAGGTGATCCTGACCTACAGCAGTCAGCGGGCCAGGGAGTTGTGGGAGGATTATCGCTTTTATGACAGGAATACCCTGCTTTTTCCTGCAAAGGATCTGATCTTCTATCAGGCGGATCTGCGGGGAAAGGAGCTGGAGACCCAGCGTCTTAAGGTGCTGCGCAGAATAGCGGAGGATCGTCCGGTGACGGTGGTCACTACGCTGTCTGCCCTGATGACGCCCCAGATTTCGCTCTCTGTCATGCAAAGCATGATCCTGTCTGTCAGTAAGCGGGAGCCTGCCGAGGAAAATGCCATTGCCAGGCAGTTGGTGGCCATGGGCTATGAAAAGAGTTTTCAGGTGGAGCACGGGGGGCAGTTTGCCATCCGCGGGGATATCATCGACATCTATGATCTGACGGAGGAAAATCCGTACCGCATCGAGCTGTGGGGGGATGAGGTGGAATCTATCCGCAGCTTTGACGTGCTTTCCCAGCGCTCTATCCAGCAACTGGAATTGGTAAAGATCTATCCGGCCACGGAGATGCTGCTAAAGGAGACGAATCTGTCGGACGGTCTGGCAAGGATCCGGAAGGAAGCGGACAGGACAGAGAAAAAGTTCCGGGAAAAGCAGCAGAGTGAGGAAGCCCACCGTCTGAAGGAAACCATAGAGGAAGTGCTGGAGCAGGCTGAGAACTGGAAAAATTACGACGCCCTGGAGAGTTTTATCCATTATTTTTATCCGGCGGCTTCTAATTTTCTGGATCTCTTTGACCCGGAGAGCACTATGGTCTTTTTAGATGAGCCTAAGCACTGCCAGGAGCATGCCTGTGCGGTGGAGTTAGAGTTCAGAGAGAGCATGACCCAACGGGTGAAAAAGGGCTACATCCTGCCGGGGCAGATGGAGCTTCTGCGCAGCTATGAGAGCCTGCGCAGTCAGCTGAAGGACTACAGAAGAGCGGGACTTTCTGCTCTTTCTGCCAGCTGCGATCTGATGGAAAAAGTGCCGGTTTATTCCATGCATGCCCAGAGCACGGCACCTTACAATAACAGCTTTGATACCCTGCAGTCCGATCTGGAGAAACTGCGCAGGGACAACAGCCGGGTGCTGATCCTCTCTCCCTCCCGCACCAGGGCGAAACGTCTGGCGGCGGATCTGACGGACAATGGTATCACCGCTTTTTACAGCGATAATCCAGACAGAGAGCTAAAGCCGGGGGAGATCATGACCCAGTACGGCACGGTGCTCCATGGCTTTTCCTATCCTTTATTAAAATTTACCGTTATTGCCGAATCCGATATCTTTGGCACGGAAAAGCAAAAGAAAAAAGCCCGGAAAAAGAAGAAATACGAAGGGGAGCGGATTCAGGATTTCAATGATCTGAAGGTGGGAGATTACGTGGTCCACGAGGATCACGGGGTAGGCATCTATCGCGGCATTGAAAAAATAGAAGTGGAGCACATCGCCAAGGATTATATCAAGATCGAGTACGGCGGCGGTGGTACCCTCTATGTGCTGCCTACCGAGTTAAATGTGCTGCAGAAGTACGCAGCGGCAGGGGCGGCTAAACCAAAGCTCAATAAGCTGGGCTCTCAGGAGTGGACCAATACCAGGAACAAGGTGCAGAAGGCGGTGGAGCTGGTAGCCCAGGATCTGGTAGAACTGTACGCCAAGCGTCAGTCCCATCAGGGACACGCCTTTACCAAGGATACGGTATGGCAGCAGGAATTTGAGGAAATGTTCCCGTATAACGAGACAGAGGATCAGCTGCAGGCCATCGCCGATACCAAGGCAGATATGGAGAGCACCCGCATTATGGACCGGCTGATCTGCGGCGATGTGGGCTACGGAAAAACGGAGATCGCCGTCCGGGCGGCCTTTAAGGCGGTGCAGGATGGCATGCAGGTGGCGGTCTTAGTGCCTACCACCATTTTGGCCCAGCAGCATTACAATACCTTCTGCGAGCGGATGCATGCTTTTCCGGTGAATGTGGGGCTTCTCTCCCGCTTCCGCACGCCTACGGAGCAGAAGGCTACCCTGCAGGCGCTGAAAAACGGACAGTGCGACATCGTAGTGGGGACCCACAGACTGCTGGGGAAGGATGTGCAGTTTAAAAATCTGGGCCTGTTGGTGGTGGATGAGGAGCAGCGCTTCGGCGTCACCCACAAGGAGAAGATCAAGCAGATGAAGGAGGATGTGGATGTGCTGACACTGACAGCCACCCCCATCCCCAGAACCCTGCACATGAGTCTGGTGGGCATTCGGGACATGAGTGTCCTGGAAGAGGCGCCGGGAGAGCGCCAGCCCATCCAGACCTATGTCATGGAATATAATGAGGAAATGATCCGGGAGGCCATCGTCCGGGAACTGTCCCGAAAGGGCCAGGTCTACTATGTGCACAACCGGGTCAATGACATTGAGATCACCGCCTCCCGCATCGGAGAGCTGGTGCCGGAGGCACGGGTGGCCTTTGCCCACGGCCAGATGAGCGAGTCTCAGCTGGAAAAGATCATGTATGCCTTTATCGACGGAGAAATTGACGTGTTGGTATCCACCACCATCATCGAGACCGGTCTGGATATTTCCAATGTAAATACCATGATCATCAGCGACGCGGACCAGATGGGCCTCTCCCAGCTCTATCAGCTGCGGGGCCGGGTGGGACGATCCAACCGCACCGCCTTTGCCTTTCTGATGTACAAAAGGGATAAGATGCTGAAAGAAGTGGCGGAAAAGCGTCTGTCCGCTATCCGGGAATTTACGGAATTGGGAAGCGGCTTCAAGATCGCCATGCGGGATTTGGAGATCCGGGGTGCCGGCAGCGTATTAGGTCGGGCACAGCACGGCCATATGCAGGCCGTGGGCTACGATATGTACTGCAAGCTCCTGGATGAAGCGGTAAAGACGGTAAAGGGTCTGCCCATAGAGCAGGAGAAAAATACCAGCGTCAATCTCCACGTGGATGCCTATATCCCGGAGAGTTATATCGTCAATGAGGTGCAGAAATTAGACATCTACAAGCGCATCGCCGCCATCACCGGCACGGAGGACTGCGAGGATGTACGGGAAGAGTTAAAGGACCGCTTCGGAGAAATCCCCATGCCGGCTAAAAACCTGCTGCGGGTGGCACTGATCCGGGCCATCGCCGGAACGTTGGATCTAAAGGAGATCACGGGAGCTGGCGGCAGCGTACGCCTGTATCCCGCAGACGGCGCAAAGCTGCGGGTGGAAAACATCCCCCTGTTCCTGAAACAGTTCCGGGGACAGATGCAGTTTACCGTCAAGGGGGCACCGGTCTTTACCTATAGCTTTAAGACCAGCGGCGTCACGGTGAAGGACGAGGAGACCTTATTGGGGGTTGTGGAGGAGATCCTGGTGACCATGGCGAAGCTGCTGCGGTAGAGGATGGATACAGCGTTGGTGTTGGTAAGGCGAGGTAATGTTTCGCGCAGTTTGCGAGTTTTGTATCACTGGGATCATCGAATGGTCTGGGATGCTATATATCTACCAGGGTTACGGCTCAGACGCCGGCCGGGCAGAGAATGCGAAAATACGACAGGATATAACTGCATAATGATATGGAAAAGAGGAGGTAAAGCGTCCGAAAGGCACTTTACCTCCTTTTTACGTACATCTTACTTTTGTGTGCTATCAGCAAAAAAGGCCTTGGAATAGAATCTGATTGTACCGAAACGAAACACAGGTTTCAAAAAATGCTGCTGTACAGGATCCGCTCCCTTGACCGGCGCGTGAACTGTAACACAAAAGCAAAAAAGGAGAGCAGTGTGAAAGATCTGCTCGATAGCAGATTTTTCACACAGCTATTTGTGCCGCAGGCGCCACAAATAGCTCCGATCGCAAAAGCAAATCTGAAATTTGCTTTTGCGATCTCTCCGGCACTAAGCACCTGCGGAATGGAGAATATTATGAAAAAGAACGTAGTATCAAAGATGATCGCCCTGACGGCGGCATTGACCATGGCCGGCGCTATGCTGGCAGGTTGCGGCAGCTCTTCCGCAAGCACAGACACTGCTTCCACTGAGGCAGCTGCTACTGAGGAGAGCGCAGCAGAGGAGTCCACTGAGGCAGCAGCCGCAGAGGAGAGCACCGAGGCTGAGGCTGCTGCAGATCTGACCGGCACCATCACCGCAGCAGGCTCTTCCGCATTAAAGCCTCTGGTAGATGAAGCAGCTGACATGTTCATTTCCAAGTATCCGGATGTTTCCATCACTGTAGATGCAGGCGGTTCCGGTGAGGGCTTAAAGCAGGTAGCAGAAGGCACCGTTACCATCGGTAACTCCGATGTAGCAGCAGAGGATAAGCTGGAAGCTGATCAGGCTGCCGGCCTGGTAGACCATCAGGTTTGCATCGTAACCATGGCTGCTATCGTAAATCCCGATGTAGCAGAAGCTGGCGTGACCGATCTGACCAAGGATCAGCTGATCGCTATCTTTACCGGCAAGACCACCAACTGGAGCGAAGTAGGCGGCCCTGATGAGGACATCGTCCTGGTAACTCGTCCCACTTCTTCCGGTACCCGCGCAACCTTCCAGAAGTATGCACTGGATGGCAACGAAGAAGCATCCAACGCTTCCATGGAAACCGATGATTCCGGTGTCCTTCTTCAGAACGTAAAGGATACCAAGGGCGCAATCGGCTATGTAGCACTTTCCTATCTGACCGGCAGTGACACAGGCGTATCCACCATCGCTATCGACGGTGTAGAGCCCACTCTGGAGAACACCTACAACGGCACCTATCCTGTATGGACCGCAGAGCACATGTACACCAACGGCGATCCTGATGAAGTAAACAAGGCATTCCTTGACTACATCATGTCTGATGCAGATTTCAATTCTCACACCGAGGAGCTTGGCTACGGCGTTGCTGCAAAGATGAGCAGCTTAGAGCACTAATCTCAATCTCCCGCTGCAGTACATCCCCGGGATGAGCAGAAGCCTTCCGGCGGATGTGCTGCAGATAAAATAAAGTTTCTATAACCTACACTTGCTAGTAAATTCTCATAAAATCCTGAAAACTCCTATAAAGAAGCGAAGCGGACGGACAGAAAGCGAAAGCCTCCTGATCCGTCCGTTTCTGAATAAAGGAGCAGGAAGCCACACTCCATGCGGAGGAAATGATTCATGGAAAAAACGACAGAAAGGAATATGTTCGCCAAGGAATATTTCTGGAGAGAACTCATGACAGTCTGCGGACTCTTCGTGATTTTTCTGACCATCGTAATTGGCGCATTCCTGATTTATAAGGGCTCAGCCACATTCCTGGTATTTGGACACAGCTTGTTTGAATTCCTGGGAAGTGCCGACTGGTCTCCGGTGGATGGCGCAGCCGGCGGCGGCGCGGCCGGTGCACTGATCTTTATCATCGGTTCCCTGGCAACCTGCGGCTTGGCACTGCTGATCTCTACCCCCTTTTCACTGGGCTCTGCTATTTTCATCACGGAGATCTCTCCTAAGTTCGGTGAAAAATTCTACAGACCGGTAGTGGAGATCTTTGCGGGCATTCCCTCCGTGGTTTATGGCTGGGTAGGTCTTACCGTTCTGGTTCCTTTTATCAAAAATGTATTTCACAGACAGGTGGGACACTCCATCCTGGCAGCCGGTATGGTACTGGCTGTCATGATCTTCCCCACCATCACCAGCGTATCGGCAGATGCTCTGCGGGCTGTCTCCAAGGATTGCCGTATGGCAGCCTATGGACTTGGCTCCACCAGATGGCAGACCATCTACCGCATCGTGATCCCCGCAGCAGCTCCCGGTGTCATCACCGGCATTATCATGGGACTGGCAAGAGCTTTTGGTGAAGCACTGGCTGTGGCCATGGTCATCGGTCAGACTACTGCCCTTCCCACCAGCATCTTCTCCACCACCAAATCCCTGACCACAGAGATCGCTGCGCAGATGGGCAACGCCATGGAAGGCGGCGAACTGAAGTCCGCACTGTGGAGTATGGCATTACTGCTGTTCTTGATCTCTCTGCTGTTTATTTTCCTGATCCATTTGGTATCTGCCAAGAGACCTGAGAAGGAGACCACCCAGAAAGGAAAGGAGGCGAAAAAGGCATGAATGCAAAAATACAGCGCTCCCGCAGCGTCGACAAGATCATGACCGGTGTCTTTTACGCCATCGCCTTTGCTTTCTTCGCACTGCTCATCGGCTTTGCCGGCAAAGTGATCATCGGCGGCCTGCTGCAGGCGACGCCGGAGATGTTCCGCTTCGCAAGAAAAGGCAGTATCGGCAACCAGCTTTTTAATACCCTGTATCTGGTATTCATCTCTCTGCTGGTTTCCATTCCGTTGGGTGTAGGCGCAGGTATCTACCTGGCTATGTACGCCAAGCAGGGAAAACTGACACGGTTCATCCGGATGTGTATTGAGACCCTTTCTTCCCTGCCTTCCATCGTCGTAGGCCTGTTTGGTTATCTGGTGTTCCTGGTCTTTATAGGTATGGGAAAGAGCCTTTTGGCAGGCGCTTTGTCCGTTTCTATCCTGACTTTGCCCCTGATCACCACTACCACAGAGGATGCCATCAAGGGATTGCCCGCCGGCTATCTTCACGCAAGTCTCGGTCTTGGTGCTACCAAGTGGCAGTCCATCATCCATGTATTGATCCCGGCCTGCGTCCCCAGAATCATGACCGGTGTCATTCTGGCAGCCGGCAGAGGCTTCGGTGAAGCTGCAGCACTTCTGTATACCACCGGATCCGGCACGGATCTGCGCTGGGGCAACTGGAATCTGACATCCCCCACCTGTCCTTTCAATGTACTGCGGCCGGCAGAGACCCTTTCCATTCAGATCTGGAACCTGCAGGTCAACGGACAGGACAAGGCATTGGCCAACTGTTCCTCCGCGATCCTGATGATCCTGGTATTGGCTTTCAGTATCGGCGCCAACATGCTCAGCCAGCATATTAAGAAAAAGAATGCCGGCGAGGAAGCATAAAAAATAAAAGATGGCAGAAACAGCCTTGCCGGCAGACAGGGATCCGGAACATCTCTCGCCGCATTGTGGCAAAGCTACTAAGAAATGGAGAACAATATGAGTCAGGAAAAAACAGCAAAGACTCCCAAATTTGAGATCAGTGACCTGAATCTGCACTACGGTGCGTTTCATGCGCTGAAAAGCATCAACATGGAGATACAGGAAAATGAGATCACCGCTTTCATCGGACCTTCCGGCTGCGGTAAGTCTACCTTCCTGAAGACCTTAAACAGAATGAACGACCTGGTAGAGGGCGTAAAGATAGACGGCAGCGTGAAATTGGACGGCAAGGACATCTTTGCAGAGATGGATGCCATTACCCTGCGTCACAGAGTAGGCATGGTATTCCAGCAGCCCAATCCGTTCCCTAAGAGCGTCTATGACAATGTGGCGTATGGCCCCCGCATCTTCGGTATCCGCAAGAAGGCGGAGCTTGACGAGATCGTGGAGCGCAGCCTGCGGCAGGCAGCCATCTGGGATGAGTTAAAGGATCGTCTCAATAAGAGTGCGGTAGGCCTCTCCGGCGGTCAGCAGCAGCGTCTTTGCATCGCCAGAACCCTGGCCGTGGAACCGGAAGTCATCCTGATGGATGAGCCCACTTCTGCACTGGATCCCATTTCCACTTCCAAGATCGAAGATCTGGCCATGGAGCTTAAAAAGAAATATACCATCATCATCGTAACCCACAACATGCAGCAGGCAGCTCGTATTTCCGATAAGACAGCCTTCTTCCTGCTGGGTGAGATGGTAGAATTCGGCGAGACAGACAAGATATTTGCTATGCCTCAGGATAAGCGGACAGAGGATTATATCAGCGGACGGTTTGGCTGATCAAAAATAGCAGAAATAGCCGGCGCTATTTCTGTTATTGGCAGGATGCCGCGGGCATCCTGCGGGGGAAACAGCCATGTTCGCAAAGGGGATCTGAAATTGGCTTTGCGAGTCCTCCGGTGCATGATGCCTATGAAATGGAGAGTAAAATGCGAGATAAATATAATGAACAGCTGCAGGAGTTAAATGAAGAACTGATCCAGATGGGATCTCTTTGCGAGGAGTGCATCAGCCGGGTGATGCTGGCACTCTCCGGAGATAAGGAAAATAATGAGGAGAAACTGCATAATATCCTCACCAACGTATACCACACCGATGCAGAGATCGACGAGATGGAGAAGACTATCGAGACCCTGTGCCTGAAGCTTTTGTTAAAGCAGCAGCCGGTGGCCAGCGATCTGCGTCTGGTTTCCTCCGCATTAAAGATGATCTCCGATATGGAGCGGATCGGTGACCAGTGTGCGGACATTGCGGACATCGCTAAATACCTGGAGCACGAAAATGCAGGAGAGATCCTGAATGCAGTACCGCTGCAGGAGATGGCAGCCGCTGTGACCCGCATGGTGACAGAAGCGGTAGATTCCTTCGTAGGCAGAGATCTGGAAAAAGCCAGAGAAGTTATCGCTTCCGATGATACAGTGGATGCTCTCTTTGAAAAGACCAGAGCAGATATTGCCGGACTGGCAGCTAAGTATCCGGAAAAAGGCATGGTGCTGTTAGACGTGCTGATGGTAGCCAAGTACTTCGAGCGTATCGGCGACCACGCCACCAATATCGCAGAATGGGTAGAGTTCGCCATGACCGGTGAGCACGAGAAGAAGCTGAAGTACGAGGAAAGTAAGTAGAAAACAGATACAGATCCATGTTGCTGTTCGGACACCGACCACAAAACGTAATGTCGCGTTCCGGTGCATGACCGGGCAGCATTAAATTATCGTAGCACCCCTCCACCACCCAAGTAGTCAGAATATTCACTTATACGGTTGCGCCTCCACCACCTCTCATGTAAAATGAAAATGATACCTTGGGAGTGAATGGCCTTATAAAGGCCTATGGTGGAGGATGAAATGGATATTTTCGGAATATTGTCAATGATAGGAGGACTTGCGCTGTTTTTATACGGTATGCAGGTCCTTGGTGATGGATTAAAGAGAGTTTCCGGCGGTAGATTAGAGGAAATCCTGGAGTCTCTGACATCCAATAAATGGAAGGCAGCGCTGCTTGGCTGCGGTGTGACGGCGGTGATCCAGTCCTCGTCGGCCACCACGGTCATGGTAGTAGGTCTGGTCAATTCCGGCATTATGAAATTGTCCCAGGCGGTAGGTGTGATCCTGGGTGCCAATGTAGGTACCACAGTTACCTCCTGGATGCTGAGTCTGACAGGCATTCAGAGTGATAATGTCTTCCTGCAGCTCTTAAAGCCGGCTAACTTCTCGCCCATCTTCGGCATCATAGGCATCATCATGATCATGGGTGCCAAGAGCGAGAAGAAGCGGGATATCGGCACCATTCTCATCGGCTTTGCCGTATTGATGTTTGGTATGGAAGCCATGTCCTCTGCGGTGGAGCCTCTTTCCGGAAATGAGCGGTTTACCAGCATTCTGACCATGTTCTCCAATCCCATTCTGGGCATGCTGGCAGGTCTGATCCTGACGGCTATCATCCAGAGTTCTTCCGCCTCCATCGGTATTTTGCAGGCAATTTCCATGAGTGGCACCCTGACCATCGGTTCTGCTATCCCGATCCTGATGGGAGAGAACATCGGCACGGCCATTACAGCTATGCTCTCTTCCGTGGGCGCCAGCCGCAACGCTAAGCGGGCGGCCTTGATGCATCTGTATTTCTGTATCATCAAGACTACCTTCTTCATGATCCTGTTTTATGCGGTGAATGCCATCGTGCATTTCCCGTTTATGACCCAGACGGCCAATCCTTTCATCATCGCCGTGATCCACAGCGTATTTAACCTGGCGGCCGTGATCATCATGCTGCCGGTTTCCGAGATCCTGGTGAAGCTGGCTATGAAGACACTGCCCATTACCAAGGAGGAATCCGAGGACAGCGCAGCCCAGAAGAATATCCAGATCCTGGACGAGCGCTTCCTGAGTTCTCCTCATTTCGCATTGGAGCAGTGCAAGACCGCAGCCTGCGATATGGCCCAGTATGCAAAGGAAGCTTTATATATTGCCATGGAACTGGTGGATGAGTACAGCCCGGAGCGGGCAAAGCGGGTAGAGAAGCTGGAAAATCTGGTGGACGCTTACGAGGATCAGCTGGGCACCTATCTGGTCAAATTAAGCAGCCGCAATCTGACCACTAAGGACAGCCATATCCTGTCCACGCTGCTGCATTGCATCGGCGATTTCGAGCGGATCAGTGACCATGCCATCAACATTATGGAATATGCCAGAGAGATGTCCGACAAGGAACAGAAGTTCTCTGTCAAGGCCCAGGAAGAGCTGGAGGTTTACAGCGCTGCGGTTAAGAATATCATGAACACGGCAGTGCTGGTATTCCAGAACGATGACCTGGAGCTGGCCCGGACCGTAGAGCCCTTAGAGGAAGTGATCGATGGTCTGAACATGGAGATCAAGCGTCGCCATATCCGCAGACTGCGCAAGGGCAAGTGCACCATCGAACTGGGCCTGACCCTGTCTGATATCACCACCTGCTATGAGCGTGTGGCAGACCACTGCTCCAACATCGCCGTATGTCTGCTGCAGGTCAATGAGGACGGCTTTGATACACATGAATATCTGGAACTGATGAAGGATTCGGACAACCCGCAGTTCCACTCCCAGGTGGCACGCTTCGAAGAGAAATATCAGCTGCCCCATATGAAGAAGGGTGAGCTGGAGGAAATGCCCACAGTAGCCCAGCCAAACGGCAAGGTCATGGAGCCGGTGCCGGTATCCGCACTGACAGGACCGAAGAAGAAAAAGAAAGATAAGAAGGAAAAGTCCAAGGAAAGCAAGGAAAAGAAATAATCGCTGCGGCAGGAAGGTGCCTGAAGATGACATGCATCATTTTCAGGCATTTCCCTTAACTTCGCGGATGCTGACCTTGGAGATCACGGGGAGAAGCAGACTGTGTGAGATTCTCCTCACGGTGCCGCAGACAAGCTGCGGTATAGGGAGGTAATTATGTCGCTGATTTATATCCTGGAGGATGATCAGAATATCAGTGAGATCGAGATGTACGCTCTGACGGCGTCCTCTTTCACCGTGCAGACTTATGCTAATGCCCAGGAGTTTTACGGGGCGGTGGATAAGGAACTGCCGGATCTGGTATTGCTGGATATCATGCTGCCGGATGCAGATGGTTATGAGATCATTCAGAAGCTCCGGGCAGAGAAAAGAACGGCCAATGTGCCGGTGCTGATGGTAACAGCCAAGACAGCGGAGATCGACAAGGTCCGGGGACTGGATTTGGGGGCAGATGACTACCTGACCAAGCCATTTGGGGTAATGGAACTGATCTCACGGGTAAAGGCACTGCTGCGGCGCACAGCTCCCAGAAAGGGCGCCGAGCTTTTGCAGGCCGGGCGCATTGCCATGGACGATGAGCGCCACAAGGTAATGGTGGCAGGCACTGCCGTGGAGCTGACCTTTAAGGAATACAGTCTGCTGCGTCTGCTGCTTCGCAACGTGGGAAAGGCAGTGGCCAGAGAGGAAATACTCAATGAAGTTTGGGGTACGGATTTTGAGGGCGAATCCAGGACACTGGATATGCACATCCGTACGCTGCGCAAGAAACTGGGCGAAGAAGGAGAGCGCATCCGCACCCTCCGCAATGTGGGGTATATAGTAGATCCATGAGAAAAAAGATCAATGAGTATTTAATTGGGGTCGCCGTACTTTCTATCGGTCTGACCCTTTTTTTGACAGTTTGCTTTTTCTGGCGCGTGGAATTAAACCAGACCATGACCACCTTAGGCCAGATGACCAGACTGCTGGCTTCCACAGAGGGAGCAGAGGACCCGGAGCAGCTTGCGAAGTTCGTAGAGAACTGGGAAAGCGGCGAAAAAAAGGTACCGGAGGAGGAAAAACTCCGGGTGACCCTGATCGCAGCAGACGGGACGGTGCTGTATGACAATATGGCCCAGGCGGCGGAAATGGAAAATCACAGCCAGCGGCCGGAGGTGCAGGCAGCCATGAAAAATGAGGACGGCAGCGGAGAGGGAACCAGATATTCCTCCACCGTCGGCGTCTCCACCTGCTACTATGCCCTGCGGCTTTCCAACGGCAGTGTACTGCGGACGGCTCTGACCACCACCGGCATCTGGGAGGCACTGGAGGATATGCTGCCTCTGGGGATTGTGGTCATTGTGCTGCTGCTGGTTATGGCCTCCATCTTGGCTGTGACATTGACAAGGCGGGTACTGGCCCCTATCCAGGAGATGGCCAGGGATCCCCTTCGCAAGAATGTGCCGGAGATCTACCCGGAGCTGCAGCCTCTTTTGGAGACCATCACCAACCAGCATAAGGAAGTGCTGGCGGCCGCCAATATGCGACAGGAATTTACCGCCAACGTCTCCCATGAATTAAAGACACCCCTGACGGCGATCTCCGGCTATGCAGAGCTGATCGAGAGCGGCATTGCCACGGAAAAGGATACCCTGCGCTTCGGACAGGAGATCCATCACAATGCGGACCGGCTGCTGAAGCTGATCAATGACATCATCCGTCTCTCAGAGCTGGACATGGGCGCTGCAGAGGAGGATAAGGAAGAACTGGTGGATCTGCGGGAACTGGCAGCCAACTGTGTGGGCAATCTGGAGCTGAACGCCCGAAATTACCAGGTGGAGATCAGCCTGCTGCCTGGGGAGAAAGCAGATGAAACAGTGCTTTTAAAGGCTTACAAACAGCAGATGGAAGAGCTGCTCTATAACCTGTGTGACAATGCCATCCGTTATAATGTACGGGGCGGCAATGTAAAGGTCAGGGTAGAGAACTGCCAGGAAAACGGAAAACAGATGGCAAGACTGGTGGTGAAGGATACGGGCATCGGCATTCCGCCGGAACACCAGGGAAGGATCTTCGAGCGCTTTTACCGGGTGGATAAAAGCCGCAGTAAGCAGACCGGCGGCACCGGCCTGGGCCTTGCCATTGTGAAGCACATCGTAGCCCAGAGCGGCGGTACCATTCATCTGAAGAGTGAGGTGGGAAGAGGCACGGAGATCACCGTGCTGCTGCCGGTAAGAAAATAATAGCTTTATAGACGTGCAGCCGTCGGCTAAGAGAGCGGGTGGCGGAGTGTGTCCGAGTGCAGGGGCCTTGCAGGAGCCTCGGTACTTAGCTCGCGTTCTTTGCGAGCTTATGTACCGCTAGGTCTCCTGGATGGAGCCGAGAGGCGTCCCCAAACCCGGATACCTCCGGCAGACGCCGCTCCCTTGGCCGACGGCTGTATCTCTTTTTGGGGGAGACTTTGCTCTGTCACAAAGTAGTTGTGCACTTTTTTGTAAAATGTGCTATGATAGGGAAAATCCGCAAAAGGTGATTTGATAGGTGTCAAGACACTTTTGCCGGCAACAGCGGCAGCTGTGGTGGCTGCAGGGCTGTTTACCCTGAAAGGAGCATAACCAACTATGGACAGACAAAACCTGACGCTGCTCACGGATCTCTATGAGCTGACCATGATGCAGGGCTATTTTAAGCACAAGGACCAGAATAAGACGGTGGTTTTTGATGCTTTTTTCCGTAATAATCCCTGCGGCGGCGGCTATTCCATCATGTGCGGCGTGGAACAGCTCATCCAGTATATCAAGGAGCTGCATTTTTCCAAGCAGGATATTGATTATTTAGCGGGACTTGGCATTTTTGATAAGGATTTCCTGGATTATCTGGCCAATTTCCATTTTACCGGAGATGTATGGGCTATTCCGGAGGGATCTCTGATCTTCCCCAGAGAGCCCCTTGTAAAGATCGTGGCGCCTATCATGGAGGCGCAGCTGGTAGAGACGGCTATCTTAAATATCATCAATCACCAGAGTCTGATCGCCACTAAGGCAGCCAGGATCTGCTATGCGGCCAGAGGAGACGGAATCATGGAGTTCGGCCTGCGCCGTGCCCAGGGACCGGATGCCGGTACCTACGGTGCCAGAGCGGCGGTAATCGCCGGCTGTGTGGGAACTTCCAACGTACTTTGCGGCGAACTCTTTGACGTGCCGGTGAAGGGCACCCACGCCCACAGCTGGATCATGAGCTTTGACGACGAGCTGACGGCCTTTAAGACCTATGCGGATCTGTATCCCAATGCCTGCATTTTGCTGGTGGATACCTATGACACCCTGCGCTCCGGCGTGCCCAATGCCATCCGCACATTCCGGTACATGAAGGAAAAGGGCGTGGAGCTGAAAAAGGGATATGGTATCCGTCTGGATTCCGGCGATCTGGCATATCTTTCCAAGAAAGCCAGAAAGATGCTGGATGAGGCGGGCTTTGAGGATGCCATTATTTCCGCTTCCAACGATCTGGATGAGTATCTGATCGATTCCTTAAAGACCCAGGGGGCTGCCATTACTTCCTGGGGCGTAGGCACGAACCTGATCACTTCCAAGGACAATCCGGCCTTTGGCGGCGTATACAAGCTGGCAGCAGTCATGGGAGAGGACGGCAAGTTTATTCCCAAGATCAAGCTCTCTGAGAATTCCGAGAAGATCACCAACCCCGGCAATAAAAAGATCTACCGTGTCTATGAAGAGCCGGCCCACAAGATCAAGGCAGACCTGATCTGCTTAGAGGATGAGGTGTTTACAGAGGATCAGTCCCTGCTGCTCTTTGATCCCTATGAGCCCTGGAAAAAGACCAGACTCAATCCGGGAGAGTACTCTCTGCGGGAGCTGATGGTGCCCCTGTTTAAAAACGGTGAGTGCTGCTATACCTCCGCTAAGACCATGGAGATCCGGGACTACTGCCTGCAGGAGCAGGATACGCTGTGGGATGAGTCCAAGCGTCTGGTGAACCCCCACGAGGTACACGTGGATCTGTCCAAAAAGCTTTACGATACCAAGATCGCATTGCTGGATAAATTGGGAGATGAGCAGGCAGACCGTAATGCCGGGTTAAAGAAGTAAGGGCATATCAAGAAGTAAAGCCGTATCAGGAAGTAGGGGCATATAAAGAAGTAAAGCCGTATCAAGAAGTAACAACGTATCAAGAAGTAAAGATGTAATGTAGAATACAACAGGAAGTTGCGTAAAATAGGAAGTAGAATTCAATAGGAATCACTATACAGACGCCGGTTGAGGGACAGATGGCGGACGGTGTTCGGAGGAGGCATCTCTGCATCCGAACATTTCTGCCGGGGCTGTTGGCTTGGCCGGCGTCTGCGTGGTGTCTGGAAATAGAAAGGAAACGACCCATGTATCCAGTCATTGATCTGCATTGTGACACCATACCCAATATGTATGCGGAAAAGGAAGAAGGGAAAGAAATTTCTCTTCTTTCTCATTCCGGTATGATTAATTTAGAGAAAATGAGAGCCGGCGGCTATTGGTGCCAGTGCTTCTCTCTCTTTACCAATCTGAGCACACTGAAGGAAAAAGGGGAGGAGCCCTTTGATCATGTAGACCGCCTGTCCGATTTCTGGATCCGGGAAGTAGAAGCCTATCCGGAGCAGATCCGGCAGGTGACCGGCGCCCATGAGATCGAAGAAAACGCCAGGGCAGGCATACTCTCTGCCATGATGACGGTGGAAGAAGGGGCTGTCTATGAGGGCAAGCTGGAAAATCTCTATACGCTGTACAAAAAGGGCGTGCGGATGTCTACCCTGACCTGGAATTTCCCCAATGAACTGGGATATCCCAATCCGGAATTTGCTCCCGGCGTCAGACCCATCCCGGATACGGTGCATGGCCTGACAGATACGGGGCGGTGCTTTGTGGAGGAGATGGAGCGTCTGGGCGTGATCATCGATCTGTCCCATTTAAACGACGCCGGCATCCGGGATGTGCTGGATATGACCAAAGGGCCTGTGATCGCCAGTCATTCCAACGCCAGAGCGCTGTGCCCCCATCTGCGGAATCTGCCGGATGAAGCCATCCGCCGCATCGGGGAAAAGGGCGGTATCATCGGCATCAATTACCTGGTGGACTTTCTGGAGGAAGGTGCTACAATAGCACGTGTTGACAGAATGGCACAGCACATGGACTATATCCGAAATCTGGCAGGTATAGAGGCCATAGCCCTGGGCAGTGATTTTGATGGCTTTGAAGAGCCCTGCGAGTTAGACAGTGCGGACAAGCTTCCCCTGCTGGCCCAGGCTATGGAACGCCGGGGCTTTAAGGCAAGTGAGATCGAGAAGGTCTTTGCCGGCAATGCCCTGCGGCTTTTTGGGGACATACTGGATTAGCTACCGGCCGGGATATAGGTGCGGATCGCCATGAGAATTTGTTTACGTGAAATTCCCTTAGCGTGTCGCAGATAAGCTGCGGCGCAGGGATGGGATGCAGGTATGAAAAAAGTAGAATTCGGAAACGGAAAGATCGTACAGAATATCCTCTCCACGGCTTTTCCCATGCTTGTGGCACAGGTATTAAGTCTTTTATATAACATCGTAGACCGGGTTTATATCGGACGGATCCCTGAGGTGGGAACAGAGGCCTTAGGGGCGGTGGGACTTTGTTTTCCCGTGATCATTCTGATCACCGGCTTTACCAATATGTTCGGCATGGGCGGCTCGCCCCTTTTTTCCATTGAATTGGGAAAGGGAAATAAGGAGAAAGCCAGGCAGATCCTGAGCACGGCTTTTAAGCTGCTGGTGCTGGTGGGCATTGTGCTGCTGGTGTTTTTCGAAGTGTTGGCGGCGCCTACCCTGTCGGTATTCGGCGCCTCCCGGGAGGAGATGACCTTTGCACTGCCCTATCTGCGGATCTATGTGCTGGGGACAGTCTTTTCCATGGTCAGCACAGGCATTAACCCCTATATCAATGCGGAAGGATATTCTTCCCTGGGTATGTGCACCGTGCTGCTGGGAGCAGTGGCCAATCTGGTATTAGATCCTGTCTTTATTTTCGCGCTGGGAATGGGCGTGGAAGGAGCAGCGGTGGCCACGGTGCTTTCTCAGCTGCTGTCTATGCTCTTTGTATGCTGGTTTCTCTGGAGCGGCCGGAATGAATTCCGCATCGATCTAAAACCGGCGCTGCCCTGGGCGGGGGAGATCGTCAGTCTGGGCCTTTCACCTTTCATCATGCAGGTCACCAATGCCCTGGTCTCCATCTCCTGCAATCATGTGCTGCTGCGCTGCGGCGGCACCCTCTATGTATCCGTAATGACTACGGTGAATTCTGTGCGGCAGATCCTGGATACGCCGGCGCAGGCCATCACCGAGGGCTCTTCCCCCTCCATCAGCTACTACTATGGTGCCGGCAGGCCGGAGAGTGTGAAAAAAGCGGTTTATTTCATGATGGCCCTGGCTATTCCCTATACGGCCATTATCTGGGGGCTGATCATGTGGAATGCGCCTATGTTCATCCGGATCTTTACCCAGGACCAGGCGCTGATCACGGCGGCGGTACCGGCCCTGCACATTTATTTTTATGCCTTTATCTTCCAGTCTCTGCAGTACTCCGGACAGACGGTATTTAAGGCCCTGAATAAGAAAAAGCATGCCATTTTCTTCAGTCTTCTTCGGAAGGCGATCCTGGTGGTACCGCTGACCTTCCTGCTGCCCTATGCCTTTGGCATGGGCACAGACGGCGTTTTCATGGCGGAGCCCATCTCCAACGTCATCGGCGGTCTGGCCTGTCTGATCACTATGTTTGCCACGGTCTGGCCGGAATTGAATCGGATGAAGGAAAAATAAACGACGTATAATCATTCATCTGCGTAGATGGTTGCTGTTCAGCCGTCGGCCAGGCGGAGGGGTGACGGAGTGTGTCCGGGTGAGGGGCCTTGCGAGGCCTCGGTCCTTAGCTCGCGTCCTTTGCGAGCTTAGTACCGCTAGGTCCGAAGGATGGAGCCGAGAGGCGTCCCCTCACCCGGATACCTCCGTCAGGACCCTGCCGCCTGGCCGGCGGCTGAACAGCAACGCAGATACAAAAAGGAAAATTCGCATCGTGTTTAGGATGCGGCTTTTCCTTTTTTGTTGTATGATAAGAAAACTGGTGTTGCGATCAACCGGGGCAATACCAATATTTAAATTTGTCTGATAGAAAAGTGGGGACAAGGTATGAAAAGTAAATTGACGGTTTATTTGAAAGATTTTAAGAAAGAGAGTGTGCTGGCACCGCTGTTTAAGATGCTGGAGGCGCTTTTTGATCTGTTCGTGCCGTTGGTGGTGGCAGCCATCATCGACCAGGGCATTGCCGGAAATAACAAAGGATATATTTTCCGGCACTGCGGTCTGCTGATCCTGCTGGCGGCCATCGGTCTGACCTGCAGCATCACCGCCCAGTTCTTTGCGGCCAAGGCCAGCGTGGGTTTTGCAGCCAGACTGCGGCAGGCGCTTTTTGACCATATCGAAAAGCTGTCCTTTGCAGAGCTGGACACGCTGGGCACCAATACCCTGATTACTCGTATGACCAGCGATATCAACCAGGTGCAGAATGGACTGAACCTGGCCCTGCGGCTTTTGTTGCGCAGCCCCTTCATCGTCTTTGGCGCCATGATCATGGCTTTTACCATCGATGTGAAGTGTGCGCTGGTGTTTGTGGTGGCTATTCCTTTGCTGTGCATCGTGGTCTTTGGCATCATGCTTATCAGCATTCCGCTGTTTAAAAGGGTACAGGCGGGACTGGATCGGGTCCTGGGCACCACCAGAGAGAATCTCACCGGTGTCCGTGTGATCAGAGCTTTCAATAAAGAGGAGAGCGAGATCGCTTCCTTTGACGAGAAGAACGAAGCACTGACTTCCATGCAGAAATTCGTGGGCCGCTTCTCCGCCCTGATGAATCCGGTGACCTATATCATCATCAACCTGGCTACCATCGCTCTGATCTGGCAGGGAGCCCTGCAGGTAGATATGGGCAATCTGACCCAGGGACAGGTAGTGGCACTGTATAATTACATGGCGCAGATCCTGGTGGAGCTGGTGAAGCTGGCCAACCTGATCATTTCCATCACCAAGGCGCTGGCTTGTGCCGGCCGTGTGGAGAAGATCCTGGACGTAGAGCCGGGCATGACCTATCCGGAGGCGTCCGCAGATGCTTCCGAGAAGAGCAAAGCTCTTGCACAGAATACAGAGGGACAGGAAAAGGAAAATGGACAGCAGACCGGCGGGGATACCGCGGTCTCCTTCCGGGATGTTACCTTTACCTACGCCGGTGCGGGAGCGCCTTCCCTGTCTGCGATCAGTTTTCAGGCTAAGAAAGGGCAGACCATCGGCGTCATCGGCGGTACCGGCAGCGGTAAGTCCAGTCTGGTGAACCTGATCCCCCGTTTCTATGATCCGGAGCAGGGTATCGTGGAAGTAAATGGCAAAAATGTAAAGGAATATGCAGCAGGCGAGCTGATCGACCAGATCGGCGTAGTGCCCCAGAAAGCCGTGCTTTTCGAGGGAACCATAAGAGATAATATGAAGTGGGGCAATGAGCAGGCCACGGATGAAGAGATCTGGCAGGCCCTGACCACCGCCCAGGCAAAAGAAGTGGTAGAGGGAAAGACAGGACAACTTGACTTCGCCCTGGAACAGAACGGACGCAATCTATCCGGCGGTCAGCGCCAGCGTCTGACCATCGCCAGAGCGTTGGTGAAAAAGCCTCAGATCCTGATCCTGGATGACTCTGCCAGTGCCCTTGACTTTGCTACGGATGCAGCCCTTCGCCGGGCTATCCGGGAGATGGAGGGAGAGACCACGGTCTTTATCGTCTCCCAGCGTACCTCCAGCATCCGCTATGCGGATCTGATCCTGGTGCTGGATGACGGACATCTGGCAGGACGGGGCACCCACGAGGAGCTGCTGGCGGATTGCAGTATTTATCAGGAGATCTATTACTCACAGTATCCGGATGAGAGACCGGCACAGG
The DNA here is from genome assembly GCA_963596015.1 of Bacteroidaceae bacterium. Taxonomy (GTDB): domain Bacteria; phylum Bacillota; class Clostridia; order Lachnospirales; family Lachnospiraceae; genus CAG-791. The sequence goes on from CAVBJS010000018.1 coordinate 21,302, forward strand.
GAAAGGCGGTGAATGGCTGATGAAAGAGCATAATAAGACAGATAAGGCCGGAAGCATGCAGACCCTGCAGAAGGTAATGAAGTATATCGGCAATTATAAGATCCTGCTGTTTATTTCCGTGGTGCTGGCAGCGGCTACGGTGATCCTGACCCTGTATGTGCCCATTCTTTTCGGCGATGCCATTGACGGTATCGTGGCGGCAGGAAAGGTGGACTTTACCCTGATCGTTTACTATATGAAGCGCATTGCTGTGCTGGTGATCCTGACAGCGGTGATGCAGTGGGTGATGAATACAGTGAATAACAGGATCACCTACCACATCGTCCGGGATATCCGGGCAAAGGCCTTCCGCAAAATGCAGATCCTGCCTCTTTCCTATCTGGATGCCCACAGCGCCGGCGATATCGTCAGCCGGGTCATTGCAGACGTGGACCAGTTCAGTGACGGTCTGCTCATGGGCTTTACACAGCTCTTTACCGGTGTGGTGACCATTGTGGCTACCCTGGTATTCATGCTCTCCAAGAGTATTCCCATCACCCTGCTGGTGGTGGTGCTGACCCCCATCAGCTTTATGGTGGCCAAGTTCATCGCCAGCCGCACCTACAGCATGTTCAAGCTCCAGAGTGAGACCAGAGGAAAGCAGACGGCTCTGACAGAGGAAATGGTAGGCAACCAGAAGGTAGTAAAGGCCTTCGGTTATGAGGAAAGGGCCAGAGAGCGGTTTGCGGCCATCAATGCAGATCTGGAAAAATACAGCCTCCGGGCAGTTTTTTACAGCAGTATCACTAACCCCGCCACCCGCTGTGTCAACAGTCTGATCTATGCGGCGGTGGCACTGGTAGGCGCCTTATTCGTCATCGGCGGCGGCCTGACGGTAGGCGGCTTAAGCGTACTCTTAAGTTATGCCAACCAGTATACAAAGCCTTTTAATGATATCAGCAGCGTCATCACAGAGCTGCAGAATGCACTGGCCTGCGCGGCCCGGGTATTCGAGCTCATTGAGGAAGAGCCCCAGACACCGGATGCTCCCGGAGAGTTGGGAAAAGCCGAGGGAAAAGTTTCTATCGAGAACGTATACTTCAGCTATGATAAGAGCAAGAAGCTTATCGAGGACTTCTCCATTGAGGCGCAGCCCGGTATGCGCATCGCCATCGTAGGACCTACGGGATGCGGCAAGACCACCCTGATCAATCTGCTGATGCGCTTCTATGATGCGGACAGCGGACAGATCAAGGTAGACGGCACCAATATCTATGACGTGACGAGACATTCCCTGCGGGCTAACTACGGTATGGTGCTGCAGGAGACCTGGCTTAAAAATGCCACGGTGCGGGAGAATATCACCATCGGCAAGCCGGATGCCACAGAGGAGGAGATCCTTCAGGCAGCCAAAGAGGCTCACAGCTATGAATTCATACGCCGTCTGCCCCAGGGCTTTGATACGGTGCTCAATGACGACAGCGTCAGCCAGGGACAGAAGCAGCTGCTGTGCATTACCCGCGTAATGCTGTGTCTGCCTCCTATGCTGATCTTAGATGAGGCTACCTCCAGTATCGATACCCGTACGGAGCTGCAGATACAGGAAGCCTTTAATAAGATGATGCAGGGCAGGACCAGCTTCATCGTGGCCCATCGTCTTTCCACGATCCGCAATGCGGATGTGATCATTGTCATGAATGAGGGTCATATCATCGAGCAGGGCAGCCATGATGAGCTGCTGGCCAAGGGCGGATTTTACAGTGGATTGTATAAGGCACAGTTTGAAAGGTAACAAATGACTCCCAACGCCTATCGGCGTTGGGAGTCATTACGAAGGTCGCCCCTTTGGGGCGACCTTCGGTGTGGTTTCCCACTTTTTTAGGGGCGGCCTTCGGTGTGGATTCCCGCGTTCGGCGGCCTTTGGCCGCCTGGCGGCAGTGGAAAGAATCTTGTCGGACCGGTTGGCTTTGCTCGAAGGACTTTTTTGGGATTGCCCGGCAAGATTTGTAGTGCCGGTGTCGGATGAAAGACCCTTGTAGCAGATAGAAAAGGAGTAGATACAGAATGGATATAGTAAGATCGATCACAGAGGAGTTAGGGGTTCGGCGCTCGCAGGTGGAAGCGGCTGTGAAGCTCATCGATGAGGGAAATACCATTCCCTTTATTGCCAGATATCGTAAGGAAGCCACCGGCTCCTTAAATGATGAACAGCTGCGTACTCTGTCAGAGAAGCTGAGTTACCTGCGGGGACTGGAGGAAAAGAAAGCCTCTGTCCTCTCTAGCATCGAGGAGCAGGGCAAGCTGACGCCGGAGCTGCGGACCCAGATCGAGGAGGCAAAGACTTTGGTAGCGGTGGATGATCTCTATCGTCCCTACAAGCAGAAGCGCCGCACCAGGGCGGGCATTGCCAGAGAAAAAGGCCTGCAGGGGTTGGCGGATCTGATCATGGAGCAGAGCGCAAAGGCACCGATCTTAGAGGCAGCAGCTGCCTATGTGGATGCCGAAAAGGGCGTGGAGAGTCCGGAGGATGCACTGGCCGGTGCCAAAGACATCATCGCAGAGCAGATCTCCGATGAGGCTTCCTATCGTACCGAGATCAGAGAGATGACCTGGAAAGAAGGTCTGATCACTACGGCCGCTACCAAGGAGGCCAAGGCGGCAGGAGAAGATAAGGAAGAGAAGAAGGCTAAGAAAGCACAGGCGGCAGAGGATGCATCCGAAGAGGGAGAAAAGGCAAAGAAGCCTGCCTCTAAGGCAGCTGCAAAGGCGGCGGAGCAAAAGACCGCAGAGCGCCGCAAGGTCTACGAGATGTACTTCTCCTTTGAAGAGCAGGTAGCCAAGATCCCCGGCTATCGGATTCTGGCCATCAACCGAGGCGAAGATGAGAAATGTCTCACGGTAAAGATCACTGCTCCCAGAGAGGATATTTTGGCCTGGTTAGAGAGTCAGGTGATCCGCAAGGAGATCACCGGCGGCAGCGGTTTCCATGTAAAGGACAATGCTTTTACGGCACCCATTCTGCGGGAAGTCATTGCCGACAGCTATGACAGACTGATCGCTCCCTCCATCGAGCGGGAGATCCGCAGTCAGCTGACAGAAAATGCAGAGGACGGCGCTATCCTGGTTTTCCGCAAGAATCTAGAGCAGCTGCTGATGCAGCCCCCCATCGCCGGAAAGACGGTGCTGGGCTGGGATCCTGCCTTCCGTACCGGCTGTAAGCTGGCGGTGGTAGACCCCACGGGCAAGGTGCTGGATACTAAGGTGATCTATCCCACAGCGCCCCAGAATAAGGTGGCAGAGGCAAAAGCAGAGCTTAAGAAGCTGATCGAGAAGTATCACATCACCATTTTCAGTGTGGGTAACGGCACGGCTTCCAGAGAGTCAGAGCAGATCATCGTAGACCTGTTCCATGAACTGAAGCAGCCCCTGCAGTATGTCATCGTCAACGAGGCCGGTGCTTCCGTATACAGCGCCAGCAAGCTGGCAACCGAGGAGTTCCCCAATTTCGATGTGGGACAGCGCAGCGCCGCCTCCATCGCCAGACGCCTGCAGGATCCTCTGGCAGAACTGGTCAAGATCGATCCTAAGTCCATCGGCGTAGGACAGTACCAGCATGACATGAACCAGAAGAAACTGGACGAGGCCTTAGGCGGCGTGGTGGAGGACTGTGTAAACAGAGTAGGCGTAGATCTAAATACCGCCTCCTTCTCCCTGCTTTCCTACATATCCGGTATTTCTCAGACAGTGGCCAAAAACATTGTGGCTTACCGGGAGGAAAACGGCCGCTTTACCAGCCGTGCCCAGTTAAAGAAGGTGCCGAAGCTCGGACCGAAAGCCTTTGAACAGTGCGCCGGTTTCCTGCGGATCAACGGAGGAAAGAATCCCTTAGATGCCACCAGCGTGCACCCGGAGTCCTATCCGGCCGTGGAAAAGCTGTTAGAGCAGCTGCATGTTTCCATGGAGGATACGGCTGCAGTCCGGGGCGTTGCCAAGCAGGTAAAGGATAAAAAGCAGACAGCGCAGCAGCTGGGCATCGGCGAGATCACCTTAGAGGATATCTTAAAGGAATTGGAGAAGCCGGGCAGAGATCCCAGAGAGGATATGCCGGCACCGATCCTGCGCAGCGATGTGCTGGCAATGGAAGACCTGACCCCCGGCATGAAGCTGAAGGGGACAGTCCGCAATATCGTGGATTTCGGTGCCTTCGTGGACATCGGCGTGCACCAGGATGGTCTGGTACACATCTCCAGACTCTCCGACCGTTTCATCAAGAGTCCCCTGGAAGTGGTGCATGTAGGAGATGTGGTGGACGTCATCGTGGTCAGCGTAGATCAGGCGAAGAAACGGATCGCCCTTTCCATGAACGGAAAAATGTAACCGGCAAAGTAGCTCGGAATGAGGGGTATTATGCAGTATATATTATTGGTAGCTGCCATCCTATTTGAGATCATCGCAACCTCGTTTTTAAAATATTCCGACGGGTTTACCCGGCTGTATCCCACCATTGCCTGCATCGTTTTTTATGTATTGTGCTACTTGGCATTTGGAAAAGCCATGGTAAAATTGGATTTAAACATGTCCTATGCCATTTGGTGCGGTGTGGGCATTGTGGCGACGACCCTGATCTCGGTCCTTTTCTTCAAGGAAAAGATCAGCGTGTATGGGATCGTGGGCATTGTCCTTATCATAATCGGCGGAATATTGCTGAATCTTGGCGGAACAAAGTAGAGACCTCAGACAAGGAGGAAATCATGATTTATAAAACAAAAGGAACCTGTTCATCGGAGATCGAGATCGAGTTAGACGAGGATCATATCATCCGACACGTAGCTTTCAGGGGCGGATGCAGCGGCAATCTGCAGGGCATCACCCAGTTGGTGATCGGCCAGAAGGCAGAGGATGTCATCGAGAGAGTTTCCGGCGTAAAGTGCGGCTTTAAGGAGACATCATGTCCGGACCAGCTGGCCATAGCACTGCGGCAGGCGATCGCACAGTAACCGGACAGGGCGTGAAAGCTTGTTTTACGGGAATCGGAGAGGTGCTGTTCAGACGCCGGTCAGGCGACGAAGCAGTAACATCTGAGATTCCCGTCGCCTTTTCAAAGCAAAGCTATCCAGAAATGAGGATGAAAAGCAGATGGAAAATAGCAGAAAGAAAATCGTATTGACCGGCGGCGGTACAGCAGGCCATGTGACACCCAATATCGCACTTTTGCCTTACTTAGAGAAGGCCGGGTATGAGATTTACTATATCGGATCTTTAAACGGCATCGAGAAGAAGTTGATAGAAGAATGCGGTATTCCCTATCTGGGCATAGAGACAGGCAAGCTGCGCCGTTACTTTGATCCCAAGAATTTTTCGGACCCCTTCCGTGTGATCAAGGGTTATAAGGAAGCTTATAAATTTCTGAAGAGCTATCAGCCGGATCTGGTGTTTTCCAAGGGCGGCTATGTCAGCGTGCCGGTGGTGCGGGCAGCTCACAGACTGCATATTCCCTGCATCATTCATGAGTCGGATATGACGCCGGGACTGGCCAACAAGCTGTGTATTCCCTGCGCCCAGAAGATTTGCTGCGATTTCCCGGAGACCTTAAAGGATCTGCCGGCATCCAAGGCAGTGCTTACAGGCACACCGATCCGGGATGAGCTGTTCCAGGGCAAGGCCGAGGCGGGCAGAGCCTTCTGCGGCTTTACGGACACCAAGCCCGTATTGATGGTCATCGGCGGCAGCTTAGGAGCGGCTTCCGTAAATGAAGCAGTGCGGGATAATCTGGACCAGCTCCTGCCCGATTTTAACATCGTGCATCTATGCGGCAAGGACAAGGTGGACAATCTGAAACTGAGCATCCCGGGTTATAAACAGTTCGAGTATGTCAACGAGGAGCTGAAGGACATTTTTGCAATGGCAGATATCGTCATCAGCCGGGCGGGCGCCAATGCCATCTTTGAACTGTTGGCACTGAAAAAACCTAACATCCTGGTGCCCCTGCCGGCCAGAAGCAGCCGGGGCGATCAGATTCTCAATGCCAGATCCTTCGAGCAGCAGGGCTACAGCATGGTCATCGAGGACGATGCCCTGCCGGATGTGATCGTAGAGAGCGTGCACAAGCTCTACTTCGAGCGGCAGTTTTACATTGATGCCATGGAAAAGAGCAGTCTGCTCAACTCCATTTCTATGATCATGGAACTGATCAAGAAAGCAAGCTGAGTATATCGTTACGGAATATATCGTTACTGAATGTATCATTACGGAATATATCGTTACTGAATATATCATTACTGAACGTATCATTACTGAATGTATCATCATTGAATATGTCATTAGTTACAGTATGGACAACTGCCGGGTGAGAGGATCGCGGATCTAGCCGGAGGCAGAGAGAATGTCTGCCTCCATCCGGCAGGTTGGAGAGAGTGTACTGTAATGCATTGTAACGAAAAGCCCTTCCTCACAGTAGAACTGTCGTGAGGAAGGGCTTTTTCGGTTACTTGTTTATTTTATATCTGTCAGGATGATCTCTGTCAGCACATCCAGAATGGCCTGGGGTGCTCCTTCCACGGCCTGCAGGGAGGTCAGGACGGCGGGGGTGGTGCCGTTGGTCTTCAATATATTGTACAGCACCTGTTTTACATCGTAGCTCATCTGTGCTCTCAGCAAAGCCTTAAAGGCCAATGCCAGCTTGTCGTTTTCCGCCGGCTTACTGTCAGCGAAGCGAATGGTCAGGCACTGGGTTACAGGGCAGGCAGGCAGCGTCACGGTGAGCAGGTGCTTTTCCGGATCATAGTGCTGCGTGCAGGAGAGAACCTCTTCTCCCATGCGTACGGTCAGGGCACTGTCCTCTACGTCGTAGAAGACCAGCGTATACTGCCGTTTCTCGGGGATAGCCTGCAGGTCTCCGGTGGCGGGATGAATGGTAAAGACAGCCTGTTCATCCCATTTCCAGGTATATTCGGTCACTGCATAGTCCTCTGCGGCCGGCTCTGCCTTGGTGCCGTCGTCCTCCACCAACGCAAAGCTGCCGTCCGCGCCGGGGTAAATGCGCAGGAGCAGAGCGGAAGGATTGTTAAGGAGAGGATCGTAGCTTTCGCCCTGATCCATGGGAATAATGCCGCCGGCCTTTACAAAGACAGGCCATTCCTCCAGGCTGCGGAAGATAGGAAGCATTCTGCCGCCGGTATAGCGGGTGCCCTTTTCAAAGTCATACCAGTCGCCGGCCGGCAGCCAGGCATCAAAACGGCCAGTCAGGGAAACGCTGTCCCGGGGCGTGGTGATGGGGCATACCAGCATCTGGGTGCCGAACCAGAACTCATTTCTGACACTGTAAGCCTGAGGCTGCTCCGGCTCCTCGAAGTACAGAGGCGTTACGATGGGACGGGCCTGGGTGTGGGTCAGATAGTTCATGGTATACAGGTAAGGCACCAGCCGGTAGCGCAGACGCAGGGCCTCCTTCATGACTGCCTCGGCCTCCGGGTTATAATTCCAGGGCTCCTTGCCGTTAAAGGCATTGTCACTGCTGTGGAGCCGAAGAATGGGAGAAAAGGTGCCCAGCTGCAGCCAGCGGGTTGCCAGTTCATCATCCCGGACGCCCATCATGTGACCGCCGATGTCATGACTCCACCAGGTATATCCCACGTTGGCGGCGCGGATGGTGAAGTAGGGCTGGAAGTCCAGAGAAGCCCATGTGATAAGGGTATCACCGGAAAATCCCACGGGATAGCGGTGACTGCCAAGGCCTGCATAGCGGGAGAAGATCAAGGGGCGTTTCTCCTCTCCGGCATTGTCCAGATAGTAAAAATGGTTCAGCATCCACAAAGGATCCAGTCCCTCTGTCTTAGTGGCAGTGCCCTGCTGCCAGTCGATCCACCAGAAGTCCACCCCGTCCTTCTCATGGGGATGGCTGATGCAGCGGAAGTAGGCATCCAGGAAATGAGGATCGGCGATGTCGAATTCCACTTCTTCTTCGGTGGCAGGATCGATGCCCATCTCTTTGGCCATGGCGGGATACTGTTCCTCAAAGCCTCTGACGCCGTCGGCGGGATGCACATTTAAGGTCGTCTGCAGACCGTGCTCATGGAGCCAGCGCAAAAAGGCAGGGGGATCCGGGAAAAGCTCCCGGTTCCAGGTATAGCCGGTCCAACCGGTGCCCCACTTTTTATCGATATCCACCAGATGCCAGTCCATGTCGATGACGGCCACGGAAAAAGGAAGCCCCTCTGCTTCAAAGCGCCTGATCAGGGTCTTATACTCTGCCTCGTCATAGCGGTGGTATTTGCTCCACCAGTTGCCCATGGCAAAACGGGGCAGCAGAGGCGTAGTGCCGGCCAGATGATAGAGATCCTTAAGGCACTGCTTATAATCGTGTCCGTAGCCAAAGAAATACAGATCCAGTTCACTGTGTTCCCGGCGGCTGATCCAGTAATCATCCCCGATCAGCAGGGCATCGGAGTCGTCAAAGACCGCGTAGCCGCCTTTGGACATCAGTCCCTCGCCGATGTCAATGGCCCCGTCGGCCATATCCAGGGTGCGGGCTGTGCCCCCCAGATTCATGGACAGATCCATGGCACCGCCTTCGTCTCCGTAATGCCATACCATGGCGCTGGAAAGAATGCGCACTTGCAGGCCGTAGGCAGAGGGAGCTTTCTCATCGTAGCGAAGCCGCAGCAGTTCTGTCTCCAGATAAAAATAGTCTCCGGAGTGCCAGGTCTTAAAGGCAGGCACCGGAAAATCCCGGTTGATGATATGCTGGGTGCAATGATCTTCAAACACATCACTTTCGCTGTACTCAAAACGCAGCAGGGCAGGCGTCAGGACGGTGATCCTGTAGTGCTGTCCCTGGATGATGGCATCGGCTTTTGCGGCGCCGCAGGTCTGGTCTTTTGGCAAATGTAAATTCATGGCACGTACCTCCTGAAAGAAATTGGAAAACGTTTTCCTAAAACATGTAAAATTATCATACGCTCAATGAGGGATTCTGTCAAAGTTAATTTTGTGTAAAGATGATCGATTGAGATATCTGCCGATTTGCGGTATGATTCAGTTAAAGCCTGTATGGCATGCTACACGGCTTTGGCTTACATACTTCACTTAAAAAGTGATTTCAGGGCAGTCCTGTAATGGGTTGCCCTTGTTTTTTATTTCTCTTCGTTCCAATACAGAGCAGGTTACAGTTCATACCCCAAAACCGGATATCTCCGGCAAGATCCGCAGCCTGGCGGGGGCTGAACTGTAACAAGAGCAGCAAAAAGAGGTAGCCATGAAATTAATCCATTTATCGGATCTGCACCTTGGGGTGCGTGTCAATGAATTTTCCATGATCGAGGAGCAAAAATACATCTTGCAGCAGATCTTGCAGATCATAGACCGGGAAGAGCCGGACGGGGTGCTGGTGGCAGGAGATGTCTACGACAAGGCGGTGCCCAGTGCGGAAGCAGTGGGCCTATTTGACAGCTTTTTGTCCGCATTGGCGGAAAGAGAGATGCCGGTCTTTGTCATCAGCGGCAATCATGACAGCCCGGAGCGCATTGCTTTCGGTGCTTCCATTATGGGAAGAGGGGGCGTGCACTTATCACCGGTCTATCACGGTCATGTGGAGCCGATATTGCTGACCGGCAAGGACGGGATCTCGGCGCAGATCTACATGCTGCCCTTTGTGAAGCCTGCCCATGTGCGGCCTTACTTTCCGGAGCGGGAGATCACGGATTATACCGATGCGGTGCGGGCAGCGGTGGAGGAGATGACAGGAAGTACAGCGACGGAAGAAGCAGGACCAGAAGGCGCAGGAGCAGAAGGAACAGGAACAGAGGGGGTAGAAACTGAAGGCACGAAGATGCCGGATGCTGCAGGAAAGTCCTGGAAGATCCTGATGGCGCACCAATTTGTTACGGGCGCCGAGGAAAAAGGAGAAGATACTTCAAAAGAGGAAACGGGAGAATATACCGAAGAAACGATAACAGAGGAAGTCGGCGAGAACGGTGGGGATGCCTCCCATGTATGTGTGAGCGATACAGCGAATACAGATGCCTCCCGCGATCATGCAGACAACACAGAGAACGCAGACACCTCCCGCATTTACGTAGGTAATACAGAGAGCGCAGACGCCTCCCGCATTTACGTAGGTAATACAGAGAATGTAGATGCCTCCGTCTTTGCCTCCTTTGATTATGTGGCGCTGGGGCATATACACCGGGCTTACAATGTGGGCAACGGCCGTTACTGCGGTACGCCTTTAAAATATTCTTTCAGCGAAGTAAACCAGGAGAAGTCAGTGACTATTCTGGAGTTGGGGGAGCGGGGCGAAAATAGGGAAGTTACGAAAAGTAAAAAAAATACGGAAAACACGAAAAATACAGCCGCAGATGCCGATACGGATACAGATACAGGCATCCGGATCCGCACCGTGCTTCTGTATCCCCTGCACGACTGGCGAAAGATCCGGGGATCCTATCTGGAGGTATCCTCCAGACAATTCTATGAGCAGTTTGACAGAAATGCCTATATGCATGTGACACTGACAGATGAGGAGGACGTGCCGGATGCGGCAGCCAGACTGATGGTGATCTATCCCAATCTGATGAAGCTGGAATACGACAATTGCCGCACCAGAAGCAGCCGAATCATAGAGGGCGTGGGGGAGCCGGAGAGTCGGGATCCCCTGACCATCTTTGGGGAATTCTATGAAAAGCAGAATAACCGGCCCATGCAGACAGAGCAGGTCCAGTATATGCAAAAGCTTATAGAGGATATCTGGAAGGAATAAAAAACTATCGTTCAGACCCCAGTCAGTCAACGTTCAGCGTCTGGATGGTAATCCTTTCAAATGCTATTGATGTTGTAAACGCCATCAAAGCGGATCGTGTGGTATCGGAGAATTCGCCTACGCGAAATTCTCCCGGCGTACCGCAGACAAGTTGCGGTACAGGAAGGTAAATATGAGACCTCTTACACTGAAAATATCAGCCTTTGGCCCCTATGCGGGAACAACGGAATTAGAATTAGCACAATTGGGAACCGGCGGACTGTATCTGATCACCGGGGATACGGGAGCGGGGAAGACCACCATTTTTGACGCCATCACCTTTGCCCTCTACGGAGAACCCAGCGGCGAGAACCGTCAGCCGGATATGCTGCGCTCCAAATATGCGTCGCCGGAGACACCCACCCAGGTGGAGCTGACTTTTTCCAATAAAGGAAAGACCTACGTGGTCACCCGAAACCCGGCCTATGAAAGACCCAAGAAGCGTGGCGAGGGCACGACGATGATGCCGGCGGATGCCTCATTGCAGCTGCCGGACGGCCGGGTGGTGACCAAAATGAAAGAGGTCACGGAAGAGATCGAAAAGATCCTGGGACTGGACAGGGAACAGTTTACCCAGATCGTCATGATCGCCCAGGGGGATTTCTTAAAGCTTTTACTGGCCTCCACCCAGGAACGTATGGAGATCTTCCGTCGGATCTTTCGGACGGAGCGGTATCAGAAGCTGCAGGGACGACTGAAGGAAACCTATCTGCAGCTCCAGAGAGACTACGGGGAACTGGAAAACAGGCGGAAACTGGCAGCGGAATCCATCCGCTGGGAAGAAGTGCAGACATCCCGGGAGGAGATGCCTCCCGCCGTGCTGCGCCAGAAACTGGAAGAGCAGCTGGAAAAGGACAGGCGCAGCCGAAAGGAATGCCAGGAACAGCTGACTCTGATCGAGGAAAAGATCCAGCAGATCACCCAGCAGCTGACCCAGGCACGGAACAGAGAGCAGCTGCAGGCGGAGAAAAAGCGGATCGAGGCAGACTTAGGCAGGCAAAAGGAAGAACTGGCCAAATGGACCACAGAGCAACAGCGTGCCAAGGAAAAGGAGCCGGAGAGAGAGCAACTTTTAGGAAAGATAGCAGCGCTGGAGAGAGAACTGGAGCAATATAAGCAGTACGAAGAGGGCAAAAAGGAACTGCAGGAGCTCAGAGAAACCCTTTCCGGGTACAGGCAGGCGTGGGAGAAAAACTGCGCCCTCCTGGAGAAAAGAAAGGAAAACCAGAAGCAGGCCAAAGAGAAGCTGGCGTCTTTGCAGGATAATCCGGTGCGACTGCAGCAGCTGACCACCCAGATGCAGCAGCTGAGGACAAGACAGACGCAGCTGCAGGAGACGGCAGAGAGTCTCGCGGACTTGCAGCAGCAATACGAAAAGCTGGAAAACGCCCAAAGATCCTATCAAAAGAGTGCGACAGAAGCAGAAAAAGCCCAACAGCAATACAGACAGGCCAACCGTCTGTATCTGGACGCCCAGGCAGGCATTCTGGCAAAGACACTGCAGACAGGTATGCCCTGCCCGGTATGCGGCGCCTTAGAGCATCCCCATCCGGCGCAGATGGCAGAGGGAGCGCCCACAAAGGAGGAACTGGAAAAACTCTCTGACAGAGCGGACCGGCTTTCCGATCAGGCAGCCCGGGCGAGCCGCCAGGCCGGAGCCCTGCAGGCAGCGGCCGCAGAGAAACAGCACCGGGCAACGCAGCAGCTCCGGGAACTTTTTGCAGCATCGCAAGCCGATGCATCTGCAGAAGTTGATGATGGTGCGCTGGCATCTGCAGAAGTCGATGATAGTACGCCGGCAGACGCAGAAGGTACTGCACCGTGGCAGGTGACCAAAGAAACCGTAGGGCAGGCTATCACCCGGATCACCGCTGCCGGAGAGGATCTGCAGACCCAGAGCCGTGGCCTGACCCAGGCCCTGCAGGAAGCGGAGCACAATGAAAAACTGCGGAAAGATCTGACGAAGGATCTGCCGGATTTCGAGAAAAAGACCCGGGATACCGAGGAAATATTGCAGCAGCAGCATACACAGATGACAGTACAGCAGACCACTCTGCAGGAACGGGAGGCAAAACTGACAGAGTTGGGAGGACAGCTCCACTATGCAGGCGCCCGGGAAGCCATGAGACAGATCACCCAGTGGAAGCAGGCAGCGGAACAGATCGCGAAGGCTTTAGAAAAGGCGGAAAAAGGAATGCAGCAGGCAGCGGAGTCGGTGCACAGCGGAGAGGGAAAGGCGGCGGCATTGCAGCAGCAGCTCTCCCAGGTGCCGGAGCTGTCTAAAGAAGCTGTCTTAGAAGCCGGAAACCGGGCACAGCAGACCAAAAAGGAAATCCTGCAGCGCAGAGAGGCAATTACCCTGCGGATTCAGGTCAATGAGACTGCCAAAGCTCAGATCCTGGATGCAGAGAGCAGGATGGAAAAGGCGGAGGAGAGGCTGCAATGCGTGGGAGCGCTGTCCGAGACCGCCAACGGCGAATTAAAGCAAAAGGAAAAGATCCGACTGGAGACCTATGTGCAGATGACCTATTTCGAACGGGTGATCCGGCGGGCCAATCTGCGGTTTCTGAAGATGTCCGGCGGCCAATATGAGCTGCAGCGTCGAAAGGAAGAGAATAACCGCCGCAGCCAGAGCGGCTTGGAACTGGACGTGGTGGACCATTACAATGGCACAGTCCGCAGCGTGCGGACCCTTTCCGGAGGAGAATCCTTCATGGCCTCCCTTTCCCTGGCCCTGGGGCTTTCCGATGAAGTCCAGTCCAGTGCAGGCGGCATCCGTCTGGACACTCTGTTCGTAGACGAGGGCTTCGGCTCTCTGGATGAAGATACCCTGGAGCAGGCCATAAACGCCCTTTCCTCTCTGACAGAGGGCAACCGGCTGGTGGGCATCATCTCCCACGTGGCGGAGCTGAAAAATCGCATCGACCGGCAGATCGTGGTGAAAAAAGACCGCATCGGCGGCAGCCGGGCGGAAATATGCTTGTGAGACGGGGACTGAATAGTAACAAAAGTTTCCATAAATTTTCAGAAATCAAAAACAATACTGTGCAAAGCAAGAACATCTATGACATAATAAGAAAAATCGCGAGAGCGCAGCGATCCGACAGAAGCCGGGGACAAAGAGCAGTTTGTCCCCGGCACTGTAGGATATGGCAGATAAGCCTGGACGAAAACTGTGACTGCAAAAGAGAGACGGGTTTGCGGGAAATACCGGATCATATTTCCTGCAAACTGCAGGAATGCCGTAAACGATATGCACACAGATCTCATGTACACAGATCATATCAGCGAATTCGACTGCGCGAAATTTTCTTCACGTTGCCGGTATGAATTGCGGCAAGAAAGGTACCTATGGATAAAAAGATTTGGGAACACCCGGAGCTGGAGAGATCCTTAAATGAGGCAGAGACCCCCCTCTGGTTCTGGAATGACAAGCTGGAAAAAGAAGAATTGCTGCGGCAGTTAAAGATGCAGACCGAGATCGGTGTCACCTGCACCAATCCCCATGCCCGCACCAACGGAGGCGAGGGCTTTATCGGCGGCTATCTGGACGATGAGTGGTTCGAAAATATCAAGACCGTGCTGGATTATAAGAAAGAGCACGGGGAGACCATGTGGCTCTATGACGAGATCGACTGGCCGGCTGGCACCTGCGGCAAGACCATTACCAGGGATGAGCGCAACAGAGAGCAGTATGTGGAGATCGAGGAAGTAAAGATTCCGGCGGGAGAGACTTTCCGCAGCCAGCTTATGAACTTTGAGGGGCAGATCCTCTTCGGCGTGGCAGAGGACACGGATAAGAGCGGTCTTTGCTACAACACCACCATTGTGGATGCGCAGAGCGGAGAGCCTTACCGGCTGGAGGATTTCTTTATCTACGATATGTTTGGACCTGAGCTGGAGTTTAAGGCCCAAAAGGATGCCATTGCCTTTATCACCCGCATTCACGTGGATGCCTATGACATGGGCGGCGATGAGCAGGTGAATTATCTGGATGCCGATGCCACCAGAGCCTTCCTTGCCTCTACCTATGACAAGTACTATGAGCGTTTCGGAGAAGATTTCGGCGGCGCGATCCAGTGCGTATTCAATGACGAGACCCGCATGTGTCATGCTATTCCCTGGAGCAGGGAGTTTGCGGCTCATTTTAAGCAGCAGAAGGGATATGAGATCCGCAAAGAGATCTATCAGCTGATCATTCCCGGAGAAAAGGCCGGCCGGATCCGGGTAGACTATCTGGATATGGTAGGCAGAGAATTTCAGGAAAACTATTTCGGAGAGATCCACCGTTGGTGTGAAAAGCATGACTTAAAGCTCTTTGCACACTTGCTGGCAGAGGAGACCATGGTAGGACATGCCCGCTACAGCGGCGATTATCTGCGGCAGAACCGGTATCAGGACGTGTGCGGTGCCGATTATCTGGGCAAGGGCGTAGGCAGCCTGAATATCAAGTTCACCGCCTGCGGCGCCCATTCCTACGGCAAAAAGCGCACCGCCGTGGAGACCTTTGCGGGCTGCGGCTGGGATATGACTTTTGAGGAATATACCCGTATCGTGACCTGGCTGTTCCAGCAGGGGATGCAGATTATCATTAACCACGGCTTCTTCTATTCCGACAGAGGCAACCGCAAGAACGACTGGCCGCCGTCACAGTTTTTCCAGTGGCAGGGATGGCCGCGGATGAAGGAAGGCAATCAGATGATCCGCCGACTGCAGTATGCCATGACCGACGGCATCAACGAGGCAGATGTACTGGTCTACCATCCGCTGGAGAGCTTCCAGATGTACTATCTGCCGGACCAGCATTTCACTCACGCCTTTTTCCACGGTGCTTTTACGCAGGATGAGCGGGCGGCCCGGATCGACAGAGAGCAGCAGCTTTTCTTAAATGCATTGACCAGCGCCAATGTGGATTTTGACTTGCTGCACCGGGATGCGGTGGAGAATTTCACCGTGGAGAAGACTGAGAACGGAGCGGTGATCCTTAATACCAAGAGCGGACAGCGCTTTTCCGTGCTGGTACTGCCTATGTGCTATGTACTGCCTGCAGAGGCGGCTAAGCTGTGCGAAGCGTTTACGGCAGCCGGCGGCACCATTCTGGCACTGGATACCCTGCCGGTTTACGCAGCGGAAGGCCCTGCCGGGGATGATGGGGTACAGCGCATCTTTGCGCAGATGGATAAGGCGGACTTAGAAAGTGCCGGCGCAGCAGAGGCAGGAAAAGCCAAAGAGGCACTGGCAGGCAAGGTGTTGCAGCTCTCTGTAGAAGCGCATGAGGAGATCCTGAAGGTCCTTGGTCAGCTCCTTCCCCATCCGGTACAGATCGTGGCGGGGACAGACAGCACTGTCAATCATCATCCCTGCTATGACAGCTACCTCATCGATCCCTATATGCATACGGGAGAGGATATTTCCGGCGTTATGTTCGTCCGCTATCTCAAAGGCGACTGCCGCAACGTTATCTTCATGAATTACAGTGCAGAGCCGGAGACCATCGAGGTACAGGTGGAGTCTTCCCAGCTTCCCCAGGTGTGGGATACCCTCACCGGTCAGATGCAGGAGGCAGAGGTAGTCTCCCAGTCAGAAGAAAGCTGGCGCATCCGCATGACACTGCCCTGCGACCACAGTCTGGTAGTGGTGACGAAGCTGTAAGACTTATGATCTGTGGCGATACCTCCGGACCCGCCGGGTCAGCATCCGAACAGTGATTATTGTCACGATTTTGATAAAACGAAACCGAAAAGTACAAGAATTCCCTGGTGCACCTGTCCTATAATTACAGAGGACAGATGTGCCGGGGTAATTGTTTACATTCGTATCTGTTCGGCATTTATGTGAAGTTTTCCTCGGAAAAACAGGTAATGAACAGACATGCAAATCACATTATAAAGGGAGGAACATAAAACCAATGAGAGTAATAAAGAAAGGGATCACCACCGGAACCACCCAGGTAGAAGTCACCGAGAGAGAAAAGGTGCACGCAGCCCTGTCCCGGAAAGCGGCTTCTGCAGGTATGGTGCTTTTGAAAAATGAGGGCGCTATCCTGCCTTTAGATAAGGCAAAGCCGGTGGCTCTTTACGGCTCCGGCGCTTATAAGACCATTAAGGGCGGCACGGGCTCCGGTGATGTGAACGAGCGCAGCACCGTAAGCATCAGCGAAGGCATCAGAGGTGCCGGCTATACCATCGCCAACGAGGACTGGCTGAAGGAATATGCAGGCCTTTATGACGAGGCCAGAGGGCAGTGGATCGACCTGATGAAGAGCAGATTAGAGACAGAAACCTCAGAGGCACTGCTGGCATTTTTTGATTTCTACTGTGCAAATCCTTTCCAGACACCCAGCGGCAGTCTGCCCACAGAGGCAGCCTGCGATACTGCCGTTTATGTACTTTCCCGGAACGCCGGCGAAGGTGCGGACCGCTTCGCAGCCCCCGGTGACTATTACCTCACCGAGGCGGAAGAGGAAATGCTGGCAGCTGTCTGCAAGCTGTATCAGCATGTGGTACTGATTGTCAATGCCGGCGGTATCGTGGATATGGCAATGGTGGATAAATATGCCAATATCCAGGCTGTCCTGATCGTCAGCCAGCCCGGTATGGAGGCAGGCAATGCAGTGGCAGATGTGCTCTCCGGTGCTGTAGCTCCCTCCGGCAAACTGACAGACAGCTGGGCATTTAACTATGCAGACTATCCTTCTTCTTCTACATTCTCCCACAATGACGGCGACGTATTGCATGAGCAGTATGCAGAGGGCATCTACGTAGGATACCGTTACTTTGACACCTTTGGGGTACCGGTCCGCTACGGATTCGGCGCAGGCCTTTCCTATACAGAGTTTTCCTTAAAGACAGACAGTATTCAGACCGTGAACGACGGCACGGATGCAAAGAATGGCAGCGGCCTTGCCAGAAAGATCGCCGTGGAAGTGACCGTGACCAATACCGGCAAGACCGCCGGCAAAGAGGTAGTACAGGTCTACGCTTCCGCCCCCGGTGAAAAGGGACAGGATAAGGAATTCCGCAGACTGACCGGCTTTGGCAAGACCAAAGAGCTGCAGCCCGGCGAGAGCCAGACCCTGGTGATCACCTTCCCGGCAGAGCAGATGGCATCCTACTGCATGGGCCGGAAGGTATGGTATCTGGAGGATGGCCTCTATGCCATCTGGGTAGGCGATTCCCTGGAAAGTGCCAAGGTAGCAGGCGGCGTGCATGTGGCCAAAGAGGTATTTACAGAGAAGAACCAGGAGATCTGCCCTCTTCCGGAAGAAGAGAAGGCATCTTTGAAGGAGGCACATGACAAGCTCATGGCCACCTTGGATACGGAAAAACTGGCGGCAAGACGCACCCAGGCAAAGAAGGAAGCCACGGAGAGCAGCTGCGGCGTCGTAGAGCTTGATCTGACAGACTGGAAAGTCAGAGAAGTGGAATATAAGGGCAATGTGCCCACAGAGGCTGAAGAGGCGAAAGCGATTGCAGATAGCCTGACAGTGGAGCAGCTTATCAGTTTATCCACCGGTGCGGTAGGCAAGGGCCAGGGCGGCGCTCTGGGCGCAGCCGGCGAGTCTGTGCCCGGCTCCGCAGCTCAGACCAGCGACTGCGCGAAAGAGCAGGGCGTGGCACCGGTAGTGCTGGCAGACGGCCCCGCAGGCCTTCGTCTGATGAAATACTACGATGTGGATGATGCCACCGGAAACGTACTGCAGAAGCCTTTTGCGTTCAGCTTAGAGGGCGGATGCCTCTGCGATGATCTGGGTATCAGTGAGGGACAGAGCCGCCATTATCAGTATTGCACGGCTATCCCGGTAGGCACCCTGCTGGCCCAGACCTTTGATACGGCACTGGTAGAAGAAGTGGGCGAGATGATCGGCAAGGAGCTGCAGATGTTCAATGTCACCCTGTGGCTTGCTCCCGGCATGAACATTCACCGCAATCCCCTGTGCGGCAGAAACTTCGAGTATTATTCCGAGGATCCGCTGGTAGCAGGCGTTATGGCAGCAGCCATGACCAAGGGCGTACAGGAAAATGCCGGCGTGGGCACCACCATTAAGCACTTTGCCTGCAACAGCCAGGAGGACAGCCGAAAGTTCTCCAACAGCGTACTGTGCGAGCGTGCCCTGCGTGAGATCTACTTAAAGGGCTTTGAGATCGCTGTTAAGTCCGCACAGCCTATGTCCATCATGACCAGCTACAATGAGATCAACGGCGTACACGCTGCCAACAATGCAGATCTGTGCACCAAGGCAGCCAGAGATGAGTGGGGCTTCAAGGGTGTCATCATGACCGACTGGACTACCACCGAGGACGGTCCCCAGTGCACCGCTTCCGGCTGCATCCATGTCGGCAATGAGTGGACCATGCCCGGTGTACAGGCGGATCATGAGAACATCAGACAGGCCCTGGCAGAGGGTAGTCTGACCGAAGAGGAGCTTCGGGCCTGCGCTTCCAGAGCCATCCGGGTGATCCTGCAGTCCGTGGCCTATGAGGACGCACAGCCTTATAATGCACAGTTTACTGATCTGCCGGTTTATGTGAAGGCAGAGAGCAAATAGGTTCGGTGACAGTTCACTATGATAATTTAGTGCCACCCGGCCATGCACCGGAACGCGGCAGATGTCTCGCACCTTGCACTTTGCGCCGTTTTGCTTTTGATCTGCCTCTCGCCTGCGGATGGCACGGCCCGAACTCGCATCCCCGCCTGATG
>CAVBJS010000019.1:0-40397 GCA_963596015.1 Bacteroidaceae bacterium
CATCAGGCGGGGATGCGAGTTCGGGCCGTGCCATCCGCAGGCGAGAGGCAGATCATAAGCAAAACGGCGCAAAGTGCATGGTGCGAGACATCTGCCGCGTTCCGGTGCATGGACGGGTGGCCATCGCACGCCCCGAAAACACTTGCTTTTCCGCCAAAACAGTGTTAGTATGGCATGGTAGACGTAGGGTTGATGAAAGTGGACTGGCGAAGTCCACTTTTTCTATGCCCGAAAATAGAAATGATAAAAAGCAACAAAGCTAAGAGGAAATTACATGGGAGAACAGGGTAATAAGAAGGCTGCATCCTCCAAAAAAGGCGGTTATGCCCAGAAGGCGGAGGAATTGCTGATGCCCATCGCGCAGGCCCACGGCGTGCGGATCTACGATGTGGATTATATCAAAGAAGGGGGCGATTATTACCTTCGCGCCTATATTGACAAGGACGGCGGTGTCACCATTGATGACTGCGTAGAAGTCAGCAGAGCGTACTCTGATGCGCTGGATCAGGCGGATATTATCCCGGATGCCTATGTGCTGGAGGTCTCCAGTCCGGGACTGGGACGTGCCCTGACTAAGGACAGACATTTGCAGTACAGCCTGGGGGAAGAAGTGGAGCTAAAGCTCTATAAGCCCTTAGAGCCTAAGGGGAGCAAAGAGTTTGCGGGAGAACTGGAGAGCTTTGACGGTGAGCAGGTGACCGTTATCCTGGAAGACGGCACGCATCAGAGCTTTGTGCGTAAGAATATCGCCATGCTGCGTCTGGCATTGGATTTTTAGTACTACACAGGACAGCATTTTTCTAAATACTAAATATAAGATAGGAACACGACCGGATTTAGAAAAGAAGAACAGTCAGAAAAGAAGAACAGCTAGAAAACAAGAACAGCTAGAAAACAAGAACAGGATAAAATATAGAAAACAGGAACATGACCGAATATAGAAACTGGAACATGACCGGCAGAAGGCCGGCACCAAGGAAAGGAGTACAGGAGCAAAGATGAACAAGGATCTCAAGGAAGCTTTGGATGCACTGGAAAAAGAGAAAAATATCAGTAAGGATACTCTTTTCGAGGCAATTGAGAATGCACTGCTGACAGCCTGCAAGAACAATTACGGCAGAGCTGATAACATTACGATAGAGGTAGACCGGGATAGATTTGAGTTCGGATGCTATGCAGAGAAGACAGTAGTAGAGACCCCGGATGATGTGATGGATGATCTGCTGGAGATCTCTCTGCAGGATGCTAAGGAATGCAAGCGCACAGCAGCTGTAGGAGATGTGGTGCGTGTGAAGATCGACAGCCAGTCCTTTGGCCGCATTGCCACCCAGATCGCCAAGAACGTGCTGCTGCAGAAGATCCGTGAGGAGGACCGCAGAGCTGTTTACTCCGAGTACTACGAGAAGCAGAAGGATATCGTTACCGGAATCGTACAGCGCAACATGGGCAAGAGCATCACGGTTAACTTAGGCAAGGCAGACGGCGTCCTCAGTGAGAAGGAACAGGTGCCGGGAGAGGTACTTCGTCCTACAGAGAGGATCAAGGTCTACATCCTGGAAGTAAAGGAAACCCCCAAGGGACCCCGCATTATGGTAAGCCGTACCCATCCGGAGCTGGTAAAGAGACTTTTCGAGCAGGAAGTTACGGAGATCCACGACGGCACCGTAGAGATCATGAGCATCGCCAGAGAGGCCGGCAGCCGTACCAAGATCGCTGTATGCAGCAATGACCCCAACGTAGATCCGGTAGGCGCTTGCGTAGGTATGAACGGCGCCCGTGTTAATAACATCGTAGAAGAATTAAACGGCGAGAAGATCGATATCGTGAACTGGGACGAGAACCCCGGCAACTTTATCCAGAACGCCCTTTCCCCTGCAAAGATCGTAGCAGTCTTTGCAGATCCGGAAGAGAAGACTGCCAAGGTGGTCGTGCCGGATTATCAGCTGTCCTTAGCCATCGGACGGGAAGGTCAGAATGCCCGCCTGGCAGCCAGACTTACCGGCTATAAGATCGACATCAAGAGCGAGACCCAGGCAAAGGATGCACCCGGTTTCCGCTATGAGGACTATCTGGAAGACGACGAGTACGAAGAGGATGAAGAGTATGCTGACGACGAGGCATACGATGAGGATGCAGCCGACTACGAGGAAGCAGAGGATGAGACTGCAGACGGCGCTGCAGAAGAGGCGGATTCTGAAGAAGATGCAGATGAAGTTTTAGAAGAAGCTGCAGACGAGACAGAAGAAAACGATGAGGAAGAAATGCAGGAGGATGAGGAAGCGTAAGTGTAAGCACATCGCTTTCATAAGCCTGTAACTGTGCCGGCAGCACAGATATTTTTAGGATGCCGCGGTAGAAGGCGGCATAGGGAGGTACAAAAGCAGCATGCCGAAAAAGATTCCGATGCGCCAATGCATTGGCTGCGGAGAGATGAAAGAAAAAAAGAGTCTGGTACGGATCATCCGGTCACCGGAGGGAGAGATCTCTCTGGATACCACAGGACGAGCTAACGGACGGGGCGCCTATCTGTGCAGGAGCGTATCCTGCCTGCAACTGGCAGAAAAGAAAAAGGCGTTGAACCGGGCCTATGGCATGAGCGTGCCGTCGGAAATCTATCGGTCATTGGAGAAGAGCCTGGCAGGGGCATCTCCTCATGCCTCTCCGCATACGGAGCAGGCCGGGAAGGAGGCTGACTATGAAGGATAGAGTTTTGTCACTTCTGGGGTTGGCAGCTAAGGCGGGTAAGATAGAAAGCGGAAATTTTGCTGCGGAAAAGGCGGTGAAGGGCTTTCGGGCTTATCTGGTGATCCTGGCAGAGGATGCGCAGAAGAATACAGAGAAAAGCTTTGGAAATATGTGTTCCTTTTATGAGGTGCCGCTGCGGCATCACGGAACAAAAGAGTCACTGGGAAAAGCCATCGGCAAGGAGTACCGCTCCTGCGTGGCAGTGACAGACAAAGGGTTTGCGGAGAGTATGATCAAGCTGCTTGGCAGCGAGGAAGAAAGAGGTTGCAATGGCGAAAACGAAAATCAGTGAATTGGAAAAGATGTACGGAACGGACCGGAAGGAAATCATTGCATTTCTGAATGAAAAAGGAATCGAGGCCAAGACAGCAAGCAGCAGCGTAGACGAAGAGGCTGCAGCAATGGTAGAGAAAAAGTTCGGCAAAAAGGCAGCAGAAACAGAAGCGGCAAAGAAGCCGGCCACAGAGAAGACGGAAAAAACGGATAAAGTGGAAAAAGCAGAAAAGTTAGAAAAAACAGAAAAAACCGAAAAGGCAGCTGCAGCAAAACCGGCAACGGAAAAGAGCGCTGCTCCCAAAAAGAAAAAGATCATTATCGTTACCAATGGCAATCAGGGACACAGTGCTTCTAACGGTCGTACCGGCGCTTACAGCACCGGCAACGCAGGAAATAACGGAAACGGCGGTTCCGGCGCAGGGGCTTCCAGAGGTACAAGACCCCAGCAGCAGCGTCCTGCCAAGCGGGAGAATAACCGGGATAATAACAGAAACAATGGCGGACGTATGGCAGCCCAGACCATGTACCATCCCATCAAGCCTTTAACGGCACCTTCCCAGATGGATCTGGATTATCATAAGCCGATCCCGAAGTCCACACAGCCTAAGCCTAAGGCAGAGCCCAAGGTAGAAGTGAAGGCGGCAGAAAAGCTGCAGGAGACCGCAGCCCAGAGCGCAGCACAGAATGTACAGCAGGAAGCTGCTAAGGATCTGCAGCAGAATGCAGCACAGACTGTATCTTCGAATACCGCAGCAGCACCTGCTCCCGCAGTAAGCACGCAGCAGGCAGCCCAGGCACAGCCGGCGGTTTCTGCGCAGGAAGATGTTGCCAAGACGCAGGCTCCGCAGAGTGAAACATCCGGCAGAACCGGTGCCGGCGAGGAGAGAAATACCACAGCCAGAGACCAGAGAGACAACAGAGCACCGGAGCAGAGAAGATATACAGGCGACGGTCAGAGAAATAACGACGGTCAGCGCAGCCAGGGCGGCTACAATAACAACCGCGGCGGTCAGGGCGGCTACGGCCAGAACAGACAGGGCCAGGGCGGTTACAATAATAACCGCGGCGGTCAGGGCGGCTATGGCCAGAACAGACAGGGCCAGGGCGGTTATAATAACAACCGCGGCGGCCAGGGCGGCTATGGTCAGAGCAGACCCGGTCAGGGTGGCCAGGGCGGCTACAATAACAACCGCGGCGGCCAGGGCGGCTATGGTCAGAGCAGACCCGGCCAGGGTGGCCAGGGCGGTTACAATAACAACCGCGGCGGTCAGGGCGGCTACGGTCAGGGCAGACCCGGTCAGGGCGGCACGCGTCCCGGCTTTGGCGGCGATCGCAACCGCAGGAATGCAGGGCCCGGCAGACCGGCGCAGACCGGCAATGAGCCTTTCGTAAAGGATGCAGAGAAGCATCGGGATGAAAACCGTCGGAAGCAGAACCAGGAGAGAGATAAGCGCTCCAAGAAGGATCTGATCTATACCGACGATGAGAAGAGCAGAAAGAATCGTCCCGGCCGTTTCATCAAGCCGGAGAAGAAGGAAGAAGAGCCGGCAGAAGAGAAGATCAAGGTGATCGCACTGCCTGAGAAGCTTACGATCCGTGAGTTGGCAGAAAAGATGCACATGCAGCCGGCAGAGATCATCAAAAAGCTGTTCCTGCAGGGCCAGGTCATGACGGTAAACAGTGAGCTGACCTTTGAAGAGGCAGAGAATATCGCCATTGAATACGAGATCATGTGCGAGAAGGAAGAAAAGGTAGACGTGATCGAAGAGCTGCTGAAGGAAGAAGAGGAGCAGGAAGAGAACCTGGAGTCCCGTCCTCCGGTCATCTGCGTTATGGGTCACGTTGACCATGGTAAGACATCCCTGCTGGATGCTATCCGTAAGACCAATGTGACCGATAAGGAAGCAGGCGGTATCACCCAGCATATCGGTGCTTATACCGTAAAGGCCAACGATCGTCCCATTACCTTCCTGGATACCCCCGGCCACGAGGCATTTACCGCTATGCGTATGCGCGGTGCCAATTCTACCGATATCGCAGTACTGGTAGTAGCAGCCGATGACGGCGTGATGCCGCAGACAGTAGAGGCTATCAACCATGCTAAGGCAGCAGGTATCGAGATCATCGTTGCCGTTAATAAGATCGATAAGCCTAATGCCAATATCGACAGAGTAAAGCAGGAGCTTACAGAGTACGAGCTGGTAGCCACCGACTGGGGCGGATCCACAGAGTTTGTGCCTGTTTCCGCAAAGACCGGTGAAGGCATTGAGGATCTTCTGGAGACCATCCTTCTGACTGCAGATATCCTGGAGCTGAAGGCAAATCCCAACCGCCGTGCAAGAGGCCTTGTACTGGAAGCAAAGCTGGATAAGGGCAGAGGTCCTGTAGCCAATATCCTGGTGCAGAAGGGTACTCTTCATGTAGGAGACTTTATCTCCGCAGGCGAGAGCTCCGGTAAGGTCCGTGCCATGGTGGATGATAAGGGCAGACGTGTCAAAGAGGTTGGTCCTTCCATGCCCGCCGAGATCCTGGGCCTTTCCAGTGTTCCCAGTGCAGGTGAAGTGATCCTGGCCCACGATGATGACAAGACAGCTAAGTCCTATGCGGCTACTTACAAGACCCAGCATAAGGAGACTCTGATCGAGGAGACCAGAATGCGCATGAGTCTGGATGATCTCTTCACCCAGATGAAGGAAGGCAATCTGAAGGAATTCGATATCATCATCAAGGCAGATGTGCAGGGCAGTGTAGAGGCATTAAAGCAGAGCCTGCTGAAGCTGTCCAATGATGAGGTAGTGGTAAAGGTGATCCACGGCGGCGTAGGTGCCATCAATGAGTCCGATGTGACCTTAGCTTCCGCTTCCAATGCCATCATCATCGGCTTCAATGTACGTCCCGATGCCACCGCTAAGGCAATGGCAGAACACGAAGGCGTAGATGTGCGTCTGTATAAGGTCATCTACCAGGCTATCGATGATGTAGAGGCAGCACTGAAGGGCATGCGTGCACCGGTTTACGAGGAAAAGGTCATCGGCCACGCAGAGGTCCGTCAGATCTTCAAGGCTTCCCAGGTGGGCAATATCGCCGGTTCCTTCGTGCTGGACGGCGTCTTCAAGAAGAACTGCCAGATCCGTATCCGCAGAGGAGACGAGCAGATCTACGAAGGTTCTCTGGCATCCTTAAAGCGTTTCAAGGACGATGTGAAGGAAGTCAAGGAAGGTTACGAGTGCGGTCTGGTATTCGAGGGCTTTGACAAGATGCAGGAATTAGATATCGTCGAGGCTTATGAGATGGTAGAGGTACCCAGAACATGAGAAAAAACAGTGTAAAGAACCGCCGCATCAATGATGAAGTACAGCGGGCACTGGCAGAGATCATCAGCCGGGAGATCAAGGATCCCCGGGTGGATAAGCTGGCCAGTGTCATGCAGGCGGAAGTGGCGCCGGATCTAAAGACCTGTAAGGTCTGGATCAGCGTCTATGCAGGGGGCGACGCAGGCAAGAAGACCATTGATGGACTGCGCAGCGCGGAAGGTTTCATCCGCAGTGCCCTGGCCAAAAAGGTCAACCTGCGAAACACGCCGGAGCTTCGCTTTATCCTGGATGATTCCATTGCCTATGGTGTGGCCATGAGCCACAAGATCGATGTGGTTTCCGCTGCAGACAGAGCAGCGGAGATCGCCAGAGGCGAGCAGCCCGAGGCAGAGGAGGATTCTTACGAGGAAGATTTCTCTGAGGATGAAGAGAGCGACGACGAGGAATAAAGATCGTTACGGTAAGGATCTGGTGGAAGATCGGCGATCAAACCGTAAAGTAAAGAGCACCTTAAATGGTAAATGAATAAGACAGCGAAGAGACGGACGCCCGATACCCGGAAAGCCGGAAGGCAGCAGGGACAGCAGAGGCTTACTTGGCTGTATGCAGGCGAACCGGTATCACTCTGAAAGGGCAGATACCGGTTTCTTGCATTTTATAGGTGCGGAAGGGGGACAGAGTGAAAAATACGACTGATGTTGTATTTTTCACACGGCTGTTTGTGCCGCAGGCGTCACAAACAGCCATGAGCCCAAAGTCAAATTAAAATCTGACTTTGGGCTTCCTCCGGCGCATAGCGCCTGCGGAAGGGGGAACATATGAATCTGGCAGAAGAATTAAAAACAGCGAAAACCATAGCCCTCAGCGGCCATGAGCGTCCGGACGGAGACTGCATCGGGGCTTGCATGGGCACTTATCTTTATTTAAAGAAAATAATGCCGGAGGCCAGAGTGGACGTTTTTCTGGAAGATTTTTCAGATGCGATCCGGGAGTATATGCCGGCTACAGAGGATATCCGGTCCGACTATCAGACGGATGTGGAGCAATATGATGTTTTTATTGCTTTTGATACCATGTCAGATCGTTTAGGACAGGCAAAGCCTTTCTTTGACAATGCGGTGAAAAAGATCAATATCGATCATCACGTGACCAATACCGGAGACGGGGATGTGAACGAGATAGATCCGAAGGCCAGCAGCACCTGTGAGATGGTCTGCCGACTGTTGGATCGTAAGTTTATGGACGAGCCCATTGCCAGAGCGCTCTATATCGGCATGATGACGGATACCGGTGTCTTTAAGTATTCCAACACGACCCGGGAGACCATGACCACCGCCGGTGAGTTGATCTCCTATGGCTTTGATTTTACCAAGATCATCAATGCCATCTTTTATGAAAAGACCTATCTGCAGACCCAGATCATGGGCCGGGCCCTTTTAGAGAGCATCCGCTTCATGGACGGCCAGTGCGTGGTCAGCGTCATAGAGCGCAAGACCATGGATTTTTATCAGGTGTCGCCTAAGGATCTGGAGGGCATCGCCAGCCAGCTTAAACTGATCAAGGGCGTAAAGTGTGCTATCTTTATGTACCAGGTGGCACCCCTGACTTATAAGGTGAGCCTGCGCTCAGACGGCAGTGTGGATGTGGCATCCGTGGCTCGGTTTTACGGCGGCGGCGGCCATGTGCGGGCAGCCGGCTTCACGGCTTCCGCGCCTTATCATGACATTATCAATAATCTTTCCGAGAGCATTGATATGCAGTTAAAGAAGGGATAAACAGGTACGTTTGAAAGAAATGCTGATAGCATAAATATTTGATAGCGTAAATGCTTGATAGCGTAAATGCTTGGTGGCGCAAATGTTTGATAGTATAGATACTATCAAATATTTTTCAAACGATACCTATGCCGTAAACATCATAAGTGCAAATCACACCGGGAGAATTCGCCTGCGAGAAATTCTCCCGGTGTTGCCGCAGCAAACTGCGGCAGGAAAGGTAAACATGTTAGACGGAATGCTGACAGTATACAAGGAGGCGGGCTTTACCTCCAATGATGTGGTGGCCAAGCTGCGGGGTATCCTGCGGCAGAAAAAGATCGGCCATACCGGGACGCTGGATCCGGATGCCACAGGGGTTCTGCCGGTATGCCTGGGAAAAGGCACCAAGCTGTGCGATCTCATTGCGGACCGGGATAAGGAATACGTGGCGGTGCTGCATCTGGGGGTGGAGACGGATACCCAGGATATGAGCGGTCAGGTGCTGGCACAAAAGACAGCGCAGGAAGTAGGAGAGACCGTCACAGAGGAGATAATCCGCACCCGGGCAGCCGCTTTTCTGGGCACCTATGCCCAGATCCCGCCTATGTATTCTGCACTGAAGGTAAATGGGAAAAAACTCTATGAACTGGCAAGAGCAGGACAGACCATAGAGCGAAAGCCCAGAGAGGTACAGATCTACGAGCTGGAGATCCTGGACATTGCATTACCTCTTGTGAAAATGAGAGTGCGGTGTTCCAAGGGCACCTATATCCGAACGCTGTGTCATGATCTTGGACAGGCTCTTGGAGTTGGAGGAGCCATGGAAAGTCTTCTTCGCACCCGGGTGGGAAATTTCTATTTGCAGGATGCCCTGACCTTAGGACAGATCGAGGAGATTGCCCGGAACGGGGAACAGAACCCGTCAAAGGAGGAAAGGCAGGAACGCATCAGATCTTACGTGCAGCCTGTGGAGACCTTTTTTGATGACGCAGTGGCACTAAGTGTTACGGAGAATGGGCAGAAGCTTTTGGACAACGGCAATGCCCTTGGGCTTTCCCAGCTGATCAGTGCAGAAGAAGGCAATGGGAAATTACCGGCATTTCGGGATCAGGAGCGGGTGCGCATTTATGCCCGGGACGGAGGTTTCCGGGGACTTTACCGCTTTGATCAGGGAAAAGGCATGCTGGTGGTGGAGAAGATGTTCTGAATGCTCCTGCACGTTTTCTTAAGACTTATTAAGAAAGACATATGTCCTTAGTGAGTTTATGTACCGCCGGGTTGTGGGACGGGGGCGAGAGGCAGCCGAAGGTCCTGACATCCCTGGCTGGATTCGACTCCCGATTAGGGGTACAGCAGTAACACGAAAGTACAGTAAACAGAAGATAATTCAAAGCTACGACAATCATAGTTTTAAGGTAATTATAGAGTTAAGGTAAGTATGGAAATCATATCCGGTACAACAGACTTTTATATAGAAGAGCCCACCGCCATAGCCATCGGCAAATTTGACGGCGTACATCTGGGGCACCGAAAGATCCTTGAGACGATTCAGAAAAAAAGAGAGGAAGGACTGCACAGCGCGGTCTTTACTTTTACGCCGTCTCCGGCCGTGTTTTTCGGCAAAGGAGATGTGAAGGAACTGATGACACCGGAGGAAAAGCGGGATGTGCTGAAGGAGTTGGGCATCGACTATCTTGTGGAATTTCCGCTGACGAAAGAGACCGCAGCTACGGATCCGGTAACTTTTGTGCGAAAGATCATGGTCTCGCAAATGCATGCAAAGTTTGTGGCGGCAGGAAAAGATCTTTCTTTCGGCGACAAGGGGGCTGGGGATTTCGCACTTTTGCATAGTTTAGAGGCAGAGTGTGGCTTTACTTCCGAAGAAGTGGAAAAGGTAAAGGAAGAGGGACAGGAAGTGAGTTCTACCCTGATCCGACGGTATGTGGAAGCAGGGCAGATGGAGAAAGCAGCCGCTATGTTAGGAGAGCCCTACCGGGTGGAAGGAGAGGTATGCCACGGCAATGAGATCGGCCGCAGCTTAGGGATTCCCACCATTAACCAGGTGCCGGCACAGAGTAAACTTCTTCCTCCCTTTGGTGTCTACTATTCCCGCGTGGAGATCGAGGGAAAGGAATATGCAGGCATGACTAATATAGGCCGCAAGCCCACCATTTCCAGACAGGAGCACCCCGGTCAACCTCCCGTTACCGTGGAGACTTATCTCTACGATTTCGAAGGAGATCTTTACGGAAAGCAGGCGATCACAAGACTGCTGACCTATCGTCGGCCGGAGAGGAAGTTCTCCGGGCTGGAGGAACTGCAGCGGACCATGGAAGAAGACGTGGCGGCAGGCAGAGTATTTTTGTTTAAGTAAGATAAATCTTTATTTAAGCAAGATAAACATTTATTTAAGTAAGATAACCCTGAGAACGTAGAGAATAAAAAGCAGAAAAGCAGTGGTGCTGCAGCATCATATAGCAGGAGATCTGTCTGCTGTTGTTGGATCAGACGGTATAAATTTATCAGGAGCGTCGCAGCGTGCGACAGAAAGAAGGAAAAAATGGTAAGACATATTATTTTATGGCAGTTAAAGGATGAGTTTTCCGCTGCGGAAAAGGAACAGATCAAGGCAGATATGAAGGCCGGATTAGAAGGATTAGCCGGACAGATTCCCGGCCTTTTAAAGATTCAGGTACACACCAATGGACTGGAATCCTCCAATGCGGATGCTATGTTAGAAACAGAGTTTGCCGATGAGGCTTCCTTAAAGGGTTACGCCATCCACCCGGCCCATGTAGCGGTGGCAGACGGAAAAGTAAGACCCAATATAAAAAGCAGAGTTTGCCTGGACTTTGAGGCATAAATTCCGGCAAAGCAGACAGTGCAGGTGGAGGGATCAATGTGAAGATCTGAGATCTGCTTTCCCATTTTTGTCATTGAAACCTGCAGAAAGAAGCATATATGTTAAAAAAACCACAGATACATCCCGCCGCTTTTGTGGCGCCGGATGCGGCCATTTACGGAGAGGTTAATATCGCACGGGACTGCAGCATCTGGTTCCATGCTACCATCCGGGCAGGAGAAGGTGACGTAGAGATCGGTGCCGGTACCAATGTGCAGGATAATTGCGTCATTCATGTAGATAAGGGGTACAGCGTCAGGATCGGTGAAAATGTGACCATCGGACACGGTGCCATCGTCCACGGCTGCACCGTGGGCAGCAATACCCTGATCGGCATGGGTGCCATTGTATTAAACGGTGCAGTGGTAGGTGAGAATTGCATCGTGGGAGCCGGGGCACTGGTGACCCAGAATATGGTCATCCCGGATGGCTCTCTGGTACTGGGAAGTCCTGCTAAGATAAAACGCAGCCTGCGGGAGGAGGAGATCCTGGCCAACCGTGCCAATGCGCTACACTATATAGAAGAGGGACGGATGTATAAAGCGGAATTGTTGCCGCATTCCTGTATGCAGACAAGCCCGGGAGAAGGAAACTAACCATGCATATTTATTTTGCGCCCATGGAGGGTATCACCACTTATACCTACAGGCAGCTCCATCATCGATATTATAAAGGGGTGGAAAAATATTTTACCCCCTTTGTATCCCTGCGGCCGGACCAGGCCTTAAGTACGAAGGAAATGCGGGATGTGTTGCCGGAGAATAATGCAGGGATCCCGGTGGTGCCCCAGATCCTGACCAACCATGCCGGCGGTTTTCTGGAGGCCGCAAAGCGCTTCTCCGATATGGGATATCGGGAGATCAATTTAAATCTAGGCTGTCCTTCCGGTACCGTGGCGGCAAAAAAGAAGGGATCCGGCTTTCTCTCTTTTCCGGAGGAACTGGACCGCTTCTTAGATGCTATTTACAAAGATCCTTCCGTGACGGCGGGAGACTTTGCCGTTTCCATAAAGACCAGGATCGGCAGAAAAGATCCCGGGGAATGGGAGCGGCTTTTGCAGATCTATGATCAATATCCGGTAAAGGAACTGATCGTGCATCCAAGAGTACAGAAAGAATTCTACCAAGGCGCAGTGCATCGGGATATTTTCAGGGAAATCCTGAAAGAAAGCAAAAATCCGGTGGTCTATAACGGAGATCTTTTCGATGTGCGGGCGGTAGAGGATTTTCTGACGGCGTTCCCCCGGACAGATACCATCATGATCGGCCGGGGCCTTCTGCGGGATCCGGCATTGGCGGAAAAGATAATGTCCTTATCCTCGGCAGAGGAGGCGGACAGCCGCTTTAAGGAGTTTCACGATGCCCTGGTGCAGCAGTATCAGGAGGTCATCGGCGATGACAGGAATGTGCTCTTTAAGATGAAGGATCTGTGGAATTTCATGCTCCAGGGACGCCCGGACGGCCCGGCTCTTGCCAAAGAGATCCGAAAGGCCCAGCGCATGCCGGAGTATAAGGCAGCTGTGCGGCAGGTGATGCGCAGAATGCAGATGGAAACCTAAAATTTTCGCAGCTGTCCGCAAACGTTTCTAAATTTGATCTTTGTTCAAATGCAACTTGCGATCTACCTGTTATCTGCAGCAAAAACTGTGCAGGAATAAAACTGCCCGGGAATAAGGAAAAGAGTGGAAAATACGACGGCTGCCGTATTTTTCGCAAAGCTATTTGTGCCGCAGGCGTCACAGATAGTCGTAATCGTGTCACAGATCTGAAATCTATATGGGGATCTTTCAGGTAAAAAGCGTCTGCAAAATGGGGGTTATTATGAAAATCTGTATTTTAAACGGCTCTCCCAGAGGAAAGTTCTCCATCACCTCTATGACCAGCCAATACTTGGAAAAATGTTTTCCGCAGCATAGTTTTACCTACGTGCTGGCAGCGGCGCAGATCCGTTCTCTGGAAAAGGATCTGTCCCCTGCATTAAAGGCCATGGAAGAAGCGGATCTGCTCATCTTTTCCTATCCTGTCTATACCTTCTTGGCACCCAGTCAGTTGCACCGCTTTATCCGGCTTTTAAAGGAAAAAAATGTCGATCTGGCAGGAAAGTTCGTCACCCAGATCACCACTTCCAAGCATTTTTATGATGTGACAGCCCACCGCTATGTGGAGGACAATTGCTTTGATTTGGGGATGCGGGTCATCCACGGTCTGTCTGCGGATATGGATGATCTGACCACGGTAAAGGGGCAGGAGGAGGCAGTGTCCTTTTTCCGCTACGTCCTTTGGTGCGTGGAAAACGGGATCAGTGAGAGCGCGCCTGCTGCTGAAGATATTTCTAAGGAAAAAAGAGCAACGGAAGACTCTTCTATTGAGAAGAGTTTCACAGACGAGACTTCCGTAAACAAGTCTTTTACAGAAAAAGAGGCGGATGCGTCATATTTGAATAAAGCAAAAACAGAGCAGGGCAGTGGTGGAGATGCAAAGGAAGAAATTCAAGAGAATCAAGAAGAGCAAAACAGATCCATCGCTATTGTCACAGATCTGAAAAAGGATGACCGGGCCCTGGCTGATCGTATCGAAGCCTTCCGGCAGGCCTGTCCT
Organism: Bacteroidaceae bacterium; assembly: GCA_963596015.1. Taxonomy (GTDB): domain Bacteria; phylum Bacillota; class Clostridia; order Lachnospirales; family Lachnospiraceae; genus CAG-791. Next base: position 13,592 of record CAVBJS010000019.1, read on the forward strand.
ATGCCGGTCAGGATCATCAATCTGGCAGAGTATCCCTTCCAGGGCGGCTGCCTTGGATGCTTTCACTGTGCGGCTACGGGCAAGTGCGTCTATACCGACGGTTTTGACACCTTTCTTCGGGAACAGATCCAGACCAATGCGGCTATTGTATATGCCTTCACCATACAGGACCATTCCATGGGCCCCGTCTTTAAGATGTACGATGACCGTCAGTTCTGTAACGGCCACCGCACCGTGACGGAGGGAATGCCCTTTGGCTATATCATTTGCGGAGAGTATGAAAAAGAGCCCAACCTGCGCACTGTTATCGAAGCCCGCTGCGAAGTGGGACATAATTTCCTGGCAGGCGTGGGCACAGATCCGTCCACTGATAAAGTCATGCTTTCCCGGCTCATGTATGCCCTCCAAAACCAATATCTGCAGCCCAGAAACTTTTACGGAGTGGGCGGTATGAAGATCTTCCGGGATCTGATCTGGGTCATGCAGGGCTTTATGAAGGCAGACCATCAATTCTATAAGAAGCACGGCATCTATGATTTTCCCCAGAAACAGCGGGGCCGGATGCTGATGATGCAGCTGGTGGGCTTTATGATGCGCCATACCAAGCTTATGGAAAAGCAGGGCAATGCCATGAATGAGGGCATGATGGCACCCTATAAGAAGGTGATCGACAGCGCAAAGCCCCGTTGAGTGTCTGAGTGGCACCCGAATAGGCTACAGCTCAGACGCCGCTCTGCCGTCTGGCCGGCGGCTGAACTGTAGTAGTTCCACTACACAATTGTTACAATATTGTGTACTTTATATCACAAACATGTTACAATGCCGATATGATGGACTTAAAAACGAAGCAAACGAAAAAAGTAAAACATTTCCGCATTGTATTTAATCTGCCTTTGTTGATCCTGGAAGCCATCCTGGCGGTAGGGTGTGTGGCGGTATTGGCGGTAGTAGTCAAGATGACAGGCGCTGTAGAGAAGATCGGCATTGACCAGTCTAACATTGTCATCAATACCCCGGTTTCCTATGCCACAGAGAAACACGAGCTGGGGTATCGGAATATCGCGCTCTTTGGCGTGGATGCCAGAGACGGAGAACTGGGGGCCGGTACCAGAAGCGATACCAATATCGTTATGTCGGTAAACCAGGATAAAAAGGAGATCTCCCTGATCTCTGTCTACCGGGATACCTACCTTAATATCGGTGATGATACCTATAATAAATGTAATGCAGCCTATGCCCGGGGCGGTCCGGAGCAGGCCATTAACATGCTGAACATGAACCTGGATTTGGATATCACGGATTATGTGACAGTAGGATTTGAGGGACTGATCGAAGCCATTGACCAGCTGGGGGGTGTGGAGATCAACGTAGAAGAAGTGGAGATCCAGCACCTGAATAATTACCAGCTGACTATGGCAGATGAATTCGATGTAGACTATATTGAAGTGCAGAAGCCGGGAAAGCAGATCTTAAACGGTATGCAGGCTACAGCTTATTGCCGTATCCGTTATGGCGGCGGCGACGACTACCGGCGCACAGAGCGGCAGCGCACGGTGATCAATGCCATGATCGAAAAGGCAAAGACGGTCTCGGCAGGAGAACTGGCCAGTGCCGTGACAGCTGTCATGAGCAATGTATCCACCTCCCTGGATATCAATGAGATCATCTCCCTTTTGTCCGGCCTTTCCCAATATCAGGTGGTGACCAGCGAGGGCTTCCCCTTTGAAGGACACAGAGATGCCTTCAATCTGAGCCGTTCCATCGGCAACAGCATTGTGCCGGAAACCCTGGAAGAAAACGTGATCATGCTCCACGAGCTTTTGTTTGACGATGAGGAGTATGCACCCAGTGCCCAGCTTGAGGAATACAGCCGGCAGATCTTAGAGGATGCTGAGCCGTATCGGCCGTGACGGTAAGGATGGGAAGTATTACGGGACATATGATCAAAGTGGGGAAAAACTTTTTACGGAAGATTTTCCTCCCGGCAGTTTAGAAAACTATATGGAGATAAAGGCGTGTGAAGATATCGTTTTCCCACGCCTTTATATTTTGAAAAATTCTGAATCATCAGGTCTTTGGTACGGCGTCAGAACGAGCTTTCAAATGGGAAAACATGCGAATGAGCTTTCAAATGGAGATGCATGCGAATGAACTTTTAAATGCGGATACATTCGAATAGCCGGAATCTGCCGTCCGGCCGGAGATTGAACCGTAAGCAAAAATGTGAAAAATTATGACTTTTTTATCGTAATACTTCACAAACTGCGGCGTTTGGAGTATAAATCATATATGATCGTTGTGAATTCACAGAATGGAGATTGGAATGGAAGATATAAAGAAAATGAAGAGAGAACCGGAGGATGCCAAGGGAGAGATTCGCTTTGAAGAGCGCAAGAGATGGTGCTTTTTCGGACTTCCCTTTACCTTTACGGTATATAAGATCTATGACAATGACATACAGGTGGTATCCGGTTTCCTGACCAGTAAGGAAAATGACTGCTACATGTACCGGGTCAGTGATGTGGAGCTGACCAGGACACTTTTCCAGCGCATGTTCGGCCTTGGCACGGTGCACTGCTTTACCTCCGATGTGACAGATAAGAATCTGGTGCTCACCAATATCAAAAACGCCAGAGAGATCAAGGATTTCATCTATCAGGCCGCAGAAGAGAGCAAGCGCCGCCGCCGTACCGTAAATATGCAGGACATCGGCGCTGTCGTGGAGGAAGAAGGTTGAGGTATTTTTTACTTTTTATTAAGAAGCTTTTGCGCTTTATCTTAAAGCCCCTGTCGTTTCTGCCGGCCATTCTGGTAATGTGCATGATCTTTAATTTTTCGTCCCAGGACGGCATCCAGAGTGCGGCATTGAGCACCAGCGTGACCCAGAAAGTGGTGACAGAGATCAACGAGCACATGGAGATGGGCTGGGATGAGGCACAGCAGGCCCATTACGTGGAGCGTATGAATTATTATGTGCGAAAGACAGCCCACGTGACGGAGTACTTTACTTTGGCAGTAACCGTGGCGATCCCCCTGTACGTTTACGGTGTCAGAGGTATCTGGCTTCTTCTGTGCGCGGGGATGATCTGTGTGGGATATGCGGGGCTGGATGAGTATCACCAGAGTTTTACGGTAGGCCGCACCGCCACCATCCGGGATGTGGGCATAGACAGCATCGGCATCTTCCCCGGCATCCTGATTTCCCAGTTCATATGCTTTATCGGCAGAAAGACTATCTTCAGCCCCTTGAGCATGGAGAAGCAAAGGAAAAGACGTGCCCAGTACAAACGAGACAACAAACACTGCGCGGAAGGCTATGGCATGGGATATCGGAAGACGGTTTGACCTGCGTCGCTTACCAAGGAACGGAACAGTAAACGTCTCCGGTTACATTTCAGTCGCCGGCCTCACAGCATTTGCAATTTGAATAAAAAAATTCTTGCGCATCCCATACGGATGTGCTATACTACCTAAGTCGGCAATCGAAAGAGTGCCGCACAGGGGAATCATATAATGGCTAATATCACGGTCTCCAAAACCGTTCATGGGAGTTCGAATCTCTCTTCCCCTGCTCTGCAAGGTCGCATTGATCCGTAATCGGATGGATGCGATTTTTTTTTGCACAAAAATTTTGCAGATATGCACAAAAAATTATACACGGCAGATTTTGCTTTGACTGTACAAAAGCGGCCGGTGTGATATATAATAACTCCTAACAGTTTGAAACAGGGGGAAAGTGCGTCCGAAGGAGGGCCGATTTCCATTTCCGGCTTCATCTGCTAAGATGGTTGGGAAGAAAAAGGTGCTTTTGGAATACGGCAGAGCCGTCCGAAAGCATTTTTTCAGGAGTAATACAAAGACCAGATACAAAACACGTACAAACACAAGTACAAAGAGACAAGCTTATGCAAAGCAGGAGGAGAAGAGTTCGATGGCAACTGGTGTCAAACGCATCTATGTCGAGAAGAAGAAACCCTACGCAGTAGCAGCCAAACAGCTGAAGGAAGAGATCGAAGGCTTCCTGGGCGTATGCAGTCTTGAGGATGTCCGCATTTTTATCCGCTATGATGTGGAAAATGTGTCCGACGAAGTATTCGAGACCGCATGTAAGACTGTATTTTCTGAGCCCCCGGTCGATATTCTTTACAGAGAGACGATTGAGATCCCGGCAAACGCAGCGGTATTCAGCGTGGAGGCGCTGCCCGGTCAGTTCGACCAGCGCGCGGATTCTGCAGAGCAGTGTCTGCAGTTCATTGATGAGAATCAGCAGCCTGTGATCCGCACCGCTACCACCTATATGATCCTGGGAGATGTATCCGAGGCGGACTTAGAGAAGATCAAGGGATATTGCATTAACCCTGTAGATTCCCGTGAGAGCGGCATGGAAAAGCCTGTCACCCTGCAGCTGACCCATCCGGATCCCGCTGATGTGGCTGTACTGGATGGCTTTACCGATATGCCCCAGGCTGATCTTCGCACTCTTTATGATTCTCTGGGTCTGGCCATGACCTTCGAGGATTTCCTTTTCATTCAGAAATATTTTGGCGAGCAGGAGCACCGGGATCCTACCATGACAGAGATCCGGGTCCTCGATACCTATTGGTCTGATCACTGCCGTCATACCACCTTCGCAACAGAATTAAAAAATGTAGAATTTGAGGACGGCTATTACCGTACTCCTATTGAGACTACCTATCAAAGCTATCTGGATACCAGAGAGGAGCTTTATGCAGGCCGCTCTGACAAATATGTATGCCTGATGGATCTGGCGCTCATGGGTATGAAGCGTCTGAAGGCAGACGGCAAGCTGACAGACATGGAAGAGTCCGACGAGATCAATGCCTGCTCTGTAGTAGTGCCTATCGAGATCGACTACGGCAAGGGCCCTATGACCGAGGAATGGCTGGTGTTCTTTAAGAATGAGACCCACAACCATCCCACCGAGATCGAGCCTTTCGGCGGCGCTGCCACATGCCTTGGCGGTGCTATCCGTGATCCCCTTTCCGGCCGCGGCTATGTATACCAGGCTATGCGTGTTACCGGTGCAGCAGATCCTACCGTTCCGGTAGCAGATACCTTAAAGGGCAAGCTTCCTCAGAAAAAGCTGGTTACCGGCGCAGCTAAGGGATATTCCAGCTACGGCAACCAGATCGGTCTTGCCACCGGTCATGTAACAGAGATCTATCACCCTAACTATGTGGCAAAGCGCATGGAGATCGGCGCTGTCATGGGTGCTGCAGCAAGAGAGAATGTCATCCGTGAGAATTCCGATCCCGGCGATATCATCATCCTGTTAGGCGGCCGCACAGGCCGTGACGGCTGCGGCGGTGCAACAGGCTCTTCCAAGGTGCATACAGAGAAGTCTCTGTCCACCTGTGGTGCTGAAGTACAGAAGGGTAATGCGCCTACAGAGAGAAAGCTGCAGAGACTGTTCCGTCGTGAGGAAGTCAGCAGCATCATCAAGAAGTGCAACGACTTCGGTGCAGGCGGTGTATCCGTTGCCATCGGCGAGCTGGCAGCAGGCCTTAAGGTAAACCTTGACCTGGTGCCCAAGAAATATGAAGGTCTGGACGGCACAGAACTGGCCATCTCCGAGTCTCAGGAGCGTATGGCTGTAGTAGTAGCACCGGAGGATCAGGACAAGTTCCTGGCTTATGCTGCTGAAGAAAATCTGGAAGCTACGCCCGTAGCAGTAGTGACCAAGGAGCCCAGACTGGTACTGACCTGGAGAGGAAAGGATATTGTCAATATCGCCCGTTCCTTCCTGGATACCAACGGCGCCCATCAGGAAGCCAGCGTAGAGGTGGAAGCACCCCGCGTAGATGATAATTATTTCAAGAAGATCGCAAGCCCTGCAGTGGCAGAGTGCTTAAAGGACAAAGACTTTAAGGGTGCCATGAAGGCACAGCTTTCCGACCTGAATACCTGCTCCCAGAAGGGGTTGGTGGAGATGTTTGACTCCTCCATCGGTGCAGGTACGGTAGATATGCCTTTTGGCGGTAAGTATCAGCTGACACCTACCCAGACCATGATCGCCAAGCTGCCGGTCTTACATGCCAAGACCGATACCGTCACCATGATGAGCTATGGATTTGATCCTTATCTCTCTTCCTGGAGCCCTTATCACGGCGCGGTTTATGCAGTGACAGAGTCTATTGCCAAGATCGTGGCAGCAGGCGGTGACTATAAAAAGCTGCATTTCACATTCCAGGAATACTTCCGCAGAATGTCCCAGGATCCTGAGCGTTGGAGCCAGCCCTTCTCCGCTTTGCTGGGTGCTTATGATGCCCAGATTGGATACGGCCTGGCCAGCATCGGCGGCAAGGATTCCATGTCCGGTACCTTCAATGACATAGATGTACCGCCTACCCTGGTTTCCTTTGCGGTAGACGTGGCAGAGCTTTCTGATGTGATCACACCGGAACTGAAGAGAGAAGGAGATGTACTGGTACAGATCTGGATCGACAAGGATGAGTTCGACGTACCGGTTTACGAGGATGTACTTGAGCTTTACGGCAAGGTGACCCAGCTGATCCGCGACGGTCATATTACCGCTGCCTATGCGACAGATGCTTACGGCACCGCTGCCGCAGCAGCTAAGATGGCCTTCGGCAATCACTTCGGCGTATCCTTTGACAGTGAGATCGCTTTAAAGGAATTCTTTGAAAACGGCATCGGCGACCTTCTGGTGGAAATGCGCCCGGAGGCAGCAGCCCGCTTAGAAGAGGCTGAGATCGACAACTATCGCATCATCGGTACCGTGACAGCAGCAGGAGATGATGCGCGCTTTACCTGGGGCGAGCAGCAGCTTACCTTAGAGGAAGCATTAAAGAACTGGGAGAAGCCCTTAGAGAAGATCTTCCCCACCAAGGATTACGAGGACAAGACACCGGTAGAGTATCCGATGTATGATGCTGCGCAGCATGAGGATAAGCAGATCACCATCTGCTCTCACAAGATCGCACAGCCTACCGTATTTATTCCGGTATTCCCCGGCACCAACTGCGAGTATGATGCAGCTGCAGCCTTTGAGCGGGCCGGTGCCAAGACCATCACCAAGGTATTCCGCAACCAGAATGCTCAGGATATCCGGGAGTCCGCAGCGGTCTTTGCAGACAGCATCGCCAAGTCCCAGATCATTATGTTCCCCGGCGGTTTCTCCGCAGGTGATGAGCCGGACGGCAGTGCCAAGTTCTTTGCCACCGCTTTCCGCAATGAGAGCATCAAGGAGTCCATCCTGGATCTGCTGCAAAAGAGAGACGGTCTGGCACTGGGTATCTGCAACGGCTTCCAGGCGCTGATCAAATTAGGCCTGGTGCCCAACGGCGAGATCACGGGACAGGATGAGGAGTCTCCGACTCTGACCTTTAATACCATCGGCCGCCATATTTCCCATATGGTCTATACCAAGGTGGTGACCAACAAGTCTCCCTGGTTGGCAGGTACTAAGCTGGGCGATGTATACGTAACACCGGCTTCCCACGGCGAAGGACGCTTCGTAGCGCCTAAGGCCTGGATCGACAAGCTGTTTGCCAACGGACAGGTGGCTACCCAGTACTGCGATCCGGAAGGCAATGTATCCATGGACGAAACCTGGAACGTCAACGGATCCTATGCAGCCATCGAAGGCATCACATCCCCCGACGGCCGCATCCTCGGCAAGATGGCACACTGCGAGCGTGCCGGCGAAGGCGTAGCCATGAACATCGTGGGCGAACAGGATATGAAACTGTTTGAATCCGGAGTGAAATACTTTGTTTAAGCTATAAGCCATGCACAAGCCGAAACATTAAATACAGGTGCGTGCTTGCACGCAGTCCTGTATTTAATGTTTCGGCTGTATACGGCGCCAGCCGTACAGCGAGATGAAGCGAAGCGTAATCGAGCTGGTGCATGGCGCGCAGCTCGAAAGAATATAATAATCAAAGCAACTGGAGGTAATTCATGAAAGCTTTCCTTATTCTGGAAGATGGAACCGTATTCACGGGCCGTCATTTCGGTGCTGTCAAAGAGGTGATCAGCGAGATCGTATTCAACACCTCAATGGCCGGCTACCTGGAAGTGCTGACGGATCCGTCCTATGCGGGACAGGCAGTCTGCATGACCTATCCGCTGATCGGCAACTACGGCGTATGTTTAGAGGACATGGAGTCCGAAAGACCCTGGCCGGATGCTCTGATCGTGCGGGAAGCAGCGAAGGTGCCCAGCAATTTCCGCTGTGACATGTCCCTGCAGAAGTTCATGGAGCAGTACGAGGTTCCCGGCATTGAGGGGATTGATACCCGTATGCTGACCAAGATCCTCCGGGAAAAGGGCACCATGAACGGCATGATCACCACCAACGAGGACTATGTGCTGGATGAGATCTTACCCAAGCTCCATGCCTATACCTGCGGCAAGGTGGTAGAGAAAGTTACCTGCAAGGAAAAATATGAGATAAAGGGCACTGTATCCATAGAGGATAACGGTCCTGTATCCGGTAGCTCCGTATTCAATAAAGAGGATTATGAGGCAGCCAAAGCCGGAGATCATTCCAAGAAGGAAAAACGTCCCAGCCTGGTGCGCGAATTAAACGGCGCAGGCCTTCATATCGCTCTTCTGGACGTAGGTGCTAAGAAGAACATTGCCGCATCCCTGGCAGCCAGAGGCTGTGATGTTACCGTATATCCGGCACTGACCAGCGCAGAGGAGATCCTGGCAAGTCATCCCGACGGCATCATGCTTTCCAACGGCCCCGGCGATCCCAAGGAGTGCACCTCCGTTATCGCGCAGATTAAGAAGCTCTATGACAGTGATGTGCCGATCTTCGCCATCTGCCTTGGCCATCAGCTGATGGCACTGGCTACAGGCGCAGATACCTATAAGCTTAAATACGGCCACAGAGGCGGCAACCATCCGGTAAAGGATCTGGCAGCAGGCAGAGTTTATATCTCCTCCCAGAACCACGGCTATGCAGTAGACCCCAAGACCTTAGACCCGGCCGTTTGCGAAGAAGCCTTTGTCAATGTCAACGACGGCACTAACGAGGGCCTTCGTTATAAGAATAAGAATATCTTCACGGTGCAGTTCCATCCGGAAGCCTGCCCCGGTCCCCAGGATTCCAGCTATCTCTTTGACAGATTCATTGAGAATATCCGGAAGGGCCAGTAGACAGAGACGGAAGATCATATAAAGCAGCGGGGCATGAAACACAAGAGCGATGCCGGAATGCTGCAATAAGCTGCTCAGAAATGGAGATTACAATGCCAAAGAATCCCAATGTAAAAAAAGTAATGGTTATCGGTTCCGGTCCCATCGTCATCGGACAGGCTGCCGAATTTGACTACGCAGGCACACAGGCCTGCCGTTCCCTGAAGGAAGAGGGCATCGAGGTAGTGCTGGTCAATTCCAACCCTGCCACCATCATGACGGACCGGGATATCGCCGACGAAGTCTATATCGAGCCCCTGACCATTCCTGTTCTGGAAAAGATCATTGAAAAGGAAAAGCCCGACAGCATCCTGCCTACCTTGGGCGGCCAGGCCGGCCTTAACCTGGGTATGGAGTTAGAGGAGTCCGGCTTCCTTAAATCCCACAATGTAAAGCTTCTTGGTACCACAGCTCTGACCATCAAAAAGGCAGAGGACCGTCTCATGTTCAAGGAGACCATGGAGAAGATCGGAGAGCCCTGCGCTCCCTCTCAGGTGGTAGAGAACATCGAGGATGGTGTTGCCTTTGCAGAAAAGATCGGCTACCCGGTAGTGCTTCGTCCTGCCTATACCTTAGGCGGCAGCGGCGGCGGTATCGCCCACAGCGTGGGAGAGCTGAGAAAGATCCTGGAAAACGGTCTGCGTCTTTCCCGTGTGGGACAGGTATTGGTAGAGCGCTGCATCTCCGGATGGAAAGAGATCGAGTACGAGGTGATGCGGGACAGTGCCGGCAACGTGATCACTGTCTGCAACATGGAAAATATCGATCCCGTAGGCGTGCATACCGGCGACAGTATCGTAGTAGCACCTTCCCAGACCCTTTCTGATAAGGAATACCAGATGCTGCGTACCGCAGCTTTAAATATCATCAGCGAGCTGGAGATCACCGGCGGCTGCAACGTGCAGTTTGCCCTGCATCCCACCAGCTTTGAGTATTGTGTTATCGAGGTTAATCCCCGTGTATCCCGTTCCTCCGCACTGGCTTCCAAGGCTACCGGTTATCCCATTGCCAAGGTGGCAGCCAAGATCGCACTGGGCTACACCCTGGATGAGATCAAAAATGCCATTACCGGCAAGACTTTTGCTAGTTTCGAGCCTACCTTGGATTACTGCGTAGTCAAGTTCCCCAGACTGCCTTTTGATAAGTTCATCATGGCAAAGCGGACCCTGACCACTCAGATGAAGGCTACCGGTGAGGTCATGAGCATCTGCAGCAACTTTGAAGGTGCCATGATGAAGGCTATCCGCTCCCTGGAGCAGCATGTGGACAGCCTGACCAGCTATGATTTTTCCCACCTTTCCAAGGAGGAGCTTTTCTCCAGACTGACAGTGGTGGATGACCAGCGTATCTGGGTTATTGCAGAGGCACTGCGCAAGGGCATTTCCTACAGCACCATTCACGAGATCACCATGATCGATGAGTGGTTCATTGACAAGATCAATAACCTGGTAAAAGTGGAACAGAGACTTTGCAAGGAGCCTCTGACACCGGAGCTTTTGGCAGAGGCAAAGCGGTTAGAGTTCCCGGATAACGTAATTGCCAGATATACCGGCAAGGAAGAAGAGGAGATCAGAGAGCTGCGTCTGGCCAACGGCATTACCGCCGTTTATAAAATGGTAGATACCTGCGCTGCAGAGTTTGAGGCACAGACTCCTTATTATTATTCTGTATACGCTAAGGATGAGGATGAGGCAGCAGCCAAGGTAACAGAGCGCAAGAAGATCCTGGTACTGGGTTCCGGCCCGATCCGTATCGGCCAGGGTATTGAGTTTGACTATTGCTCCGTTCATGCCACCTGGGCATTTTCCAAGGCTGGTTATGAGACCATCATCATCAACAACAATCCGGAGACCGTCAGCACCGACTTTGACATCGCCGATAAGCTTTACTTTGAGCCTCTGACACCGGAGGATGTGCGCAACATCGTGGACATCGAGCATCCGGACGGAGCTGTGGTACAGTTCGGCGGCCAGACCGCCATCAAGCTGACCCAGGATCTGATGAAGATGGGTGTGCCGATCCTCGGTACCGATGCAGCGGATGTGGATGCGGCAGAGGACAGAGAGCTCTTTGATCAGGTACTGCAGCGCTGCGGCATTGCCAGAGCAGCCGGTGAGACCGTTTATACGGCAGAGCAGGCCAAGGCAGTGGCCAATCGCTTAGGCTATCCTGTGCTGGTCCGTCCCTCTTATGTATTGGGCGGTCAGGGTATGCAGATTGCCCTTTCCGATAAGGAGATCGAAGAGTTCATGGCTATCATCAATCGCTATGAACAGGATCACCCCATTCTGGTGGATAAGTACCTGCAGGGTACCGAGACCGAGGTGGATGCGGTTTGCGACGGCGAGAATATCCTGATCCCCGGCATCATGGAGCATATCGAGCGCTCCGGTGTCCACTCCGGTGACTCCATTTCCGTATATCCCGCACAGCGCCTGAGCAGGCAGGTAAAGGAGAAGATCGCGGAGTATACCAGAAGACTGGCAGCTGAGCTCCATGTCATCGGTCTTATCAATGTACAGTTTATTGCCGTAGGCGAGGAAGTTTATATCATCGAGGCAAATCCCCGTTCCTCCCGTACGGTTCCCTATATCAGCAAGGTTACCGGCATTCCCATCGTAGACCTGGCAGCACAGGTCATGATGGGCAAGAAGATTACAGAGCTGGGCTATGAGCCCGGTCTGCAGCCGGAAGCAGGCCTGGTGGCTATCAAGATGCCTGTCTTCTCCACTGAGAAGATCCGGGGCGCTGAGATCAGCGTAGGACCGGAGATGAAGTCTACCGGTGAGTGCCTGGGTATTTCCGCTTCCTTTAATGAGGCACTGTATAAGGCATTCCTTGGCGCGGGCTACAACCTGCCTAAGCATAAGCAGATGATCATCACCGTAAAGGATGCGGACAAGGGTGAGGCCATCGAGATCGCAAAGCGCTTCGAGGCACTGGGCTATATCATCTATGCGACCCGCAGCACTTCCAACGCCTTAAAGGAAGCCGGCGTCAAGGCCAGACAGGTCAATAAAATCAACCAGGAGTCTCCTACGGTAATGGATCTGCTCCTTGGCCATAAGATCGACCTGGTCATCGATACGCCTACCCAGGGAAGAGATAAGAGCAGAGACGGTTTCCTGATCCGTCGTACAGCCATCGAGACCGGCGTAAACTGCCTGACCTCCCTGGATACAGCAAGAGCATTGGTTTCCAGCTTAGAGCATGCACAGCAGTCTAAGAGAGACCTGGATATCATCGATATCGCCAAGCTTTAAAATGGGAAAACAGCAGAATATCAATTACAGCAAAGAATTGGAAAAGATCACAGACAGGGTGCAGGGACTAGATCCTGCACCCCGTCTTTTACTGCACAGCTGTTGCGCGCCCTGCTCCAGCTATTGTCTGGAGTATCTCCGGGAATTTTTTGCTGTCACAGTCTATTATTACAATCCCAATATTACCCAGCGCGCAGAGTATGAAAAGCGCATGGCGGAGGAAAAAAAGCTTATTGCCATCTACAATAAGCAGGTAGAAGAGCAGCGCTTTACGGAAGATCCCTCCGGGACTATACTGGAGAAAAACCCCCAGGCCGGGCATTTTTCCATGCATTCCACCGCGGGGGCACACAGGATAGAGGTTCTGGAAGCACCCTATGATCCGGAAAGCTTTCTGGAAATGGCCAGGGGATTGGAAGAGGTACCGGAGGGCGGCGAGCGATGCTTTCGGTGCTATCGGCTGCGACTGGAGAGGACGGCCCGGGCGGCTCTGGCGGGGAAGTTTGATTTTTTCACCACTACACTGACCATCAGTCCGCTTAAGAATGCCTCTAAATTAAATGAGATCGGGCAGGAGCTGGCCGCAGCGTACGGCATTGCCTTTTTGCCGTCGGATTTTAAAAAGAAAAACGGCTATAAACGCTCTATAGAGCTGTCGGCCCAGTTTGGCCTTTACAGACAGAATTACTGCGGCTGCGGATTCTCCAAAGCACAGCGGGAGAAGAGTGCGGAAAACGTTGCTGACAGGGTATTATCATAAGAGAGTCGTTCAATAACAAATGGCGAATGGCGCCGGTAAGGCATCGCCATGAGAAAGTATAACGAATAGAGCCGGTAAGGCATCACTATAAGAAACCATAAAGAATAGTGTCAGTAAAATAGTTTTACAAGAAAAGGGGGATTACCTTGGATAAATTAATGGATATCATCTCGAAGGAGATGGCGGAAGCCTTTAAGGCAGCGGGCTATGATGCAGATCTGGGCAGAGTGGGCACTTCCAACCGTCCGGACCTGTGCGAATACCAGTGCAACGGCGCCATGGCCGGAGCCAAGCGCTATCACAAGGCACCCCTGGTGATCGCCACCGATGTGGCTGCCAAGCTGAATGAGAAGCAGGACGGCATTTTTTCCATGGCAGAGGCAGTAGCACCGGGCTTTCTGAATCTGCGGATCAAGGAAAGCTTTCTGGCAGACTATCTGGGAGAGATGGCCAAAGAGGAAAAGTTAGGACTGTCTGTTTCCGAAAATCCCAAGACCATCGTCCTTGACTACGGCGGACCCAATGTGGCAAAGCCCCTGCACGTAGGTCATCTTCGTTCCGCTGTTATCGGCGAGGCCATCAAGCGTATTGCCAGATTTAACGGAGAGAATGTGATCAGCGATATCCATCTGGGAGACTGGGGTCTGCAGATGGGTCTGATCATCACAGAACTTAAGAGAAGAAAGCCGGAGCTGCCTTACTTCAATGAGAGCTTCGACGGAGAGTATCCCCAGGAGGCTCCCTTTACGGTGACAGAGCTGGAGGAGATCTATCCCTTTGCCAGCAAAAAGTCCAAAGAGGACGAGGCTTACTACGCAGAGGCCATGGACAATACCCACCGTCTGCAGGAAGGCCAGAAGGGATTCAGAGCCCTCTGGAAGCAGATTGTGACAGTTTCCGTGGCAGATATGAAGAAGAATTACGCCAACCTGGATGTGGACTTTGATCTGTGGCTGGGTGAGTCCGATGCCCATGATGCGATTCCGCCCATGGTAGAGAAGATGAAAGAAGGCGGCTTCGCCTATGAAAGCAACGGCGCTCTGGTGGTAGATGTCACAGATCCCGGGGATGCCAAAGAGATTCCGCCCTGCATCATCCTTAAGTCTGACGGTGCTTCTCTGTATACCACTACAGATCTGGCTACCATCCAGCAGCGTACCGATCGCTTCCACCCGGATGAGATCATCTATGTAACAGACAAGCGGCAGGAACTGCATTTCGTGCAGGTATTCCGCTGCGCGAAAAAGTGCGGTCTTACCGAGGACAGTACCGTATTAAAGCATATCGGCTTCGGTACCATGAACGGCAAGGACGGCAAGCCTTTCAAGACCAGAGAAGGCGGCGTCATGCGCTTGGAGCGCCTCATTGCAGATATCAATGAGGAGATGCTGGGCAAGATCCGCAGCAATCCGGAGATCGGAGAAGAGGAAGCAGAAAAGACCGCTAAGCAGGTGGCATTGGCAGCCCTTAAATACGGCGATCTGTCCAACCAGGCCAGCAAGGACTATGTCTTTGATATGGAGCGCTTTACTTCCTTTGAGGGAGATACCGGCCCGTATATCCTTTATACCATCGTGCGTATTAAGTCCATCCTTGGCAAGTACAGGGAGCAGAGCGGTGTTAAGGATCTTACCGGTCTGACCATCGCCGGTGCCCGGAGTGCCCTGGAAAAGGATCTGATGATGAAGCTGGCTCAGTTTAACGCAGTCATGCGCACCGCCTACGAGGAGACAGCGCCCCACAAGCTCTGCGCGTATATCTACGAGCTTTCCAATGCTTTCAACAGCTTTTATCATGCGACCAAGATACTGTCTGAAGAGGATGCGGAGAAAAAGGCATCCTGGATCGCCCTGCTTAACCTTACCGAGCGGACATTGACGACCTGTATCCATACTTTGGGCTTCGAGGCACCGGAGAGGATGTAAGGCGTAAGTCGTAAGGAAGTCACGTTTGACATAATGCACGGTTTCGCGCATAATATGGGAATATAAATATCCGTCGATGAATCGGAAACGAAGAAAAATGGGGAAATGGACGTTTCTTTGCAGGTTTTTATTTATTGACGGATTACTATAAGACGGCGTACAAGGGCGTACAGAGATGATCTGTACGCCCTTTTCGTGTGCAAAAAGGCTTGGAAGGCTGCAAGGCGCCGTCTGAAAAGAGGGAGGATTGTGTATGGATTATTCGAATCTGCAGCTGTTAAACAGAAAGGAGAGCATCAACGAACTGCTGGCCCGCTACGGCGTGAAATTCGGTATTTACAAAAATAACGTTTTTCATGAGCAGCTCTTTCCCTTTGATCCCATTCCCCGGATCATTGAAAAGAAGGAATGGGATTATCTGGAAAAGGGACTGATCCAGCGTGTTACGGCTTTGAATTGCTTTATCCAGGATATATATCATGACAAGAAGATCATACGGGACGGAGTAGTGCCGGAGGAATTCGTTTATGCAGGCAGCGGCTATATGGTCCAGTGCGAGGATGTGATGCCGCCTAAGTCGGTGAGCACCCATATCGCAGGCATTGACTTGGTGCTCGGCAAGGACAACGTCTGGTATATTCTGGAGGATAACCTGCGGGTGCCTTCCGGTGCATCCTACCCTCTGATGGCCAGAAGCCTGGAACGGAAGGCTTCTCCGGATACCTTTCATGATGTGCCTATCGCGGATAACCGGGATTATCCCCAGATGCTCCGACATGTCATGGATCATGTGAATACCGGCGGCATTCCCGTCATTCTGACACCGGGACGATATAATGCGGCCTATTTTGAACATTCCTATCTGGCAGAGCAGACCGGGGCGGTCCTGGTAAACGGCCACGAGCTTTCCGTAGAGGACGATTATCTTTATTTTGTGGATTACTCCGGCAGAAAACAGAAGGTAGGCGTGGTATACTCCCGTATTTCCACGGAATACCTGGATCCCCTTAATTTCAACCCGGAATCCCTGATCGGTATTCCCCACATCTACGATGTATACAAAAAAGGCAACGTGGCCATTATGAATGCGCCGGGTAACGGGGTGGCGGACGACAAGGGTATTTACTATTTCGTGCCTAAGATGATCAAATATTATCTGGACGAAGAGCCCATTCTTAAGAATGCCCCTACCTATCTGCCCTATTACGAAGAGGATATGAACTTTGTGCTGACCAATTTTGACCGGCTGGTATTAAAGGATGTGGCAGAGGCCGGTGGCTACGGCGTGGTCTTTGCAGACCGGATGACGGCAAAGGAAAAAGAAGATTTCATCGCTCTGCTAAAGCGGGAGCCGAGACGCTTTATCGCCCAGGAAGTCATCGATTTCCAGGATATCGATATTATGGATAAGACCGGCATGGTGCCCAGAAAGGCGGATCTTCGGGCCTTTGTGCTCATGAGCGACCAGGCCAGAGTCTGGAAGAGCGGCCTGACCAGGTATTCTACCAATCCGGATTCATTTATCGTCAACTCATCCCAGGGAGGAGGATTTAAGGACACATGGGTACTATCTCGTTAGAACAAAAGGACAGCATACTTTGGCTGGGCAGATATACAGAGCGGGTTTATACCACCATACGCTTTTTTTCCCAATACTATGACAAAATGATCGATGCGCCTCAGGATATCCATCAGGAATTCTGTGCCAGACTGGAGATACCGGACATTTACAGCGGCAAAGAGGATTTTCTTCGCAGCTACGGCTACAGCAAAGAGAACCCGGACTCCATTGCCAGCAACTTATCCAGGGCGTATGATAATGCCATCGTGCTTAGAGAAATGCTGGGGACAGAGACCCTCTGTTATGTGCAGTTGGCTTCCTATGAAATGCAAAGGGCGGCGGTATCCGATGCCCCTATGATGGAACTGCAGAAGGTCATGGACAATATCGTGGCGTTCTGGGGAAGTGCCGATGATGCCATCGACGATGTGCAGGTTCGTGATATACTGGTCACAGGTCGTCGCATCGAGAGAGTGGATCTCTATGCCAGACTCAGAGTAGGGCGGGAAGAGATGCGCCGCTTTGTCACGCGGCTTTCGGCCAGACTTAAGCGCTCAGGACTGCCCTACGATCCGACGCAGTTAGAGCAGATGCTGATGGATGCCTCTCTGCCGGACCCGGATTATAATGGGATTATCCGGGCAGTAGAGAGTCTGTAGATAAAAGGCGCTGCGACGGATGGGAAAAGATCAGGTAAAGGAGAATAACTGCATGAACCAGGTGCAGACCGGCTTTCATTATCGGATGGAATTAGTTTTTGACGGTCCGGTGCAGTGTCATCACTATACTATTAAATGTCTGCCCCAAAATGATCTGCGACAGCAGATCCTGCGGGCAGATACGAACTTGTTTCCCGCCGGGCATTCCTGGGAATCCAGGGATGCTTTCGGAAATCGGGAGCTTCTTGGACTCCTGAAGGAGCCTCACCGGCTGTTTTCGGTGCAAGTGGAAGGGGAAGCACTTTTAACCTTAAGAGAAGATGGGGCAGTACATAGCGGTAATGGAATAGAAGAGGGTGGCATTGTCCTGTATCCGGAGGAAGGGGTAAGAGAGGAAAAGCTGGGCATTTACCGTTATCCCACTCACCTTACCAGACCGGGGGAGAAGATACGGGCTTATTATGAGCAGGTGGTGCAGGAACTTTTGCCGGAAATATTCCGCGATCGTGAAAAGAAGGAAACGGGAAAGGGGGCAGATCGCGTTGAGCAGGCTATGATCGCCATTAGCCTAATGCATCGGCTCCATAAAGATTTTTCCTACCAAAAGGCAGCTACGGATGTGACCACCACGGCGGAGCAGGCTTTCCTGCGGGGCGCCGGTGTCTGCCAGGACTATGCCCATATTTTCATCAGTCTGCTGCGCTTAGCCGGGATACCCGCCAGGTATGTAACGGGGATGCTGCAGGGCGAGGGAGAGAGCCACGCCTGGGTGGAGGCAGCTCTTGGTAAGTACTGGTACGGACTGGATCCCACCAACGACTGCACAGTGGCAGCGGCTCATATCAAGATCGGTGCCGGCAGAGATTTTGCAGACTGCAGGATCAGCCAGGGCATCTTTTTCGGGTGCGGCTCCATCAGCCAGCAGCAGATCGTTCGGGTGTCGGTGGAGCAGCAGTGAGAGTGAAACCGCATGGATCGTCAGGTAGGGAGTTATGCGGTCAAGCGTTTTAGGTCTGCTGTAGGTATAGGAATTATACGGAGAATCCGTTTAGAGGAGATCCTCCTTGTTTTGCCGCAGCAAACTGCGACAAGAAAGGTAACTATGATAGAAACTATTACAAGCGTAGAATTGCCTGTCTGCGAACACTTGCGTATTCGCAAGAACCATTTGGGAAAAGAGGGCGGCAAACGGATCTGCATCGTCACCGGTGTACATGGGGATGAGCTGGAGGGACAGTTCGTGGCCTATGAGCTGGCCAGGCGTCTGCAGGAGAGACCGGAGCTTCTCTCCGGCGTGGTAGATATTTATCCGGCCATGAATCCGCTGGGCATCGATACCATCATGCGGGGACTGCCGGCCTTTGACCTGGATATGAACCGGATCTTTCCCGGCTCTGAGGAAGGAGATATGAATGAACATATCGCCGATGAGATCCTAAAGGATCTGTGCGGCGCAGATCTGGTGGTGGATATCCATGCCAGCAACATCTTTCTCACGGAGCTTCCCCAGATCCGGATCAATGAACTCCACGAGAAAAAGCTGCTTCCCTATGCGGCGCAGATGAATGTGGATTTTATCTGGGTGCATCAGAATTCCACGGTACTGGAATCCACCTTGGCCTATAGTCTGAACAGCCGCGGCACCCCTACCCTGGTGGTAGAGATGGGGGTAGGCATGCGAATCACCGGAGAATACGGTATCCAGCTGGTGGACGGTATCCTGCATACCATGAAGGAAATGGGCATCTGGCAGGGAGAGGACTGTGCGGTGCGCAAGCCTCTTGTGTCCAACAGGGCCGATGGGGTGGATTTCCTGAACGCACCTGCTGCCGGTATTTTCATCAAGGAAAAGGAAGTGGGGAGCAAAGTGGAGCCCGGTACGGTACTGGGTATCCTGGTGGATCCTCTTTCCGGGGAGAAGATCAGCACCGTACGGGCAGAGCACGAGGGACTTTTATTTACCACCCGGGAGTATCCAGTGGTGCAGGTGGGTTCTTTGATGGGAAGGATCCTTAAGCAGTAGGAGACTTATCATAGACTTTATTGCCTGGAAATGAGGAAACTGTGAAAAAAGAAACGATATATTCCTTTCATCCCCTGTATCGGGATGAATTTAAAGTAGAGGGGCTTCGCTTCGGCAGCGGCGAGAAGGCACTGTGCGTACTGGGAAGCCTGCGGGGCAATGAATACCAGCAGCTGTATACCGCAGCCCACCTGGCCGGCCGTCTTAAAGAACTGGAGGCAGAGGAAAAATTGGCAGAGGGGAAAGAAATCCTGGTGATCCCCTGCGGCAATCCCGCTTCACTTAATATCAAAAAGCGCTTTTGGTCCATCGATAACACGGATATAAACCGCATGTTTCCGGGATATGACGTGGGAGAGACCACCCAGCGTATTGCAGCGGGGATCTTTGATGGCATCAAGGAGTATCAAATGGGGATTCAGTTCGCCTCCTTTTACATGAAGGGGTCCTTTATGCCCCATGTGCGGGTCATGAAGACCGGTTTTGAAAATAAGGAGCTGGCGGCTAAGTTCGGCCTTCCCTATGTGATGGTGCGGGAGCCCAGACCCTTTGATACGACGACTTTAAATTATAACTGGCAGATCTGGGAGACCGATGCCTTTTCCATCTATACCACCCAAACGGAAACCGTGGATCGTAAAAGCAGCCATGAGGCGGTTTCTGCTATTTTGCATTTTATGCATCAGACCGGACTGCTGACAGAATTAGATGAGGAAAAGGAAGCTGCCTACAGCGATTACCAGCCGGCAGCGTCACAGATCGTGGAGGATGATGACCTGATCACTGTCCGGGCGCCCAGAGCCGGTTTCTTCCATGGCTATGTAAAGCCCGGTGATCATGTGAAAAAGGGACAGGTTCTGGCGCAGATCGATAGTACCCTGGATGCCTCATTGCTGGCGCAGATCACAGCACCGGTATCCGGTGTGGTCCTCTTTGCCCATACGGAGAGTGTAACCTATTCCCACTCGGCGATATTCAAGCTGGTGAAGGAATGAAAAACTGCATTTAAGGTAACAGTTCGGGCACCGGCTGGGCGGCGGGTCCTGTGGGAAGTGTCTGAACTATATAGCCTGTTATAGATAGCAGCCGGATAACCGGCTGCTTTTTTGCTTGACAAGAGAATTATAGAGAGGTATATTTGATTCAAACATATGAACAAATGCTCATATGTTTGAATATTCAAAAGAAGGAGGCCATCATGCATAATGATTCGGAGAGACCGGTAAGAGATGCAGAATGCTGTGATTGCTTTGAGCCTCATCCGGACAAGGTACAGGCGGTCAATGCCCGCATGCCGGAGGAGAATGAGCTCAGTGACCTGGCGGATCTGTTCAAGGTATTCGGGGATTCTACCCGTCTTCGCATCCTCTTTGTATTGTTTCAAAGTGAGATGTGCGTCTGTGATATCGCCCAGACTTTGCAGATGACGCAGTCAGCTATCTCCCATCAGCTGCGGATCTTAAAGCAGTCTGCACTGGTAAAGAATCGGCGGGATGGCAAACAAGTGCTTTATTCTCTGGCGGATGCCCATGTGGCAACCATCATCGCCCAGGGACGGGAGCATATTGAAGAGTAGAACCGCAGACAAGCTGCGGCAAAGAAAAGGGCAATTTACCGTAATTGCTTGATAGCAATTACGGTAAATATCAGGAATGCTGCAAGCGGCATCCCTGGGGATCGCATCGGAGAATTCGCCTTCGCGAAATTCTCCTCACGTTGCCGCAGACAAGCTGCGGCAAAGAAAGGAAAAAATATGAAAAAGAAATTCAAACTCGAGGATCTGGACTGCGCAGAATGCGCTGCAAAGATGGAGGATGCCATCAAGAAGATTGACGGTGTAAATGATGCTTCCGTGAACTTCCTTATGCAGAAGATGACGGTGGACGCAGTGGATGACCGCTTTGATGCCATCATGGATGAAGTGGAAAAGGTCTGCGCAAAGGTAGAGCCTGACTGCAGGATCCTGCGGTAGATCATGCACTGGAGTATGTGTTAGATCCTGCACTGGAGTCTGAGCCGGATCATGCACTAGAGAATGCACTGGATTCTTCACCGGAGCTTCCGGGAGGACTTAGGTTTCTCCATTGCCTTATGGTCCAGAAAGGACTTAGAGACATAGAAGAAAAAGGTTTCCGGATGATGCTGTTACAGGCTCATCCGGATTTTTAAGGGTAAAACGTCTGCGGAAAGGACATATCATGACCAAAAAACAAAAACAGTCATTGCAGCGAATACTGATATCTTTTGTATTATTTGTTATTTTACTGGTTTTGGAAAAAACAGGCACCATGGATCTGATCGCCAACAGATGGCTCCGTATGATCCCATTTCTGGTGCCGTATCTGATCGTAGGCTATGATGTACTGCGCAAGGCTTTCATTAATATCCGTCACGGTCAGGTGTTCGATGAGAATTTCCTGATGATGATCGCCACCTTCGGTGCCTTTGGGGTACAGGAATATTTAGAGGCTGTGGCCGTCATGCTTTTTTATCAGGTAGGCGAGCTTTTCCAGAGTTATGCGGTAGGTAAGTCCAGACAGTCCATTACCGCCATGATGGATATCGCGCCGGAGTATGCAAATCTGGAAAAGGACGGCACGCTGGAGGAAGTAGATCCCGATGATGTACAGATCGATGACATCATCGTTATTAAAGCAGGAGAGAGAGTACCGTTAGATGGCATCGTGACAGAGGGCAGTTCCTTTGTGGATACTGCGGCTCTGACCGGTGAATCCGTGCCCCGGAAGGTGGAGGCCGGAGATCAGATCATCAGCGGATGTCTTAATGGCAGCGGCACCTTAAAGGTGCGGGTCACCAAGGCCTATGAGGACTCCACCGTGGCCAGGATCCTGGAACTGGTGGAAAACGCCAGCAGCAAGAAAGCAAAGATGGAGAATTTCATCACCCGCTTTGCAAAGTATTATACCCCCATCGTGACCATCGGTGCGGTGATCCTGGCCATTGTGCCGCCCATTTTGTTGATGCTCCTTGCCGGGGCCGGCGTTGGGGTATGGGCTGACTGGATCCAGAGAGCCTGCACCTTCCTGGTTATTTCCTGTCCCTGTGCGCTGGTCATTTCCGTGCCTCTGGGATTCTTTGGCGGTATCGGCGCTGCCTCTAAGATCGGCGTACTGGTAAAGGGAAGCAACTATTTAGAGGCTATGGCAGAGGTATCTACTATTGTCTTTGATAAGACCGGTACCCTGACCAAGGGAGAATTTAAGGTTACGCAGATCCTGCCGGCAGAGGATGCAGGCAAAGCAGGAAGCATTGAGGCTAATGAAGAAAATATAGGAAGTACTGTGCAGGATGCAGGCAATACAGAGGACAATGCACAGGATAAACAAAAAGAAGCACTGCTGGAAATGGCGGCCTTAGGAGAAGCCTTCTCCACCCATCCTATTGCCCAGTCTATCCGGGAAGCTTATGGAAAGAAGCTGGATACCGACAGGGTAGAAGAAGTAAAGGAGAGTGCAGGTCACGGACTGTCTGCGCTGGTAGATGGAAGAAAAGTCCTTTTGGGAAATGGAACTTTACTGGAGCAGAACGGTATTACTTATAAAAAGTGTGAGAGTGCCGGCACCGTGGTCTATGTGGCGGCGGATGGAATCTATCAGGGATGCATCGTGATCTCCGATACGATCAAGGACGGGGCAGCTCAGGCTATTGGAGATATGAAGGCCGTAGGTGTCAAAAAGACGGTAATGCTTACCGGCGACCGGAAAGAGACAGCGGCTGCTGTGGCTTCCGCCATCGGCATCGATGAATATCATGCAGAGCTGCTGCCTGCCGATAAGGTTTCCAGAGTGGAAGCATTGCTGCAGGGCAGAGGTGATAAGGATAAGGTGGCCTTCGTGGGAGACGGCATCAATGATGCACCGGTGCTGACCAGAGCAGATATCGGTATCGCCATGGGCAGCATGGGCTCTGACGCCGCCATAGAAGCCGCCGATATCGTCCTGATGGATGACGATGTGCGCAAGATTGCCGGCGTCGTAAAGATTTCTCGCAAGACACTGCGCATCGTAAAGCAAAATGTAGTCTTTGCCTTAGGTGTCAAGATCCTGGTACTGCTTCTTGGTGCCCTGGGTATCGCCAACATGTGGGCCGCTGTCTTTGCAGATGTAGGCGTGGCTGTGCTGGCTATCCTTAATTCCATGCGGACATTGAATGAGAAGCAGAGCTGAGAGTAGTGTTCATCTTTATATGAAACCTATAGCAGAAGAATTCTACGCAGAGTAGTGATAGAAAACTTGACATTAAGACCGCACATGCAGGCACCGCACATGCAGACACCGCGCATGTGCGGTCTATTTTTTATGGTACGTTTGCTTTACGCTGTATCGATCAGTGCATATTGCGGACTGTTTTTGTATTAGTCCGCCAAATGCTGTGGTTCAGACGCCTACTCAGAATGTCGGCGTTAGGGAGAATACTTCACTTTGTATATTTTTTTCTTTATAATGATTCTATATGTATTAGCACAAGAGAGGTGGAGTTCCTATATGAAATATGCATTTATAAACGGAAAGATTCTTGATGGAACGAAGAATATGCAGGTGCAGGAGAACCGGAGCATCCTGATCGATGGCGAACGTATTACAGAGATCGTGCCGGCAGGGCAGGTGCCGGCTGGGTATAAGGAGATAGATCTGGGAGGCAGATATATCATGCCGGGGCTGATCAATATGCACGTCCATCTTGCGGGAAACGGCAAGCCCCAGAAGAAGCAGCGTGACAATGAGAAGCTGGTGAATATGATCATGGGTACTTCCCTGACCAGAAAGATCGCATACAAGCTGGTATATGGATTTGCCAAAGACGAGTTGATGAGCGGCGTGACCACGATCCGTACTATGGGCGGTCTGGGAGATTTTGATACTACATTGCGAGATGAGATCGCGGCAGATAAGAAGCTGGGACCGCGTATTCTGGCGGCGAACCAGGGCATCTCCGTGCCGGGAGGGCATATGGCTGGTTCCGTGGCCATCACCGCACACAATATAGAAGAAGCGCTGGCACATGTAGAGCAGTCCAAACGTGAAAAGGTGGACCTGATCAAGCTGATGATCACCGGTGGTGTGATGGATGCGAAGGAAAAGGGAGTACCGGGAGAGATGAAGATGTCACCGGCGATGGTAAAAGCAGTTTGTGACAAAGCCCATGAGGCGGGCTATCTGGTGGCGGCACACGTAGAATCACCGGAAGGCGTACGGGCGGCACTGGAAAATGGTGTGGATTCCATCGAGCATGGAGCACCGCTGCAAGAGGATATGGTCCGGATGTTCAAGGAACACGGCGCATTTCTTTGCACAACCCTTTCACCGGCTCTTCCGTATGCATTGTTTGACCGTTCCATCACCAATGCCACGGAGGTAGAACAGTATAACGGCAATGTGGTTTTTGAAGGTATCATTGCCTGTGCGAAGACGGCACTGGAGAATGATATTCCGGTAGTCCTTGGCAATGACGTGGGCTGTCCGTGGATCACCCAGTATGATTTCTGGCGGGAGCTTTATTATTTCCACAAATACGTAGGTGCATCCAACGCATTTGCATTATATACGGCCACCGCGCGGAGCGCAGAACTGGCAGGGGTCGGCGATATCACAGGCACCGTGGAAGCAGGAAAATGTGCGGATCTGATCGTGACAAAGAAGAATCCGCTGAAAGATCTGCGGGCACTGCGCAATATCGATATGGTGGTGACAAGGGGAAAAATCATCGAACAGCCGAAGGTGAAGGTACGCAAACAGGTGGAGAAAGAACTGGATAAATTTATGTGAATATATATAATTTCTTGCTGCCATCGGACAGTATATCCACACTTACAACCTTGAACGGCGTCATTCTGCACTTGACTATCAGACACCGGTTGAATGCTACTATCCAACAATGCTGTTGCCATATGTAGCTTAGCATAAATGGAACAAGGGAGAGTTCCACTGCTTTCCCAGCGTTTCCTGTAACTTATCAACCATATCAGTTCATTATAAAAATCTCATATTTTGGTCTTGACAAGTGAACCACTATACTCATGGGTTTGGGAAAAACCAAGCCTCATGAATAATTTAGGATTAATGAAAAAAACAGAGATTTTTTATGTAAATTTTCTTTTTCTTTTAACATTTCTTCACAATTGTGAAAAATAGTTATTGACTAATGCGTTCATATAAGCTACACTTACCGCATAATTGAATGGTATGGCGACAGCAAAGGCGCTGGGAGAATGCTCCCGGCGCCTTTTTTTGTACAGGCTTGCTTTTGTACAGGTTTCTCTCGCTTTAGGATGACTGAGACATATTAGAGATATATCAAAGACATCCCAAAGACAGGTTAACGACAGATAATCTTCCTTATCCGGGTTATCTGCCGGCGGGACAAAGAGATTCCTTTCCAAAGTCTCTGTCGGAGCGATCGGCCGACAGACTTACCGCCATCCTTCTATTATAAAGTACCTTGCCGCTGTGGCGGCAATACTATGAGGAGACAATTCTCACCGCGCTGCCGCGGCGGACAGCGGCATAAGGAGGAAGTATGAATTATGTATCTGTAGACGTACTCTGGACCCTGTTGGGTGCAGCTATGGTCTTCTTCATGCAGGCTGGTTTTGCTATGTGTGAAGCAGGTCTGACCAGAGCGAAAAACACCGGCAACATTCTGATGAAGAACCTGATGGATTTCTGCATCGGCACCCCTGTATACTGGTTTCTTGGCTTTGGCCTGATGTTCGGCGGCTCCGGCGCGCTGATCGGCGGTTTTGATCCCTTTGTAACCGGCACCTATGATTTCGGCTCTCTGCCCACCTGGTGCTATCTGATCTTCCAGACTGTATTCTGCGCTACCGCAGCAACCATCGTTTCCGGTTCCATGGCAGAGCGTACCAACTTCAAGGCTTACTGCCTTTACAGCCTGGCGATCTCCGCATTCATCTATCCCATCTCCGGTCACTGGATCTGGGGCGGCGGCTGGCTTTCCCAGCTTGGCTTCCATGACTTCGCAGGTTCTACCGCAGTACACATGGTAGGCGGTGTCTGCGCACTCATCGGCGCCATCATCCTTGGACCCCGTATCGGCAAGTACTCCAAGGACGGCAAGTCTCACGCTATCTTAGGTCATAACATGAGTGCTATGGCACTTGGCGTATTTATCCTTTGGTTCTGCTGGTTCGGTTTCAATGGCTGCTCCACCGTTGCCATGAGTACCGACGAGAACATGATCTCTGCCAGCATGATCTTCGTAAATACCAACCTTTGCGCAGCTGTAGCTACTGTTACTGTCATGATCTTCACCTGGATCCGTTATAAGAAGCCTGATGTGTCAATGACCTTCAACGGCTCTCTGGCAGGTCTGGTGGCCATTACCGCCGGGTGTGACGCTGTCAGCCCTATGGGTTCTGCTATCATGGGTATCGTTACCGGTATCG
>CAVBJS010000020.1:0-40255 GCA_963596015.1 Bacteroidaceae bacterium
TAGGCCCGTAATGTCTGAGCATCCCCGCATCAGGCGGGGATGCGAGTTCGGGCCGTGCCATCCGCAGGCGAGAGGCAGATCATAAGCAAAACGGCGCAAAGTGCACGGTGCGAGACATCTGCCGCGCTCCGGTGCATGACCGGGTGGCACTATTTCGCTACATCTTCCTTCATCTGCTTAGCAAACAGCAGACGGAACAGGAAACGGATAATGGGGCCGCAGTAGCAAAGCTGCCAGAAAAATGCCATGGGGAAATTAAAAGCAACGGTCTGGAGCCATACGGCAATGAACTGAGAGCCGGCATTCTTAAAGAGGATCGTGGCGATCAGGCTCATGATAGGACACATGGTGATGACGATGGCGATGGAGATGGCTGCGGTAATGGCGAAGGGACGATCCTTGGGGGTTACCACGCGAAAAGCAATGGCGTGGGCTACCTTATCGATGATAAAGAACTCCAGGATAAAAGCGACGGGCCACATGATGACCATCTCGTGGAAGGCTAACAGAAATACTTCGTTGGTCATACCGCCGATATTTAGGGAGATGTTGTAGCAGATCATGGCATAGACCATGAGAAAGGACATCATAAGGGTGAAAATAACATTCTGAAAACGTGTCTTTGGCATAATTACCTCCTGAATGAAAAAAGGGCGCAAAAAAACACACGTGTTGTTCGTTATCAAGCATACACTTGTGTCGTTTCCAATTTATACCAAAGTCTTTACGCTATGAAATTTATCTGGATCAGTATAGCAAAAAAGCACAAAAAATCAAGTATAAATTTATATAAAACGGAGAAAATCAAAGACATCTGCTTTGTTATAATGAAAGGAAAGAGCAAGCTTAAAAGATAACGATGGTTATATGGAAATTCCCGTCGCTTTTTTGCAGCAAAGCTGCTCGGAAATGAGGATCGATATGGATATAAAAAAGAATCAGATCCCGGTAGAAGATCTGACGTCCCCTTCCCTGGAGGTTTACGCCTGCCTGCGGGAAAATCAGCTCTATCATTATTATGAGCCGGACATAGGGATCTTTATCGCGGAAAGCCCCAAGGTGATCCGGCGGGCTCTGGATGCAGGCTATAAACCTCTGTCCTTTCTGGGAGAAGACAGACTGGTTATGGCAGATGCGGGTGAGACAGCAGACCTGCTTCGGGATTGTCCTTTTGAAGTACCGGTATATACAGCAACTTATGATGTTCTTACAGATTTAACAGGGTTCACATTAACCAGAGGGCTTTTGTGTGCCATGCGAAGACGTCCCTTGCCTGCTTTGGAAGATTTGTGCAGGGAGGCAAAGCGCATGGCTGTCTTGGAGGAGGTGCAGAATCCTACCAATGTGGGAGCGATCATGCGCTCCGCCGCCGCCATGCACATGGACGCAGTGGTATTGACCCATGGGTGCGCAGATCCGTTATACCGACGGGCGGCCAGAGTCAGTATGGGAACAGTGTTTCAGATTCCCTGGACGGTATTGGAGGCAGAGAGCTGGCCGGGAAAGGCAATGGAACAATTGAAAGATATGGGCTTTCGTACGGCTGCTATGGCACTGCGCAGTGAGGCACTGTCCATCGACGATCCCGTACTGGCCGGACAGGAGAAACTGGCGGTGATCCTGGGCACAGAGGGAGAAGGCCTGAAGGCAGAGACCATAGACCGGTCGGATCATACTGTGATGATCCCCATGTCCCACGGCGTGGACTCCTTAAATGTGGCGGCTGCCAGCGCTGTGGCATTCTGGGAGCTGCGCAGAAAGTAGGCGGGTATAGAATCACCGCATCAATGCAGTTACGCATTTAATACAGATCGTTTTGCATAATGAGCGCAACAAAGAAAGCAACAGGACAGGACGAAGAGAAGCTATAACAGATCACGGCTTGTTTACAATTACGTTGCTTTTCAATGGTTACAAAGTGTCTTTAACTGAAAAATACATAAAAAGTAGTATATATTTTTGGTTGTGTTTTCAGAAAAAAATGATACAATTTTGTAAGAAGACTGCACATGGTGTGAAGGAGTAAATGCTCCTGGATACCACAGTTACAATCTCGGCAGAAACGGGCGAAACCATCACCGGGACGATTATAAAGTATCAGGCACTTGAGATTGTATTAGCTAAATTTCAATATTTCATTTATGAAAGGAGCAAATGTTATGGCAGAGTATTTATCACCTGGCGTGTATGTGGAGGAACTGCCAGCAGGTTCCGCACCCATGGAGGGTGTGAGCACCAGTACTGCAGGCTTTGTAGGACTGGCAGAGAAGGGACCGGCTGTAGGCGTTCCGCAGCTTGTTACAAGCCCGGCAGATTTTAAGCGTATGTATGGCGGTTATCTTTCCGAGAATGAATATGGAGAGTACAGATTCCTGGCTTATGCGGTAGATCAGTTCTTTATGAACGGCGGATCCAGAGCATTCATCGTCAGAGTAGTACCGTCCGATGCTACATGCGCAAAGGGCAGCAATAAGGTATTAGCTGTCACTGCAAAGAATGAAGGCACATGGGGCGATGATATCCGCGTGGTAGTAGCACCGGCCAGCAAGGCCAGAACCCAGATTCTGGAGATCTTGGAGACTGATGCAGGAAAGCGTTATATCGTAAAGAACGGCGCCGGATTCAACACCGGAGACGTTGTAATGTTCAACGATGGCAAGGAAGTTTCCTACAACAAGATCGTGAAGGCACAGGGCAACATCCTGACGCTGGCAGAGGAGCTTGGCGAGGATGCAGTGGACAAGGGACTCCTGCCCACTAAGGTACTCACCACCTGTGAGTTCAGCCTGGATGTACGTTACCACGATGTAGTGGAATTTTATGACAATCTGAGCTTTAACATTAATGCAGCAAACTTTGTTGAGAAGAAGGTAGCTAAGTCCGATCTGGTCGATGTGGCTTATGTAGGCACAGAGGACGGAAGCGTATCTCCTTTTGAGCAGATTGCAGGCAAGGACAAGGCAGTGGAGACCCTGGTTTTGACCGGCGGTACCAACGGCAGCGTGGACAGCATCACCGCAGGTGATTTCATCGGCGAAGACAGGGGCGCAGGCATGCGCACCGGTATCCAGGCTTTCCTGGATAACGATTCCGTATCTATCCTGGCAGCACCCGGTGTTACTGATCCCAACGTACAGCTGACCCTGGTGGCGCAGTGCGAGAATCTGGGTAGCCGTTTTGCAGTACTGGATATGCCCAGAGATGCCAAGAAGGTAGAGGATCTGATCAACCACAGAAACATCTTTGATTCTAACTATGCGGCAATGTATCATCCTTGGCTGACTGTTTTCGATCCGCTGGATCGTAAGAATGTGGCAGTACCTCCGTCAGGCTCTGTGGTTGGTATCTATGCGAGAACCGATAACAGCAGAGGTGTACATAAGGCACCGGCTAATGAAGTGGTCCGCGGATGTGTCGGCCTTGATATCAAGTTCAACAAGGGCGAGCAGGATATCCTGAATCCGAAGGGGATCAACCTGATCCGTTCCTTCCCGGGACAGGGCATTCGTGTTTGGGGCGCAAGAACTATCTCTTCCGATCCGTTGTGGAAATATGTCAACGTAAGACGTCTCTTCATTTTCCTGGAAGAGTCTATCCGCGCCAATACCAACTGGGCTGTTTTTGAACCCAATGATGAGATGCTGTGGGTACGTGTACAGAGAACTATCAGCGTATTCCTGGAGAATCTGTGGAGAGGCGGCTCTCTGGCAGGCGCATCACCGGAAGAGGCATTCTTCGTTAATATCGGCCGTGACACCATGACACAGGACGATATTGATAACGGCCGCCTGGTGTGCATGATTGGTATAGCACCTGTGAAACCTGCAGAATTTGTGATCTTCCGTCTGTCCCAGAAGACAGCTGACAGCACAGATACTGGCGCCGGCAGCGGTGAAGAGGGCTGATGGCCTGAGACATAACGTATCGGTGCATGAAATGTATCGGTAATACTATGAGTTGGAGGAACTATTATGGCTACTGTTGGATATCCTAATGCGAAATTTAGATATAAAGTAGAGATCGATGGCCTGGAAGCCGGCGGTTTTACAGAGGTGACAGGCAGCGATATTACGATCGAACCGATCGAGTACCGTGAAGGCGACATGACTGCAGAGACCCCTATGAAGGTGGCGGGCCTTAAGAAGTACGGCAACATTACATTAAAGAAGGGCATGACAGACAGCAAGGTACTGTATGATTGGCTGTATTCCGGTGTTCAGGGCACTGTAGAGCGCAAGACCGTGACCATCACCCTGCTTAACGACACCCAGGCACCTGCAGCATCCTGGCAGGCGATCAACGCTTGGCCTACCAAGTATACAGCGCCTGACTTTAACGCAACGGCATCCGAAATTGCGATTGAGACACTGGAGATCGCACACGAAGGATTAACCAGAGTATCATAGGGTAATATTCATGTGATTCAGAAGAGGCGTGTCTCTAACGACCCGCCTCTTCATTGGTATTTTGGCATAGAAAGGGAAATATGTTTCAGACAGAATTTTCTTTCACTCTTCCGAGAGGTTACGTTGACAGAGATGGCAATGTACATAAAGAAGGCGTGATGAGACTGGCGAACGCAGCGGATGAGATCCTTCCGCTGAAGGATTCCAGAGTACAGCAGAATCCGGGCTATCTCACAGTCATCATCCTGGCTCGGGTCATTACGAAGCTGGGAACACTTCCGGCGGTGGATACGCGTATCGTAGAGGGCCTGTTCACACCGGATCTGGCATATCTGCAGGATTTCTATCAAAGGATCAACGCCATGGAGATCCCGGTATATAAGGGAGTTTGTCCTCATTGCGGCAAGGAGGTCGAGATCCCTGTAAATTTTACCGAAGCCGGGGTATAAAGACGTATTCATCAGAGAAGATCTATGAGGAAGCCGGCTTTATCGGCTATTATATGCACTGGAGCAGAGAAGAGATCATGTCCCTGAGTCATCAGGAACGGATCCGCTGGTGCAATGAGATCTCTAAAATCAACCGTAAACTGAACGATGAGCCGGAACAGGTAAGTCTACTGCCGTGATCTATGCAAGAGAGGGAAAGATGAGTATATCCAACAGCCTGCTGTTAAACAGCAATTTCATCGTCCATATAGGATCCGCTTCCTTCAGCTTTGCCAGAGTACGGAATATTTCCGAGTCTATCGAAGTGGAATCCATTCGGGAAGGCGGAGATAATCAGAACGTGCGTAGCCTCCTGAAACAGCGGTCGTCGGAGCAGAAGATTATTTTTGAGAGAGGTCTTCTGGCGGATGCGGAAGGCAACGCGGACTCTGATCTTCGGCCGGGCGCAGTGGTCAGCAATGTGCAGATCCTGGTGATGAACCACGGAACGGTGAAGAAGAATTATTATTTTGACAAAGGATTGGTTACCAGGTGGGAACTTTCCGGTCTGGATGCCATGGAGGGCCACGTGATCTACAGGACCATTGAAATTACCCACAGTGGACTTCGTGAAGGAAAGACATCCTAAGGTAAGCAGCAATGAGATTTGAGACTAGAGCAAGACAGATCGGCAGCTTCAGACCTATGCCGGTGATCGCCAGATACCAGATGCCGCGAGACGGATTACATGCAGACAGTGCCTTCGCCGATGCCATTATTGCGAAATACAAGGCTTCGGAAGAGGGCAATTTGCCGTCTGCCGATTTTGCGTATCCGGAGAAGCATTCGGAAGCTGCGGATACTATGGATCGACTTTCTACGCAGCTCATAACCCTCAATCGGATCCGCGTGCAGATGAACGTTTACAATCAGAAATGGCTTCATCAGTATGCATTGTCTTTAACTAACAGCTGCCGGATGCTGCTGCGACAGTTGAATATCCGTGGCAGCGCCTCATCCGGGCAGGCTTCTCAATCCTCGGTGCACGAGCTGGAGAAGGTCCTGGGCGAACTCAGGACCTCTATTGAAGAAAAGTCCGCAGGAAGGTTAAACAATGGGCCTGCTGTGCAGGAAATCCCGGCGGAACAAAGAAATATCACTTTGCAGGGATACCTGCAGCACAAAGAGGAAACAGAGCGGGGATCATCCGGTATCAGGTCTGCAGAAGCGAACGAAGAGGTGAAGGTAAAGGAACCTTCGTCCGCCCAGGAGCAGGAAGAGATCATTCTTCGTATTCTCACAGCCGCTTCCCGTGGAAACGGAACCAGAGAGCGGTATATGTCCCAACTTTACAAACGTCTTTACGAGTCCGGAAGAAACGGTCAGGGGAACCGGATGGAAATACTGGACCGGGCAGGAACAGAGCTGCTATCCCTTGGAAGTTCCGGCAATGCATCCACACCTATGATGAACGGGTGGGCCTCTGAGGCCGCACGTCGTTTTTACTGGCGGGTGCAGCGAGCACCCCGGCAGGAACAAAAGCTGCTTTTACAGGCAGGCGGCTACGGGACGGTCATATCCTTGGAGAGAGCACTCCGATCCATGGACGGCGGAGAGTTCAGACGTTTTTCCATGGAACTGGTAGAAAGGATGCAGCAGGTAACGGAACTGTCCGGGCTGTCGGATGCCATGTGGACAAGGGAAGGCTCCTCCGGCATTGAACAGCAGATCCAGCAGATCTCTTCGGAGGAATGGACCGTGCTGACAGAGCTGTTAGAGAAGGAGGGATACTTCTTTACCGATGACGGAATTGTTTTCTTAGAGGAAGAAGACATTCCGACCCTCGCATCCGAGCAGGCGCGCCAGTTATTCTGGCGCATACAGCGGGCGCCGGAACAGGAAAGACAGTTTTTCCTGGAGGCAGGTGGATTTTCATCCATGCAGGCATTGGAAAACGTGTTAAGGACCATGGATGATGTGAAGTTCCGCAGATTTTCCGCACAGATCCTGGAAAGACTGCATTCATTCGTGGATGAGCCGGGACAGCCGGGGGCGGTGATGGCCAGACAGTTACTGGAAAAGATGCCTTCTGCTAACGGGCAGGGGACAGATGTTTCTCAGACGCAGGGGCCTGCTTCTGAGAACAGGATGTTAACCCAGAGACAGACATTCCTAAGACAGCTGCACGCCGGAGATAAAACGGCAAGAGTCCTGGAAAAAGTGCTGCGCACAGTAGTAGAGCAGCGGCAGACCCTGACGGAGAATACCCAGGTTTTCGATATGCTCTCAGACGCTGTGCTGAACATGACGATGGATGACTGGCGTACCTTCCGGACAGAGATCACGAATATAGAAGAAGCGGATATTCCGGAGGGTGTGGATCTTTCTTTCCTGCAGACCGGCAATACGGCAGACAGAGAAGTATTTGTGCAGAAAAGTACAAAAATCTCCGGTGTGACAAGTACAGAAGCTGCTTCGCAGAGAAGTACAGGGGCTTCTTCTCGGCAAGGTGCAGAAGTGCCTTCTTCGAAAGACACAGAACTGACGCTGGCAGAAGAAGGGATCCGTATGTCGCGGGAGAAGCGGGAACTGATACAAAGACTGCGCAGCGTAAGTCATATACCGGACAGCTCTATCCGCACGCTGGAACGCTTCCTGCGGGAGCATACCGTACTGCGCACAGCAAGTCCGGCGGAGGAAGGACAGCATTACTTCCAAAAGCTTACCACCAGAGAACAGGAAAACTGGCATTCCTTCATCACAGATGTATTGTCGGTGGGAAATGGATCCGGATCGGCAAGTATCCCGTCGGAGCAGATGTTTCACCGGGTGCATACCGGACCGGGCGGAGCCCTGCTGGCTATGCTGCAGGAAAGCAGAAACAACGCGGAAAGGGCTGCGGATACCGCACTTAATACAGTGGAGAGACTGCGGGAGGAACGGGTCCTTACCAGAGAAGTACTGGCGCAGGAACAGGAACGGAGAGCCACAGCAGGCAGCGCTGATACCATCCCCCATTTATTGCAGAGAGCTGCCGCTTCCGATACACGGAATGTAGCGGGACAAGGAACCACGAACGGGGAAACAACCGCAGACGGAGCAGTCTTGGCATACGCATCTGAGAGACAGGGAACGCTAATGACACGTGCTGCATCTATGGCACATGCGGCTTCCATAGCGCATGTACCTTCTCCGGACAACCAACAGGACTTAGAGCTGGCGTCAGCCCGGATGGAAGTACCCCGCAGAGCAGATAGTACACAGCAGGAGACATCCCGCAGTACCAAAAGGGAGGAACGCTCCGAATCTGTTTACCAGGACATTGAATTCGAGACCACATCCTATCATACGCAGGAACACAATGTACAGGAAGTGGCACAGAGTCTGGGAAATGTGATGAACCGGCTGGACCAGCAGCAAAAGCAGATCGAACGCCTGGAAAGCAGGCAGCAGAGCTTGGAACAACACAATGTATCCAGGGAAGTCCTGAAAAAGCTGGATGACCGGGCACAGATGGAGCGCTTGAGAGGAGGTCGATAGAGCATGTCGTCCATGACATCACTGAAAAAAGGAAAGATCAGCATCTGCGATGAGGGCGGATCACCGAAGGAAGATATCAGCTTTACCTTTAATCCCTCTTCCTATTCGATCTCTTCTGAGCCCACCTACCGGGATGTAAGGCACTTGATGCAGGATACCGAGCGCAAGGAATTCCTCGGAGGCGTTATCCGCACTATGGATGTAAGCCTGATCTTTGATTCCTTCAGCGATAATGACCTGTTTTCGGAATCGGAGATGCAGTCCGTCAAGAATCTGACGGAAGGTGTGGAAAACCGGTTAAAGCCCATCACGGACAAGATCAAAAAACTGGAGCAGGCAGCCCATGTGGTGGGAGAGTTACACAGACCGCCCACGGTGATCTTTTCCTGGGGTAATTTAAATTTCAAAGGTGTTATCACCAGGTTTAGCGCCGAATATACCATGTTCTCCATGGAAGGAAAGCCGATCCGTGCCACGGTACGTCTTGCTATTACTGAAGAGAAGGACCCGGCGGCCTCGGCAAGAGAGAACCCTTTTGAGTCTCCGGATCGTACCAAGACCAGAGTACTGGTGGAAGGAATGAGCCTCTGGAGTCTCGCCTATGATGAATATAATGATTGTGAGAAGTGGAGGATCATCGCCAGAGCCAATAACATTATGAATCCCCTGGATGTCCAGCCCGGACAGGTGATCAAGGTACCCGCTTTGTCTAACTAAGATATATTTGATAGCATTGACCGCAAAGTCAAATTCGAATTTGTCTTAAACAGATCTGAAATTTGATTTGCGATACCTCCGGCGCAAAGCGCCTGTGAAATGGAGATTTTTATGGCAGATCTGATGACTGCAGTATGGGATTTTGAAAAGCTGCAGACACAATATAAATATTTCCGTGTACCCACAGCCTCCCTTACGGTAGGCGGAACGGACCTGACAAAAGCTGCCGGTATAGCAGTTTCCCGGGTGGAGGCAGTGCTGTTGCTGGACGGGGTATCCAGTGTCCGCGTGGAATTCTCAGACTGCTATGATGTGAAAAACAGTACTTATTTAAGCCCTGTTAAAGATGCGGCAGTACTGGGAAAGACCGTGGAGCTGAAGTTGGGATACCAGTCGTCTCTGGAAAAAGTATTCAAGGGATATCTCTCCAACGTGCGCACCAGAGCTTCCGCAGAGGATGGCTATTCCATGGAATTCGTTGCACTGGATGTGCGCAAGCTGATGATGACGGACAACTGTCATGCCAGAGAATACAAGGTTACCAATTACAGTGATGCTGTTTCCGAGATTCTGAAGCGCTATGCTAAGTTGGCCAGTGCTTCGGTGGAGGCCACAGAGGAGAACCTTGAGGAAGGATTGCTGTGGCAGAACAGTTCAGACTATGATTTTATCCGCTCCGATCTGATCGATAACGGCCGGGTGGACAGAGAGTTTTTTGTGGCGGTGGATACCGCTTATTTCCGTAAACCTGCCAGTGTTACTTCGCCGGTCATCACATTGCGGCCGGGCAGCGGACTGGTGAGCCTGGAAGCGGACGCAGAATATGAAAACACCAATTTTACGGTGCTGGGATTTGATCCCGGGAACAGAGAGCCGGTTTCCGGAGAAGCGATCTCCAAGACTGCAGGAGAGATCTCCGATGCCCTTGGAGG
This sequence comes from Bacteroidaceae bacterium, assembly GCA_963596015.1. Classification (GTDB taxonomy): domain Bacteria; phylum Bacillota; class Clostridia; order Lachnospirales; family Lachnospiraceae; genus CAG-791. Next base: position 10,024 of record CAVBJS010000020.1, read on the forward strand.
CCCCGGACAGTGGTTCGTATCTGACCCATCCTGCACCAGCGCGTCTATGGGCAGCGCCCATGCGCAGGCGTTGGCGAAGCGCTCTCTTATGAAAAGTCAGAAGGCACAGATTAGCTGTATAGGACTTCCCCAGCTGATACCGGGACGTTTTATCGCCATTGATCGAGTGGACAGTAATGTAAACAAAAAATATTACATCAACCGTGTGACCCATACCTTTGACAATGAAGGATTTCGCACTGTGGTGGATACGGTAGGATGGGAGTAAGGGAGAGTCCGGATGCTTGAAGAGATGATCCGTACGGCTGACAACTGGGCCGGAGGCAGCGTAAACGTGGGACTGGTTTCCGGTACTGTCAGAGACAATTACAGTGAGGAAGAGCCCGGTAAAATCAAAGTCGAATATTATATCGGTGAAAAGGGGCGTCTCCTGACAGGCTGGCTGCCGGTGATGACACCTTATGTGGCGGACAAGGCGGGGGTCTATATGCTGCCGGAGATCGGCACGGAAGTGGTGATCGGCTTTATGCACGGCAGACTGGATTGCCCGGTAGTGCTGGGGACACTGTGGTGCAAGGACGTGAATCGTCCGGATAACGCAGTGAACGAGAAAAATCTGACCAAGGTGATCCGTACCAAAGGCGGAAATGAGATCCGCATATCCGATGAGGAAAAGAAGCAGAAGATAACTGTCAAGACGCCCGGAGAGCTTACGGTCTCCATGGAAGATGAAGCCAACCTGATCCGTTTGAGAGATAAGGAAAGCAGTAATCAGGTGCTCATCGACAGTAAAAACGGCCGGATCGAGATTAAGGCAGATAAGAAGATCTCATTGTCTGTGGGCAGTTCCAGTGTGGTCATTGAAGGCAGTAAGATCACCATAGATTCGGCATCGATAGAGGGGAAAGCTTCCCAAAGCCTGGAATTGGAAGGTCAGAGCACAAGGATCCATGGAAGTCAGGTACAGGTAAAGGGCAGTGCCTCATTGAATCTGACTGCCAGTGGAGTCACAGAGGTTAAGGGTGCCATCGTGAAGATAAACTAAGAGGATTATTATGACATATACTCAAAACAGCGAATTCCTCGGCAGAGGCTTTGCTTTTCCGCTCAGCATCGATCCTGTCACGGGAGAAATGCAGACGGTAGCTTATGAGGAGGATATTCGGCAGGCGATTTACCTGATCATCATGACCAGAAAGGGAGAGCGGGTCATGCGGCCGGAATTCGGCTGCTCGATCCATGATTACGCCTTCGATAATATGGATTATGAAACCCTTTCCAGGATCGAAGAGACGGTGCGGGAAGCACTGATCCTGTGGGAACCCCGCATACGAGACATAGAAGTGCATGCCAACCGGGCAGATGCAGGAAGGCTGGATATCGAGATCGACTATGTGGTGCGAACCACCAACAACCCCTATAACCTGGTTTACCCGTTCTATATCAACGAAGGACTGACAGAAGAGGTCTGAAGTCGCCGGGAAGCTTGCTTAGCTGCCTCCGGCGCATAACGCCTTCGGAATGGAGAGCTATATGAAAAAGATAACACAAAGATCTTCCGAAGAGATCATGAATGAACTTCATGAAAAAGCCCATTCTTATACCCCGGAGTGGCGCTTTTCGAGACAGCTTCCGGATATTGGAAGTGCACTGGCGTCCGTCTATTCCGGTATGCAGGAACGGCTGGACCGCAAGTATGCCATGTTGTCGGAGAAGCTGAAGGTGGATTATTTTAATTGCCTGAACACATCCATGAAGAGTGCAGCACCGGCAGAGGGCTTTGTGACATTCGGGCTTTCCGGTGAGGGGGCATCCAGTTCTTTTCTCCCTGAAGGGACACCGCTTCGCGGGGATACCACAGACGAAAACGGGGAGCCGGTGCCCATAGAACTGATGGATGATGTGCTGGTAGTGCAGGATACACTGGCTGCCGTATATGAGACGCGAGGTGCAAAGGACTATATCGGTCTTCTGTATCAGCAGGACATGGAAGAGCGGAAGGGATTTCCGCTGTTTGGCATGTCTGCGGAAAATCTGGAGCGGCACCTTTTCCGCCTCAGCCACCCCTATCTGCTGCATCTGAACGGCCACGGCGTCATCGGTCTTCGGTTTTATGATGAGCACGGTGTACTGCTTCCGGAGGAGATCGTCAGTCGTCTGGCTGATCCCGGTGCAGTGAGATTTTATTATGAGACCCATGATGAGGCTGACGGAGAGGATATCGTAGAGATCGGCGGAGAGTACCTGACAGATATCCGGTACCACGATGGGACCCTTTGGATCCGTAAACAGATGGGAGAACCGCCCTGGGCCGAAACAGAACATTTCGGGATCCTTACCAGATGGCTTTGCTGCGAGATAATGGATATACGGGGACTGGAGGATCTGTCACCGGCGCGGATCGTCATGTCTGCGGCATGTGCCGGATCGGCTCCGGATGGAATTTACGGCGCCGGCGCAGACCAGCCTCAGGAAGAACCCTTCATGCCCTTCGGAGAGCGATTTTCGGTTTATGACGACATATACTTCGGTGCGGAAGATGCTTTGAGCAAAAAAGGCGCTGAGATCGAGCTGAGCTTCCAGGAGGAGTTCGTCAGAATACCCATCACAGATCCCGACGAGGGTGATGGCATTGAATGGAAGCTGATTATGTCCAAAGATCAGTTCGGCCAGGAAAAAGAGTACGATATCACCATCGAAGAGGTTATCTGGGAGTATTATAATGGCAGTGGCTGGGCCAGGCTTTTCAGCACCCATAAGAATACGGACGCATTCAACGGAGCCGGAGGCGCGGAGAGGCAGCTGAAAAAGATCACCTTTACCTGTCCCCAGGATCTGGCACCGGTGCTGGCCGGCTCCGGAGAGAATTACTACATCCGGGCACGGATCCTCAAGGTAAACAATGCTTATAAAACCGCCGGATATTATGTCACCCCTGTGGTCTCTGATGTCAAGTTCACCTGGAAATATGTGGGTGAGGGCCTGGAACCGGAGTACATGACCGCTTACAATCATCTCGAGGAGAAGCTGGTAAGTGTCCGAAAAGAGAGACTGGAAGGGAGAAAACTGGTGCCGGTGAAGGCAGCCCAGGACAATCATCCGGCGTTATGGATGGGCTTTAAAACCACCTTTACACAGGGACCGGTCCGCATCCTTTGGGAAACAGAGCAGACCCTGCAGGATAACCAGCCGGATATCCGCTGGGAGTATTACCGGGGATATGAATGGGCACCGCTGATGCCTCTGGATGGCACGGAAGATTTTCGTATGACGGGCCTGCTTACCTTCAGCGGCATTCCGGATGCGGTCCCCCTGAAGATATTCGGTCAGGAAGAGCCGTTGTACTGGATCCGTGCTATACGGATCGAAAATACGGCTCACCACAAAGAAGTACCGTATATCAGAAACTGGTATCTGAACAGTGCCCGGGCGGTCACCATCCAGCACGGACTCAGTGAATACTGGACACTGGAAAATTGGGAGACAGATGCCACCATTCAATTACTTAACCGCAATGTCCATGAGCTGGAGCTGTGGGTGCGGGAGGATGAACGCCTGAGTAACGAGGAGATCCGTGCACTTACCAGTGAGAACCGCTATGAGCAGGTGCTGGATGAGGCTGGCGGACAAAGCTATGCATGGATCCGCTGGGAGCGTACAGATAATCTGCAGCGCCACGATGCCGGTGAACGGGTGTATATGCTGGATGAAAACGAAGGTATCCTGTCCTTCGGCGGTGACGCGGCAGGCAAGGTGCCGGCCCCCGGCGTGGTGGACGGGATCCATGTGGTCTACTCCATCGGCGGCGGTGCCCAAAGTAACCTGGCACCGGGCTCCGTGACAGCCTTGGAGCTTTCCGAGGGCTTTGTCAGCAGTGTGACCAATCCCCTTCCCATGACGGGCGGATATAACCGGGAGACCGTGGGAGAAGCCATTCGCCGGGCAGCCGCAGAAAACAAGCATCACTTCCGGGCCGTTACGGAATCGGATTTTGAAGAACTGGCTGTCAACAAAGAACCATCCATCCGCAAGGTAAAATGCCTGACCGGCGTGGATGCTGACGGAAAGGAAGTCCCCGGCGAGGTAACACTGGTGCTTCTCACCGATGATTATAATGACCGTGGAGCCGGGTTTGAGCGTTTAAAGAGCCGCCTGTATGAATGGTTTCAGGATAAACTGCCTGCAGCCTATGCGGGAAGCGAGCGCTTCCATATCCGGCGGGCAGAGCTGGTGGAGATCGAACTGCATGTGGAAGCCGTGATCACCGATTATCAGAGGATGTTCCGCATTCAGAAGGATCTGCAGGACAAACTGACCCGGTTCCTCGATCCGGTTACCGGCAATTTTGACGGCGGCGGATGGGAGATCGGACAGCTTCCGGAGCGTTCCCAGTTGGAGGCGTTGATCAGATCCGACGAGGACGTGGAAAGCCTGCGTCGGTGTACGGTATTTACCAGGATTGTCAACCGGACCGGAAGTCCGGCTGTAAGCTACGATGAAATAAGGAATATGCCCTTTGTGCTGCCGATCGGCGGCGTTCACCGCTTCCGTATGGAACGCAAGAACAGCAGAGGCATGTAAGATGACCGGAGGTAGGCTATGCTGCCGGAACTGATACTTGACAGTGATTCATTTGAAAATCTCATAGAAGAATACCGCAGCCGGATCGCAGGAATATATCCGGACTGGACGGATTATAACTACCATGATCCCGGAATTACGTTTCTGGAATTGTTTACGTTCCTGCAGGAGAACCAGCAGTATTTCATGCAGCAGCTGGGGCCGGCGCATTATCGGCAGTTCTTCCGTATGGCGGGTATCCGCCCGTTGACCAGAAGGCCGGCCAGGGTGCTGGCAGAGGCATCCGGCGTAGGAGGACTGCGGGAATTCCGGCTTCCCTGCGGAACGGTGTTTATTTCCGGCGGAATGCCCTTTGAAACCATTCGCGATGAGTGGATCCCTGCTGCTGCGATCACCGCAGTGGAGAGACAGACGCCTGACGGACAGGTGGAATTTACGGCAGAAGTCGATGAATCCATGGAACAGGATGCGCTTTCCGTGAAAGTGTTCGGACAGGATCCGCAGCCGGGCACTTCCATGACGATACATATAGACGGCGACCTGAAGACGGATACGGAGATGCATCTTTCCCTATTGCTGAAAGAACAGGGAAGAAATCTGATGGAGGCAGGACGTGCGTTTTCTGTTGCGACTTTGGATTGGGAGTACCGGACCGCAGATGGCTGGGCACCTGTTACTGTGCTAAATGACGAGACCTGTGGTATGCTTTATTCGGGAAGGATCCGATTTCGCCTTGAAAACGGACCGGCAGCAGACGGAGAGGACACAGCCCTTCGCGTGGTGCTTAAGTCCGGCGTCTATGATGCGGTTCCCGTACTCCTGGGCGTGAGCCTGCGGGAGATCGAGCTGCGGCAGTCCCGTACCATGCATTGGCCCGATGGGAAGCTGGTAGCAGTGGGCAACGGTTTCCCCGAGCAGGAATATCCCATGCCTTCGAAGGGCTTCCTGGCAGAAAGTGTAGAGGTTGTTACGGAAGATATACTGCAGAACGGGTATTATGAAAGATGGGAAAAGACAGATGACTTTCTGAATAAGGGACCGGATGCGAAGTGCTATACGCTGGATGAGCAGACCGGCACCATCCGTTTCGGAGACGGATTTCACGGAATGCCTCCGGAAGGCAGGATCCTTGTGAAGACACTCTCCGAGTCAAGAGGAAGGGGCGGCAACATCAAGGAACATGCTGCATTTATGGTGGAAGACAGGAAGCTTAAGGTTACAGGTATTCCCGTATTTCGCATGAAGCACAGGATAGAGGCAGGCATAGATCCGGAAAAAACAGAGGAAACACTGCAGCGTATGACCCAGGAGATGGGGAAGGTATACAGAGCAGTGAGCTGCGGGGATTACGAGAAGCTGGCGTGCACGACGCCGGGCCTGATCATACATTCCGCCCATGCATGGACGGATGATCATGATCCCAATACGGTCTATGTGGCGGTGCGTCCCGGGCAGAGTGATCAGACGTTGCAGCTGACAAACGGCATAAAGGAAGCGGTGGCAGCGAATCTGGAAGAACATCGCCTTCTGGGAACCAGGTTTGTTCTGCAGAGTCCTGACTACATTAAGGTGGATGTCAGCTGTGAGATCATCCCTTCCCCCAATTACAGAAACGCGGAGGCAATGGTGAAAGCGGAGTTAGATCGCTTCTTCAAGGACAGAGAGAAGGAGTACGGCGTTGCGCTGGAGCTCAGCACTCTCTACGGCCGACTGGACAAGCTTCCCTGTGTGAAAAAGATCATCGCTCTTCAGATAGATCCTGTAAAAGCAGGGATCCGGAGAAATCCCAACGGAGACCTTCTTCCGCCGCCGGGCGGCGTATTCCTGCCGGGAAAAATGGACATCTATCTTAATTTCTACGGAGACTGATAGTTGAAAAAATATTTTGTGATCAATAAAAAACTGGATTATGAGCGAGGCTTTCTGGATGGTCTCGAATACCGGAACAGGCGGCTGTGCCTTGCGGACGGCGTCACCGGAACGGGGGTATTTTTTTCCCGTGTCTTTGACAGTCTTGAGAGCGGCATGATATGGCACCGGTTTACGGTAGACTGCCGACAGGGAGCCGGTGCGGGCCTGCGGATCAGCTTTTACAGCTTCGAAGAGGAAGAACTGCTTATAAACGAACAGAAGACGACGGTCTCCGCACTGATCCATGATCCGCAGCTTTCATCCAATGCGAAAAAAAGGCAATTAGAGCCGTGGCTGAAGAAGCGTGTGGTGGGAAAAGGCGACATGCTGCTGCATGAGGTGGAAGGCCGGTATCTGATGGTATGTATCGAACTGAGTCGTCGCGAGATGGATAACTCTCTGGGAGATATGTGCCTGTATTTCCCGGAGGATACATGGCTTAAATTCCTTCCGGGTGTCTATAGCAAGGACAGAGCGGGCGCGGACCTTACGGAGCGGTTTTTAAGCATTTTCCAGAGTCTGTACGATGACCGGGATCGGGAGATCCGGGAAAGCGCAGGACTTATCCATCCTGCTACCGTAGACAGAAAACTGTTAGAGGAACTGGCGGGGTGGTACGATCTGGAGGATATCTATCTGTGGACGGATGATCATCTGAGAAAACTGGTAGCAAAGGCACCGGAGCTGGCCAGAAAACGGGGAACCGTGGCAGGGCTTCGGGAGTATCTTCGTATCTATCTGGGAACGGATCCGGAGATCAGCGAGGATGCGGAGCATCCCTATACATTCACAGTACGTGTTCCCGAAAGATACATTGATGATCCGAAGGAATACCAGGCATTGATGCGCGTCATTGGACATATGAGACCTGCAGGGATAACGGCCCGGGTCCTGCCCATGAAGCGAACTGCGCAGGACAGCACTAACCTGCGACTTGGAATCAACAGTCGGCTTGAGAGCAAAGCCTAGTCACCGCCTCGCAGCACAGCTGCCAAGAAGTGAGGAAGCGTATGAAAAATCTTCATTTTTTTACATTTGAACGCAATCAGTATTATTACGGCAAAATGATGACCTATCAGGATATGACTGCAGAGCAGAAATATCTGAACGACAAACGTCGTCTGATCAATCGTTTCCTTCACGGCAGCGGCGTGGCTGCGGGCCTGCAGGTGGTAAGTCTGGATGACCGGACCGTTTCCGTGGAAGCAGGTGTGGCACTGGATGGTGCCGGACGTGAGATCGTTCTGAATGAGCCCCGGGTCATGATGCTGGATCAGATCGAAGGATACGAAAATCTGACATCCCAGGAAGATATCTCCTACGCTTATCTTTGCCTGGCATACAGTGAAGAAGGCATCTGCCCCGCCAAGGGCCCGGTGGAGGACAGATCGGAGAGCGGGAAGATCTATGAGAAGTTCCGGGAAGGCGGACGGCTGTATCTGACACCGGTATCCCTGACAGATGACAGGGATACGCTGGAGAGCCTTACCTGGCAGACGGCAGTGCTGTTCGAAAACAGCGATCTGATGGTCAGCTGCAGGATCCCCGCCTTCGTGGGTTCCGGAGAATCCTTTGATGTGATCATGCGGATAGAGGCCAAGCACCCGCTGCAGGATGTATCGGTAGATTTGGATGCATCCCTGTCAGCCCTCAACATAGAAGGAAAAGAACTGTTGCAGGAGCATTGGAGCGGTTCTTTCCGCACAGCCTGTGAGGCGGCGGAGACAAGACATACGCTGACGGCTTTTTCCATTGAGGATGGATACGGCAGTATTACCATAAAAAGAAGACAACTGGAGGTGGAGATATCCGGACGGAAGTACTATCCTGCGGATGATCTTTCAGCCAGAGTCCTGATCAGCAACAAGGACGTATATCATCAAATGGTGGATTCCTGGTATTCCAATGCCATGAATCAGGTTTTACGCAGCAGCGGGACCGGCGGGATCTATCTGGCCAGACTGTATCTTAAGTCTTGCGGAGATGAGCTTAGGATCCAGCAGATCGAACAGCTTCCCTTCGGCCAGCGGACCTACAATGCCTTTGTCAACATGGGTCTGACCGACCAGTTGATCCGGGACGTGGACGCACTGAAGGCGGAACACCTGCGGCAAAAGGCAGACCGGGAGCAGAAGAATGTGGACAGGAACGTGCCGAGAGTGGCTTCCGGTGTGGTGACGATCCCCATGGGGATCGGCGGACGGGAAGGTGCACGCTATTTCTCGAACGAAGTGGTACACGGACTGGGGCTTGGCAGGATCCGGGTGGATCTGAGTATTGATACGGAGGAAGCACAGTATTTCGGTTCCGGAGAGATCTTCGAGGATATGAAGGTGCGGGCAGAGATGGGGGTCAAAGCCAACTGTGAACGGGGCAGCTTCGTGATCGGTGTCCGGCTGCTGGAATCTACATCCGCGGAAAATGTAAAGATACGCTGGTTTGCGGAAAAGCTTCCGGAGACTAAGGAGAATTCCAACGAGCAGCATATCCGTATCATTCCGGATAAACCGGAACTACGGTGCATGCAGAGCCGCTATTTCCGGACAGAAACGGAGAACTTAAGCGGTGCCACCATTCTGTGGGAGGTTTGCACGCCGGAGGGTGGTACTATCACCCGGGATGGCATGTATACCGCACCGGATACGGAAGGAATCTACGAGATACGGGCATTTTGTCAGGAAAACCCGAAAGTCTGCAGCTCGGTTTTTGTGATTGTAAGGGAGTAATGAAAGAAAGTGGTCATTCATGTTCTAAATCGGAATTATTTTGTACTGCAGACCCTGCCGTCTGAGACAGGACTTACCCAGTATGTCTGCAAGAATGTTGCCGAGGATGACGGGCATATCTATCGTATCGTGATGATCCCGCGGGAAGATACGACAACGGAACTGGTCCGCTGGCTGTCCGATATATTCCGCGAGGGCAGTTTTTATGAGCTTGTACAGTATGCCAGTGAGCGTGACAATCTGGAGGTTGTGGTAGACTGCGGCTATGCGGACGCTGTTCCGATGGACAGACTGCTTGCAGAGGAGAAGCCGGATCTGCCGGAGAGGGTGAAGATGTGCGGCAAGATGCTGGAGCGGCTGGTCTTATCTGCCGTGCCGGTATTTTTGGCGGTTCCGGCCCTGCAACCGGATCATGTCCGGTTTACCCAGAGTCTGACATGCTGCTTTACCTATGAACTGGAGAATATGGCAGATTTCCAGGAAGCCAATATCGAAGAAGAATTTCTTCGTCTGCGGGACGTGATCCGCAAGCTGTTTGAAGCGGAACTGAAGGATCGCAAGATCCCGGAACTGCAGGATCTGTTGGACCGCATGGTACAGCACGAGTTTCCGGATGTGATGGCGGTTTATGAGGCATGGCTGCCCATTGAGGATAAATACGGCGCAGCAGACGAAAAGAAGCTGGAACCCAAGAGCCTGCCCTTTATCATCTGGGAAAAGATCAAGGCTGTTCTCGGTTTCCTGAAAAAACTGTTTTTTATTGTTGTGATCATACTGGCAGTGGCATATCTGGTGATCTCCATCAGGAAATTTATGGCACCGCCGGCGCAGCAGATCATTTTTGAGACCGTGGGAGATATGACGATCCAGAACAGCGCAGCTGCAGAAACGGAGGGACAGGATGAGTAGATTTAATGACATGTCCGGTTTCTCTGAGATCCTCAGCAATGCCGTATTAAGAGTGATCCGTGCCATCACGATGCCGGTGGCCTCTGCAATACGTTATGTCAGGACATCACTGACAGGGGAATCCATCACAAGGCGTGCTACCTATGATGTCACAGAGAGTGTACGCAGTCTGACCAAGCCGCCGGAAGATATTTCCGAGTATATTGATACCGGCAGACATTATGTAGCCAAGATCCTGGTGTATCTGCTTGTGCTGGCGATCATCATCGTTCCGGCACTGATCCTTAATTTTGTGGTTCCTCCGGTGCGGTCCTACTTTTTTACCTATACCATGCCCATAGATTCGGCAGTGATCCCGAACTACACGGGTAAGGTGCGGCTGACAGACCGGAATTCCGGAGAGATCCTTTTTACAGGAAAGTTAGAGTCCGGCAGGATCAACGGATACGGGAAGCTTTACAACTATAACGGAACGCTTCGCTATGAAGGCGAGTTTATGATGGAGCAGTATTCGGGATACGGCACCTTGTATAACGAGGCCGGGACCCTTATCTACCGCGGTAACTTCAAAATGAACGCCTATGACGGACAGGGCGAGGAATACGGATCCGATGGCAGCCTTCTGTATGCGGGCAATTTTACCAATGGCAGTTATGACGGCGATGGCACACTGTATTATGCCAATGGCCAGATACAGTACAAAGGAGAATTTGCCAAGGGAGAGTATGACGGAGCCGGAACTCTTTACGACAAGGACGGCACCAAGATCTATCAGGGTAATTTCACCGCAGGGCAGTATGACGGCAGCGGCAAGCTCTATGAAAACGGCGTGGTGATCTATAACGGCACATTTTCAGACGGTAAGAGAGACGGCGACGGAACGGACTACCAGCAGGGAGAGGTTATTACAAGCGGCGAGTACAAGGACGGCAGCTTCGACAAAGGATACATAAGACTGTGTGATGCCCAGGGCAATGTAGTTTATAAGGGCGATGTGGATAGCAACCAGTATGACGGCGAAGGAACCATGTACAACGCAGAAGGCGTAAAGCTCTACGAGGGCGGATTCGCCAAAGGTAAGTTTGACGGACAGGGTCTTCTGTACAGTGACGAAGGCCAGCTCCTGTATGAGGGAACTCTCTCCAAAGGCCAGTATGACGGCGATGGCAAGCTTTACAGCGACGATGGTACCCTTCGGTATGAGGGCAGCTTCTCCAAAGGCGACTATGACGGCGAAGGCAAGTTCTACAATGAAGCGGGAACGTTATTGTATGATGGTGCTTTCTCCAAGGGAGAGTACGAAGGGGATGGCAAGCTCTATCGGGACGATGGAACCTTAGAGTATGACGGTACTTTTGCCAAAGGCCAGGTAGACGGTGAGGGCATCGCCTATGCGAAAAACGGCAATATGCTCTATGAAGGAGATTTTTCCAGAGGTCAGTACGAAGGCAGCGGCAAGCTGTATGATACCGACACGAAGGTGATGATCTATCAGGGTAACTTCAGCGGCGGAGAAAAGGACGGCGACGGCAAAGAATATGATGCCTCCACAGGAATGCTTGTCTACGAAGGCGGGTTCCTGAAGGGCATACATCATGGCAAAGGAACGCTGTATGATGCGGCAAGCGGCCTGAAAATGTATGAGGGCGATTTCGTCAACGGTATGTATGACGGCGAGGGTACTCTCTACGATATAGTGACCGGAAGTAAACTTTATGAAGGTGAGTTCAGCCGTGGGCTGTTTAACGGCAAGGGAGTTTTAACAGATCCCAATACAGGAAGTGTGATCGCACAGGGCACCTTCCAGGCCGGCGCATTGATCGCCGCGAGCAAGCCGGATACCGCAGCGGCTGGCACCGGTGCCGATACACCGGCAAGCAGCACTGACACCGAAAGCGAGTCCCAGCCGGAATCCTCTGATGAGAGTGAATCCTAGAAAAACGGGACAGTGAAAGGCACGGAGGATGATATCCGGGCCTGATCGCATCAGAGGATCTGCCTTGGCGGAGTTCTCTTCGAGCTGACGCAGACAGGCTGCGGTATGGAGATATGGAAAGGAGAAGATATGTCCTTTTGTGTAGTAAGCGGTGCTATGACATTCTGCAGTATGGGAATGTCTCCGTCAACACTCAACGTGCTGCCTGTGGCAAGGTGTTTGGCAGGAGGCAGACCGGTGGCAACTATTACAGACAATATACCCATGGTCAACGTCATGTCCTTCGGACTGTGCCGCTCTCCTTTAAATCCGGAAGTGATGGCTGCCACGACGGCGGCCGGAGGCGTGCTGGTACCTATGCCGTGCATCCCCGTTACCGTGGCGCCCTGGATACCCGGTTCTCCTACAGTATTAGTGGGCGGAAAGCCTGCCCTTAACAACAGCTGCAAGCTGATGTGTGCCTATGCCGGCACGATTTCTATCATGAATCCGGGCGTAATGAATGTAGAAGTATAAAGGCTACATGAGAAAGTATGATCGAGCAGAGGCACTTACCGTCCTTGTCTTTTGTCGGTTTCAAGCAGGAAGCTTCCGGCAGACGGCAAGGACGTGTTGTAAGAGGAAAAGTGCCCGGCGGATACTATTTAGACTATGTTTTTGACAGAAAGGAGCTGGTAAGCGCATGAAACAGAAACAAGGGAGGAAAACACTGGCAATCGTTGCAGCCCTTCTCTTTGCGTTGGTTGTATCTGTGTTAATTGTGCTCCTTAATTCTTTTGTTATATTTACCGGCGTGCAGACGGTCCGACATTTGGATGGCGTGACCTATGGCATTAACGTCAATGGAACACGAAACGAGATTTTTGCCATGAATGATGAGACCGGAGAGGGCCAGTTCCTGAAGATCAACCAGATGGGGCAGAATGGCATCACCACTTTCCCGGCTATGGAGGTGGCTGAGAACGGAACTGTCTATCTGGTGCGGGAGCACTTTCAGAATGGGAACGTGGACAGCGTGGATCTGGTCCGATGGGATCTTGACAGAAACCGTCTTGAAACGGTATGGCAGCTTCCCGACACCGATGACAAGAACCTGACCGGTTTTACCATGAAAGACGGTAGTTGGTATTTCCTGTACTATACAGAGGATGCCATGGGCAATGGCACTGAGACCGCATATGGGCTGACAGCAGACGGACAGTATTCCAAGCTGGACTCCGTCGATGACATGGAATGGAATCTTGCGGTTTCCGGCGTATCGCTTTCCTCCCTTCCCTTTAAGAGTGTGCACCAGCGCCCGGTTGTGATCGCAGTTCGTATCGTCCTGGTACTGCTGGTCATCCTCGTGGCGGAACTGCTGCTGTGGATCGGCCATATATGGTGGAGATCCAGGAGGCGCAAGCACCGCAGCATCCTGCACATGGCAGTCTATACCACCATAGCCTTTGTGATCCTTATAACGGTGATAAGTGCCATTATGAGGAGAGGCGTATTTAACTATATTGCCAGTCACAAGATCTACAGCTGTGAAGTGGAAGCGGAGGTCCTGGCAAGCGCCATGGATCAGACCCTTCTGGAGGATCTGGCAAACGGAAGCGCCGAGGCTGACTTATCAGAGCTGCAGTATACACTGGGTAATCACTGGAATTTGTTTACAGGTGTTGCCCTGTATCGCGGAGATGATCTGGTATTAGACGGAGACCTTTTCCTTCACGGAAGGGATGAAGCCACCATCGATGACGGCTCGCTGAAAGAGTTGATAGATATGGCACTCCTGACCGGAGAGAGAACAACCACCATCTATGCTTCATGCCACGGTGTCAATGCGCTGGTGCTGCAGCCCGTAAAAACAGAGTCAGGCAAGGAGGCGGTCATCTGCGTACGGGCACCGCTGCGGGAGACCCTTTATGATGCGTACATGATCCGCAGACACATCATCAGGATCTGCTACGGTATACTGGCCGGATTATTGCTGATCACCATCGCCCAGATCCTGTGGGGACTTGCACCGCTGGGAAAACTCGGATGGGCAATGGATGAACTGGCGGCCGGAAGACTGGGAGCAAGGGCTCTGGTCAGAGGACACAACGAGCTGGCCTATGCCGCAATGGAATTTAATCTTCTGGCGGATCAGTTGGAGGAAAAACAGGGAAGAGCCGAGAAATATCGGCAGTTTTACGAAGCTTTTCTCCCGATGAACTTTCTGCGAAAGATCACCAGCGACCGGTTTCCGTCTTCCTTTAAGGCTGGTTCTTATGAAGAGGCGGAAACGATCCTCCTGTCATTGCGGGTTCCTGCCGGTATAGCCGAGGGATCAGCGGAATGCTGGCAGCTGCTGGCTTCGCTGACGGAGATCATAGAGGAAAACGGCGGCAGTGTGGTGGCTTTCAAAGAGGACGGACTGGCCGCAGCGTTCATGGGCACATTGGAGGATGCACTTTTCTGTGCCCTCCAGCTCCAGCGTAAAACCCAGGAAGAAACCGGAAAAAATGCATTCATGGGAATGAACAGTGCAGTGACGGGGGCTTTCGTGGCCGGCAATGAGCAGCGAAGAGAGATCTATGTGAGAAGAAATGCAGAGGTAGATACGCTGCTGGAGCTTTCTACGATGCTCCATAATGCTCTGACCTTGTCCGTGGATCCCGAAGATTTCCGACGTGCGCAAAAGAGCGGATTCCATTTCAGAAGGATTGGAAGAATGAGTCTGGGAGAGTACAGCTCCGGCGGAGAGTTGTATGCACTGATGGACGCTGAACTTCCGGATGTCAGGAGAAAACGGGAACGTAACCTGCCCGATTTTGAAAAGGGCGTCAGTGCTTATGCTTCCGGAGATTACTTTACCGCGCGGGTGCAGATGATCCAGTGTCTGCTGACCGATCCGGATGATCGTACGGCAAGATCTTATTGCCTGAATTGTGAAAGAAAGGAGCCTCCGGTCATATGCAAGGCAGTCCGGTAACCGTTTCAAAAAAGAAAAAGGGATTCCTGATCACACCGCCTGCAGCATTGCAGATCTTTCTGATCCTGCTGGTGGCGCTGGTCATTGCAGCTGTGCATGTATACAAACTGGGCGTGAAAGCCATGACGGACTATGAGACCAACCAGGTGAAGAACATGATGGTGCGCAGTGTGGGCACCGGTACGGAAATGATCTACCTGGAGGGGAAAAGGACCGCGGCGGAAGGCCGTTACCTGGATCTGGGCGCAGCCATGAAGAAAATCGATGCCATAGATTTTGTCTCCAACGGCAGGCAGGAAGAGGATGGCGAAAATGGGATCACCGTGAATCTGAGGAAAGCCAATCTTCAGTTCTGGTACCTCGTGGTCAGAGGCAATGGCAGAATCCTGCTGGTGGACAGCACGGCAGGCACCAGCAGAGAGCTCACCGAGGAAGAGGCGCTGTATAGCAAATGCCACGAGGCAGCAGAAAGCAGCGGCGGCGTGCAATGGGAGGACGAGGGATCCTATTTCAGCCTGTTCCTGCAGCCCCTTAACGGCCCTGTCCGATATGACGGAAGTCCGCTTCTGTACAATGTGGCCGGTGCCCAGATAGGCATGGTCGTCAAGGGCGATCTGTCTTTCGTAGAGGATTCCGTCAGAGAACGGGTGCTTTTATATGTTCTGCTTCTGTGTGGGTTCCTGTTACTTTTCATCATAGGCGTGTGCGTGTCGGTACACCGATATCTGTGGGTCCTTCGGGATATAGGCCGCATGATGCGCCGGAACAGGCTTGAGCAGTTCTCCATCATGGAGGAACTTAAAAAACGCATGTCTGTTATCAGAAAACGAAGTAAAGACAGCGAGATGAAAGACTTAGCGGAAAGCTTCTATGCCATGGCATGCAATCTGCAGGATTACCGGGATACAGTGGAGAATATAAAGAGTCGTTATGAGCCCTTTGCACCGGAAGCATTGCTTTTCCTGTTCCACAAGGAGAACCCCCTGGATGTCCGTTCAGGTGATGAGACAGAGATTGCGGGAGCTTTACTTCATGTTGATCTTGCTCCTTACGGACCGGAGGAAGCAAACACCCTCTGCGGAGCAGCCTGCGAGATCATAAGCAGCAAGGGCGGTATCGCCGTGCACATTGCCAAAGCAGGGATAGAAGCCATCTTTCCGGCATCCGGATCCGGTGCGGAGGAGATTTCCAAAGCGGAGTGCGCAGCCAAGGAGGCAGCAGAGTGTATACAAGATCTTGAAAAAGAAGAGACAGACACCTGTGCGATCACGGCAAAGGTACAGAGCGGAACATTCTGCCTGCAGGTGATCGGAAGCGAAAGGCGAATGGAAATACGTCTGGCTTAGAAAGGAAGGCCGCCGGCTGTATAAGAGCATGATGCAGTTGTGCGCAGTTCAGAGAGAAGAGGTAAGATACAATGCCTTGGTGGAGAACAAAGAAAAAAGAAGCGCAGCCGGAGGGGTCTGGGACTCGGAACAATACTGTAAGTGCTCAAAGATCGGGACCTGGCGGTGGCTTGAACAGCAGAAGGGCCCCTTTCATGCAGAATGTCCAACCTCTCATGGGAAATGAACTGAATCAGCAGGAGCATATCCCGGTCGTGCCGTCGAATGAAGGAATGCAGGAGGCAGAGCACAAGAAAGTGTTTCCTGGCTCAGTGATTTGAGTAAAATTAATGTATCTCCGATGTATGATCTAGATAGAAGCTGCAAGAATAAACAAGAAGAAATACCGGAGACAGGAATCAGTAAGTTCGCTAAACAGCTGCAGCCTTTCGAAGTGAAGAATACGCATATGAGTATCTCGAAAAAAATAGCGGATACCAGTAAGTATTACCAAACCGTTTTTGGCTCTGACAGCCGGATAAACAAGGAAGTTATAGAGTTCCTCTCCACTATGCAGATCGCACTGTACGTGTTGGATCTGATATATCAAAAGCAGACCAAATCTGCGGATACAGGGGATCTGGGAACGTTGAGGGAGGAAATGATAGTCAGGGGGCGGAAGATCACAGTCGGCAATATAGAAGTGACTATGACACCCATCCATTATGAGTCTTACCTTCAGATCTATAAAACACCGAAAGCGGCGGTGAAGTCCTATCATAGGTTTCTGGAGCTCAAGAAGGAACGGGTAGAAGCGGGCGTTTCGTCGGATGAAAATCCGAAGAAATGGAACGACAAAAAGAGCTCGGAGTGGGAGAAGCTTGAGCGGAATGAAGAGCTGGCGATCGCTTTTTCTAAATCCCGCAGGCAAATGTTGAACTTAGACTCATTTTCCCAGGCTGATATTGATTATGCATTCCGTTTAAGGACCAAGGAGATGAGAGGACGAGACGAAGATGAGGCAAAAGGCGAGATGTATACCAGTTCCGCATCAGCATCGATAACCTATATGAGCCTTTTCTTTAATAAGATCTTTGGAGGAATACAGGACGAGGCCAGAAAAGAAGCCGGGAAAGGCGGTCTTCCCGAGGAGGGGCTGGATCGGCAGGCCAAGTGGTTAAATAAATACCTCTTCCTGAAAACCAATGCGAAAGAAAGAGGCATGAAAATGATACTGCGGGGTATGGTGCGTTCGCTTAACGATCCATCGGCGGATACGATCAAAAAGGCATTCCATCATTTCCTGATGAACGGCTATTTAAGAAGGGCATTCCCGCAAAACAACAGTAGAGGAGAGAAGCTTGAAATGTTTGCTGTCGATCTGGCGATAGCATACGAAGAAATAAAACAATATAAGGGGGGCTTCTCAGCATATATGGATGAATTGATCAAGGCAGTGATCAGAGAAGAAAAGCAAGCAAATAACTGGATGATCGTATCGTAGTAAAAAGGGGCGGACATGAGTAAAGGCGCATACCTCAAGCAGGAAATCGAAAAAACTGAACAGAGAAGACGCCGGAAAAAGGAGCGGTCTGCTGTCGGGACAAATATTCAGGAAGACGCAGAAACCCGTGCCGGCGCTCTCCGGCAGCAGCCGGAGGGAAACGAAGGCAGTGAGATCCAACCGGAGATGTCGGGAAACCTGCAGCGTTCGGTCTCCAATGAAGCTTCGGAGCACATGCTTCGAAGCGGACGGATCCCGGAAGCAGCGAATGAACACCTGCGGGGACTGCGGGGAGGCAATAACGGCTCTTTTGGCGTGTGGCAGCACGAAGGGGCAGCAGGATCCGTTTCCAATGCCAGCCGGGAGGATCTTGACAAAGGAACCTATACCGTCAGCGCAGGCGGCGACAAGGCGGCGTTTACACCGGCCCATTATGCAGCTTATTTACAGATCTGGGGAACGCCCCAGAAGGCAGTGGAGTACTACACTCGCTATCTGGAACTGAAGGACAAAGAAAAGAGAGAGGGCCTTGGTCAGGAAGAGAAGGAAGAACTCCGGAAGCTGCAACAGTTGGAACAGGCCGCTCTGGAATTCGACGATGCCAGGCACTACCAGCAGGATAAAAGAGTCTACTCGCAGCAGGATATCGACTACGCCTTCGCACAGAACCGGCACAAAAAGGACGGAGAGAAAAGCGAAATGTTCGGAACCGCCCATGATGCAGCCAGTGTCTATCAGACCTTTTTTCTGGATATGATCTTCGGTGGCATGAAGAATACCTATCTAAAGAACGAGGGGGATGGCGGTATTTCCTCGAAGGCAGTGGAGGCACTGCAGGCAGGCCGTACACCGGAGAGCCTAAGGGGAATGTCCGGATGGCTGGATACCTATCTGGCAGGCTGTGTGACCGGGCATCGACGCGGCATGTCCATGATCATCAGGGCCATCCGCAGAGCAGATCCGAAGCATACCAGATATACCATCATGCAGTATCTGGAGAATCTGTTAAAGGAAGTGTATTTAAAGAAGGAATTCGTGGTGACGGATTCAGATGCCAGAATGCTGATGGCAGACCAGCACATGGGATATGCGCTGCAGGCAGTCCTGCGCAATCCCGGCTCCCATTTTACACAGCTCATCCGGGCGATCGTGGAGAGGATTTTGGCAGAGACGGTATAAGCAAACGTAAGGCCGGGAAAGGAAAGTGGCATGGGTGGTAAAGCCGGAGAAGACATTGCCGCGGGAAATTCTCCTCATGTTGCCGCAGACAAGCCACGGTATAGAAAGGAAAACAGATGCAGATCCGTTGGTTATATCTTTGACGGAGAAAGGAGGTTGCAATGCCTTGGCCGTGGAGAAGAACAAATACTAAAAAAGCAAACATGCCTAAGGGCTCCGGCTTCCTGAATGATGTTGTGGTGGTTGATAAGGCGGAAGCGATTCCCAGAACGAGATCCATGCCGGATCGGGCTTCGTCGAATGAACTGAATCTGTCATTAAGTAATGCGGGGGAGAAGGCAAAGAAAGCCCCGAATCCAGTGATACAGAAGAATGCAGCACCGATGGAAAAGGAGAAAGATCGGGATTCGGTGATGTCGAGGAATTCGGACGCGATGGTGCCGAAGCAAAATCCGGTCCCGGAGAAGATACCGGGGATGTCGGAAAGAGAGCTGGAGTATCAGGAGGTAGAGAATGTGCTCCCCGGTCTAGAGAACAATGATTCGGATCGGGGTGATCAAATGATCGTAGATCCGAACGAGAAAGAGAATGTGCTCCCCAATATAGGGGACAATGGTTCGGACTGGGGCGATCGAATGATCCCAGATCCGGAAGAGGAAGAGCAGAAGATTCCTGAACCGGAGCCGAACGTGGCGCCCTTTGTACCGCAGCATGCACCGCAGGACCAATGGAGTGCGGCAGGCATGATGGTAAATGGTAGCGCCCGACTTGTGGGAAATGCACTGGGTGTTCCAATTGTTGGTTTGGCTACAAACGTCACCAATATAGCTCATCCGATCATAAGATATTGTGTCAAGAAGCAAGTGCAGGAGGGGCAGAAGAGGCGACATCACAAGCTCGTGCCCGGTCGGGAAGATGAGACATTTGCATCGAATCCCGGCAGGGGCGGTGTTTTGGGAGATTTTCGCCGTGTTCCTACAGTTTGGTCATATCTTACAGCGGGCAAAGCGACAGAAAATGGAAGAGAAGATGGTCGGGATGTACCTCCGAAGCTTTCCGTATATGTGCGGCAGCCCAAAACCGGCTCTTCCCAAACGATGAACCATAGCATAGGACATGCAATGCTTGGTATCGAGTACACCAGGCCCAGCAAGATCACCGGGAAGAAGGAGCGGTATAATATTCAATACGGCTTTTATCCTGCCGGCGGTATAATAGCATTGAACAGTGCTTTGATGATGGGGCATGGGGCTGTCATTCCCGGAAAACTGATGGATGATCATGAAGAAACTTATGATATCAGTAAGTCCTACACTGTGGACGAGCGGCACGCGGAAGCGGTGGCCGCAGCTTCGGAAAAATATACAGAGCAAGGTGGATATGGATATTATACACGCAATTGTGCGACGTTTGTGCGGGATATGTTCCGGGTGGGAGGTATTCCCGACAATACGGTAGATCAAATTTTCCGTGAAGAGTTCGTGCGTTTTGATGCTAAAAGTAATGGGGGCTTTTTACTTGGAAACGGGCTCAGATTCTGGGCTGACACAAATACGCAAAGAAAGCTGGGTGATCTCACGAAAAAAGACGACCTCAGCTATGAAGGTTGGGGCAACAAGCGCGTGACAAAGCAGGATTTCTCACGGTATATTGCCACCAAAAACAGCGCCGGCTTTGGAGTAAAGAGTCTTTCACCGGCAGCGGCCGGCGAGAACATCCGTCGCATGAATGATGTAAGAGGGCAATTGGGATCCTACCGGTATGTATCCCAAAGCTTACGAAATCCGGATAAACCGAAAGAAGAAGCAGATAAAGTAGATCCTTCTTATGGTAATCTGCTGCATGCTATCAGGGTAGAGAGCAGGGCAGTAATGGACAAGATCTACACCCTTGTGCCGGCCGGGCAACTACAGGAAGCTGATAAAGATTTCCGTAAATGGCTCGCGTCCTTGCCCACATACGGAGATGGGATCGGGATCATATGTAATGAATTCTACAAGGTTTTGGCCGGATTGCCGGACGATGAACGCGATAATGCAGAACCGGATGACTACGTAATGCCGGCGCGCTTCCGGGAAGCGTATGAGAAGACAGAGGCAGAAATGGCAATGCTCAGCCTATATTATCAAAAGTTTTTTAAGTCTGATAGTCGGTTGAACACAGAAGTCATGAATCTTCTCTCCACGCTGCAGATTGCTTTGAGCACAATAAATATGACCTATGGACGCCAGGGAAAGGCTTCGGATAGAGGGGAACTCGGGACGCTCCGGGAGGATATGACCCTGTGCCAATATACGATCCGGGTTGACGGCATGGAAGCAGTGATGACTCCCACCCATTATGAGTCCTACCTTCAGATCTATGGAGAACCGAAAAAGGCAGTACAGGCCTATAAGAGATATTTGGAACTGAAGAGAGAACGCGAAATAGGAGCGTTAAGCAGACAAAAGCGATCTGAGTTCGATGCTCTCCAGCGGAAGGAGAATTTGGCGGAAGAGTTTGACAAGTCCCACAGGGAGATGCTGAATAAGGATGACTTTTCACAGAGGGATATCGACTACGCGTTTAACTTAAAAATAAAGGAATCGGGCGGTAGAGTAGGCGCGACAAGTGGCACGATGCATACAGAGCATGCGTCGGCATCCATGACATATATTGCGCTTATCTATGACAAGATATTTGGCGGCGTACAGGAGTCGGCCAGGCAGGCTGCTGAAAACGGAACTCTTGACGCAAGCCATCTTCCGTCGGAAGTGGCGTGGCTGGATCAGTATCTTCTGGATAAGACCGCCAGAGAATCTGATAGAATAGTTATGATCCTGCGGGGGATTAAGCGTACCACGAGTAAGCCGACCGCTAAATATCTGAGAGATTCCTTCCACCATTTTATGATAAATAACTATCTGGTCAGGGCGTTCCCGAGCAAAAGTTCAATTGAAAACATTGGGCAGATGATTGAGGTATGTTATGACACAATGCGTGGAGAAAACAGGGAGTTTCCAAGATTAATCGATCTGCTGATCCTCTCCGTGTTACAGGAAAAGGAAGAGATCAAACCGAGAGCAGTAAAAAAGAATGCAAGGAAATGATATGCTGAGCAGGGGCGTTTGGCAGGAAAAGGAATAAGGAGGACATAATGCCTAAACCGGGGAATAAGCTGAAGCGAGCCAATAGCTTTAGTGGACGTGGAATTGATCTATATAATGGTTTGGATGGCATGGGAAGGCCTGTGCCCACGGGAGAGCAGCGGAGAAATTCTGTGCAAGCGTTGCCCCGTTCCGTCAGTAATGAGGCAAATATGCCGGGCAGTCAGGAGCCGCATGGAGAGAACGTTCGGCAAGACGCTGGAAACATAAGGGATCATAATGGTCCCGCTCCCATCAACAATGCACAAAACAATCTGATCAACAATAATATTATTGGCGAAAATGTGGGTGGCGGGATTCCGCCGGTTCCCGCTCCGAACCAAGTTGGGAACGGGATTCCGCCGGTTCCCGCTCCGAACCAAGTTGGGAACGGGATTCCGCCGGTTCCCGCTCCGAACCAAGTTGGGAACGGGATTCCGCCGGTTCCCGCTCCGAACCAAGTTGGGAACGGGATTCCGCCGGTTCCCGCTCCGAACCAAGTTGGGAACGGGATTCCGCCGGTTCCCGTTCCGAACCAGGTTGATAACGAGAACCCGCAGCAAGCCGGTGATTTCCGATTCGATGACTTTGTACCGCAGCGAAAGCAGGTGGAGAAATGGAGTAAAGCGTCCAAGGCAGGTCATTTCATTGCACGCGGCACCGGTGTAGTGGCTGGTGCTGCGCTTGCACCGGTGATGAGCGGCGTCGGAATACCATATAACATTTTTACAAGTATCGCTACGGAACAAACAGCGAATGCAAAGGACACGCAGAAGTTCCGTCACCATGATTTGGTACCGGGACGGGATGGAGAGACATTCGCGCAAAATCCCGGTGAGGGGGATATTCTGGAGGATTTTCGCCGTGTCCCTACGGTTTGGTCATATCTTACGGCCGCAAGGGCAGTTGATGCAAGAGGTCGCGACATAGATCCAAAGATCACGGTATATATTGAGCAGCCCATACCCGGGTCCACCAAAAGTGCGGCAGGTAATGATGGATTGGGACATACGATGCTTGGCATTGAGTACACCAGAGCCAGCAAGATCACCGGGAGAAAAGAGCGCTATAACATTAAATACGGATATTATCCTGCCGGTGGTATGACAAGATCCGTTGATGCAATGATGACGAGGGGCGCTCTCATTCCCGGACAGTTGGTGAATGATGAGATGCACAAGTATGATATCAGCAAGACATACACAGTGAGCAGAAAGCAGGCTGTAGCTATAGCCGAGGCATCGGAAAAATATACGGAACAGGGAGGGTACGGATATTATACGCGCAACTGTACTGCGTTTGTGCGGGATATGCTGCGTGTCGGTGGTCTTCCCGAAGAAACGGTGAACAGCATCTTCAAGGAGCACCAGGTACAATTTGATGCGGAGGCAAATCTCGGTTTTTTTGCGACAAACGCGATTAATCCCATTCTGGATGCAAATGTACAGCGCAAGTTTAAAGAACTCATGAAAAGTGACGACAAAAGTTATCAAGGCATGGGCAACAAACGTGTGACGAAACAAGATTTTGATATATATACGAAAACCAAGAATACGAATGGATTGCGTATTGTAAAGAGTTTATCGTCGGCGGCTGCCGGAGAGGATATGCGTCGCATGACGGATGCAGAGGGCCAGTTGGGGTCTTATCGATATATATCGGAGAGGCACAGAAAATCTCCGGGGCAAACGGCAGAAACGGTACGGTTTGCGGGAATTCACGCGTTTAATTCAATTGCACGCGAGATCGAGCGGGCGGCGTGGGCTTTGCGTAATAAGCTTGATGAACAGGTCTTGACAGCGGCACAGATGGGACAGATAGAGCGTAATGATGCTTTTGCTCAATGGTATGGCTTCCATATGCCGGGATCCGGAACTGCGATTGATGAATTGGGAGATAAAGGTGAACAGATCAAGCGAAGAACCGGAATGACAGACGAGCAAGCAAAGACTGCAGATATCGCTGATTATCTAACACCGGATGAGGTGAAGAATGCCTATGAGATAACCTTAAAAGAAATGAATCAGATCAGTACGTTTTATCAAACGATTTTTGGTTCTGACAGTCGTATAAACACGGAAGTTATGAATCTATTATCTACCATGCAGATTGGTGTGACAGAGCTGAATGAAACATATCAAAGGCAGAGAAAAGCCAGCGATGAAGGGGATATCGGAACGCTCCGGGAAAAGATGATCCTTGGGAAATATAAGATCAGAGCCGGCAACATGGAAGTGGAGATGTCGCCTACGCATTATGAGTCTTATCTTCAGATCTATAAAGAGCCGGAAGTGGCGATACGATCCTATAAGAAATTTATGGAACTGGATGAAGAAAAAAAAGCGGGTCGTGACAAGAAGTGGAGCAAAAAAAAATCGGCGGAGTGGAAGGTGGTTTCACGGAATGAAGGATTGGCCAGACAGCTTGATCAATCCCATAGAGAGATACTCAATCAGAACTCGTTTGCGCAAAGTGATATCGATTATGCATTCCGCTTAAGGAGAATGGAAATATCACAAGCGGCGGCAGGCGAGATGTATGAAAATAACATGACGGCATCCATGACATATATGGCACTCTTCTTTGAAAAGCTGTATAAGGGAATACAGGAGGGGGCCAATCAAAATCTTTCCGATCCTGTACAGCCGGAAGAGTTAGTGCTATGGCTGAATAGCTACCTTACGAGAAAAACCAGTGATAAAGCACGTGGTACGGAGATGATCCTGCGTGGCATTCTGCGTGCCTATCAAAGGCCAACGTCCGAGCTGATAAAAGATAGTTTCCATACGTTACTGATGAAATCCTATTTAAGAAAGGCATTTCCGATAGGTGGACATAAAACGGATAAGATCGATCAAGTTGGCTATGCTCTGGAGCCTATTTATGAAGAGATCATGACAAGGAATCTCTCTTTTACCAGATTGATTGATCGGCTGGCCACTAATGTAATGACAGAAAACCGACAACCACGCAGATAAGTATCGTGACCAAAGCTTATGGTTATACGTTTGACAAAGAGAGAAGCTTACTATGCCTGGGCCGTGGAGAGAATTTTGGCAGAGATGGCATAAACAGTGTAAGGAAGGAAACAATTGAAATCCTGCATTTGCCTGCAGATAGAAAGTACAAGTAGCTAAACAGACAGGAACAGTAACACAGATATTTAATAAAACGGAAGAAAACAATGTATAGATTTACGGATTATTTTGATCAGAATAAGATAGAGGTGCCCTACAACGGAACAGAGGAGGAAGTGCAGGATTATCTGCGTCTTTTGGATATGCTGTTGGAAGGATATCTGGAGTATAAGGGTCTTGCCAGTGAAGAAAAGCTATTTTCCAGAGGATTGGTGATCACAGAATCCGAGATGCGCAATTATTTCCGGAAGGCACCCCGTGAGCGGCAACGGGACCGGTATGATGCGGCGTTGGCAGAGGATGTACAGGCCGCATGGAATTATATTGAATCCCGCACCATGTATACTGTGGTCCCCTACGGGCTGATGCTTCCGGAAGACGGCGTTGATGCGGAGAGACTTCTGGGAGATGAGGAGGACGAATCCGATACAAACCTGCTTTTGGCGGATGAGAAAGCTGCACCCAATACGGAGATGCTTCTGGGAGATGAGGAGGACGGATCTGATACCAACCTGCTTTTGGCGGATGAAAAAGCTGCACCCGATAAGGAGATACTCCTGGGGGATGAGAATGAAGAGTCCGATATAAACCTGCTTCTGAGTGAAGAAGAGGAAGAAAATGCGGATTCTCCCTCAGCAGAACCGGATGACAGACTGGTCGGGACAGAAGACCTATCTGATACCTCGGGAGAGGTGCCGGAGCAGGAAGACGGGTATGAACCGGACTGGGAAGAGGAACAACCGGAATTCGACGAGCCGTTTCAACTGGGCATCCTCTGGATCGACTCCTTAAGGCGTATCTTTGATCTGGACCAGGTGGGCATGATGGCAGTGATCATGGCGTTGGCCAGTGTCACCGACAGGAAGTATGATCGTATTTACGGATTCCTGCAGGATGACATCTCCAGAACAAGACCTACCGTGGGACTTCTGGCAGCTCTTATGTCCCGTGTCATATCTTTCGAGGAGGGAGAGGATCTGCTGCAGAAACCTTTGGAGGAGCGTCTGTTTCACTCTCTTTTCGTCATAGAGGAAGAGGAGTCCGGACTGGATACTCCCCTGGTGCTGAATCCTTTGATGGAACGGATCCTGCTGGGCTTACCGGCTTCGGAGGAGCAGATGCCGGATCCCATTTCCATCGTTGAGGAAGATCCGGATATTCCGGTTTTCTTTCTCAAAAGTGCCATGGAACTGGAGCAGGCGCTGGAGGACGGTACCAACGCGTTCTGCTACGTGGAGAGCAGTGACGAGGAGACGGTGCGCCACATTCTGGCTTCCTTCTGCGATGTGTATAACGAAACGCTGTTTGTGTTTGACTTAGATCACTTCATGCGGATGAACGCCAATGGACGAAATGAGTGTCTGGCGGATCTGATCCTGCGGGTGCGTCTGGCCAACGGCCGGGTCATCGTACGCATGAAGAATATGGATCTGAAAGAGAGCGGACTGGAGCAGGAGATCGCCGATCGCCGGTGGAAGATCCTGCTGCAGCTTTCCAAGCTGTTAGAGGAGTCCTGTATTGTGCTGTTTGGCGAGGAACAGGAACCGGGAGAGTTGATCAGGCGCTCCGTGCCGTTTTTGAAAGTTCCGGCACCGGATGTCAATGTGCGGACCCAGATCTGGACCTGGTTTTTACAGGAAGAGAAGCAGGAAGATATAGAGGAAACAGCAAAAGAAGATACAGGAGAAGATTCAGGAGAAGATACAGGAAAAGAGACCGGAGACAAGGGCAGCATCGGCATGGCGGATGATGTGGTGATCGAAGACCTGGCGGATTGCTATGATATTTCCTACGGCACCATTAAAAATACCTGCAGCCACGCCAAGGCGGCAGCCAGGATCCGGGGACTGCAGAAGGTGGACCGGGAGCTGATCTTAGAGTCGCTGCGGCAGCTTTGTCAGGTGGACTTCTCCGGTCTTGCCAATTATGTACGGGCCGCCTATACATGGGATGATATCAAGATAAATGATGACCAGAGGGCGGTTCTGAAGACTGCCTGTGACCGGTACCGTCTGCGCAATCGGGTAGGACAGGACTGGAACCTGAGCAGTAAGAATGCTTACGGCAACGGCATAAGCCTGCTTCTCTACGGACCGCCCGGCACCGGCAAGACCATGGCGGCGCAGGTGGTGGCCAATGAACTGGGCATACCGCTTTACAGAGTCGATATTTCCCAGATCTTCTCCAAATATATCGGAGAGACGGAAAAGAATCTGTCGGTGATCTTTGACGCCGCCAAGGGTGCCAATGTGGTCCTGTTCTTTGATGAGGCGGATGCTCTGTTTTCCAAGCGAACAGAGATCAGCAACTCCAATGATAAGTATGCCAATTCCGAAACAGCGTATCTGCTGCAGAAGATAGAGGAATACGACGGTATGTCGATCCTGGCCACCAACCACTATAACAACTTCGACCCTGCTTTTGTCAGGAGAATTACCTATTCGGTACGGCTGGACAGCCCGGATGAAGAAGCAAGATACACGCTCTGGACTTCCATTCTGCCCAGGGAAGCACAGCTGGAGGAGGACATTCCCTTCCGATTCCTGGCAAGGGAGTTTGAGCTGTCAGGTGCTAATATCAAGGCGATCCTGTACAGTGCGGCATATATGGCAGGCGCAGAGGGGTCTGCTATCGGAACACGTCACATTGTGCGGGCCATGGAATATGAGTACCGCAAGCTGGGTCGGTTCATAGACCGGGATGCCTTCGGTAAGTATGCCGTATATCTGACTACATCGGACAGAGACAGAGAAGAGCAGTAAAAACACGACACAGGAAGGAAAAGCATATGGGATTCAGTTCCATCAGTGAGGTGGGCAACCACATTGTTTCAATATTAAAGCGCGAACTGGTGCCGGATGTGATACAGCATTCGGGGGCCATCGGCATGTGCAGTCCCCAGGACCACGGGGATCTGGTGGTAGGGGTATATCTCTATGACATTGGACCCAATAATGATATTGTGGAACAGGGGATGGTGACCCGGGACAGACGTACCCAGAGCTATCCGTCCACGTTCCTGACGCTGCACTATATGATCACGGTTTGGTCTATGGGTGATCTGAAGTTCAGGACCGAGGAGGAGCACCGAATCCTGGGACGTATCATCCAGACCCTGGCAGATCATTCTGTGATCGGGCAGACCAGCAGCATCCACGGCGCACCCATGGATACCAGGATCGAGATGGAAAGGATTGAGCCGGGAGAAAAGCTCCGTCTCTGGAACTTCCCCAACAAGCCCTATCAGCTGTCCCTGTTTTATCGGGCACAGCCGGTGGAGATCACCTCTACCAGAACCAGACTTACGCCGACCCGCGTCCGCGATATCAACATTTTTATCAAGGATTCTCTGGGAGAAGGCAGCGAAACCATAGGATCCGGCCGCACGCTGGTGGTACTCTGTATCGATCAGGAGACCGGCCGGCCGGTGGATGGAAGTCATGTAAGAGTGCGGATGGATCATGCAGAACGGCCTATACTGAAGGAAGGCAGTTATCGTATTTTCACCCAGATACAGGGCGAGCACACAGTGGTACATTGTGAAAGTGCGATCTATGAGCCGGTAGATGTGGATGTGGATCTGCAAAAATGGGACGGCTCCGAAGTAATGGAGATCGAACTGAAACCCGGAGCGTATTATCCCAGACCGGAAAAAGACGCAGAGATTGAGAAAGAGACGGATGAATGAAGAAAAGGATAGTTGAGATCTTAACAGTGATGCTTACCGCGACGATGCTGGCAGGCTGTTCTTCCACAGGGAGCGAAGCGACACTGACGACAGATAATGGAATCCTTGAAGGACAACAGGAGTATAACGCAGCGCAGGATACCACGACAGAATCCGAAAATACTCTGTCTTTATCCAATAAGCTGAAAGGGGCTGTGTGCGCCGCCCTGATCAGTCAGTTTAATTCCGATTACAGTGAAGAGGGCTATGTCATTCCCGAATTCCATATTCTGGCCGTGGATGATGGATCGCCGGATGATATCAAGGTATGGGGGGATTTCTGGCTTTATGCCTATCGTCTGGAGGACGATACCCTTATTTCGGTTATCGGGGAGAGCATTACCGGCTGCATGCATCTGCAGGAACGAAATGGCGTATATCAATGTACGGATATCGACGTGGCGGAAGTGGGCAGGACCAAGGAAAAGACAGAGCAGGATATCTTCGGAGACAGCTATCAGAGTTTATTGGACTGGCGACAGGACTACGAAGAACAGGAAAAAAACAGAGCGCAGCTGATCGCGGATTATGCGGCGGCTTTCGGGATCGCTGCCGTCAATTACTCCGATCAGGGCTGGAGATCGGCAAAACTTCCGGATCCGTCTCCGGATGAAGACAATGTCTTCTTGTACATGCAGCAGAAAGAGGAGACGACACCGGAATCGGAAACACCGGAAGAGGAGTCTGTTGCACCGGAAACCTCCTATGTCGTGGTGCGGGGCGATGTACTGGAAAGGATCGCCAAGAGGTATGGCTTCACGACGGTGGAGTTTGCCAAGATGAACCAGGATACGATTTTCCGGTATGCCCATGCTTATGGAGTGAAGTCCAACATTTTGATGAAGTGCGCCGATTACATCTATCCCGGAGAGGTGCTGACGTTAATACCTGAGAGTCAGGAAGAAACTGAGGCGGCTGGGACAGCGGATACTGCAGAGAATCCAGAATAAGAAAAGAGTAACGAGCCTCGTATTTTGCGTTTATATCGCAAGATGCGGGGCTCGTTGTTGGTTACAGTTCAGACGCCATCCTGGGGTCTGAACTGTAACCAACAGGTTACTATGATATTTTAGTGCCGCCCGGTCATGCACCGGAGCCCGGCAGATGTCTCGCACCATGCACTTTGCGCCGTTTTGCTTTTGATCTGCCTCTCGCCTGCGGATGGCCGGCCCGAACTCGCATCCCCGCCTGATGCGGGGATGCTCAGACAATA
>CAVBJS010000021.1:0-39567 GCA_963596015.1 Bacteroidaceae bacterium
GAGAGGCAGATCAAAAGCAAAACGGTGCAAAGTGCATGGTGCGAGACATCTGCCGCGCTCCGGTGCATGGCCGGGTAACACTAAATCATCATAGTAATTTATGATCACCTCATCACAGCACCAATGGATTCTCAAGCTTTATTGTGATAAAATATCTATGTAATTATGCCTTACGCAATAGCTGCTGCTTAATTTGAATTATAATTCAAATATAACAGCTCAAATATAACAGATAGGTAAAAGGTGACCCAATGTTGGCAAATATATCAGATATTAAAAATGAATCCCTGCTGCTGGAGTTGTCCGAAGGAGAAAATATAGGCACGATCGGCGGCTACTGTGAAGACGGTTTTCCGATCTATTATGCCGACAACCAAATGGCCCATATGCTGGGGTACGAAGATGTTGACGATCTTGTAGCCGGTATTGACGGTAAAGTGTCGAACACCATACATCCGGAGGACAGGGAACGTGTGGTCGGGGAACTTAATAATGGCCGGTTTTATGAGGGAATGACCTATAAGGTCACCTATCGCATGCCCAGAAAAGACGGGACTTTACTTTGGACGGTGGATAAAGGCAAGGTCATACGTGCACAGGACGGCAGATTGGCCATACTCAGCATTTGCAGCGATATGACAGCATTCTTGGATCATCATGCGCAGCTGGAGTTTGCGTGCAGAGAACAGGACGAATTGCTAAAGGAGCAGCTCCATGTCTTTGATGCGCTGGCACGAGGATTTCAGAACGTATTCTGGATCAATCTTACAGACGGAACGGCCAAGATCTTAAAACTGAAAGGTTATATCACATCCGGTCTGGATAAGGAGGACCATAAATTCTTCGATTATTCCACGATCCTGAATAAGTATATCGCAGAGCGCGTTCATCCGGAAGATAAGCAGTTCCTCTATGATAAGCTCTGCATAGCGCATCTGCGCAAAGTATTTGAAAACAGGAGCGAATATACCGGCAATTATCGCGTCCTTGTAGACGGAGAAGTTCACCATTATCAATACAATCTCAGCAGGACGGAAGGTGTAGCATTTCTCACCTGCGGCTTCCAGAATATCGATGCGATCATTGAAGAGCATTTGGAAGCTCAGCGGATAGAAAGAGAAAAAGAAGCTGCCCATCAAAGAGAAATGGCGGCAAGCTATGAAAAACTGAATGAGATGCACGAGATCCTCGCTGCCTCAAAGATGGGAACGTGGAATATTTATCTGCTGGATGGACAGATACCGAGAATGGAAGCAGATGATCTGATGCTGGAGCTTCTGGGGGTTGCAGGTAAAGACCTGTCACCGGAGGAAGTTTATGATGCATGGTTTTCCAACATTACGCCGGACGCGTTGCCGTCCGTTCTTGACAGTGTTGAGAAGATGAAAAAAGGTGAACTTGATGAGAATACCTATCTTTGGATGCATCCTGTCCTGGGAGAGAGATACGTGCGCTGCGGAGGCACGGCGAAACCGGTAGAAGGCGGATTTGTGCTTCGGGGATATTACTATGATGTAGATGAGGATATCAGGGAGCAGCAGAAAACAGACAAGGCAATGGCAGAGCAGGTCTCCATCATCAATACATTGTCCAGAAGCTTTAAAAATGTATTTGTGGCCAATTTAAATAACGGAACAGCAAGAGTGGTATGGCTTGCGGATGACTATGATGTCAGAGCGGTCATAGCTGTCAGAGAAAAGGAATTTCCATATGACCTTGTGATAAAGCAATGGATACAGGAAAATGTGCATCCGGATGACAGGGCGAAGGTAGAAGAGGCTTTCAGCTTCGAAAATCTGCGCATCGTTTTTTCCAAACAAGATGAATACAGCGGCACCTATCGCAGTACAGAGTGCGGAGAACTGCACCATTATCAGTTCGATTTCAGAAAGTCAGATGACAACGGAAATGTTGTAGCCGGTTTTCAGGTCATTGATGCCATCGTGGAAGAGCAGGAGCGGCAGGCTAAACGGGAAAAGCAGCAGCAGGAGGCACTGAAGCAAGCGCTGGCGGCTGCCCAGCAGGCCAATAAGGCAAAGACCACCTTTTTGAACAGCATGTCCCACGATATCCGCACACCTATGAATGCCATTATCGGATTTACGGCACTGGCCCAGACCCACAGTGATGACCGGGCGCAGGTACAGGATTATCTTGGCAAGATCAGTACTTCCAGCACCCATCTGCTGAGCCTGATCAATGACATCCTGGATATGAGCCGTATAGAAAGCGGCACGGTAAAGCTGGAAGAGACGCAGGTGCATATCCCGGATCTGCTGCATGATCTGCGCACCATGATCCAGAGCCTTATCCGTTCCAAAAACCAGAATCTGTTTATTGATACGCAGGATGTGGTGCATGAGGATGTGGTGACAGACAGGCTTAGGCTGAATCAGATCCTGCTTAATATCGTGGGAAATGCTATCAAATTCACGCAGCCCGGGGGAGATATCATGATCCGGCTGGTGGAGAAGCCCTGCAGCCTCAGGAATTACACAACCTATGAATTTTCCGTGAAGGACAACGGCATCGGTATGTCAAAGGCATATCTTGCACATATATTCGAGTCTTTTTCCAGAGAATACAGCGCCACAGTCAGCGGTATCCAGGGAACAGGGCTTGGTATGTCCATCACCAAGAATATCGTGGATATGATGGGCGGCGATATAAGGGTGGAAAGCGAAGAAGGAAAAGGTTCTTTGTTCACCGTCACCTTGCACCTGCGGATCGCAGGTGCATCTGTCAAGAATGAGCCGATCCCGGAACTGCTGGGTGCAAGGGCGCTGATCGTGGACGATGATATGGATACCTGCAGAAGCGTCAGTAAGATGCTCCGGGATATACAGATGCGTCCGGACTGGACGACATCAGCGAGGGAGGCCATTGTCCGCGCCCAGGATGCGACGGAATTACGGGATGAATATAAGGTGCTCATCATCGATTATCTGATGCCGGATATGAATGGTATTGAGATAGTCAGAAGGATCCGGAAGGTCATAAGTGCGGAGGTTCCCATTATCGTACTGACTGCTTATGACTGGGCGGATTTTGAGTCGGAGGCCAGGGCGGCCGGGGTTACTGCCTTTGTGTCGAAGCCAATCTTCATGTCGGAGCTTAGATCTGTGTTGACGCGGCCGGCAGGCAGGGAAGGTACGGAGGAAAAAAGGAAAAGGACGATTCGGGATTACAGTGGTAAGAGAGTACTGCTGGTGGAAGACAATGAATTGAACCGGGAGATCGCTACCACGCTTCTGGAAGAAACCGGTATGACGGTGGACAGCGTAAATGACGGCGACATTGCCGTTTCCACCATCAACAAGGCGCCCTCGGACCGGTATGATCTGATCTTTATGGATATTCAGATGCCGAAGATGGATGGATATACTGCCACCAGAGAGATCCGCACACTGCCGGATAACCGGAAGGCAAATATTCCCATTGTGGCCATGACCGCCAATGCCTTTGAAGAGGACAAGAGAAAATCCTGTGAGTCCGGGATGAACGGGCATATCATAAAGCCGATCAATATGGAGGCGATCGCTGCAGTACTCGATGCTATTTTTGCAAAAGAGCGGGATCACACGGAGGCGTACAAATTATGATCTGCTTTCACTCCCTGTTACTTTTCTGTTCGCGGGAGAAGTATATACTGCAGAAGAAATTTAAATAAGACATCTGCGAAAAGAAAAGCAAAAGTTTTTCGGTAATGGAGGTTAGATATGAAGAAGAAAACTTTAGTGGCAATTGGTATAAGCATGATGATGGGAGCTTTGGCATTTACAGGATGCGGGAACTCTAATACAGTATCTGAACAGACGGCCCAGACAGAAAGCGCTGCCCGGGATACGGAGGAAACGGCAGATACGGATACTGCAGAGACAGCAAAGGCTCAGGATGCAGAGGATGCTGATGGTGCAGAAGATATCGATGCGGCAGAGAATGGGACTGAGGAAGGTGATGCAGCGGAAAGTGCAGAGGAAGAGGGCAAGGATATCCTTTCTATCATTGCGCTGTATGACTACGATTTTTCCAGTGGTGTAGGTGCCTGGGGCACATCTCTTCACATTAACGAAGATGGTTCGTTTAGTGGCGATTTTCACGACACGGATGCCGGAGAATCCAGCGACGGTTATGACGGCGTCGTCTACCTGTGCCAGTATACCGGCCAATTTACAATCCCTGTGCGCGTAAGTGATTACGTTTACAAAATGCAGATCGAGAGCATAAGCTATGCCAATGAAAGCGGCACAGAGGAAATTGAAGACGGCATGCTCCTTAAATACAGTGATCCCTACGGCCTGGAGGATGCAAAAGATATCTATATCTACCTGATAGGTACGCCCCTTGATGAGCTTCCGGAAGAGTATCTTAGCTGGGTGACCGGAAAAGGCGTCGACTTAGACGGAATGGATTCCCTGCCGTTCTGCGGTATTTATAACGAAAGCCAGCAGGAGGGATTTTCCGGGACTTTGATCGAAGAGTAGATGTGTCGCTGATGTTGCTGTAAACAGATATCATTAAGTGAATCGGTACCTGCCCGCTTCTGGCAAGCTTCAATGCTTATACCTCGAAGGTAGCAGATCACGGAAGATATAGAACAAAGTTTCCTCTTGGAAAGCTGGAGAAGATGAGACCGGAAGTTGAAGCCGGATTGAGAGAAATGTCCAATTAAGAGATGGCAAATTGCTCAAAATAGGACGCATGAATTAAGCAAATAGTAACAAAAATGATGCAAGCCCTGCTACAGGGCTTGCTTTTTTATTGTGCAAGTACTATATTGGAAACAGTTCCGGAAACGATACCGACACCGATACCGGGAACGAAACCAAAAACCGGAGATCAAAAACCAAAAGCCAAAAACCGGCAACCGGAGGTTGGGAGCCGGCGAATAGAAACAGGCAACGGAGATTGGGAGTAGATGACCGAAAACCAGAAACCGGAAATTAGAAAGAAGTTGGAATCGGGATCCGGGAACCGAAAGTCGGTAAAATTTATGCAGGAAACAGACAAGGAGGATGAAATGAAGAAAAAGGTATTGGCGTTTGTTTTGAGTGCAGCCATGATCAGTTCGATCCTGACAGGTTGCGGCGGCAGCAGTACAACCGATTCTGACACAGCGGCTGCAGATACGGAGGAAGAGACCGCTGCGACGACGGAGAGTGCAGCAGCGGACACAGAAGAGGCGCAGGAGGCAGATGATACAGAGATCTCTTCCGGAAGAGTTTATCTTCTGAACTTTAAACCGGAAACGGATGAGGCATGGCAGAATCTGGCCGATACATACAACGGACTCGGCGGCAATGTAACGGTTCTTACTGCTGCAGATGGTCAGTATAAGACCACATTGCAGTCTGAACTGGCCAAGAGCGAGGCGCCGACCATTTTC
Source organism: Bacteroidaceae bacterium (assembly GCA_963596015.1). Taxonomy (GTDB): domain Bacteria; phylum Bacillota; class Clostridia; order Lachnospirales; family Lachnospiraceae; genus CAG-791. The sequence goes on from CAVBJS010000021.1 coordinate 5,387, forward strand.
AATATCGGAAGCTCTGCAGATGCCCAGACCTATGCGGATTATATCTATGATCTGAAGGATTCTGAGATTTACAAGCACCTGACCGATAAGAGCCTGGCAGTGGAATATGACGGCAAGGTTGCCGGCGTGGCTAACTGCTATGAGGCGTATGGCCTTATTTACAATAAGACCATTCTGGAGGATTATTGCACACTGGATAATGCCGTTGTTGCTTCCGCTGATGAGATCCAGGATCTGGATACACTTGAAAAGGTAGCAGACGACATCAATTCCCGCATCGATGAGATCAATGAAGCTTTCGGCACAGATCTGACAGAGGCATTTGCTTCCGCGGGCTTAGACGATGGTTCTTCCTGGAGATTCTCCGGACACCTTGCCAATATGCCTCTTTATTATGAGTTCAAGGATGACGGCCTGGAAGATCTGACAGCAGGTGAGGCGCAGATCAAGGGAACCTACCTGGACAACTTTAAGAGAGTATGGGATATGTATGTTCGTGACTCCGCTGCAGATCCGAAGACCCTTAACAGTGGCGCACTCAATGCAGAGGCAGAGCTCGGTATGGGCGAAGCTGTTTTCTATCAGAACGGTGACTGGGAATACTCCGCACTTACCAATCCGGACAACGGCTATCTTGTGACAGCAGATGATCTGGACATGATGCCCATCTACTTTGGTGTGGATGATGCCAATCAGGGACTTTGCGTTGGCACAGAGAACCACTGGGCAGTCAATGCAAAGTGCAGCCAGGAAGAGATCGATGCAACCCTTGCTTTCCTGAACTGGGTGATCACATCCGATGAGGGACGCAGCGCACTGGTTAACGACATGGGACTTTCCTGCCCGTTTGATACCTTTACAGGAGATTATGAAGCTAAGAATCCATTCGGCGCAAAGGCAAATAAGCTGGCTGCAGACGGAAAGACCTCTGTTGCATGGTCCTTTAATGCAACACCGAACGTAGATGACTGGCGCAAGGATGTTGTATCTGCTCTGACAGCATACACAGACGGCTCCGGAGAGTGGGACGGTGTAGTGACTGCTTTCGTAGACGGCTGGGCAGACCAGTGGACGCTGGCACACGAGGAGTAATGTCAACGGAGATAGTGATAGCAACCGGAATACTGATAGCAGCTGAAATGCTGATAGCAGTCGGAATACAATAAGGCACAGAGAAAGCGTTTTTGGTGGGCAGGCATATGGGAATGAAAGCAGATACTCCTTCGCTTGCAGACCTGATAGAAGACGGATCCTGTGTGGAACGTTTTTGGCGGGTGAGTGAGCACATCACTCACCCGCTTTTCGAAAGAGGGCCAGGATATGCAAAGATCGATCCGAAGATACTGGTGGCTGTTCGTGCTGCCGACGATGATAGCCTTTGTAATTGGATTTATTGTTCCGTTCGTATATGGAGTTTTTCTTTCTTTCTGTAAATTTACGACTGTTACGGACTGGAAATGGGTAGGGATCAAAAATTATACGAAAATATTTGTGGTGAATGGGAAGGTGGATGCCACCTTTTTGCATTCCCTGTGGTACACCACCTTGTTTACGGTAGTGACCATGCTGATCATCAATGTAGTTGCATTTGCCATTGCAATGGCTTTGACGAAGGGGATACGGGGGACTAATCTGTTCCGTACAGCCTTTTTCCTTCCTAATCTTATCGGAGGAATCGTTTTGTCGTACATCTGGCTGATGATCTTCAATTCTGTCCTGTCAAAGCACTCCATGACCATCGTTTCTACACAATGGACGGCATTCTGGGGACTGGTAGCGGTGGTCTGCTGGCAGCAGATCGGCTATATGATGATCATCTATGTGGCGGGCATTCAGAACATTCCGGGGGATGTTCTGGAAGCGGCAAAGATCGATGGAGCCAGTGGCTGGCAGCTTCTTCGTTTTGTAACCATCCCAATGCTGCGTTCTACCATTACCGTGTGTACATTCCTGACATTGACCAACGGCTTTAAGCTTTTTGACCAGAACCTGGCCCTGACGGGAGGAAACCCCGGCAAAAACTCCGAGCTTCTGGCACTTAATATCTATAATACCATGTATACCACAGTTGGCTGGCAGGGCGTCGGTCAGGCGAAAGCAGTTATTTTCTTTATTCTGGTAGCGGCCATCGCACTGCTTCAGAATAAGATGAGCCGCAGCAAGGAGGTGGAGCAGTGATGAAGCAAGCAACAAAGAAGAATGAGCGTAAGAAAAGTTCATCCGCAGCCAATGTCTCTGCGGTACGCGCAGCTAAGCATGGTACGCTCCTGACTGTTATCTTTGCGGTCTTTTCGTTTCTGTGGATCAGTCCGATCCTGGTGGTCGTGCTGAATTCCTTTAAAAGAAAGGCATACATCTTTAAGAATCCCTTCGGGATCAGCACAGTGCCTCTTTCTTCCGGATTTGACAAATGGGAAAAGGGCCTCTCAAAAGCGTTTGCGGGCTTACTTAACTACAGTAATGCGCTGAAAAAGACGGACTTCTTCCGATGCTTCGGATACTCTGTGTTCATTACGGTGGTTTCGGTGCTGTTGATCGTCCTGTGTTGTTCTATGTGTGCATGGTACATAACGAGGGTACACTCCACCGGCACGAAGATGATCTACCTTTTATGCATGTTTTCCATGATCGTTCCGTTCCAGATGGTGATGTTCACACTGTCGAAATTCGCCAATATCCTGCACCTTGCAACGCCCCTTGGGATCTGTATTGTATATTTGGGATTTGGAGCCGGGCTGGCGGTATTTATGTTTACAGGATTTGTAAAAAGCATTCCGCTGGAAATTGAGGAAGCAGCTGTCATTGACGGAAGTACGCCGCCGCAGACATTTTTCCTTGTGATCGGCCCTATTATGAAGCCGACACTGATCACGATCGCTATCCTGGATGCCATGTGGATCTGGAACGACTATCTTCTTCCGAGCCTGGTGCTGAACATTAACAAGTATAAGACGATCCCTATTGCCGTACAGTATTTAAAGCAATCCCATGGACAGATCGACTGGGGCGCAATGATGGCCGTTCTGGTTTTGGCCATCGTTCCCATTGTTATTTTCTATATTGCGGCACAGAAGTACATCATCGAGGGCGTTATGGCCGGTGCAGTGAAGGGATAAAGGCAATGATGTTACAGTTCAGACGTCCGCTCTGCCTGTTCTTGATGAGCGGGAAAAGAGTGAAGGGATAAAGGCAACGATGTTACAGTTCAGACCCCAGCCAAGTGGCGGCTCCCGGTGTCTGAACTGTAACCAATAGATGCATCAAAGCAAAAGTTAGATGGTGCGCGGAGCACATTCTTGTGATATACTAAAAAAATCACGGTTTTTAAGGAAAATGGATAAAGATTTTCTTTAACCATGAGGGAAAATGAATATGAACAGAAAATGCGGCGTTTTGTTGCCGGTGGCCTCATTGCCGTCAGAATATGGGATCGGCTGCTTCTCGAAGGAGGCGTATGCATTCATTGATTTTCTGGCACAGGCGGGGCAGGCTTATTGGCAGATCCTTCCGTTAGGGCAGACCGGATACGGGGATTCTCCCTATCAGTCCTTCTCTACATTTGCAGGAAACCCTTATTTTATCGATCTTGAGAAGCTGCAGGAGGCAGGGTATCTGACCAAAGAAGAGACGGATGGGGTCTATTTCGGTGATGATCCGGAGAAGATCTCTTATGAGAACATATACCGGGGAAGGTTTCCTCTTTTAAAGAGGGCGTATGAAAACAGTCCCTTTGCTCTTTTTCCCACTGGGAAATGGGCCGGCGGGGCGTTTGATGAGCAGAGGAGGGAATTTGCCGATTTTATTGCGGCGAATGAGGACTGGCTTGTAGATTATGCGCTGTATTCCGCTGTCAAAAATCAAAACGGTGGATGCAGTTACATTGAATGGTCGGAGGATATCCGGCTGCGCAGAGAAGAGGCCATGGAAAAGGCCAAAGAAGAGCTGGCGGATGAGATCCGGTTTTATGAGTTTCAGCAGTTCCTGTTTGCGCGTCAATGGCATGACTTGAAGGCATATGCCAATGAAAAGGGAATTCAGATCATTGGAGATATACCGATCTATGTGGCTTTTGACTCCGCCGATACCTGGAGTCACCCGGAGCTTTTTGAGTTTGATGAGAAGGGATTTCCGACCATCGTAGCCGGCTGTCCTCCCGATGGCTTTTCTGCCACCGGGCAGCTGTGGGGCAATCCGATCTATCGTTGGGAGTACCATAAAGAGACCGGCTACGCCTGGTGGATCTCCCGGATGGCCAACTGTTTCCGGATGTATGATATAGTCCGCATCGATCATTTCCGCGGTTTTGATGAGTATTATGCCATCCCGTACGGAGATACCACGGCAGAATTCGGCAAGTGGCGCAAGGGGCCCGGCTGTGAGCTGTTCGATGCCATTGAGGCGGCCCTTGGAAGAAAGCAGATCATCGCGGAGGATCTTGGGTTTATCACGCCGTCGGTGCGTGAGCTGGTAAAGAAGACCGGATATCCTAACATGAAGGTGCTGCAGTTTGCATTTGATGCGAGAGAACCCGGGACCGGGGATTATCTGCCCCATAACTATGGCAGAAACTGTGTGGTCTATACCGGGACCCATGACAATGAGACCATGCGGGGATGGTATGATCACGTGGCGGAAGCAGACCGTAGGTTTGCCGAGGAATATGTGGATGTAAGATCGGAAGAAACGGCAGCCCGGAGCTTTATCCGCATGGCGTTTATGTCGGTGGCGGATACCTGTATCATCCCCATGCAGGATTACCTGAACCTGGGAGATGAGGCAAGGATCAATGAGCCCTCCACATTGGGTGGAAATTGGGAGTGGCGGATGCTAAAGGGAGCCTGTGACAAGAACCTGGCTTTGGAAATGCGGCATCTTGCGCAGCTGTACGGCCGGCTGTAGCAGCGGTTTTTTGCGAAGGCCGGTTTTTACAATTACATCGTTTGTATAACCGGTAGAACGTTCTTAAATTAAGTATACTGATCATGCTATCCTGTTGTTTGATCTGCGTTCTACTAATGATGTGTCTGGGAAAGGAGATTGGTCAGATACGATGGCAGACATTACCATAAAGGACATCGCCAGAAAATGCGGGGTCGGTGTCAGCACGGTTTCCCGTGCACTGAACAATCATCCGGACATCAACCAGGAAACCCGGGATCGGATCATGGAGGTGATCCGGGAGACGGGTTTTGTTCCCAATAATTCGGCGCGATATTTAAAGCGCAGTGAGACTAACAGCATTGCGCTCTTGGTAAAGGGTATCACCAACCCCTTCTTCACAAGCATCATTCAATTGATGGAGGAGAGTGTGGAGAGCAAAGGCTATACCACCATTCTGCGTCACGTCGGTCCCATGGAGGATGAGGTAAGGGTTGCGCTTGGACTGGTCAAAGAAAAGAGACTGAAGGGAATTGTATTTCTTGGCGGTAATTTTACGCATGAGGAAACGGCACTTCGCCAACTGGGAGTGCCGTTTGTCTTTGCTGCGATCGGAGAGGATCCGGAGGAGGCACAAAAGCGCACGGACGCTCTCTTAGGTGGTAAGATATGCTATGCCAATGTTGCTGTGGATGACCTGCAGGCAAGCGATGACGCTGTCAGCTATCTGATCACACGGGGGCATCAGAAGATCGGGATCATTGCGGAGGGCCTTGGAATTCCCTCGGTCGGTCAGCTGCGCTTCCGCGGCTTTAGACGGGCATTGGAGAGATCGGGGATCGCATTCGATGAAAAGTCTCTTGCCGTTGTCACGGAAGGCATAGAACACTATACCTATGAAAATGGATACCATGCGGCACAGGAGCTCTTGAAAGAATATCCAGAGATGACGGCGGTATTCTGCATTTCCGATGTATTGGCAATGGGAGCCTGCCGGGCGATCCTGGACGCCGGGAAGAAAATACCGGAGGATATTTCCGTGATCGGCTTTGACGGAATCGCACTGGGAGATTACTTTAATCCCCGGCTCACCACCATGCAGCAGCCATTTGCGGAGATCGCATCGGAATCCATCCGCATGTTGTTTGGCATGATCGAGAAGGAAGAAGAGCCGGTGGATCTGATGCTGGCTGCAACACTGGTGGAGAGAGAGTCTACCGGTATCTGTTAGCTTTAACTTCTGCATCGGGACACAACCCGCCATTTTGCCGTCTTGCCGGCGTCTGAACAGTAACCTGAAGCAGTGAAATTTGAAGAATAAGTGCAAAAACAGATTGCAATTTGCAGAAAACAGGTCTATTCTATACAAGAATCAAATAAAAGGGGAGCTTGCCGTAAGCAGGCTGAGAACAGAATGTTTGGTCTGGACCCGTAACCTGATTTGGATAATGCCAACGTAGGGATATGACGAATGTATGTCTTTTTTGCATGCAATTTTAGCGGATATGCCCTTTTTGGCGTATCCGCTTTTTTACTGCCTGCCGGCGCAGAGAGTCCGGCAGCGGCAGATCGGGGGCACCACCTTCTGTCGCTATACAAAACGTATGCGAGGAAAAGTTTGAAATAAATGTTAGATGACATTTGTTTCAAACAGCATTGATGCGGTAAACGTCATCAATGCAAGACCACATCGGAGAATTGACCTGTGGGAGATTCTCCTCACATGCCGCAGGCAAACTGTGGCAGGAAAGGGAAAAAATGAGAAAAACCGCATTAACGATCGCCGGAAGTGATTCCAGCGGAGGCGCCGGCATCCAGGCAGATATCAAGACAATGATGGCAAATGGCGTATATGCCATGAGTGCCATCACGGCTTTGACTGCGCAGAATACTACCGGCGTAACAGCAATTTTGAATGTAACACCAGAATTTTTAGGACAGGAGCTGGACAGTGTATTTACCGACATCTTCCCGGATGCAGTAAAGATCGGCATGGTATCGGATCGGGAACTGATCTGCGTCATTGCCGAGAAATTAAAGCAATATCATGCCAAAAATATTGTAGTGGATCCGGTCATGGTAGCCACCAGCGGCGCCAGACTCATCAGCGAGGATGCTATCGATACGTTGAAGCAGGAGCTGTTCTCTCTGGCCACCATACTGACCCCCAACATTCCGGAGGCGCAGGAGCTGACAGGGATGCAGATCCAAAGCGCAGAGGATATGATCGCCGCGGCAGAGAAGATTGCAGAGCAGTATCATTGTGCGGTGCTGTGCAAAGGCGGCCATCAGTTAAATGATGCCAATGACCTGCTGTACTTCGATGGTCACTATGAATGGTTTTGCGGAAAACGGATCGATAATCCCAATACCCACGGGACAGGATGCACTCTGTCCTCTGCCATAGCCTCCAATCTGGCAAAGGGATACGATCTGAAGACTTCGGTAGAGCGGGCAAAGGACTACATTTCCGGTGCGCTGGGCGCCATGCTGGATCTGGGAGCAGGAAGCGGCCCCATGGATCATGGATTTGCCATCACAAATAAATATACACAGGAAAAGGAGGACTAGCAGATGGAAAAACGTACATCCTTATTGGAAAATGGACTGATCTGGTTCGGGGCCGGCGTGTCTATCGCAGAAATCCTGACCGGTACTTATTTTTCTTCCCTTGGATTTGGCAAGGGACTGGCGGCCATTCTGATCGGCCATGTGATCGGCTGCCTGATGCTGTTTCTGGCCGGTGTGATCGGCGGAAAAAGCCGTCTGAGCGCTATGGAGACGGTGAAGAGCAGTTTCGGCAACCGGGGCGGCCTTTTGTTTGCCTTTTTAAATGTTCTGCAGCTGGTGGGATGGACGGCCATTATGATCTATGATGGCGCGCTGGCGGCAGAGGGAATTTTCGCCGTCGGCAAATGGATCTGGTGCCTGGTGATCGGTGCGTTGATCATTCTGTGGATCGTGATCGGCATCACTAACCTGGGAAAAGTCAATACCGTAGCCATGTGCCTGCTGTTTCTGCTGACGCTGGTACTTTGCAAGGTGATCTTCTTTGATGGCAATATCATGATGACAGCAGCGGATGAGAGCCTCTCTTTCGGCGCAGCCGTAGAACTGGCCGTTGCCATGCCTTTATCCTGGCTGCCGCTGATCAGTGATTATACCAGAGAGGCGAAAGAACCGGTAAAGGCCACAGCAGTCAGTGCCATCGTATACGGAATCGTCAGCTGCTGGATGTATATCATCGGAATGGGTGCATCTATATTTACCGGCGAATCGGATATTGCACAGATCCTGTTAAAAGCCGGTTTGAGCATTGTGGGACTGTTGATCATCGTATTTTCCACGGTGACCACGACATTCCTGGATGCCTATTCCGCAGGCATCTCCGGTGAATCCATTGTATCCGATATAAAAGGAAAATATGCAGCCATCGCGGTAACAGTGATCGGAACTCTGGGAGCAATCCTGTTCCCGATGGATGATATCACAGACTTTCTCTATCTGATCGGCTCTGTATTTGCACCCATGATCGCCATACAGATCGCGGATTTCTTTATCCTTCACAGAGACAAGAGGCAGGAGCGATTTGACTGGAAAAATCTGATCATCTGGTTGGTAGGTTTCATCCTGTACCGCGTGCTTATGCAGATCGATCTGCCGGTGGGAAATACACTGCCGGATATGGTGATCACGATATTGATCTGTGTGCTGGCCGGGTGGAAGGGCCGGTCAAAGGGATCCGAATCCCGGTAATGGATACTTACGCCAAAAGCGGAAAAAGGTACCTGCTCAGTGCTGGGCAGGTACCTTTTTCCGCATTGTGTGGTAATAGCAGGGGATAAGGAGCGCACAGGCGCCGAACCATGCCATAGGACTGGCGATGCAGACAGACATATAGCCGATGAGGGCAGAGAGCCCCACTGTGGCTGCAATACGCATAACCAGTTCGATCATGCAGGCTAAGAAAGGCGCCTGCCCGTTTCCCATACTCTGGATAGTGGTGCGATAGACCGCCAGCAGTCCCAGAATGACATAAAAGGGAGAGACGATGGTCAGGTACATATCCGAATAGTGGATGATCTCCTCGCTGGGAGCGGTCAGGAACAGATTGACGATGGGATGGCGAAGCAGCAGGATGCCGGCGCACATCAAAAGGTTCAGGGTCTCTGTCTGCAGCAGGCAGGCGCGGACACCGCTCCGGATCCGGTCCCATCTGCCGGCACCGTAATTCTGGGCTACATAGTTGGAGATGGCCGTCATCATGGCATTATTGACCAGGACAGAGAGCTGATCCGCCTTAGAGGCAGCCGTATAGCCGGCTACAGCGGCACTTCCCAGAGAGTTGACCACTGTCTGCATGGCCAACTGGCCGATGCACATGACAGACATCTGAAAGCCCATGGGAAAACCGGTCTTTAAGTGAATGAGCATAGCGGCCTTCAGATCCCGGAAATCCCGGCGCTGCAGATGCAGAACAGAGAAATGCTTCCAACCGGCCACAAGGCTTAATACCGCAGAGAGAAACTGGGACAGGATGGTAGCCCATGCAGCGCCTGCTACTCCCATATGGAGGGGCAGGATAAAAAGCAGATCCAGGAAAACATTGAGAATAGAGGAAAATACCAGGAAATAGAGGGGCGTCTTGCTATCGCCCAAAGCCCGCAGGATATTGGAGATCATATTATAAAAGACCGTGGCCCCGGTGCCCAGAAGAACGATGAACATATATTCGTAGGCTTCCTGGTAAATATCATCGGGGATCTGCATCAGCTGCAGGATCTGGTGGGAGAAGGCGCAGCAAAGAAGGGTCAGTACGATGGTAAAGGCGATGCTTAAGATGGTGGAGACCGCAATACTCTTTCGCATGCCGGCCTCATCCTTGGCGCCGCACTTTTGTCCCAGACAGATGCCGAAGCCGCCGGTAAAGCCATTGATAAAGCAAAACACAAAGTAAATGATGATGCTGGTAGATCCTACCGCTGCCAGAGACTGGGCTCCTAAGGTCTGCCCTACGATAACGGAATCCGCCAGGGTATAGAAAAGCTGGAACAGATTACCGGCGATCACCGGGATCGCAAATAAGAGCAGAGCGCGAAAAGGATTGCCGACAGTTAAGTCCATTTCTTTATTGCGAGACATGATTTCCTCTTTTCTGTGAAGAATTATTACTCATTGCAAGTTTCAGACATCGGGAAGCTTTTCCTTACCCCGTTGCCGCTGAAATTATATCGAAAAAAATTAGGGATGACAATGTAGGAAAGTGTAAAGATCGGACCCCGTCGCTTGGTTGGTTACAGTTTTGCTGCCAACCGGGCGGCGGGGTCTGTGGCATGGCTGTATCTGAGCAATAACTTACCTATCTATCGACAGCTTTTTACCCGGATGGGAATAGCACCTGCCGGATAATTGTGATAACATATAGGCGTGCGTTTTGACGCCCTGGTCTTGCTGTGCTGTTATTATAGATCGCATCAGGAAACAGATATAAAACAGGTATAGAACAGGTATAGAACAGGGACAAAACGGATACAGCGCAGATACGGAAAAGATAGGCAGACATAGAACAGAAAGGACAATCATGTATACACCTGCAAAGAATCGTTATACCGCTATGGAATACAATCGCTGCGGAAACAGCGGACTGCTGCTGCCGAAGATCTCACTGGGATTGTGGCACAATTTCGGTGATACTTCCAATTATGAAACCATGCGACAGCTTTGTTTTACTGCCTTTGATCTGGGTATTACCCAGTTTGATCTGGCCAATAATTACGGTCCGGCGCCGGGAAGTGCGGAGAAGCACTTCGGTCGTATCCTGAAAGAGGATCTGGGGGCTTACCGGGATGAGCTGATCATTACCACAAAGGCCGGCTATGATATGTGGGAAGGCCCTTACGGGAACTGGGGAAGCCGGAAGTATCTTATCGCCAGCCTGGACCAGAGCCTGCAGCGCATGGGACTTGACTATGTGGATATTTTCTATCATCACAGAATGGATCCTGATACGCCTTTAGAGGAGACCATGGGCACACTGGCGGATATCGTCCGCAGCGGCAAGGCGCTTTACGTGGGACTTTCCAATTATAACGGAGAGACTATGGAGAAGGCAGCTGCTATCTTAAAAGACCTCCATTGCCCTTTTGTCATCAATCAGAACCGGTATTCTATTTTTGACAGAAGCGTAGAGAAAAATGGCCTGCGGGCAATGACCGGACAATTGCAAAAGGGATTGATCACCTTCAGCCCTCTTGCTCAGGGACAGCTTACCGACCGGTATCTTCACGGTATCCCGGAGGATAGCCGTATCCGCACAGACGGCAGATTCTTAAAGGCAGAGAACCTGGATGATCATCGCATGGATCAGATCCGGGCATTGAACGACATCGCTTCCCAGCGCGGCGAGAAGCTTTCTGTTATGGCACTGGGCTGGCTGCTGGCACAGAAAGAAGTCACCAGTGTGCTGATCGGTGCCTCCAAGCCCCAGCAGATCCTGGATAATGTAAAGGCTATATCCTGCGCACCTTTCAGTGATGAGGAATTAAAGAAGATCGATGAGATCGCGCTGTAGGCGTGAGGATAAAATGCAAACTGTTTTGCGATTTTTCCCACATTTAAAGCCTGCGAAATGGAGATCATAATGACGAAACCTTTAGTTTGGGCACACCGGGGTGCCAGCGGTTATTGCCCGGAAAATACGATTCCTGCTTTTGAGATGGCCCAGGCCATGGGGGCAGACGGAGTGGAGCTGGATGTGCAGCTGACCAAGGACGGCGCCCTGGTAGTCTGCCACGATGAGACCATTGATCGCACCTCCAACGGAAAAGGCTATGTGAAGGATCATACGCTAGCAGAGCTTAAAAAGCTGGATTTCTGTAATGGCAATCTGGCCTATGAAGGAGTGCAGATCCCCACCATGGGGGAGGTGTTTTCCTGTCTGAAACCCGGAAATCTGACCATTAACATCGAACTTAAGACCGGCATCTTTTTCTATCCCGGCATCGAGGAGAAGATCGTGACCCTGACAAAGGAATGGGGGTTTGAAGACAGAGTTATCTATTCTTCCTTTAATCACTACTCCATTTGTAAGATCAAGGAGCTGGATAAGCAGGCCAAGACAGGCTTTCTATACTGCGACGGTATCATAGATATGCCCGCCTATGGCAGGAAGTACGGTGTGGATGCCCTGCATCCTGCAGTCTATAATCTACAATACCCTCATTATATGGAGGAGTGCAGGGAAAGGGGACTGGATGTGAATGTCTGGACGGTAAACAGCGAAGAGGAGATCCGCCTGTGCCGGGATCTGGGAGTTCATGCCATTATAGGCAATTACCCGGATAAGATAAGACGCATAGTAGAGGAAGATGCAAAAGAAAAAGAAGAGTAGCGACAGCACCTGCTTTTAGCAGAAGTAATAACAGAATTTCCTTTTCAGTAAGGTTTGCGGGTTTTATTGTTTTGTAGCCTGCAAACCTTACCGCGCATTTCTCTCAAAAAGATCAAACGGCGCCGTTTTCCAGAAGGCTTGGCAGTGATCTCTCCAAAACCAGGGAAAAATAGTCTGCCGCCTGCTGCGGGTCATGTTTTTCTTTATCGGTGAATTCGTCGATCAAAAGGCCCGCAATGGCTTCCGTATAGAAATGGGCCAGAAATTCCTTAAATTGCGCATCTGCCTGAACGCCCAGCCGCTGTTCGGTATTCTGAATGACTTTTTTGGTAATGCCAATAAAGTCTGCGTAGAAAAAGCGCTTCATCTCGTTTCGGCCCATGCTGTCATAGGCGCAGCATAAAAGGTGTTTGTTGTCCTGCACATAGTGCATGACAAACAGCACCGCCTCCCGATGATCCATCTGCAGGTCGAACTGCTTTACCACCTGAATAGCTTCCTCTTGTAGCATCCACTTTAAAAGTGCGTAGATATCTACAAAGTGATAATAGAAGGTCTTGCGGTTGACGCCGCAGTCGGCGATGATCTCACTGATGGTGATCTTAGACAGAGGCTTTTTTTCCATGAGTTTTTTCAGGGAAGCGGCCAGGGAACGTTTGGTATTTAAAGTAGTGATCTCATGTTTCATATTAATCCTCATTTCGCATGCATTATGCGCCGGGAAAATTCCGGGGCAAATTTTAGATTTCGATCTGACTTTGGGATCAAGGCTATTTGTGACGCCTGCGGCACAAATAGTTGTATAAAAATACGACATGCACCATATTTTTCACATTTATCTTCATTTCATTCTATTTATTATCCACTTGCCCATCAAAACATGCAACTCCCTGTAGAAAATTTACCCATCAAATCCGACAGATTTGCCCGTTTTATTTCCGGTGCTCCTTCTTCATACTAATGACTGAAATGGAAGAAAGGAGCATTACCATTGATGACAAAATTTTACAGACGCATCGTAAACCATCAGAAACTCATCATCGCCATCTTTCTGATCCTGTTTGCTGTCTGCGCCTTCTGCAAACAGTTCGTAGCAGTCAACTATGATATGAACGACTATCTGCCACCGGAGAGCGCCTCCACCCAGGCACTGGATCTGATGGGGCAGGAGTATGACGGTGCCATCCCCAATGCCCGTGTGATGGTGCAGGATGTGACGATTCCTCAGGCCTTGGATTACAAGGAAAAGCTGCTGGCGGTGGACGGCGTGATCGATGTGACATGGCTGGATGATGCGGTCAGTGTGACGGTACCCCTGGAATTTCTGGATGCGGATACAGTGGAAACCTATTACAAGGACAATACCGCGCTGTTTTCCGTGACCATTGCGGAGGATAAACGGATCGACGCCGTAAACGCTATTCGTGACATTATCGGGGATGATAACGCTATGACCGGCAGCGCCGTGACCACGGCGGTGGCCACCACCAGTACTGTGAAAGAGATTTCCGTCATTGCGGTCATTGCCGTTGCCTTTGTGCTGCTGGTGCTGATCCTCACCACTACCTCCTTTGCAGAACCTTTTCTGGTATTAGCGGGCCTGGGTGTTGCCATCGTCATTAACGCGGGAAGCAATCTGCTGTTTGGCGAGATTTCCTTTGTGACTAACTCCGCAGGCAATATCCTGCAGTTGGCGGTATCACTGGATTACTCGGTATTTCTGCTGCATCGCTTTGCGGAGTGTCGACAGGAGAGTGCCGATCCGAAAGAGGCTATGGTACAGGCGCTGACCATGTCCACCACCTCTATCTTATCAAGCGGTCTGACTACAGTCATCGGCTTTCTGGCGCTGTGTCTGATGCAGTTTCAGATCGGGCCTAACCTGGGCCTGGCTCTGGCAAAGGGTGTGGCTATCAGTCTGATCACCGTCTTTGTCTTTATGCCGGCGCTGATCCTGTGCACTTATCAGTTTATCGACAAAACAAAGCATCGCTCATTTATGCCGGAATTTAAAGGATTTGGAAGATTCGTCAGTCGCCTGATGCTGCCCATGGTGGTGGTGTTTGTACTTCTGATCGTTCCATGCTATCAGGCGTCCAATGTCAACAGCTTTTATTATGGCGCTTCCCATATCTTTGGCAGTTCCACCCAGTTGGGAGCGGACACAGAGAGGATAGAGGATACCTTTGGCAAACAGGACACCTATGTGCTGATGGTCCCCAAGGACGGTATCGCCACCCAGGTGGCACTGTCAAAGGCGTTGCAGCAGATCCCGCAGGTGAAAAGTATTATTTCTTATGTAAATACGGTGGGAGGCACCATCCCGGCAGAGTTTTTAGGCGGCGGAACGGTTTCCAAACTAAACAGCGAACATTATACCCGCATGGTGCTGACGGTGGACGCCGCCTATGAGGGAGACGAAACGTTCTCTTTGGTGGAGACCATCCGGAATACCGCCCAGCAGTATTATCCCGACCAATGGTATCTGGCGGGAGAGGGTGTATCTACCTATGACCTGATGAAAACAGTTACCGCAGATATGGTCAAGGTCAATCTGGTGGCCATTGGGGCAGTGTTCGTGGTGCTGCTGTTGACTATGAGGTCCCTTATTTTGCCTGTTATTCTGGTGCTGTCTATCGAGACAGCCATATGGATCAATCTGTCCATTCCTTATTTCACCGGTCAGTCTATTTTTTACATTGCCTACCTTATCATCAGTTCCATTCAGCTGGGGGCGACGGTGGACTATGCGATCTTGTTTACGGACCGATATAAGGAGATGAGGCAGACCTATGACAGAAAGGAAGCGGTGGTACAGACTGTTTCCGCAGTGGCGGTATCGGTGCTGACCTCTGCCAGTGTTCTGACAGTAGTGGGCTTTTTGCTGGGCATTTTCTCTACGCACGGCCTGCTGTCTCAGCTGGGTTACCTATTGGGAAAAGGAACGCTTTGTTCTCTGGCTATCGTTCTCTTTGTCCTGCCGGGACTGCTGTATCTGTTTGATAAGATGATCGTAAAAGATAAAAGAGTATAGAATGTTCTTATACAGTGATATACATAAATAGTTTCGGCAAAGTGGCTGGGCGATAACAGATGCACACGGTGATCCTGTGGTCTGTGGACTTGGTGATTTAACGGTACAGCTATGATTTAACAGCACAGCCATGATTTAACGGTACAGCTATGATTCATAACGGTACAGCTATTCTGATTTACATACGTTAGTAGCTGCAAGTGATAAATAAAAGATATAACCATGAGAAAAGAGGTCCCGCAGTTAATAAACTGTAGGACCTCCTTCATTTACGATTTACATATTATCTCTTCACATTAAAAGCGCCCATGCCCGGATAAACAGCGCTTGCACCCAACTCTTCTTCGATGCGCAGCAGCTGGTTGTACTTGGCAACACGCTCGGTTCTGCTGGGAGCACCGGTCTTGATCTGGCAGGTATTAAGAGCAACAGCCAGATCAGCGATGGTGGTATCCTCGGTCTCGCCGGAGCGATGAGAGGAGATAGCGGTATAACCGGCCTTGTGTGCCATCTTGATGGCTTCCAGAGTCTCGGAAACGGAACCGATCTGGTTAAGCTTGATCAGGATCGCATTGCCGCAGCCGTTGTCGATACCTTTCTTAAGACGCTCGGTATTGGTAACGAACAGATCGTCGCCTACCAGCTGCACCTTATCCCCCAGCTCTTTGGTAAGTTCTTTCCAGCCTTCCCAGTCTTCCTCATCCAGAGCATCCTCGATGGAGATGATGGGATATTTCTCTACCAGCTGCTTCCAGTGTGCGATCAGCTCGCTGGAAGTAAACTTGGTGCCTGCCTTAGGAAGCACATATTCGCCCTTGGAAGCGCCCTTCCACTCGCTGCTGGCAGCGTCCATAGCCAGCATGAAGTCCTCACCGGGCTTATAGCCTGCCTTTTCTACTGCAGTAAGGATGTACTGGATAGCCTCTTCATCGCTGGCAAGGTCAGGTGCGAAGCCGCCCTCGTCGCCTACGGAAGTAGCCAGACCCTTAGCCTTCAGCAGAGCAGCCAGAGCGTGGAATACTTCTGCGCACATACGCAGTGCTTCCTTAAAGCTCTTGGCACCTACAGGCATGATCATGAATTCCTGTACATCTACGGTATTGGCTGCATGAGCACCGCCGTTTAAGATGTTCATCATAGGCACAGGGAGACGGTTGCCGGAAATGCCGCCCAGGAAACGATACAGCGGAATGTCCAGGGAAATAGCAGCAGCTCTTGCACAGGCAATAGAGACAGCCAGGATGGCATTTGCGCCCAGATTGGACTTATCCTTGGTACCGTCTGCCTTGATCATGGCAGCATCTACCGCATAGATATCGGAAGCATCCATGCCGGTCAGTACTTCGTTGATGGTGGTGTTGATATTGTCAACCGCTTTGGTGACACCCTTGCCCAGGTAGCGGCTCTTATCGCCGTCTCTAAGCTCTAATGCTTCGAACTCACCGGTGGATGCGCCGCTGGGAGCCATGCCTCTGCCTACGGTACCGTCTGCTAAGATGACCTCTGCCTCTACAGTGGGATTGCCGCGGGAATCCAGGATCTCCCGGCCGATGACCTTTTCAATTTCAAGATATGCGTTCATTGTATAGAACTCCTTTCGATTAGTTGTAAATGAGTTAGTTGTCACTTACCAATCCGATTATAAGGGACGAAAAATAAAAAAACAAGAGAGAAGCCCTATAAAAAGGCTCTTCGACAAAAGTGTGTCCGAATGGATCAAACCCTTAATTTTTCAGCGGTTAGCGGTGGCTAATTCATTGATTTGCATAAAAAAATATGATTAAATGATATAGGCCGTATGTATGTGAACGTCGGCTGTTCAATCGAAAAACCAATCTGAAAGGAGATTTCACATGATCTATTCAAAAGAAGTTGAAGAAATGTGCCCCGTAGCGCAGGGCGTACATCATGGTTGTGCTCCCATTCCCGAAGAGGCAAAATGGGTACAGGCTAAAGAAGTTAAGGACATTTCCGGTCTGACACACGGTGTTGGCTGGTGCGCACCTCAGCAGGGTGCCTGCAAGCTGACTCTGAACGTTAAGGATGGTATCATCCAGGAAGCACTGGTTGAGACTGTAGGATGTTCCGGTATGACTCACTCCGCAGCTATGGCAGCAGAGATCCTTCCCGGCCTTACTGTTATGGAAGCATTGAATACCGACCTGGTATGCGACGCTATCAATACCGCTATGAGAGAGCTGTTCTTACAGATCGTTTACGGCCGTACCCAGAGCGCATTCTCTGAGGATGGTCTGCCCGTCGGCGCAGGTCTGGAAGATCTTGGTAAGGGCCTTAGAAGTCAGGTTGGTACCATGTACGGCACATTAAAGAAGGGTCCTCGTTACCTGGAGATGGCAGAAGGCTATGTAACCGGTATCGCACTGGACAAGGATGATCAGATCATCGGCTACCAGTTCGTAAACCTCGGCAAGATGACCGACTTCATCAAGAAGGGTGATGATCCTACCACCGCTTGGGAGAAGGCTAAGGGTCAGTATGGCCGTGTAGATGATGCAGCTAAGATCATCGATCCCAGAAAAGAGTAAGGCATAGGAGGACAGAAAAATGGCTTTATTTGAATCATATGAAAGACGTATTGATAAGATCAACGCTGTATTGAACAGCTACGGCATCTCCTCTATCGAAGAGGCAGAGAAGATCACAAAGGACGCCGGCCTTGATGTTTACGAGCAGGTTAAGAAGATTCAGCCTATCTGCTTCGAGAATGCATGCTGGGCATATACCGTTGGCGCAGCCATCGCTATCAAGAAGGGATGTCGCAAGGCTTCCGATGCAGCTGCAGCTATCGGCGAAGGTCTGCAGAGCTTCTGCATTCCCGGTTCCGTTGCTGATACCCGTAAGGTAGGTCTTGGCCACGGCAACTTAGGCAAGATGCTGCTGGAAGAGGACACCGACTGCTTCTGCTTCCTGGCAGGTCATGAGTCCTTCGCTGCTGCAGAGGGCGCAATCGGTATCGCTGAGAAGGCAAACAAGGTTCGTCAGAAGCCCCTTCGCGTTATCTTAAACGGTCTTGGCAAGGACGCTGCAAAGATCATTTCCCGTATCAACGGCTTTACCTTTGTAGAGACTTCTTATGATCCTTATACCAACACTGTTACCGAGGTAGAGAGAATCGCTTACTCCGAGGGTCTTCGTTCCAAGGTTAACTGCTACGGCGCTAACAGTGTACCGGAAGGTGTAGCTATCATGTGGAAGGAGAACGTAGACGTTTCCATCACCGGTAACTCCACCAATCCTACCAGATTCCAGCACCCTGTAGCAGGCACTTACAAGAAGGAAAGACTGGAAGCAGGCAAGAAGTACTTCTCCGTTGCATCCGGCGGCGGCACAGGCCGTACCCTGCACCCTGATAACATGGCAGCAGGCCCCGCTTCTTACGGCTTTACCGATACTCTGGGCCGTATGCACTCCGATGCACAGTTCGCAGGTTCTTCCTCCGTTCCGGCTCACGTAGAGATGATGGGTCTGATCGGTATGGGCAACAACCCCATGGTTGGCGCTACCGTAGCTGTTGCAGTTTCTATCGAAGAGGCTGCTAAGGCTGGCAAGTTCTAAGACGGACGGGGTGTGATTTCCCACATTTTTCCCACATATTTATAGAAAAGTTCACTGAACACCGAGAGGGTTTGGCTTCCTGAGAAGCTGAGCCCTCTTTTTATTTATTACGAATTATTTACTACAAATTGGAGGTTCTATTATGGCAAGACTGCAGCATTTCTAAAAGCATTATCGTCAACATCAGATTTCTCGTGCACGGCCGTCATTTGAACAGCATCCGCATTTACCCGTTATATAAAATAGAAAACACATTTTCACAAAATACTGGATAACCTCATCCGTTTCTGCTATCATCAGCTAGGGGATCAGATAAGATCTGAGAACGTCTACGGCGGATCAAAACGCCTTCTTAAACAGCATGTCATACGAAAGGATTGTGAAATGTTATCACGTAGCAGAAAAAAACACAGCAGCGTTCTTCACCGCCTGCTGATATTGGTGAGCCTGATCATCCTGACCGCTTCCCTGACAGGATGCCGGAAAGAAGCATCCGCCCAAAACACGGCAGAAAATAAAGACCGGAAAACTATCATAGTGGGTATAGATAAGTTCGAGCCCTACAGCTATCAGGATGTAAACGGCGAATATGCAGGCATCGACATCGAGCTGGCAAAGGATGCTTTTAGCCGGCTGGGATACGAGCCCACTTTTCAATTTATCAACTGGGCAGATAAGGACGATAACCTGGCGGCCGGCACCATTGACTGCATCTGGAGCTGCTACTCCATGACAGACAGAGAAGACAAATACCAGTGGGCAGGACCGTATATGTACAGCCGTCAGGTGGTGGCGGTGCGAGCAAGCAGTAATATATATACCCTCCAGGATCTGGCGGGGAAGCGCATCGGGGTACAGGCCACCACTAAAGCAGAGAATCTTTTTCTCCATGTGGTGGATTCCTCTTTGCCCCAGGTGCGGGAAGTAAACAGTTTTGCCACCACCGGAGAACTTTTTGCCATACTGCGCAAGGACTATGTAGATGCCATCGCCGGTCACGAGGCGCTGATCAGCAAGCTGATCGCCAACGGAAACGGTGCGTATCGTATGCTGGAAGAAAGCCCCTATGTTTCTGAGATCGGCGTCGCCTTCCAAAAAGACACCCATCAGGAGTTGGCCCAGTCCCTTACGGAGGTTCTGCAAGCCATGAAACAGGAAGGCATCATAGGAGAGATAGCCGGAAAGTACGGACTTGATCCCGAGAAGACAGTATATGGAGGCGAGACGGATGAAAGACAGTAAAAAGATCGCCGTATTCTCCAGAATCCTTTATATGTGCTTACTGATCATCGGCATTTTCCTTCTTGGTTTTTTCCAGTACAGCGATAAAAAGGCGCTGTGTCAGACCCTGGAGAAAACGATTTCTTTTACCAAAAACCGGATTAACAGCTATGACACCTATCGGACCAATGACCTGGTAAAAAGTCTGGTTCGTCTTCTGGATAAGACCACAGAACTCAGCAGGGATATGACGGAATGGGAAACCTGCGACGCGGCCCATCTTGACAGCTATGCAGACATTCAGCGTCTCTCCGGTATACTGGTGCTGGATGAAAACCTGCAGCCACAGGTACAGACAGACGTGGATGGAGACGGTATGCAGCTGTGGAGCGACCTGATCAACAGCGCCTATGTCAGTGATATTATCCGGTATCCTTTGAAAACCTATACCACCCGTGTGACTCTTAACGGCACGATCTATGATTTTGCGGCTGTCTCCAGAAAAGATGCCTCCGGCATCGTGATCTGCTATCTGCAAAAAGATCCTTTATGTGCGGAAAATGGGGATCTGATCTTCGATACTCTTTTTGCTGATTTTCCTTTTGACATGGACGGTGTGGTGGTGGTCTGTGAGGACGATGTGGTACTCAGCAGTAACGAGGCTTCTCTGGTAGGCAAGACAGTGCAGGAGTGCAGTGCATTGTACCAGGGAGCGTTTCATATCGGTTCGGATCAGATTGTCAGGCTTCGCTCCTCCCACAGAATATGGTACGGCAAAAAGGATAAGACAGAGAGCTATGATATTTACATGTTCTTTCCCGGCGGACGTGTTTACAGTAAAAGAAATACCATCTGCGGCATTTATATCCTGATCTCTATCCTAATCTGCCTGCTGTACCGGCTGGGACAGAGTCGGGCAGAGAAGGCGGATCTGGAGAAGTCCCAGAAACGTCTTCGGATCATTAATGCCATCGGCAGAGCCTATACCTCTATTTCTCTGGTGTATCTTAAGACCGGCAAGATCGAGGTGGTCAAGGGTACTTCCGGCGGGGGGCGCGCTGCCGAGCGTCCGGATTTTGATAATCCCACAGAAGAACTTTATCGGGCTGAGAATATAAACGCCCTGGTGGCAGATTCCTTTAAGGAGAGCTGCCGGGAATACTGGAACATGGATACACTGGCAGAAAGGCTGCAGGGCAAAAGATCCCTTTCCCATACCTTCCAGACGGTGGAGGGGGTCTGGCTTTTGTCTCTGATCGTTCCCCAGCGCTACGATAAATCCGGAAATATCGAAGCGGTGCTGATCGCTAATCGGGACGTGACGGCGGAAAAACAGCGTGAGATCGAACAGGACGAGGCCCTGCGAAACGCGCTGGCCAATGCAGAACATGCCAACAAAGCTAAAACGGTTTTCCTTAATAATATGTCCCATGATATCCGCACCCCTATGAATGCCATCATCGGCTTTACGGCCCTGGCCGTCAGTCACATTGATGAGCGGGAGCATGTGCTGGATTATCTGAAAAAGATCAATACCTCCGGCAAACATCTCCTCAGTCTGATCAACGATGTGCTGGATATGAGCCGTATCGAAAACGGCAGTGTAAAGATCGAGAATGTAGACGTGCATCTGCCGGATGTGCTCCATGACCTGCGGGCCATCATGCAGGGAAATATCGGTGCCAAGCAGCAGGATCTGTATGTGGATACCCAGGATGTGGTCCATGAGGATATCATTACCGATAAGCTTCGCCTAAACCAGGTGCTGCTAAACATCCTGAGCAATGCGGTGAAATTTACACCGGTAGGCGGCTCTATCTATGTCCGGGTGACAGAAAAACCCTGCCTGCGGGATGGCTATGCCACCTACGAATTCAGGATCAAGGATACCGGTATCGGCATCGATAAAGAATTTCAAGAGCATATTTTTGATTCCTTCGCCAGAGAGAGAAGCGTCACGGAAAGCGGCATTCAGGGAACAGGCCTGGGGCTTGCCATTGCCAAGAACATCGTGGATATGATGAACGGCACTATTGTCTTAAACAGTGAAAAAGGCAAGGGCTCGGAATTTATCGTGACCCTGGATTGCCGGATTACAGGCAAACCTGTCCAATATGAGCCTATACCGGCGCTGCACGGACATCGGGCCCTGGTAGTAGATGATAACGCCGACACCTGCATGAACATCTGCAAGATGCTGCGCAAGATAGAGATGCAGGCAGACTGGACCACCACCGGCAAGGAAGCGGTGATGCGGGCCAGAGAGGCCTGGGAAGAGGGCACTTCCTTTGCGGTATACATCATTGACTGGATGATGCCGGATATGAACGGTATAGAGACCGTGCGACGGATCCGCAGGGTGATCGGTGACGACACCCCTATCATTATCCTGACGGCCTATGACTGGGAGGACATCGAGGCGGAAGCCAGAGAGGCCGGCGTAACCGCCTTTGTGGCAAAGCCGCTCTTCTTATCCGAGCTGCAGAAGGTTTTAAACGATCCCGGCCTGACGCAGGAAAAGAAGCAGTGCGAGACGCCGAGTCAGAAATATGCAGGCAAAAAGATCCTGCTGGCAGAGGATAATGAGCTGAACAGGGAGATCGCCGTTGCGATCTTAGAAGAAGCCGGCCTTGTGGTGGATACGGTCAATGACGGCTCTGATGCGGTAGAACGTATGGCAGGTGCATTCGAGGATCAGTACGACCTGATCCTGATGGATATCCAGATGCCCAAAATGGACGGCTATATGGCCACCAGAGAGATCCGGACCCTGAGTAATAATAAAAAGGCCAACATTCCCATCATCGCCATGACCGCTAACGCTTTTGAAGAGGATCGCAGGAAAGCCTTTGAGGCCGGCATGAACGGTCATATTGCCAAACCTATCAACATCCGCACGATCTTGCAGACGCTGGATGAGGTGCTGGGGGATGGATATAGAACTAAACAAGAGTGATCGCATACAGGGGAGTACCCGAGATTATGAAAAAGAAAAAATTACAGCGCATGGCCATGACAGTCGTCGTAGCTGTCATGCTCCTAGCCGGTTGTTCCGGCAAGGGCAGTACGGATGCGGGGGAGAGCGGATCCCAAAGCATTGCAGTCGATGCAGAAAATGCACAGGACAGCATGGAGACTTATCGGGAGGAGAACGTGACCACTGTGGAGCTTGATCCCGCCGATCCGGTCATACTGACCGTATGGCATTATTATAACGGAGCCCAGCAGGCTGCCTTTGATGAACTGGTATCGGAATTTAACGCCGGGAAGGGAAAAGAGGAAGGCATCTATATAGAAGGCTACAGCTTAGGCTCTGTTTCCGATCTGGAGAAGGCTATTACCGAGTCTGCCGCCGGCAAGGTGGGATCCCGGGCAATGCCGGATCTTTTTTCCACCTATGCCGATACCGCTTATGCATTAAAAAAGCAGGGCAAGCTGGTGGATCTGACCAGGTATTTTGGCCAGGAGGAACTGCGTCAGTACGTAGATTCCTATGTGCAGGAAGGCAATTTTGACGATGACGGGGGACTTTATCTTTTCCCTGTGGTCAAGGCGACGGAGATCATGATGATCAATAAGACGGACTGGGAGCCCTTTGCACAGGCGATGGGAGTGACAACGGATGATCTGTCCACCACAGAGGGGATCGTATCTGTGGCGGAAAAATACTACCGGTGGACCGACGCTCTGACACCGGAGATACCGGATGACGGAAAGGCTTTTTACGGCCGGGATTCCATGTCCAATTACTTTATCATTGGCATGAAGCAGATGGGGACAGACCTTTTCTCTGTAGAAAACGGAGAGGTCACCATCCGTGCCGATAAGGACAAGATCCGCCGGCTGTGGGATAATTATTATGTCCCTTATGTAAACGGATACTTTTTAAGTGCCGGTAAGTTTCGCTCCGACGATGTAAAGACAGGTGAGATCGTAGCTTATACCGGTTCTACCGCTTCCGCCATGTATTTCCCGGATCAGGTGGAAGATGCAGCCGGCAGCAGCAAGGAAGTAGAATATCTGATCCTGCCGGCACCGGTGATGGAAGGAGGCGACGATGTACAGGTACAGCAGGGTGCCGGTATGGCTGTGGCCAGCTCCGATGCGGTCCGTGAATATGCGTCCTGTGAGTTTCTTCGCTGGTTTACCGCCAAGGAGAATAACCTTCGTTTCGTGTGCGATGCAGCCTATTTACCGGTGCGAAAGGATTCCAATTCCATAGAGGCTTTGGATCAGGTCATCAGGGAGAATGAAATAGAGATAAACAGCAAAGCCTATGACTGCTTAAAGAGTATCATGGAGGACAGCCGGGAGATCACCTACTATACGCCTAAGTGCTTCTCCAATGGGTATGCTACACGAAAGGTGCTGGATTATATCCTTTCCGATAAAGCCATTGCAGATAAGGCTGCCATTGATGAGGCTGTGGCAGCAGGTGCTTCCAGAGAGGAAGCTGTTGCCCCTTATATCACGGACGAGGCCTTTGAGAGTTGGTATGATTCCTTTGTACAGGCACTGCAGGAGCAGGCAAATGTAAAAGGATAGGGTGCCGTGGCATAGCTATAGAGAATATGTTACTGTGGGATATAGCATGTAACAGCATGCACAGAAAACAGTAACGGACAGAGAAAAACAGTAGCTGATACAGAGAATAGCAGCAGATATAGAAACTGCCATCAGATATAAGAGAACAAATCATGAAGAAACATAAACGATCGCTGATGTTCATTCTGCTGGTGCCTTTGCTCTTTGTGGTGCTGATCGAAGGAATCCTTCCCTTTGGCGCACTGCTGGTGGGCAGGACCAAGGAAATCATGACCGATGCAGAAATAAATATCGACAGCAATATCGTGGAAAACCGAAAAATAGGCCTTGAAAATGCCATGGAAGAACAGTGGAGCGCCGTCAGAAAGGAAAGCTCTTTTCTTGGCAAGCAGCTGGAAGCATATCTGGCTGCCAACGACATGGACATTGACGCCTTTATCAAGGATCCGGATGGGAAAACCGCTTATACCCAACTAGTCTTTGATGAGCTTTTAGATTACCTGCAGCGAGACAGCTCCTGTGGGTTATTTCTGATCTTTGCCAACGATACGGCTACAGGCGGATCTTATAACGGCTTCTTTTTGCGGGACTCTGATCCTACCACAGAGATCGGTACCAATTCCGATCTTCTTCTGGAGCGGGGCGATAAATCTCTTGCTCAAAATGCGGGCATCTCCCTGGATAATACCTGGACCTCCAGCTTCCATTTTGAGGCCCCGGGAGAACGGGCAGCGGATAATTTCTTCTTTAAACCCTACTTGCTGGCAGTGGAGAATACGGATGTGGAAATGGCCAATCTAAGTTATTGGTCTCTGCCCTTTGTACTGGAAGATGACAGCCTGGACAACCACAGGATGATCACCTATTCCATTCCTCTTCTCTACGACGGAAGGATCTATGGCATTTTAGGAACAGAGATTTCTCTGAGCTATTTACAAAAATCCTATTTGCCGGTGCAGGACCTGGAGTTAAAACAGAATGCAGGCTATGTTCTGGCAGTCAAAACGGAAGAAGGACAATACACCCCCATTGTGGGAAAGGGTATCCTCTATGAGGATCTGGGGGAGGAATGTCAGGCATTTACCCTGGAGGAAACAGCGTACAAGAAATTGCTAAAGGTAAAAGATGTCCGGGCGGACGGCCGGAGTATCTACGCCGTCTGTACCCATCTTAGCCTGTATGATATTCAGATCCCTTATGAAAACAAGGACTGGGTCTTGTGCGGGCTGGTGACAGAGGAGTCTGTCTTTGGTATTGGCGACAGGCTTTACAACCGGATCTTGCTCACCATCATGCTGTGCGCCGTGGCCGGCATGGTGATCATGTTCTTGGTAGTGACCCAGGTGGTGCGTCCCGTTCACCGACTGATGGACAGCATCAGAGGAGGCGATGCCGGCCTTAAGCGGTTTAACAAGTCCGGTATTGCCGAGGTGGATGAGCTTCACGACGTGGTGGAAAGTCTG
Source organism: Bacteroidaceae bacterium (assembly GCA_963596015.1). Taxonomy (GTDB): domain Bacteria; phylum Bacillota; class Clostridia; order Lachnospirales; family Lachnospiraceae; genus CAG-791. The sequence goes on from CAVBJS010000021.1 coordinate 31,494, forward strand.
ACGGAGAGCGAACAACTGATCAGGGAGCAGTTAAATGAGGAAAAGGAACGCTACCGCATGGCGGTAGAGAGTTCTAACGACGTATTCTTTACTTACCGGGAATCCACCAAGATGCTGGAGATCGTCAACAGCCACGCCCATGACGGATGCTGGAACTTTGATGATTTCCGCAGCCGGGTGATGTGCGGGCATTTATCGGAGGAGAGTCTGAAAAAATGCGATCGCTCCTTTCAGGATGATCAGGAGACGATATACGGCGAGATCTTCTGGCTTAACGATGAATCGGGACAGGGTCACTGGTATTCCTACAGCGGCAGAAGGATCACCGATGCCAAAAGCCGGGAGAAGTGCATTGTAGGCTATTTCCGTGATATACATGAATCCAAGATAAGATCCTTAGAGCGGGAAGAGCGGGAAAAGAAGGACCCGGTTACCGGCTTTAGCCGTCTGCAGCCGGGCCTGGAGGCTATAGAAAGAAGCCGAGGAAGCAGCCCGGAGGGTATCTTAATGCTGCTGGATATGAATCGGTTTTCCTATCTGGTCAAAAATTGCGGTTTGACCTTTACAGATGTGCTGCTGGAGGAGTTCTCCGGCATCCTGCAAAGAGAAACCGAGAAGCGGCTGACGCAAAAAGCAGTTTATGTCCGGGCAGGCTCTGATGAATTTCTGGTCTGGCTTCCTGGAACTGCAGAGAGAGCATGCCGTGCTCTTTTAGAGGCAGTAAGAGACAGCTATGAAAAGCTGGTGGTCAACAGTTCTTTTGAATTGGGCTTTTGCACCGGCATCGCTGTGGCAGATGCTGCCGTTTCCACGCAGCGGTTGGTAGAAGAAGCAGACATTGCCCTTGTGGAGGCTAAAACGCAGGGGGTCGAGGTCATAAACTGGTTGGTGGTACAGGATTCCCGGGAGGCGGCGAGACCCTTCGGGGAGATCGTCTCTTCCGGATATAATTTACAGAACGGATTAGCTTCCCTGGCACTGAATCTCTTTGACCGTAATCTTGTCCTGGAGGCTTCCCTGGATCTGATGGCCTTGCGCCTTAGCCGGGAATACGGCCTTACCAATCTGGTCATCACCATTTTCCAGGAAGATTATATGACCAGCAGTATCACTTATGAGTGGAAGCCCCAGACCGGCAGGGATGGCTGGGTATCCATGTATTCCTGCTCGGAGGAAGAGCTTTACAGTAAAAACAAGCGTGCCGTAGAGCACAAACTGCTGCCCTTTATGAGTAAGTCTGATGGGGAAAAGCTTTTGGGAGTCATGCTTCCTATAGCAGATAATGCACAGTATACCGGTGATATTTTCCTCATTGGCATACCGGTCGAAGTGCTGGAGAATGCCGCAAAGAACGCGCTGCTCTGTGAGATATGCACGATCATTCAGAACTGTATCAATCAGAGAAGGCATGACCAATCAGCCCAGGCTAAGTCTGCGTTCTTAGCCCGGATGTCCCATGAGATCCGAACGCCCATGAATGGCATCATCGGCATGACAGAGATCGCTCTTAAAGCGGACCAGTCTGAAGAACAGCGACTGCAATGTCTTAGAAAAGTGGAGAGTTCCTCCCATTATCTGCTGGGATTATTAAATGATATTCTGGATATGTCCAAGATCGAGAGCGGCAAGATGACCTTGACCCGGGAAGAGTTTGACTTACAGGAGCTTATCAATAACCTGCATGCCATACTGGACGGTCGTTTTCTGGAAAATGAGCAGACCTTTAAGATGGATGTACAGCTGCTGCACCGGGGCTTTATGGGAGACGGACTGCGGCTTAGTCAGGTGTTGGTCAATCTCCTGGGCAATGCATCCAAATATTCCGGGAGAAATACCACAGTTCGCCTGACTGTAAGGGAGACGGAAGATACGGATAACTGTTCCTTACTCTATTTTTCCGTAGAAGATCAGGGTATCGGTATTGCCGAAGAGAACCGGCAGCGGATCTTCCGCCGGTTTGAGCAGGTGGATACCCTGACAGCCAGACAACAGGGCACCGGCCTTGGGCTGTCCATCAGCAATCGTCTGGTGCGTCTGATGGGCAGTAAGATCCAATTAGAGAGTGAACTGGGAAAGGGCAGTAATTTTTACTTTACCATTCGCCTGCCCAGGGCAGTGTTAGCGCCTGTTTGTGAAAATAAAACAGTGCCAGTCAGGGATTTTACCGGCACCCGGGTGCTGGTGGCGGAGGACAATGCCCTGAATATGGAGATCATGTGCACCTTCCTAGAGTCCCTTGGCTGTATAGCAGAAGAAGCCTTTGACGGACAACAGGCTGTGGATAAGTTCAATGTGTCCCCGGAAGGCTATTATCAGCTGATCCTGATGGATGTGATGATGCCGGTAATGAACGGCCTGGATGCCACCTATCAGATCCGCATGTTGGAGCGGGCAGACAGCAAAACGGTTCCCATCGCCGCTATCAGCGCCAATGCTTTCGAGGAAGATATCCGCCGGTCTCTGGCCAGCGGCATGAATGCCCACCTGTCCAAACCGGTGGAGCTGGATAAATTAAAAGAGCTGATGAGCCGGCTGCTTTCATAAAAAGTTACAGTTCAGATCCCAGCCGGGCGGCGTCTGAATATTAACTTCTTCCATAAAAGATTTGATCATGGCACTCTGTTTTTGCTTGCGCAAGACAGAGTGCTTTTGTATACTGTAAAAAAGCAGTAAGAAACAGAAGTGTTGTTTTACTGCTTTCTTGTTAAAAAATTAACACAGCCTGCAGCGAAAGATGACAGAATAGGAAAATTAAAAGAATCTGCAACAGAATCTGTAACAGAATTTGGAACACGATAGAATGTTGTGTTTGTCTGCAGGCCATACCACAAAGGAGATGAGAGAATGCCTATCACAGAAAATCCATTGCGAGGAATCGATACCCAGGTACGCCAGCTGCGCCGACGGGTGTTTACCGAGATCGCCAATCTGGCTTATCATTCCACGGATCTGATCAATGATATGGAAGCCCTTCCTTACAAGATCGTCAGCAATAACGAGGACAACGAATACATGGATGTCTATCGTCAGAGAGCCATCGTATCCGATATGCTGCGTCTTGCCATGGGAATGTCTCTTAGCCCCAACGACCATCCCGTACATCTGACCGATGGCCTGCAGGGCAGTGATATAGATGAAAAGTATTATGAACCGCCGCTGATGCAGGTGATCCCGGCGGCCTGCAATGCCTGCCCGGAAAACCGGTTTGAGGTGACTAATAAGTGTATGGGATGTACCGCCCATCCTTGCCGTGTGGTATGCCCTAAGGGCGCCATCAGCATGAAGAACGGCAAATCCGTCATCGACCAGGAAAAGTGTGTCCACTGCGGCCGTTGCCAGAGCGTCTGTCCTTATGATGCTATTACTCATCAGGTGCGTCCCTGCCTGAACGCCTGCGGCGTAAAGGCTATTAAGTCTGTAGAAGACGGAAGAGCTCATATCGACGAGAATCTTTGTGTCTCCTGCGGACAGTGTATGTTGGCATGTCCTTTCGGTGCCATTGCAGATAAGTCCCAGATCTTCCAGATGATCCGTGCCCTCCAGGGCGGCGATGAGATCATCGCCCAGGTGGCGCCTGCCTTTGTGGGACAGTTCGGCCCCAAGGCTACGCCCGGAAAGATCAAAGCGGCCTTAAAGCTTCTCGGCTTCTGTGAGGTCTATGAGACAGCGATTGGCGCAGATTTAGGCTGCGTGACAGAAGCAGAGCACTATGTAAAGGAAGTAGCCAGCGGCGAGCTGCCTTTCCTTTTGACTTCCTGCTGTCCTTCCTGGTCCATGCTAGCTAAGAAATATTTCCCGGAGACCATCGATAAGATCTCCAACGCTCTTACCCCCATGGTGGCTACCGCCCGGGTAATTAAAAAGGAACACCCCAACGCTCGCGTGGTCTTCATAGGCCCCTGCGCCAGCAAAAAGCTGGAGGCTTCCAGACGTACCGTCCGCTCTGATGTGGATTTCGTCATTACTTTTGAAGAGCTGGCAAGCATTTTTGAGGCAAAGGGTATTGATGTGGAAGACATCGAGTCCGAGGATCCTATTGCGGATGCTACCAGTGCAGGCCGCGGCTACGGCGTAGCAGGCGGCGTGGCAGATGCCATTGCCCAGTGCATCAACCAGTATTATCCCGGTACCGAGGTAAAGATCGAACATGCCCAGGGCTTGGCAGACTGCAAGACCATGCTGATGTTAGCCAAGGCAGGCCGGAAAAACGGATGCCTGATCGAGGGTATGGGTTGTCCCGGCGGCTGTATCTCCGGCGCCGGCACCAACATCGCCATTCCTATGGCTACTAAGAATGTCACCAACTTTAAGAATGCCGCCGCCGAAAAGCTGCCGCCGAAGGATTATGTGGAGCAGCGGGATATAGAGGCGTAGGAATTTATCGCTGTACAGATGACCGCCAGGAAGAACCTAACAGCAATGCAAGGGCTTCCTGGCGGTACTAAGTTTGCGAACATTGGTGAAGGACTCTTTTTTTTACGGAAATCCTGCGCTATAATAGCACCTGTGGCGGCCGGAAGATTGCCTGTGCTGCCTTAGAATAAAAGCAGAATCGAGGAGAATCCTGAAGGAAACGCCTGATGGCATTTCTTTCAACCAGCATCGATGACGTAAACGCCATCGATACAGGATCGCATCAGAGAATTCGCCTGCGCGAAATTCTCTTCGCGTTGCCGCAAAAAAACTGCGGCATAAGGAGGAAATTATGAAAATCAGAACTAGATATGCGCCCAGTCCCACGGGCAGAATGCATGTAGGCAATCTGCGCACTGCTCTTTATGCTTATCTGATCGCCAAGCATGAGGGGGGAGACTTTATCCTTCGTATCGAGGATACGGATCAGGAACGTTTCGTAGAAGGCGCTGTGGATATCATTAAGCGCACCTTGATCGATACCGGTCTTATCCACGATGAGGGACCGGATAAGGACGGCGGTGTCGGCCCTTATGTACAGAGTGAGCGACAGGCAGCGGGCATTTATATGAAGTATGCCAAGGAGCTGATCGAGAAGGGAGAAGCTTACTATTGCTTCTGCACACCGGAGCGCCTCTCTACCCTGACACAGGTCATCGACGGCAAGGAGATCAATGTCTACGACAAGCATTGCCTGCATCTGTCCAAGGAAGAGATCGAGAAGAACTTAGCAGCCGGCATGCCCTACGTTATCAGACAGAACATGCCCCAGGAAGGAAAGACTACCTTCCACGATGAGCTGTACGGTGATATCAGTGTAGACAACAGCGAGTTAGACGACATGATCCTCATTAAGTCTGACGGCTATCCCACCTATAACTTTGCCAACGTTATTGACGACCACCTGATGGGCATCACCCATGTGGTCAGAGGCAACGAGTACCTTTCCTCTTCCCCTAAGTACAACCGCCTGTATGAGGCCTTTGGCTGGGAAGTGCCGAAGTATGTACACTGCCCGCTGATCACCGACGAAGAGCACCACAAGCTCAGCAAACGCTGCGGTCATTCCTCCTATGAGGATCTGATCGAGCTGGGCTTTTTGCCCCAGGCAGTGGTGAACTTCATCGCCCTTCTTGGCTGGTCCCCGGAGGGAGATCAGGAGATCTTTTCTCTGGAAGAGCTGGTGAAGTGCTTTGATTATCACCGCATCGGCAAATCCCCGGCTGTATTTGACTATACCAAGCTGCGCTGGATGAACGGCGAGTACTTAAAGGCTATGGATCCGGAGAAGTTTTATGAGGCAGCCCTGCCGTACCTGCAGCAGGCCATCCACAAGGATCTGGATCTTAAGAAGATTGCCGAGATGGTGCGGACCCGTATCGAGATCTATCCTGATATTCCGGAGATGGTTTCCTTCTTTGAGACTCTGCCGGAGTACGATGCGGCTATGTATCGCCATAAGAAGATGAAGACCACCGAGGCTTCTTCTCTGGAGGTACTGGAGGAAGTACTTCCTATCTTTGAAGCCCAGGAAGAATATACCAATGATGCGCTGTATCAGACCCTGCTTTCCTATATCGAGAAGAAGGGATGCAAGAATGGATATGCTCTTTGGCCGGTGCGTACCGCTGTTTCCGGCAAGCAGATGACCCCCGCCGGTGCTACGGAGATTATGGAGATCATCGGCAAGGAAGAGTCCTTATCCCGCATCCGTATCGGTATAGAAAAGCTGAAAAAGGCTGTAGAGACTGTATAAGCACGAACAGACCGGTAAAAATGTAACCGGTGCTAACCCCTATCAGCAAAAAGCAATCTGTCACTTGTCCGGGCCCTGTCAGGTATTGGCGGGGCCCGGCAGCGGCAAGACCTATGTGATCGTACAGCGCATTCTTTATCTGATCACCGTCTGTCAGGTACCGCCGTCCTCCATTCTGGTACTGACTTTTTCCAAAGCTGCCGCTGCAGAAATGCAGCAGCGATTCTTACTAAAATCCCATCATCAATATCCGGAGGTTTCCTTCGGTACTTTCCATTCCGTTTTTTATCAGATCTTAAAAAGAGAAGCTGTGCCACCGCCACAGCTTATTTCTGTTGCCTTTCAGATGGGCCTTCTGCAAAGGCTGTGGGAAGACGTCCAAGGCAATACGCCGGCAAAAGATGAGATCAGAGCTCTTGCCGCCGCCATTTCCAGGGCCAAAAGTGATCCCGGGGTAAATGTATCTATTCCTTTTCTCACCGGAGGGCAATTTCATACCATCTATGAACGCTACGACAGACAGCTGCGGGAGCGGGGGCTTTTAGACTTTGACGATATGATCTTAGAGTGTCAAAAGTTGCTGCGAAGCAAAAAAGAGGTGCTCAGGCGCTGGCAGCAGCGTTTTCCCTGGATCCTGGTGGATGAATTTCAGGATATCAATACGGCGCAGTATGAGATCTTAGAGCTTCTGGCAAGCCGGAGGGCCAATCTTTTTACGGTAGGAGATGATGATCAGTCTATCTATGGCTTTCGCGGCGCGGCACCCGGTATCATGCGCCGGTTTCTCACAGATCATCCGAGGGCGCAGCGTGTGGAACTGCGCTGCAATTACCGGTGCAGTCAGCAGATCATCACGCTTTCCCAGAAACTCATTGTCCAAAACAAAGACCGTCTTCCCAAGCAGGTGATTGCCACCCGGGAAGCGGGACCGGCGGTGGAAAAAACAGGATTTCTATCCGCCCGGGAAGAATATGACAGCATGATCCGAGAACTGCAAAAGATGACAGCCGGGCAGCGATCCAAAACAGCCATTATCGTTCGTACGCATATGCAGGGACAGCGCATTTATGATGCTCTGAAAAAAGCAGGGATTTCCTGCGCGCAGGAAAAACAGTTTCAGAAACAGAAGCAGGGAAACCTGTTCTTTTACGAGACCGTGGCCGGATATTTTAAACTTGCCGCAGCGTTAGGAACCGGGATCATCAAAAGAAAGGACCTGTATCTGGTCATGAACCGGCCGGAGCGATATCTGCCAAGATCCATAGCCAAAGCAGAAACTGTCACAAGGGATGATCTGCAAAAAGCTGTCCGAGAAAACTGTGCTACGCAAAAGGCCCTGTCCGAACTTTTGGCCTGCTGCGATACGCTTCGGAGGATGAAGCCGGTGCACGGGATAAAATATTTAAGAAAGACGGCAGGCATGGAGAGATGGCTGCAGACCAAGGACATGACGGCGAAAGAATGCGACCTGCTTTTTGATACACTGCAGCGGGAAGCTATGACCATGCATAGCCAAAGGGAGCTGTTGGACTTGCTCTGTGACAAAATAAGACAGCAGTATGACCAAAGTGTCGGACGAAGTGCACCGGGTATGACAGCGGAAAAGGAAAATACAATAAAAGAGGGCAGTGTCCACCTCCTTACCATGCATGCTTCCAAAGGATTGGAATTTGATTCTGTTTTTTTGCCGGATCTGAATGAAGGCATCCTTCCCTCCAGGCAGGCAGATACCCCGGCTCTGATCGAGGAGGAACGGCGACTTTTCTACGTGGCCATCACCAGAGCCAGGGACCGGCTTTGGCTTTTCTATGTGACCGGCACAGCCCAGAGTCCCGTTCCTGTTTCCAGATTTCTGTCAAGCACAAATGAAAATGTCCCGAAATAGTCAAAACATAGGCCCCGGAA
>CAVBJS010000022.1:0-39501 GCA_963596015.1 Bacteroidaceae bacterium
GGCGAGAGGCAGATCATAAGCAAAACGGCGCAAAGTGCACGGAGCGAGACATCTGTCGCGCTCCGATGCATGGCCGGGTGACGCAAAATCGTCATAGTAACCTGGCTATCGTTACGTTAGAATTTGTGGGGATCCGGAGTGACAGCAGAACGTAAACGTAATGCACCGGAGCGCGGAAGAATGGCTCGCACCTTTGCACTGCGCGCCAGTTTTGCATGATCTGCATCGAAGCCGCAGGATGGTATCGGGCACGCTTTCAGAGCGTGCCCGATAGGCCCGTAATGTCTGAGCATCCCCGCATCAGGCGGAGATGCGAGTTCGGGCCGGCCATCCGAAGGCGAGAGGCAATCATAAGCAAAACGGCGCAAAGTGCATGGTGCGAGACATCTGCTGCGTTCCGATGCATGGCCGGGTGACGCAAAATTGTCATAGTAACCTGGCTATCGTTACGTTACAATTTGTGGGGATCCGGATCGACAGCAGAACGCAAAACGTAATGCACCGGTGCGAGACATCTGTCGCGCTCCGATGCATGGCCGGGCAACACCATAGCGACATCCCCCGGAAATATTGTCAATCTTATGCCCACGATGTAAGATAGAAAAATCAGAAGAAACCCCACAGAAATGAGGAAATCTATGCACCCGACACCCTACTATTATATCGATGAGAAAAAGTTAGACAGCGACATCCGCATGCTGAAGGAAGCTATGGAGAAGGCCTGGGGGGAAAATGTGATCCCTTCCTATTCCGTAAAGACCAACGCCCTTCCCTGGCTGCTGGATCATGTCAGGAAACAGGGCTTATATGCAGAAGTAGTCTCCGAGACAGAGGCTGATCTGGCGGCGCGGCTGGGTTTTCCTTTTTCCCATATGATCTATAACGGCCCCATCAAGGACCGGGATACCTTTGAAAAGATCCTGCTGGCAGGGGGCATGGTAAACATGGACTCCTCCCAGGAACCTGTGTGGCTCAAGGAATTGGCAGAAGCCCATCCCAATCAGGTGTTTCCGGTGGGCGTGAGGGTTAACTTTGACATACAGCCCCGGATCCCCCGGGAGGTACTGGCGGATGAAGAGGGAAGCCGCTTTGGCTATTGCTATGAAAACGGAGAGCTGGAAAAGGTGATCGACCGGATCCGGAACATCCCCAATGCCAGACTGGCGGGGCTGCACCTGCATTCCTCCACCAAGTCCCGTTCCGTCCAGGTATTCGGGGCGCTGGCGGCCATGGCGGTGCAGATCGCTGCAGAGTACAAGTTGGAGCTTTCCTATGTGGATATGGGCGGCGGCTATTTCGGCGGACGGGCCGATATGCCGGATTACAGAGATTATATGCCTGTCATCGCGGCAGAACTGAAAAAGGGCTTTGACCCGGCAAAGACGGCCCTGATCACCGAGCCGGGGGTATCCCTGATCTCCGGCTCCTTCAGCTTTGTCACCTCCGTCAAGGATGTAAAGCATATCCGGGAGCACGTGTATGTGGTAACAGACGGTGGAAGAGTGAATTTAAATCCCCAGGTCACCAGACGCAGCTACCCCCATCACATGGTATATATGGAGCAGCCGGCAACAGAGAGAGAGAGACTGGCATCTCAGATGATCTGCGGCTATACCTGCATGGAATATGACCGGCTCTTTGAGGAAAAGGATGCGCCGGCGCTGCAGCCGGGGGATCTGGTGGTCTATGAAACGGCAGGGGGCTATACCCTGTGCCTGAATCCTCTTTTTATCCGCTATCTGCCTGCCGTGATCGTGGGACAGAGAGACGGTTCCACCTTTGTGGCCAGAGAGCCCTGGACCAACGAAGAGTATCTGCAGAAAAACCACTGGGCAGCAGAAGAAGCTGCCGAAAAATAAGAAAGGGATCTATGCACCAGCGAATTTATGTTTGTCATACCTATTATCATGTATACGTAACCTGCCTTAAGGAGTTGGCGCTGCCAAAGGATCGGCAGGGGAAAGCCACGCTGGTGCTCTCTACCATGTCCAATGATTTCCGGGACCTGCCAAAGAGAGCGCAGCAATGCCCTCTTTTCGAGCAGGTACTGCTTTTTGAGGAAAAGCAGGACAGCTTTTTCCCGGAATTAAAAGCCCTGAAAACGGATACGGGAAACCTGGTCCGCAATATGTGGAACCGTATGCGCTTCCTGCGCCGCTTCGGAACCTTGCAGGAGCCCTACGTGCCGGTGGATTTCCGGGACTATGAGGATATCTATGTCTATTGCGATTCCGATCCCATCGGTTATTATTTATCCTCTCACCATATCCGTTATCATGCCCTGGAAGATGGCCTGGACTGCCTGAAATACTACGATACAGCTCGCTACGATAACAGAGGACATTTTAATCTGAAGGCCGCCATGGCAAGGCTGGGACTTATTTTTATCCAGAACGGCTATGGAAAATATTGCATCGACATGGAAGTAAACGATCTGTCGGCACTGCAGTTCCCGGGACCTAAGTATATCGAGCAGAGCAGAGAAAAACTGGCTGCCGGATTGACAGGGGAAGACCGGAAGCTGCTGACAGACCTCTTTATAGAAAACAAGGCGGCACTGCTGCAGCTGCTGGACGAGGCAAAGGAAAAGAACCTGCCTACTGTGCTGGTGCTCTCCGAGCCCCTGTGCGATTTAGAGACCAGAAAGCGCCTCTTTGCCGATCTGATCCGGGAAAACGGAACCGTGAACGGCACAAAAGCCCAGATCATCATAAAACCCCATCCCAGAGATGTGCTGGATTATCGGGTACATTTTCCCGAGCATTTGGTACTGGATCCCTATTTCCCCATGGAAATCCTTAATTATGTGGAGGGGATCCATTTCGATAAGGTGGTGACGGTCTATACAGTTCCCTCTTCCATCCACTGCGCCGATGAAAAGGTATACCTGGGAGATGACTTCATGGACCGCTACGAGGCACCGGAGATCCACAGGCAGAATGAACAGATAACTTAGAAAGATTTGATCACTTGACCGGCATCGATACCGTACAGACGCCGGCCGAGAGACGTCCCCCAATCCGGATGCCTCTGACAGGACCCGCCGCCCGGACGGGGCTGTACAGTACCTCCGGGTCTGCACGGACAAGTTTGGCATATGGAAAGCCATCTGATATAATAGAAGACTGCAGTTAAAGACTGCGGCAAGGAAGCATAAATTTCCACAGGACAGGAATATAAATACATGATAAGAGACCTTAAGAAACTGAATCTTCTATTGAGTACACAGCAGAAGGCCAAAATGGCCGGCATCCTGGTGATGATGCTCATCGGCGGCGTGCTGGAGACCCTGGGTATCGCTCTGATCGTTCCCATCATCATGGTGATCATCAGCCCGGAGGCCATCGAAAAAAACGAATATCATATGGGAGATATCTATCATGCCCTGGGGATGGAGAGCACCATGCAGTTTGCGGTGACCATGATGGTGGCCATCATCCTGGTCTTTGTGATCAAGAATATCTTTCTGTATTTCCAGAATGTGGTACAGCTGCGGTTTATCTATACCAACCAGTTCGATACCAGCAACCGCATGATGATCAATTTCATGAAGCGTCCCTATGAGTATTACCTGAACGCGGATACTTCCGTGATCCAGCGAAATATCACCTCGGATATCAACAACGTGTTTGCGTTGGTACTGACCATATTGCAGCTGATCTCTGAGGGTATCGTCTTTATCTGTCTGGTGATCGTGCTGCTGTATATGGATGCGGTGATGACCATTTCCATCGCCGGTCTTCTGCTGGTGGTGCTGCTGGTGATCAAGATCATTATCAAGCCTATCATGTTCCGGGCCGGTAAGGAGAACCAGGATTATTACAGCGGTCTTTACAAGTGGATCGACCAGTCTGTTATGGGCATCAAGGAGATCAAGATCGCCAATAAAGAGAATTATTTCATTAATTCTTATGCCAAATGCGGCGAGGGCTATGTCAATGCCGTACAGAAATACAATATTTACAATTCTACCCCCAGACTGCTGATCGAGACGGTATGCATCGCCGGCCTGGTGGGCTATATGCTGCTGATGATGCTGCGCGGCACGGATACCAATGATCTGGTGGCTTCCATTTCCGTTCTGGCGGCGGCTTCCACCAGGCTTCTTCCCTCCGCCAACCGCATCAACAATTACCTGACCAGCCTGGCTTATTTTGAGCCCTTCCTGGATAATGTCAGCGACAATCTCCAGGCGGAGATCCACGACAGCAGCATTTCCTACAATGCAGCGGATTATAAGGTTAAGACAGAGATAGAAAAACTGCCGGTAGAGAAGGAGATCACTTTAAAGGATATTACTTACAAATATCCCAATTCCGACACGTATGTATTCTGCCATGCGGATATGACCATACCCATCGGAGAATCAGTGGGGATCGTGGGGACATCCGGTGCCGGCAAGACCACCATTGTGGATATCATGCTGGGACTTTTGCAGGTGGAGACGGGACAGATCCTGGCAGACGGTGTGGAAGTAAGAGACCACTATCAGGGGTGGCTTAAGAATATCGGCTATATCCCCCAGACCATCTTTATGCTGGATACCACCATTCGCAAGAATGTGGCCTTTGGCTACGAGGACGAGGAGATCGACGACGAGAAGGTATGGCGTGCCTTAAAGGAGGCACAGCTGGATGAGCATGTCCGCTCACTGCCCCAGGGACTGGATACGGAGATCGGAGAGCGGGGTATCCGTCTCTCCGGCGGACAGCGCCAGCGTATCGGTATTGCCAGAGCACTTTTTGAGGATCCGGAGGTACTGGTGTTGGATGAGGCTACTTCCGCCCTGGACAATGAGACAGAGGCTGCCATCATGGATTCCATCAATCACCTCCATGGCAAAAAGACTCTGATCATCATCGCCCATCGCCTCCAGACCATTGAAAAATGCGATCTGGTATATCGGGTTAAGGACGGCGGCGTGGTCAGAGAACGGTAAGAGGTGAGGATGCAAATGGCAAAAAAGCCCAGAGAAGCCAATTTTGAACTGCTGCGGATCCTGTCCATGTGGATGGTGGTGATCCTGCATACCCTGTCCCGGGCAGATGCTTTGGTGGAGATCGGGATGCCCCTTTCTCCCCTTCGTCTTGTGGGCAATTATATGGAAGCCCTTTGCATCGTGGCGGTAAATGTCTATGTGCTGCTCAGTGGCTATTTTCTCTCCGTGACGCCTTTCAGGCTGAAACGGCTGGGGAGGCTTCTGGCTCAGGTATTCTTTTATGTATGGCTGATCCCGGTATGCATGGTGCTTTTGGGGCAGAGCGTGCAGATCACGGATATCTGGAGCATTTTCCACTATCTGCTTCCGGTTTCCATGGAGCATTACTGGTTTATCACCGCTTATGTACTTCTTTTTGCCTTCCTGCCGGTACTCAATGCCGGGATTGCCGCCTTGGAGCAAAAAACCTATCGGAAAATGCTGTGGACGGCGCTTTTCTTTTTCTGCATCCTGAAGAGCATTTGTCCGGTACAGCTGAACACAGACCGGGCCGGTTATGATTTCGGCTGGTTTATCTGCCTGTACCTGCTGGCAGCCTATGGGCGCCGCTATGGTTTCTTAAGTCTGCTGCCAGTGAAAATACAGGAGAGAATAAAAAGAAAGATACAGCATAAAGAGGCGGCAGCCGATGGCAGCAGAAAAAGAAGCGAAGATGCCGGAAAAAGGAGAGCAGGTCTTTGCCTTTATCTGGTGAGTGCCTCTCTGCTCTGGCTGCTTTCCTGCCTGCTTTGGATCGTTCATGAAAGATACGGCGCGCTGGCCTATTATGCCCAGGTGCCCTTTCACTATAATGCACTGCTGACACTGACGGGCGCGCTGGGGATTTTTACATTTTTCCGCTATTGCACCATCCGGGAAGGATGGACAGCCAAGATCATCCGGAAGCTTTCTCCGTATACGCTGGGGGTCTATCTGATCCATGAACACATGGACTTGCGGGATCGTTGGTTTGGCCTGGTAGAGAAGCTGCTGGGGCAGGTGCCGGAAAATCCCCTGCTCTTCGTGATATGGGTACTGGCAGCGGCAATCGTGGTTTATGTGGTCTGCACGGCTATTGACTGGGTAAGAAGCAAGGTGTTTCGTTTGATCGGCAGATGTTTGCCACGGAGATTTTTATAGAGGAAGCTATGAGACAGAACATTTTTAAGATCAAGGAAAAATTAAAAGGTCTGCAACAGCCTATGGAAAAGTTCCTCTTTCCCTTGTTTTTACTGCTGTGGCCTTTAGTGGCGGTCGACCAGGGCGTCAATGTTATGGATTCCACCTACAGTCTGGGCAATTACCGCTATGCGGACAGCGTAGGGGTGATGTGGCGCTTTGCCACTTACCTGGCCAATTGCGTGGGAGAGCTGTTTGACCGGACGCCTTTCGGGAAGACCATGCTGGGCATGAATTTCCTGACAGGGCTTTTGGTTTCCGCGGCGGCTTTGACGGTGTATTATGTGCTAAAGCGTATGATGCCCGGCTGGATGATCTTTCTGGGGGAATGGATCGCTATTTCCCTGTGCTGGTGTCCTACGGTGATCCTGTATAATTACCTGACCTACCTGCTGCTGACTTTGGCGTGTCTGTTTCTTTTTCTGGCAGAGACCTCTGTGCCCCGGTCATCCCGTTGGTTTGTATTGGCAGGTATCTGTCTGGGACTTAACGTAATGGTGCGCTTTTCCAATGCACCCCAGTGTCTGTTGATCCTTGCCGTATGGTTTTATGCTTGGATCACAAAGGAAAAGGCATCTTCCTGCCGGAAAGATATCCTTTTATGTATTCTGGGATATGTGCTTGGATTTGGCATTCCGCTGGTGGTCATTTTGCTCCGTTATGGGGCCGGCGTTTACGCGGAGATGATCCAGTCGCTCTTTGGCATGACTTCTCAGGCCTCGGATTATACTATGGCGGGGATGCTGTTCTCCATCGTGGATACCTATCTGCATACCGGAAGATGGATGGCTATCATGGCGGCTGGCGTGGTAATGGGCACTTTGTTTTTGATGATGCCCATCTGGCGGCGGCAGGAGTGGGCAAAGCGTTTGCTGTACGTGGCAGGCATTTTGCTGATGATCCGTTTCTTTTACGGAAGAGGCATGTTCACCGTTAATTACCAGGATTACTGGTGTATGTTCCAGTGGGGAATGTGCCTGGTGATCATTGCATGGTTGGTTTGCCTGGCTGCCATAGCAGGGGCGGCCGGTGCTACGTCGGACGAGCGGTTTTTGGCGGTGATGACGCTGCTGCTTATCCTGATCACTCCCATCGGCTCCAATAACTATACCTTCCCGCTCTTAAATAATCTTTTCTTCATAGCCCCCTTTACCCTGTGGATGCTGCGCCGTCTTTGGCAGCATACCAGATACCGGAGAGAGCACGGTGCCTGGCATATCATGGCATTGGCTATTCTGGGGATGGTACTGGTGCAGGGGTCCTTATTTCACGTAAGCTTTGCCTTCCGGGATGGTACGGACGGCACGGAAAGGAGCGCACAGGTGACAGGAAACGCTTATCTGGCAGGGATGAAGACCACACCGGACAATGCCGAGGCATTGAGCGGATTAAGCGGTGCGACAGAGCAGTATGGCCTTACCGGAAAGAAATTGCTGACCTACGGTAATGTTCCGGGTCTCCATGTGATCCTGGGAATGGAGCCGGCTCTGAGCAATACCTGGCCGGATCTGGACAGCTATCCGGTAGCACAGCTTAAAGAAGATCTGCAGGCACTGGATGAGGAAGAGATCTGTCCGGTGATCATCATAGGAAAGCGGGACAGCGCCCAGGCACTGGAGGAACCGGATACCCCGGCAGGCCAGAAGGCAGTGCTGCTGACAGACTATATGGAAGAAGGTGCCTACAGTCTGGTTTATGAAAATGAGGAATTTGCCCTCTACATGAACCCGGCCGTGGGAGCGAGATAAAAGATTGGAGAATTCGCCTGCGCGAAATTCTTCTCGTGCAGCCGCAGTAGACTGCGGCTGAAGGAGGTTAATCCATAATGATCGCCCGATGGCGATCATTATGGATGCCAACAATGCAGAGCATTGTTGGATTATCACATCGGAGAATTCGCCTGCGCGAAATTCTCCTCGTGTAGTCGCAGCAAGCTGCGACTAAAGGAGGTAGCTATGATCCCATTTAATACACCCCCGTTTGCGGGACCGGAGATGGAATATTTGCAGAAAGCCTGCGAAGTGAATAAAAAGATCAGCGGTGACGGTGAGTTTACCAAGGCGTGCCACAGTTGGATCGAGGAGAAGACCGGCACTGCCCGGTGCCTGCTTACCACCTCCTGCACGCATGCCCTGGAGATGGCAGCCCATCTGACCCAGATCGGGCCCGGGGAAGAGGTGATCATGCCTTCTTATACCTTTGTATCCACGGCAGATGCATTTGTGCTGCGGGGGGCTGTGCCGGTATTTGTGGATATCCGGCCGGATACCATGAATATTGATGAAAAGCTGATCGAGGATGCCATTACCGACAAGACCAGAGCCATTGCTGTGGTGCACTATGCCGGCGTGGGCTGTGAGATGGATACCATTCTGGATATTGCCGGAAGACATAACCTGTACGTTATCGAGGATGCGGCCCAGGGTGTTATGGCCTCCTATAAGGGAAAAGCCTTGGGAGCCATCGGCGATTTTGGCTGTTACAGTTTTCATGAGACAAAGAATTACAGTATGGGAGAGGGCGGCGCCATCCTGCTGCGGGATCCTGCCTTTATCGAGCCGGCGGAGATCCTCCGTGAAAAGGGTACAGACCGGAGCAAATATTTCCGGGGACAGGTGGACAAATACCGCTGGCAGAATTATGGTTCCTCCTATCTGCCCAGCGAGCTTAATGCCGCTTATCTGATGGCACAGTTTACCGTGGCAGACCAGATCAATGAGATACGGCTGGCCAGATGGAATCAGTATTATGAATTGCTGAGCCCTTTGGCAGAGGAAGGCAGGATAGAGCTTCCCTACATTCCTGCGGAGTGCCAGCACAATGCCCATATGTTTTATATCAAGTGCAAAGATTTAGAGGAGAGAAGCGCCCTGCTGTCCTTCCTGAAGGAAAAGGACATCCTCAGCGTATTCCACTATGTACCGCTGCACTCCGCACCGGCGGGACAGAAATTCTGCCGCTTCCACGGAGAAGACCGGTATACCACCAAGGAGAGCGAGCGCCTGGCAAGACTACCTATGTTCCACCAGCTGACAGAGGACCAGGTGACCTATATCACAGACTGCATCAAGGAATTTTATCATTCTTCCCGGGCGTAAAATACCGATGACAGAAGATTCCGGCAGAGGGAAACATTGTCGACAGAAGAGTCTGTCAGAGGCATCATAGCAGTCATAGCAGTAACGGATAATAGAAAAAACTGTTGATAGGAAGTGCGGATGAACAATAAGCGTACAGAGGAACAGAAGCACCGGATCTGGAACAGATGGATAGGCATTTTGGCAGCGGGACTGCTTACCGTTGTCGCTGCAGTTGTGATAGGATACCGCTGGCGGTATTATTATGATCTTAATGATGATGCGCTGATGAAGGATATCCTCTCCGGCGTTTATACAGGTGCGCCCAGTTCCCGGAATATCCAGATGCTCTGGCCTGTGAGTCTGGGGATCAGTATCTTCTATCGGCTGTTTGCAGGAATAGACTGGTATGCCGTCTTTTTGCTGCTCTGTCAGTTTGGCTCTCTTTTTCTGATCCTTGTCAGGATCCTTACCATGAAGACATCCCGGACGGAGAAAAAGGCAGGACGAGTGGCCGTAAAGGAAAAGGAAGCAAAAAGAGAATACAGAACCATCCTGCTGGTACGTGTGCTGCTGTTATCTTCTGTGCTGGCAGCTGCTATGACCATGCTGCTGTATCATTTTGTCTTTGTGCAGTATACGGTAACCACCGGCATGCTGGCAGGAGCTGCTGCCTTTCTTTTTATCACCATGCCTTTATCGGAATATCCTTACGGCGCTGCAAAGATGAGAAGACATTTGCTTTGGTGCAGCATGCCTTCCCTTTTGCTGATCTGGCTGGGATTTTTGCTGCGCTCGGAGATGATGCTTTTGCTGCTTCCGCTGGTACTTTGCGCAGCGCTTTTCCGGTGCCTGCGTACGCCTAGAGCCTATACATGGAATAAGGATGGGGTGGGCGCCGTGGCATTGGTACTGGCTGTTATGGGCGCCGGCCTTCTGCTTTGTCAGGGTGTCAGCCGTCTTGGCTACGGCAGTGAAGAATGGCAGTCCTTTTACAGACTTTTTGACGCCAGAACCCAGCTGTATGATTTCCAGATCCAGGTGCTGGATGAAGGATACGAGCAAAACAAAGCCTTTTACCAGAAGATCGGCGTGGATCAGGAGACCTTTACCCTGCTGCAAAATTATAACTACGGACTCAGCAGCCGGGTAGACAGTAATCTTTTGCAGGTGATCGCCGATTACGGTGCCCATGAAAAGGCGCAGAATACCACAGTCAGCAGTCGTATGCGCAGTGCTCTGCAGCAATACCTGTGGTGGCATTTCGGCAAACAGGGCCGCCCCTATAATGTGATCCTGTGGGCAGCCTGCCTGCTGGCCCTGCTTTCCGGTCTGGCGGCGGTATTGGAAAAGGAGAATAAGGGGATCTTACTGCAGACGATGCTGGAATGGGGACTTCTTTTTCTGGCTTCTGCGGTTCTCTGGCTCTATATATTGTATAATGGAAGAGCACCGGACAGGATCACCCACAGCCTGTTCTGGGTAGAACTGGTGGTAGCAGCGGGAATCCTGCTGCAGAACCTTTGCCTTTTGCGGACCCAGTCGGCTGCGGTAATGGCGGCGGTACTGGCCTGCATCGCCATGGCTTTTTTCCCTGCCCAGCTGCAAAGCGTGGAGGAGG
Source organism: Bacteroidaceae bacterium (assembly GCA_963596015.1). Lineage (GTDB taxonomy): Bacteria > Bacillota > Clostridia > Lachnospirales > Lachnospiraceae > CAG-791. The sequence continues at coordinate 10,856 of CAVBJS010000022.1, forward strand.
AATATGACAGGCGGGAGAGCGTCAACAGCGCCTGGGACAGTTACCTGTCGTATTGCGGGGAGCACCCGGACTGCTTTTATCTTACGGACGTATATTCCACAGTAGCCTACTCGGAGAAAATGTTTACAAATACAGGCAACGGTCAGGCGGCCAACCATGATATCATGGGAGGATGGGCCTATGGCAGTCCCCTCTGTAAGGAAAAGCTGTCGGCCTACGGCATTACAGACATAGCCACAGCGCTGCGCACCCAGGACAGGGTCTATCTGGTGGCAGAAAATGACAGCGATCTCACATGGCTGACGGACTGGTACCGGAAGCAGGGCTATGAAGTAGAGCCGGAAAAAGAGGATGAGATCGGCGACTGGTTCACGGTATGGAAGCTGGCAGAAAGTGAGCAGTAAGCAGAGGTCAGCGATCAGTGATCGATGGAGAATGTGACTGTTTTCAGTGAACTTACAGTCAGTGAACTTACAGATTGCGGTGCGCATTTTTGCAGGCGCGGGATAATAAGCAGTCAGTGGTCAGCAAGTAGTAATTGACGGCCGGTGATCGGTGTTTAGGGATCAGTGACTGACAGAGATAGACGGGAAACGAGGGCAGGTATGCCGTAAGTTTTCCGGAAATGGAGTAGTGGTGAATACAAGTACAGAAGAGTTCAGACCTCAGGCCCCCTTTGTGGCGGCCCACAGACGGATCGCATTGCGGCCTATGGAATATGCGGACTGCGGCGATATCGTCTGCTGGCGCAACAAAGAGTGGGTCAGACGCAATTATGTATACAGAGAGTCCTTTACTATGGAAGGGCAAAGAGCCTATTACCGCAGCAAGGTAGAGACCGGCGAAGTATTTCAGTATATGATCTGTGAGCGGCAGCGGCAGGACCGGCCCATTGGCTGTATGGTCTTTACAGACTGGGAGCCGGAAAACGGACAGATCGAATACGGCCTGTTTATCGGCGAAGAGGATGCGGCCGGAAAAGGCTACGGCACCGAGGCGATCCGTCTGGGTATGGCCTATGCTTTTTCCCGTTTCCACGTGGATAAGGTGGTATGCCGGATCTTTACGGACAATATGCCTTCCCTTCGAAGCAATGAAAAGGCGGGCTTCCATAAAAAAGAACTGCTCTCCGGGGTGGAATGCTCCGACGGATCGAAAAAGGATATGTACCTTCTGGAGATCAGACCGGAGGATATCACGGCCCAGGAGGAGATGGTGAGCTTTGTCCTTCCCTGCTACCGCTCGGAGAAGACCCTTCCCGGTGTGGTAAAGGAGATCGACCAGACCATGAAAAAGCTGGGCAGTTACCGGTGGGAAGTCATTATGGTCTGTGACGGCTCGCCGGATCATACCTGGGAGACGATCCGTACCCTGTGTGAGGAAAGAGCCGGACGCATGGGTCTTAATTTTGCCAAAAATTTCGGACAGCATGCAGCGCTGATGGCCGGTATCGGCAAGGCGGCAGGAGATTATATCGTCTGCCTGGATGATGACGGACAGACCCCGGCCAATGAGGTGAACAAGCTGCTTAAGGCCTTAAAGGACGGTGCCGATGTGGCGTATGCAGACTACGGCGGACATAAGCAGCACTCCCTGTTCCGTAATTTCGGCACCGCTGTCAATGAGATCATGACCCAGGTGCTGTTGGGAAAACCGAAGGAGCTGTTTGTTTCCAGTTATTTTGCTATGCGCCGTTTTGTGGCGCAGGAAGTCCTGAGCTACCGTAATTCCTATCCCTATCTGATCGGTCTGGTGCTGCGCACTACCAGAAATATCGTAAATGTGCCGGTGACCCACAGACGCCGGGAAGAGGGATCCAGCGGTTATACCTTTAAAAAGCTGATAGCACTGTGGATGAACGGCTTTACGGCCTTTTCCATCCAGCCTCTTCGCATTGCCACTTGGATCGGTTGCGTGGGAGCGGCGGCAGGCTTTCTCTACGGCATCTATACTATTATTAAGAAGATCGTAAATCCCGCAGTTCCCATGGGCTTTTCGGCATTGATGTCCGCCATTGTCTTTTTCGGCGGCCTGATCCTTTTGCTGTTGGGACTGGCAGGTGAATATATCGGGCGCACCTATATTTCGGTCAATGCTGCGCCCCAGTACGTGATCCGGGAGACTACAGAGCAGAAGAACTGACACAGGAGTCTGCGGCAGATGCGGAAAAACAGCCCTGATGGCAGACGAAGATCGGTGATTTCCGTGTCCTTTTGGCAGTAAAACTGCCGGGAAATGAGGTGTATGATGGAGGAACAGCGCACCATCTGGGAGAATCTCTTATATCGGCAAAAAAAGAGCTGGCTGTTGGCCGCTCTGTTCGGCATCCTTTTTTCTGCTGCGCAGGTCTTAGGTGCCAGCCTGGAAAAATATGGGAGTATACCGGTCACCGACAAGAGTATGTGGGTACGGGTCCTTTTTCTGTCTATGATCATTACCATCTTTACGGTGGCTCTGTGGAGCTTTCTGGAGTCCTTTCAGGACAGGAGAAGAGATGCTATTGAGACAGGCAGAAAATACCATTCCCTTTTTGGCTGGTGGGACCGTCTCTCTGTGAATACCCAGAATCTCCTGTTGTGGCTGATCCTGATGGCCTTTTATCTGATAGTGCTGTTGGCGGTATATCCCGGATTCTTCGTCTATGATGCCCAGGATGAGCTGGTGATGGTGGAGACCAGACACTTTACTACCCACCATCCGCTGTTTCATGTGCTGCTTCTGGGGGGCATCGTAAAGGGCGTAGAGCATCTGACCGGATCTTATAACCTGGGTATTTTCATTTACAGCCTGCTGCAGATGGCGGTCATGGCGGCGGCCATCGTTTGCATGCTGCAGTATCTGTGCCGGAAAGGCATTCGTCGATGGATCAGGCTGGCGGCTGTGGCCTTTTTTGCCCTTTGCCCCACGATCGTCATGTTTGTGCTGTGTACCGCCAAAGACAGTTTTTTCACGGCACTTTTGATGCTCACTACCATTTCTGTTCTGGAATATTTTGCCGATCCGGAAGTCTTCTGGAGCTCCAGAAGACGCAGGATGACCCTGTATTTATCCGCCTTGGGCATGATGCTGTTTCGTCATAACGGCGTCTATGCGCTGCTGGTGTTTATGCCTTTTCTTTTTTACTGGTCCAAGGGACAGAGAAGAAGAATGTTTCGGTTGTGGGCAGGGATCTTTATCAGCTTTTTTGTCATTAACGGGCTTTTGACATTTTCCCTGCAGGCCAGCCATGAGGAAAACCAGGAAATGCTGACAGTGCCTATCCAGCAGCTGGCCCGCACCTATATTTATGACGGGGACAGCTTTACCGAGGAAGAAGAGGAGGCTATGCTGGCCCTGATGCCGAAGGAGGACTGGAAGCGCTATACCCCCAAGCTGTCTGATCCGGTGAAGGTGCATTTTAACAACAGTGTCTTTGCGGCCAATAAGGGCAAATATGTAAGTCTCTGGATCCGGAAAGGGCTCCGGCATCCCATGACATACTTAAATGCCTGGTTTATGACTTCCTACGGGTACTGGTATAACGGGGCTGTGCTGGACTGCTACAGAGGCAATACGGTCTTTACCTTTACCTATAAGGACAGCTCTTATTTCGGATATGAGACGGAGCAACCGGGAGAGCGGCACAGCCTGATCCCGTGGCTTAATGAGCTCTACAGAGAATTTTCGCTGGAAACCTGGCCCCAGAAGCTGCCGGTGGTACGGTTATTCTTTTCACCGGGCGTTATGTTCTGGCTTATGATCTTTTCACTTTTCTATTGTATAGATAGAAAAAATTACGTGCCCTGCAAGGCTCTGCTGCCGGTATTTCTGGTCTGGCTGACAGTACTGTTGGGGCCCTGCACCCTGGTGCGGTATGTGGTGATCTTGTGGTTTCTGGCACCACTGTTTCTGGCTTTTCTATTTAATGAAGAAAGATTTCGGGTATAGTTGCTGCAATAAATTGCATCTATAAAGGAGATAAAAATGCTTCACAGGCTTATAGATAAAAAAACGGCGGTACAGTTTACAGCGTTGCTGATCGGCGTATTGCTCATACTGTCGCTTTGGCCCTTGCGAGTATGGAAGAGCGATAAGACCCTGGCCGGTGCCGGGCAGATCGTTTCGGTCAGTGAGGCAGTCCGGAAGGGGGCAGATGCCGGGGAGATCTTTACCGCTTCCTACAGTTATTTAAAGTCCATGAAGGTTTATATCGCCCAGGTAGAAAAAGAGGGCACGGTGGCCATGCGGCTCTTTGGGACAGAGGATGGACAGACGGTGCTGCTGGCCCAGGAAGAGATGGAGCTGACCGCGGACCAGGCAGAGAGTTATCTCACCGTGCCGCTGCATGTGGATCTGACACCGGGAGAGACCTATACCTGCATGCTGGAAACAGAGGAGGCGGTCTTTTATGTAGGCTTTGAGGCAGCCGACGGCGGCGTGGCAGAGGGACTGGTAAGCAGTGAGCAGGTGCCGGGATACGTGTGCGCCTTTTATCACGATACCACTGTGGAAGGCGTGGCACTGGCATCCGTGTATACCTATCGTATGCCCCTGCAGAAATTCCCCACCGCGTGCCTTATGCTGATGCTGGCGGCGCTGACAGCCCTTGTGTGGTTTGGATGCCGGCGGTATTACGACAGTCATCCGGCGAAAAACGGACAGTATACCATAGAGACAGTGTTGCGCTTTACCCTGACACCGGTGATCCTTTTGGTAACTGTAGCAGGGCTTATAGCGGCAGGACCTATGCAGCTTTTTGATCACCGCATAGGCGACATTCTCTTTTATGAGCTGGGCATCCTGCTGGCAGCGGCCATCGCTCTTTATGCATTGTGGCATGATCGAAGCGCGGTTTATCAGAAACGGTTTCAGGATCATCATCCCAAAGGGCTTTTCCCCTGGCTGCAGGCGGTATGCATCGCTGCACAGATCGGCTTTTGCTGTGAGTATGTGAATGCACTGTATGACCTGCAGCATACCCTGGCAGAGCGCAAGATGATGATCGCCTTCCTCTTGGTGATCCTTCTTACCTACAAACGGGAGGAGCTGCTGAAGCTGCGCAATATGGTCTATATCATCGTGGCACTGGCCATAGGGGCAGGAAGCTATATGCACTTTGCCTTGGATGCCTCCCAGAAGGAGTACGGCAGCCATAATCTGGCACTGGGCCTTCTGATCACGGTGGTGATCCTCTTTGGTCTTGTGATAATGAATACGGCAGACCTGCTGATAGAGGACCGGAAAAAGAAGCATCGTGCATCCGGAAATATCTATCTGCTTTTCCTGACAGTGCTTTTCCTGTTTCTGGTGATCCTGCGCAATACCAGATGGTGGACTGTGGTCTTTGTCCTTTCCTTTACTCTTTTCTATATCCGGTTCTATCACTGGAAGGGACGCAGAGGATGGCTGACCACTCTGTGCAGAGGTATCTGCCTGCAATTTATATGCATGGTGATCTACTGTCTGCTGCATCGGTATTTTCTGTCCTTTTTGTATACCCGCTACTCCATGGATTTCCATACTGTGACCATTACGGCGGTCTATCTGACCATGGTAGAGGCAGCGGCGCTGGTGCTTTTCCTGGGAAAATGGCAGCAGACCATGGGATGCTCTGTAAAGGATCGTCTGGCGATCTTGTGGAAAGAGGCACTTCTGCTGGGAGTTGCTTCCTCTTATCTGCTGCTGACCATGTCACGGACCGGCGTTATGGCTGTGGCCGCTGTGGCTCTGGTACTGCTGGCAGCCATGGTGATCATGCAGAAAAAAGCAAAGGTGCTGGTGAGCATAGCGGCTATGATCGGTGTGACAGTACTTACCTTCCCGGTGATCTTTACGGGACAGCGGATCCTGCCGGTGGTGGTGGGAGAGCCTAAGATCTTCGAGATCGAGTCTTATCCCGATGTGGTAATGCGGGGCAGTCACTGGGATTCCATGTATTATATCTGTCTGGAGCGTTTCTCCCAGGTCTTCGGCACCAAGATGTTCGGCCTGCCGGAGGCCAGCTATGACTTCTATGGAGACAGCAAAGAGGAAGAGACCACAGCCTCCGTTACCGATATAGGGCAGGACGATGTGGCAGCAGTCACAGAGCAGGAGAATCCGGCAGAGGAAAATGAAAGCGCAGCATCCGCAGGAACCCTGACGATCGCGGCCTGGAAGACAGTGGCTTCCGTTGGAGAGGAAGTTGTGGATGCAGAAGGCAGCGTCGCAGCAGAGGATAGTGCAGCAGAGGACGCTGCAGCAGAAGATAGCGCAGCGGAAGATATTGCAGCGGAAGAAACAGTGTCAGAAAATACTGTGGTAGAAGACACTGGGGCAGAAGACACCGCAGCAGAGGACACAGCAGTCGCAGATTCTGTGCAGCAGGATGAGGGTGATTATACCAACGGCCGTCTTTCCATCTATCGCTCTTACTTAGAGCAGATGACCCTGTGGGGGCATGACGGCATGGGTGCAGTCTTAGAGGATGGCAGTATCGCCATGCATGCCCACAATGTCTTTTTGCAGGTGGCCTTCGACCACGGCATTCTGGCGGGAATCTGGTTTGGACTGTTCCTGCTTTTGACATTCCTGCAGGCATGTTTATACTATAAGAGGTGCATGAGATCCGGCAGGATCTCGGAAGCAGAAAAGCAGTCGGCGCTTCTGCCGTTGGCAGCAGTGACCGCTTTCGGCGCAGCCGGCATGGTAGAGTGGGTGTTTACGCTTTGCAACCCCATGACTATCTTTTTATTCTATGCGATCGCACCGCTTCTTAAGATGCAAAAGAAAGGGAACAAACTATAATGAGCGGCATAAAGGGCAATCATCAGCAAGATACGCCGAACGGTGGCAGTGAGCAGGGCACTAAGGGCGAAAAGGTGCGCAGTCCTTTTAACTATAAGCTTTTTTACAGACGCACGGCGCTGATCATCTACGATATCTTAAGCGTCATTCTGGCCAGCTATTTATCGGTATTGATTCGTTTTGACTTCCGGATCGGGGATGTGCCCTATCACTTTATGGATCCCATCACCAATTCTCTGCCTTTCAATATCGTGATCACGCTGATCATCTTTTACCTGTTTCGCATGTATCACAGCCTTTGGGCTTTTGCGGGAGAGACAGAGCTGCAGAATCTGGTGATCTCCTGTACCCTCTCCGGAGTGGCCAACGGGATCCTGCTGCAGTTTTTCCGCATCAGTGACCAGCCGGTGCCCAAGAGCTTTTATTTTCTGTATGTCTTTTTCCTGATCGCTTTTATCTTTGCCAGCCGGTTTTCCTACCGTTTTCTGCGGGGACTGAAGCACAAAAATGAAAACAGGAAAAATTCCACGGCAGTAATGGTCATCGGGGCCGGCGAGGCAGCCAATGTCATTATCAAGGAGATCCTCAACAGTCATTTTTCCACCATGGTCATCCGCTGCATCATCGACGACGACCAGAACAAGTGGGGAAGATATATTCAGGGCATCAAGGTAGTGGGAGGCCGGGAGCGCATCATCGAGTGTGCAGACCTTTACAATATCGATGAGATCGTTATCGCCATGCCCTCCATTTCCCGAAAGAATCTGAAGGACATTCTTTCTATCTGTAAGGAAACCCACTGTAAGCTCCGCTCCCTGCCGGGCATGTACCAGCTGGTAAACGGCGAGGTCAATGTCAGCAAGCTGCGGGACGTGGAAGTAGAGGATCTGCTGGGAAGAGAGCCGGTGGAAGTGGATATCGATTCCATCATCGGCTATGTCAGCGGTAAGGTAGTCATGGTAACAGGCGGCGGCGGCTCCATCGGCAGCGAGTTGTGTCGACAGATCGCAGCCCACAAGCCCAAACAGCTGGTGATCCTGGATATCTATGAAAACAGTGTCTATGATGTACAGCAGGAGTTAAAGCGCAAGTACCCGGACCTGGATCTGGTGGTGCTGATCGCTTCTGTGCGCAATACCAACCGGCTGAATGCTATTTTTTCCAAGTATCGTCCCAATATCGTTTATCACGCAGCAGCCCATAAGCATGTGCCCCTGATGGAGGCCAGCCCCTGCGAGGCTATCAAAAATAACGTGTTCGGTACATGGAAGACGGCTACGGCCGCAGCCATGAACGGCACGGAGCGGTTCGTCATGATCTCCACGGACAAGGCGGTAAATCCCACCAATATCATGGGTGCCAGCAAGCGGATCTGCGAGATGATCATCCAGACCTTTAACAAGCACTATGAGACCAATTTCGTGGCCGTGCGTTTCGGCAACGTGCTGGGCAGCAACGGCAGTGTGATCCCTCTGTTCAAAAGGCAGATCGCGGAAGGCGGTCCGGTGACCGTGACAGATCCTAATATCATCCGCTACTTCATGACTATCCCGGAGGCAGTATCCCTGGTACTGCAGGCAGGCGCCTATGCAAAGGGCGGCGAGATCTTTGTCCTGGATATGGGAGAACCGGTGAAGATATTGGATCTGGCAGAAAACCTGATCAAGCTCTCCGGATACAAGGTAGGAGAGGATATTAAGATCGAGTTTACGGGCCTTCGTCCCGGCGAGAAGCTTTACGAAGAGATGCTTATGTCCGAGGAGGGTATGAAGGATACCGCCAACAGGCAGATCCATATCGGCAAGCCCATCGACTTAAACGAGATGGAATTTTTCGGGCAGCTCCAGAGACTGAAGGAGGCGGCCAACGCAGAATCTCCCAATATCCGCCGGATGGTGCAGGACATCGTGCCTACCTATAAGAGCCCGGAGGAAGTAAATCAGAAATATCACACGGCTGATGAAGCCGGAAACCATACGGCAGAGGAAGCCGGTATCCATACGACAGTGGAAACCGGGGATCATATGGCAGAGTAAGCCTGGGATCATACGGTAGAAAAAACCGCGAATCATACGGCAGAGGAAAATGGGGATCATACGGCGGAGTAAGCCGGGAGTTATACAATAGACAGTGGAGAAGATCCCACAACAGACGGCGAGAAAAGAAAGGAATGGGAAAGAAAATGGCTGATAAAAGAATTTATCTGGCAAGTCCCACCATGCATGGGGATGAGCAGCGCTTTGTGCAGGAGGCCTTTGACACCAACTGGATCGCACCCTTAGGACCCAATGTGGATCAGTTTGAAAAAGAGATGGAAGCCTATACGGGCAATCCTTATGCCGTGGCACTTTCTGCCGGCACAGCAGCCATCCATCTGGCCATGAAGCTTTTGAATGTGCAGGAAGGGGATTATGTCATGTGTTCTTCCCTGACCTTCTCCGCCAGCTGCAATCCCATCACCTATGAGAAGGCAACTCCGATCTTTATCGATGCAGAGCCCGGTACCTGGGACATGAGCCCTGCGGCCCTGCGGGCAGCCCTGGAGAAATATCCGCATCCCAAGGCAGTGGAGTGCGTTCATCTTTACGGCACACCGGCGAAGATTGATGAGATCATGGATATCTGTGAGGAATACAATGTGCCCTTTATCGAGGATGCGGCGGAGTCTCTGGGAAGCACCTATACTTCCAGGAGAAGCGGAAGCCCTGTGACAAAGATGACAGGATCCTTCGGCGTCTACGGCGCTTATTCCTTTAACGGAAATAAGATCATCACCACCTCCGGCGGCGGTATGCTGGTATCTGCCGATAAGGAAGCCATTGATACTGCCCGTTTCCTGGCTACCCAGGCCAGAGATGCGGCGCCCTGGTATCAGCACTCTCAGATCGGTTACAACTACCGCATGAGCAATATCACAGCCGGTATCGGCAGAGGACAGCTTTTGCATATCGGGGAGCATATTGCCCGCAAAAAGGAGATTTACGAGACATACAAAAAGGCTTTTGCCGACATAGATGCTATTTCTATGAATCCCATGAATCCCCAGGGTGAGGCCAATTACTGGCTCTCCTGCATGACAGTATCCAAGGACTGCGGCGTGGATCCCATGGCCATCATGAAGGCTTTGCAGGATGTCAATATCGAGAGCAGACCGATCTGGAAGCCCATGCACCTGCAGCCGGTATTCGCCGATGCGCCTTTCTTTGCAGATCCTTTGGGGGCAGAGAACGAGACAGGCTCCGTGGCAGAGGATATCTTCAAGAGAGGCCTGTGCCTGCCCAGCGATATTAAGAATACGCCGGAGGATATGGAGAAGATCATCGGCATAGTGAGAAGCTTTTTTGCGTAAGGATGATGACGGGCGTCTGTCGTTGCGGAAAAATTTGATCATTAACCTGTCAGAGAAAGCGCAGTCTTAAGAAATAACGCGGATATGGTCAGGAGAGATCTTTGAGAAACAGGGTTTATCTGCCTGAAAGGTCGGACGAATCCATGTATGAGAACTTCTGTATGATAAGAGAATGCAGGCGGACCGAAAGGTAAAAGGGAGGCACAGGCAGGCATGTATGCAAAATATATAAAGCGATTACTGGATTTTCTTTTGTCCCTGCTGGGCCTTGTGGTCCTAAGTCCCCTGCTGGTGATCCTGATCATCTTAGTGCGGGTGAAACTGGGTTCTCCTGTATTTTTCGGCCAGAAGCGCCCCGGCTATCAGCAGAAGATCTTTTTGCTCCATAAATTCCGCACCATGACGGATGAAAGGGATGAAAACGGAAACCTGCTGCCGGATAAGGACAGACTCACCAGCTTTGGCAGATTCCTTCGAAAGACCAGCCTGGATGAACTGCCGGAGCTCTTCAATATCCTGAAGGGGGATATGAGTTTTATCGGTCCGAGACCCCTGCTGCCGGAGTATCTGCCCTATTATACGGAAAGAGAGCAGCTGCGCCACACTGTCCGCCCCGGACTTACGGGACTGGCACAGGCCAGCGGTCGCAATCTGGTCAACTGGGACAGACGACTGGCCTATGACGTGGAATATGTGGAAAATCTTTCCTTCGCCATGGATTGCAAGGTGATCGTCAAGACCGTGCAGACGGTACTGGGCCACAGTGAGACCGTGGCGGAGGATACCAATGCGGCAGAGGGCAATTTCGCACAGATCCGCCGGGAGCGACTGGAGAAGACAGGGAAACTGACACTGGAGTAGCGTACTGGAGTAGCGTGAAAATAGTTACCGGTCAGCATCCCGCTAAGCGGTAAGCAAAATATAAATTTGGCGTTCTGCCTGAAAAGAGGTAAGGATGGAAGAGACAAAGCAGGAAATCAACATATTGATCCTCAGCGCCGGCACCCGGGATAAGGTAGTGCAATACTATTGCAAAGCGCTGGCAGGCAGAGGAAAGGTCATAGCCACCGACTGCTCCGAATATGCACCGGCTATCTATGAAGCGGATGCCTATGAGATCGTACCCCGGATGACAGCTCCCGGCTATTTAGAGGTTATTCTGGGACTGGTGGAGAAATGGCATGCCAAGGGATGCTTTTCTCTGATCGATCCGGAGCTTTCCCTGTTAGCCAAGAACCGGGAAGCATTCCGGGAAAGAGGCTGTGAGGTGATGATCTCCCCCTATGATTTGGTGGAGACCTGTTTTCACAAGTACAGGACCATGGAGCTGTTTCAAAGCTTTAACCTGCCTACGGCAAAGTGCTATCTGACCATAGAGGACTTCCGGCAGGCGTTGGATAGGGGCGAGGTTTCCTGGCCGGTATTTGTAAAGCCGGAGAATGGCAGCGCCAGCCTTCATATCAATGAGGTTTCCTCTATGGAGGAGATTAAGACCCTCTTTTCCATCCATGAAAATCTCATGATCCAGGAATATATGCACGGACAGGAATATGGTGCAGACGTCTATATAGATATGCTAAGCGGAAAGTGCACGGCGATCTTCCTTAAGAAAAAGCTGCGGATGCGGGCCGGCGAGACGGATAAGTCTGTATCCGTACACGATGAGGCCTTATTTGCCAAGATCACCGATTTAGCGGAGAAGGCAGGATTTTGCGGGCAGATCGACATTGACCTGTTCTTAAATGACGGTGTCTGGTATTTCTCGGAGGTCAATCCCCGTTACGGCGGCGGATATCCCCATGCCTATTGCTGCGGTGTGGATACAGCCTCTATGTATGTGCATAACTTAGCCGGAGAAGAAAATCCTGTGGATATCGGTCGCTATGAAGACGATATCTGCATGATGAAATACAATGAGCTGGCAGTGCGCAGGATCACCGATGAGGAAAACTGTGCTTATGATGCGTATAGGATTTAGGAATGCAGACAGGTTGCGCAGGCAAGCTGCGACATAAGAGGCAAATTTGCAAGAAATGCCTGATGGCATTTCTTGCAAATGTCACCAATGCCGCTTACGGCATTGGTGCAGATCGCATCGGAGAATTCGCCTGCGCGAAATTCTCCTCACGTTGTAAGAGGCAAATTTGCAAGAAATGCTTGATAGCATTTCTTGCAACCGTCACCAATGCCGCTTACGGCATTGGTGCGGATCGCATCGGAGAATTTGCCTGCGCGAAATTCTCCTCACGTTGTAAGAGGTAACTATGCAAAAAACAGTATTGATCCTGGGAAATTCCTCGGCAGGGCTTTATGACTTTCGAAATGAACTGGTAGAAGCATTACTGGGAAAATATAAAGTGGTGGTGAGTCTGCCGGATGAAGTTAAGACCGCACAGCTGGCAGAGGAAGGCTGTGAGATCCATCATACGGATATTAACCGGCGGGGCATGAACCCGGTGCAGGATCTAAAGCTTTTACAGTCCTATAAGAAGCTGCTGCGACAGGTGAAGCCGGATCTGGTGCTTACCTATACCATCAAGCCTAATGTGTACGGCGGCATGGCCTGCGCATCTATGGGAATCCCCTACTTTGCCACCGTCACAGGCCTTGGCAGCGCCTTTCAGAAAAAAGGCATCATGCTGCAGATGATCAAGACCATGTACCGGATGGGGATTCATAAGGCAGCCTGCGTGTTTTTCCAGAATGAGGACAATCAGAGGATCTTTACAGAAAATAAGATCGTAAAAGGAAAGACCAGACGGGTTTCCGGCTCTGGGGTTAACCTGGCTAAACACCCCTTTTCTCCCTGCCCGCAGCAAGAGGATGTACATTTCCTCTTTGTGGGACGCATGATGCGGGAGAAGGGCATCGGCGAGTTTTTGCAGGCGGCTGCTGCCTTGCACAGTGAAAACGTGCATTTTGAACTGTTGGGATACTGCGATGAGGATTGGCAGACGCAGCTGAATGATGCCCAGGAGAAGGGAGAGATAAAGCTCCTTGGCTTCGATCCCGAGGTGCAGGCCTACTATGATGCCTGCAGCGCAGTGATCCTGCCCACCTATCATGAGGGCATGTCCAATGTACTGATGGAGGCTTCCGCCACAGGTCGTCCCGTGATCGCTACAGCTATTCCCGGTTGTCAGGAGATCTTTGAGGAGGGCGTGACCGGCTTTGGCTGTCAGCCCCGCAGCGCCCAGTCTTTGATCGAAGCTATCCGGCGCTTTCTGTCACTATCCCCCGACCAAAGAGCGGCCATGGGCGCCGCCGCCCGAAAGAAAATGGAACGGGAGTTTGACAGACAGAAGGTAGTGCAGGCGTATATGGAAGAAATTGAGACGTGTATGGGGGAGTGATCTGGCTGTGGTCTGAACTGTACCCCGCCGTCTGGCTGGAGTCTGAACACCCCCTCATGATTTTTTCCCTTTATAGAAAGAATGTGTTACAATAGGTCAGATAGTTCGCACCCAAGGAGACATTGCAAAGAAGATGCCTCCCTCAATATAGAGTGTATAGAGAGATAGGAGAGAGAAGTCATGGATTTGTATGAGAAACTGTTAAGTGGAGAAGAGAAGCTGTCCCTGGTAGGACTTGGCTATGTGGGCATGCCCATTGCTGTGGCCTTCGCCAAGAAGATCAAGGTAGTAGGTTTTGATCTGAATGCGGAGAAGATCGAGAAGTATAAGCACGGCATCGACCCGACCAGAGAAGTAGGCGATGAGGCAGTCAAGGAGACTACCGTAGAGTTCACAGCAGATCCGACAAAGCTTAAAGAGGCCAAATTCCACATCGTGGCAGTGCCTACTCCGGTAAATGCAGACCATACACCGGATCTGACACCGGTAGAGGGTGCCAGCCGTCTGCTGGGTCAGAACCTGACCAAGGGCAGCGTGGTGGTGTTCGAGTCTACCGTTTATCCCGGCGTTACCGAAGATATCTGTGTGCCGATCCTGGAGAAGGAGTCCGGTCTTAAGTGCGGCGTGGATTTCAAGATCGGTTATTCCCCGGAGCGTATCAATCCCGGTGATAAGGTACATCGTCTTGACAGCATCGTAAAGATCGTTTCCGGTATGGATGCAGAGACACTGGACACTGTGGCAAAGGTTTATGAACTGGTAGTGGCAGCCGGTGTACACCGGGCAGATTCCATCAAGGTGGCAGAGGCAGCCAAGGTCATCGAGAACAGTCAGCGTGACATCAATATCGCTTTCATGAACGAGCTGTCCATTATTTTCCATAAGATGGGTATCGACACCAAGTCTGTACTGGAGGCAGCAGGCACTAAGTGGAACTTCCTGCATTTCGCACCTGGTCTGGTAGGCGGACACTGCATCGGCGTAGATCCCTACTACCTGACCTATAAGGCAGAGCAGCTGGGCTATCATTCCCAGATCATTCTCTCCGGCCGTCGCATCAATGATGACATGGGCAAGTATGTGGCAGAGTGCCTGGTAAAGGAGCTGATCGCCAATGATCTGCCGGTTAAGAATGCAAAGGTAGCCATCCTTGGCTTTACCTTCAAGGAGAATTGCCCGGATACCAGAAATACCAAGGTTATCGACATTTACAGAGAGCTGGGCGAGTACGGCATCACACCTATCGTGGTAGATCCGGAGGCCGATGCAGAGGAGGCAAAGCATCTCTACGGCATTACCTTCCAGACCATGGAAGATGTGAAGGATATGGACGCTGTCCTGATGGCAGTCAAGCACAAGGAATTTGAGGATTACAAGCCCACTGACATCGCTAAATTCTTCAATCCGGCTCACAAGACCAAGGTCTTTGTGGACTTAAAGGGCATTTACAATAAAGAAGATTACAAGGCACCGGAGTTCGACTACTGGAGACTGTAATCGCCAGCAGAGGATCGAAAGAAAAGGTCGGTGCAGTGTAAACTGCACCGGCCTTTTATGACGCAACATAGCTGCTGGGAAAAGGGGGTAGGTATGACACAGAATATGACAGAAGGCAGTCCTTTAAAGCTGATGCTTCGCTTTGCGCTGCCGCTTTTAGGAGGCAATCTCCTGCAGCAAATGTACAATCTGGTAGATGCAGCGATCGTGGGACAGATCCTGGGAGCAGAGGCTCTGGCCAGTGTAGGCGCTTCTACCAGCGTGCAGTTTCTGGTGCTGGGCTTTTGTATGGGCACCTGCGCCGGCTTTGGCGTGCCCATTGCCAAATACTTTGGCGCAGACAAAAAGGAGACCATGCGCCGCTATATCTTTAATGCGGGACTTTTGACTGCGGGAATGGCGGTGATCGTCACCGCAGTGTGTGCTATTTTGTGCCCGCAGATCCTGCATCTTTTGTCTACACCCGAGGACATCTTTGACGGGGCATACCGGTATCTTCTGATCATTTTCCTGGGCATACCGGCCACACTTCTATACAATCTGCTTTCCAGTATCTTAAGATCCGTGGGGGACAGCAGGACGCCTTTTATCTTTCTGGCGTTTTCTGCCTGTCTGAATATTTTTCTGGATCTTTTCTGTATTGTAGTGCTGCACTGGGGCGTGGCGGGGGCAGCTATCGCCACGGTATCTTCTCAGGCCATCAGCGGCTTGCTGTGCTTTTGGTATATCCATTCTAAAATGGATGTGCTGCATCTGCGAAAGAAGGAGAAGGCACCCCGGCGGGCGATCATGGGAGAGCTGCTGGTCATGGGACTTCCTATGGGATTGCAGTACTCCATTACAGCTATCGGCAGCATGGTGATGCAGTCTGCCAACAACGGTCTCGGCAGCGTCTATGTATCCGGCTTTACCGCCGGCATGCGGCTGAAGCAGTTCTTTATGTGTCCCTTTGATGCTATGGCCACCTCGGTATCCGTCTTTTGCAGTCAGAATCTGGGAGCGAGAAAACCGGACCGTATGCGAAACGGTCTGTATAAGGGCATGGCTATGGGTGCCATCTACGGACTGATCGCCGGCGTGATCCTTATTCTGGGAGGCAGGACCATGTCCCTGCTCTTTGTCAGTGCGGACTCCACGGCAGTGCTGGATGCGTCTGCTAAATATGTGGGCTGCCTGGGACTGTTTTACTGGACACTGGGGCCTTTGAATGTCTGCCGTATGGCTACCCAGGGCATTGGCTATGCCGGCAGAGCGGTTCTTTCCGGCGTCATGGAAATGATCGCCCGCAGCGCCGTCAGTCTGACATTGGTTCCCATTTTTGGATATACAGCTGTCTGCTTTACGGATCAGACAGCCTGGATCGCCGCCTGCCTTTATATCATTCCCACCTGCCTCTACTGCATGAAGAAGGTGACGAAGGAAATTGAGAAGACGGCATAGGAAAGAAAATGGCAGGGAAAAATGGGGCACCGTTCAGCAACCGGCTAAGGGTTGTGTGCTGGCGGAGCAGTAACGCAAACGGTCTGGCCATTGTCAATATCGAATGGTCTTTGGTCAAAATGAAAAGCCGGCGTTTGGCATAAAAATAAAAAGGAAGGCCTGAAAAGCCGCATTTACGGGATTTTTCAGAGACCTTCCTTTTGTAATGCCCGTAGGGTTGCTTTTGTTCAGAATGGCGATTGACACACGCCGATGCCGGTGAGAACATAAGTGCGTTAAAAATGCAGCGATGGCGTAAACGCTAACAATGCATGATTACATTGTTACCGCAGACAAGCTGCGGTAAAACGGCAGTGATGCCGTAAACGTCATCACTGCATGATCACATCGGAGAATTTGCCTGCGCGAAATTCTCCTCGTGTCGCTGCAGACAAGCTGCAGCAAAGGGAAAGGACAGAAAGAAAATGAAATATGTAAAGCAATTCGCGATTATCCTGGTGATCTCTTTTGCGGGGGAATGGCTGCATAGTATATTGCCCCTGCCGGTTCCGGCCAGCATTTACGGTCTGGTAATAATGTTTGCGGCTTTATATACCCATATTCTTCCCTTAGAGAGTGTGAAGCGCACCGGTGATCTGCTTATCGAGATCATGCCTCTGATGTTCATTCCTGCAGCAGTAGGTCTGATCGATTCCTGGGAGGTGCTTCGCCCTTATTGTGTGCCGTTCCTGTTGATCACCGTGGTATCTACCGTAGTGGTAATGGGCATGGCAGGCCGCATTACCCAGCGTGTCCGGAAGCATGACCGGCAATGTGAATAATGTGAAAAACAGTGGATGATACAGACGCCACAAACAGTCCGGATGCCAAAGTTAAATTAAAATTTGCCATAAGTAAATCTGAAATTTGCTTTGGGATTCCTCCGGCGCGAAGCGCCTGCGAAATGGAGAGTAAAATGAGTGTAGATTTTTTGGAAAATTCAGCTTTTTTCGGTGTAGTGATCAGTCTGGCCGCCTACGGCATAGGCCTGGTATTGAAAAAGAAATTCAAGAGCCCTTTGTTTAATCCGTTGCTGATCTCGGTGGTACTGGTCATTCTGGTACTGCTGGCCGGTCATATCGATTATGACAAATACAATGAAGGGGCCCAGTATTTAAGCTATCTGCTGACACCGGCTACCGTTTGCCTGGCCATCCCGCTCTATGAACAGATCCAGCTCCTTAAGGATAACTGGAAGGCCATAGCAGCCGGGATCTGCAGCGGCGTGCTGACCAGCATGCTCTGCGTGTTGGCTATGGCATTGCTGTTTGGCCTTGATCACAATGCCTATGTAACCCTGCTGCCTAAGTCCATTACCACGGCTATTGGAATGGGAGTTTCGGAAGAACTGGGCGGCTATGTGACCTTGACGGTGGCGGTGATCATCATCACCGGTGTGCTTGGCAATATGATCGGGGAAGTGGTCTTTAAAGTCTTCCGCATCAACGATCCCATTGCCAAAGGCGTGGCACTTGGCACCAGCGCCCATGCCATCGGTACTGCCAAGGCCATGGAGCTTGGTGAGGTAGAAGGGGCCATGAGCAGCTTATCCATTGCCGTGGCAGGACTGCTGACCGTGGTTGGGGCATCCATTTTTTCCATGTTCCATTAAAAAGTGTTACTATTCGTAGAACGACGAAGTGACAGGTCCCGCCGCCTGGCAGGGGATGAATAGTAACAAAAAGATTCTATTTACAGTTTATGAGGCTTCGGATCGACAGCAGAACGCAAAATGTAATGCACCGGGGCGCGGCAGAATGGCTCGCATCCTTTGCACTGCGCGCCAATTTTGCATGATCTGCATCGAAGCCGTAGGATAGCATCGGGCACGCTTTCAGAGCGGGCCCGATAGGCCCGTAATGTCTGAGCATCCCCGCATCAGGCGGGGATGCGAGTTCGGGCCGCGCCATCCGCAGACGAGAGGCAGATCATAGCAAAAACGGCGCAAAGTGCACGGTGCGAGACATCTGCCGCGTTCCGGTGCATGGCCGGGCAACACAAATTCACCCTCCTGCGGCTTCGATGCAGATCTTGCGCCGCGCTCCGGTGCATGACCGGGCAACACAAAATTGTCATAGTAACCTGACTACTGTTACGCTTTTCGTACGTCACCTTTGGTATCTTAAGTTCAAAAAAAACTTAAACATTAATCACTATAAATCACAACAAAACATAAAAATTCAAAATGAAAGGAGAATCAGTATGGTATGTTTTAGTGTATTAGTTCTCATTATCGGATCCTGCGCAGGCGCTTTAGGTCTTGGCTATGGCTACATTGAAAAAAAATACCTGAACAAAAAGTAAGAAAAAGTACAAAAAGCCCTCCGTGATACAGATCTTGTTATCACGGAGGGCTTTTTGTATGACATTAAACCGTGAGACAGATTGCAGGAAAGGTATACATTCCCATCCTTTTCCTCGCATATTCCAAAAAAAATCCCCTGCATTTCTGCAGGGGATCAGCTGATCCAACAGGCCTATGCTCTGTCAATATACTTCTTGCTCAACCAGCATATTTGTTGATGTAAAAACCTATGGCTCCTAAAATAGCTGCAACGCCAATACCGCTAAAGAATGTGATCATAGGTTGCCTCCTTTCTTACGATACGGTTTACTTAGCTGCATCAAATATCTTATTAAGTCCATAACCAAGGCCGATCAGTGTTCCCAACATAGCAATTGACGCACCACATGCTCCTAAAAATGCTAACATAACTTTTCCTCTCTTTCTTACGATATACATCGTACACTTTTTATTGTTTGTTTTCTGTCACTTGCTTGTGACTTGCTTTTGTTTTGTTGAACTGATCATACTAAATCCTGTGTATCAGCACCGTAACAAATACTGCAGTGTTATAAAATGAATCATCCCAAACACACTGATATCCTACTTAATCCTGAATTATTCATCCCGATAGGGACAACGCGGCTGAAAGCTGCATAACTACTCTTGTTGGAAGACAATCGCGAACTCTGCAGCGGGTTACGGCTTGTTAATAAGTCAAGCACATGGCTCTGTGAATAATTCAGGCTAAATCATCAAGGCAATCTGTCAGCTGCAGTTCGGACGTCGCCTGGCAGGGGCCAAACTGTAACAAGTGACGCCTAGATGAGAAGCTTCTTTTCTAAAAAATTTGCATTATTCTCAAAATAAGTGTATAACAGTAATGGATAAATACAGGGGAGCTTGTAAGCAGGCTGAGAGGAAGTAATCCAACTTCGACCCTTTAACCTGATGCGGGTAATGCCGCCGTAGGAAGTTTCCATAAGAAGTTTTGAGCAGGAGACATCCGGAAGGGGTTGTCTCCTGTTTTTATTTTACGACCGGATTATATCTTTTGAGAAAGGAGGAAACCAGTTCCACATAAGTGGCGGACCGAGGGGGAGCGCCCTGGGTCTTGTAAATCAGCGATGGGAAGCCGTGTTCCGGCGTGAGAGGATGCCAATAAGCATCGACCGAACTTCCGTGCAGTTTCCATGGGGGAAATTGCGATTATTTATTGGGAGCGCCGCTGATCACTGACGTTTCCTGACTGACTCAAAGGAGATATGAATTTATGAACAAGACCAACACGAAAAAATTAGCGATCGCAGGTGTATTCTGCGCAGTTGCGGTGGTAGGAAGTCTCTTTTCTTTTCCTGTTTTCGGGAGTAAATGTGCACCTGTGCAGCATATGGTCAACATCCTGTGCGCCGTATTACTGGGACCTGCTTATGGGGTGGGCGCCGCGTTTGTGGCGTCACTGATCCGCAATCTGCTGGGCCTTGGCAGCCTGATGGCATTCCCCGGCAGTATGTTCGGCGCTTTGCTCTGCGGTATCGTTTATGCCAAAACCGGGAACATTCTGGCAACCCTGCTGGGGGAAGTAGCCGGCACGGCCATTCTCGGCGGCTTGTGCGCTTACCCCATTGCCATTCTATTCATGGGACAAAGTGCAGCCGGCATTGCATTTTACGCCTATATCATCCCGTTCCTTATATCCACTGCCGGTGGTGCAGCCATATCCGCTGTTTTGATCTACAGCTTGAAGAAAGCAGGTGTCCTGCATACGATGCAGGAATCGCTTAACAGATGATCATGCCGCAGACAAGCTGCGGCCAGAGAGGTAAAAGATTGCAGGAAATGCCTGATGGCATTTCCTGCAATCTGCAGTGATGCCGTAAACGTCATCCCTGCGTGATCGCATCGGAGAATTCGCCTGCGCGAAATTCTCCTCGCGTAGCCGCAGACAAGCTGCGGAAAAAAAGGAAAAGTTTGAACTAAATGCCTGATGGCACAGGAGGTAGATCATGAAATGCGACAAAAAAACAATGCTGCTCTATGCTGTGACAGATCGGTCATGGGTGGGCAGACAAAGTTTATATGAACAGGTGGAGGCAGCCCTGAAGGGCGGTGCGACCTGTATCCAGCTGCGGGAAAAGGAATTGAGCCAGGAAGCTTTTCTGAAGGAAGCCATGGAGATCGCTGCCCTGTGCAGGAAATATGGAGTCCCTTTGTTTATCAATGACAATGTGGAAGTAGCTATTGCATGTCATGCCGATGGCATTCATGTGGGACAGGAGGATATGAATGCAGCGCAGGTGCGTCAATTGGTGGGGGAAGATATGATGATTGGTGTTTCTGCCCATTCAGTGGAGGAAGCCTTAGCAGCGGAGAAAAACGGCGCAGACTGTCTTGGCGTTGGCGCTATGTTCTCCACTTCCACGAAGACAGATGCATCCGTTCTGCCCAAAGAAGTCCTTCGGGATATTTGCACTGCAGTTTCTATCCCAGTTGTGGCCATCGGCGGCATCGGCAGATCCAATATCTCTCAGCTTGCTCATACCGGCGTGGATGGTGTAGCTTTGGTCAGTGCTATTTTCTCGGCGGATGATATTGAAAAGGAATGCCGTATCCTTCGCAGTCTTTCGGAGGAAATGGTTAAGGCATGAGCATAATATGTGCTGTATTTCCTTTTGCCTGACATGGTACTGCCATGGCAGTAAACAGGCTGTTTTCCAGGAATGTTAATAAGGTACAGTCAGTTAATAAGGTACAGTCAATAAGATACAAATTAAATCGACGGGAAATAATACCGGGGGTTTTGCAGAGAGTACCGATATTGGCAATTGTATTTCATTTCATAGAAAAAGCGGCATGATGCAGATCATGCCGCTTTGTTAGAGCAAGATATAGTTTTACCGGATCGCTCGGAACAGACCGTTTTTCAAGCCAAGATGTAAATCTTGTTTTGAAAGAGATGTGGGCTGTTTCGGGCTTTTTAATTCTGGCTCTTTAACAGATCCCGGATCTCGGTAAGCAGTACCACCTCATCGGAAGGCTTTGCAGGCGCTTCTTCTGCGTGAGCCTCGTCTTTTTTGCGATGCAGGGAATTGATAGCTTTGATCATGATAAAGATCACCAGGGCGATCAGCAGGAAATTGATGATCTGCTGGATAAAGGAGCCGTAAGCAAGGGTAATGGCCTCAGCCTCTCCCACAGCAGGTTTAAGCACCAGTTTCCATTCGGAAAAATCCAGGTCCCCTACCAGGCAGGAGATCAGAGGCATCAGTATATCATTGACCAGAGAATTGACAATGGCGGTGAAGGCACTGCCTATGATGATACCAACAGCCATATCCATGACGTTGCCTCTGGAAACAAATTCCTTAAATTCAGCTATAAAGCCTTTGGCTTTGGTGCTTGCTTTTTTCAGTTCTTCGTTCTTGTCCATATACGTTCTCCTTTTCCGCAGATGCTGCTTTCTTTTGTGCTGCTGCTTATCTGCAGCATCTGCTGTGCAGATAAGCGGAAAAACCTGCCATGGATCACACTGCTTTGGCCGCTCGGTCATTGAGCTGACACCTCTGCAGCAACGGCCATGTCGGCAGGTTATGAATTTCTTTGCAAAAAGCATTGTACCCTATAAGCGGGGAGAGGTACAGACCAATTTGTATATTCGGGAGCCGGCTTATGTCTGAATATTATTGTTCAGGCACCGGTGGGTTGGCGTGTGAACAGTAACAGTCGAATTATTACTGCTTCGCCGTAGCCCGGCAGTGGGCAAGGAGTTGCTCCTTTACAGTCACCGACTTGGAAAGGATTTGTACAAAGCTAAAAATATTTCTTCCGCTTGGTATACAGGAAGAAAGCACCCAACATCGTGGCCATGAACTCTGCCACGAGAATGGAAAACCAGATACCGTTGATGCCGAGAACGAGAGGCAGCAGCAATACAGCGCCTATCTCAAAGACCATGGTTCGCAAAAAGGAGATAACCGCAGAGGTCACGCCGTCGTTGAGGGCGGTAAACAGACCGGAGCCGTAGATGGCATATCCCATAAAAAGGAAGGCAAGGGCAAAGATCCGAAAGCCGGAAACGGTGAGATCCATCAGATCCTGATCATAGCCCACAAAGATGCGGGCCAAAGAGGAGGCAAGCAGTTCTGCAGCCAGAAACATGATGATGCCAAAGCTGCCGATCATCAGTATGCTTTTTTTCACCAGGCCGCGCAGTTCTTTTACATTGCGGGCGCCGTCGTGATAACCGATGATAGGGGCGGTACCGATGGAATACCCGACAAAGGCGGCGGAGAAGATCATGCTGACATACATCATGACACCGTAGGCCGCCACACCGTTTTCACCGGCATATTTAAGGAGCTGATGGTTGTAGAGCATACCGGAGATACTCATGGCCACATTGCTCATGAATTCGGAAGAGCCATTGGTGCAGGCCTTCTGCAGTGCTCTGGCGTCAAAGCCGGTTTTTCCCAGGTGCAGAAGGCTGCTGTTCTTACGGGAAAAATATATAAGGGAGCTTAGGCCTCCTACGGTCTGGGAGCAGGCGGTAGCGATGGCGGCGCCGGCCAGCTTGTATTCGTGGGGCAGCAGGATGACCAGTATGGCATCCAGGATCATATTGGTGCATCCGGCAGCAACGGTGACACGAAGCCCCAGCCGGGGCTTTTCTGCTGTGACGAAAAAGGTTTGAAACAGATAGTGCAGGGTATTAAAAGGCAGGGCCAGAAGAATAATACGGCCATAGAGCACCGCGTCCTCCAGCATTTCTCCTTCGCCGCCCAAAAAGCGGGCAATGGGTCGCAGAAATATAATGCCAAGCGCCGCCAGAATAATGCCGATGATAGCGGCGGTATACACAAAAAGGGAAAAATAACGATTGGCCTTTTCCTTGTGGCCCTCACCGAAGGTCTTAGCTACGATGGCAGAGCCGCCGGTACCGAACATAAAGCCCGTAGTTCCCAGTATCATCAGAACGGGCATGATCAGGTTGATGGCGGCAAAAGGTGTCTTGCCTGCAAAATTAGAGACAAAGAAGCCATCTACCACACTGTAGATGGAAGTAAAGATCATCATACCGATGGAAGGAAGGGTAAAGCGAAGAAGTCTTCCTACAGTAAAATGATCGGATAATTGAATGGCTTGTTTCTTGTTCACAGTGTCCTCATTTCTAAGAAATTCTAAGAAAAATAGTTGCTTTTAAGCAGCAAAGCGATACTTTATAAGGTTTCCAGTTGCTTTTTAAAGTGATCATTATATTTCTGCAGCAGGCGGAGGTGCTCCCGGATTTCCGCCTCTGTCCAGTCCCGATAGGCCGCTTTTTCTGCTTCAAAGATACGGGCTACAGTACCGGCCGCATAGTCCTGTCCCTGGGGCGTGAGGCGCACCAGCTTCCGCCTCCCCGCCTCCTGTTCCAGTGTGAGCAGGCCCTGCTCCTGCAGTTTGCAGATGGCAGAGTGGATGGTCTGTTTGGAAAGACCTGTCTCTGTGGTGATGTCCTGCAGTCGGCATTGGCCGTGGTCTGCATAGAGATGATAAAGGATCTGACTGGCACTGTCCGAAAGGCCGATCTTGACGGAAGCCTGGTGATAAAGGCCATTTAATTCCGAGCTCAGGTAATTGAGCTGCTGCACGATATCTTCACGGTTTTGATCCATCGGTTTCTCCTTATAAAGCTGTTAATGCACAAAGTTGCAGTTCAGCCCCAGCTAGGTGGCAGGGCCTGTGGTCAGTGTTCCCTGACGTCTGGCCGGCGTCTGAACAATAACGGTATTTCGTAGTCATATATGGATAACAGCTATCGCTCAGTCATATCACCCAGTCAAAAAGAGTACGATATCGGACTGGGCAAAACAAAATATAGTACGATTTCGGACTCGTGTCAAGTGGGGCTGTGAAATGAATATAAAATAAACATAACTGTGTCCGGCACCCATCTTGATTTTCCTTCGGAAAACCTGGATGTGGTTGACTGGAGGCACTCTGCACCCTGGCCGCCTTCCCATTTTGATCGCGAATTTGCCTGCAAGCAGTCAATTCACAATCGAAATGGAAGGTTGCTGAACAGATACAGGTGAACATAGAGAAGATACGGGTGAAGATAGAAAAGATACAGATGAACATAGAGAAGATACGGGTGAAGATAGAAAAGATATAGATGAACATAGAAAGGATACAGATGAACATAGAAAGGATACAGGTAAATATAGAAAAGATATAGATAAACACAGAAAAAGGAATACTATCATCCGTAACAAAGATGTGAAAAAATAACAAAAGATTACTTTTTACAACATGCTAGCGTCATCTTTCGGGCGCCATCCTCTGACTTCATGCGAAAATAGGACAGATAAACGAGAAAACCAAAAAGTAACTTTTATGAAGGAAGAGTCTTTTTTCTGAATAGATTGAACCAAAAGACCATGCTACTGTTAACGAAAGAGAAAAAGACGGCCGGGCAGGCCTCAAAATGCAGAAAGGAAGCAGCCAAAGCAAATGAAGAACATTAAGGATTTTGACATTGGAAAAGTAAAGATTCAGGACAAATTCTGGTCTTCCAGACAAAAACTTACTATCGATACGGTGATCCCCTACCAGAAAAAGGTATTAAATGACGAGCTGCCCGGAGTGGAGAAGAGCCATGCTTTGGCCAACTTCCGTATTGCAGCCGGTATGGAGGAAGGAGAATTCTATGGCATGGTCTTCCAGGACAGCGACGTGGCCAAGTGGTTGGAAGGCGTGGCTTATTCCCTTATCGTTTCCCCGGATGAAGAACTGGAGAAGCGTGCAGATGCCATCATCGACATCATCGCCGCAGCCCAGCAGCCGGACGGTTACCTGGATACCTATTTTATTGTCAAGGAGCCGGATAAAAAGTTCCAGAACCTGCAGGAGTGCCACGAGCTTTACTGCGCCGGCCATATGATGGAGGCAGCGGTTGCTTATTTTGAGGCAACCGGCAAGGATAAGCTGCTGCAGGTCATGCAGAGAGAGGCAGACTGCATCGATCGGCATATCGGACCGGAGGAGGGAAAGATCCACGGTGTTCCCGGTCATGAAGAAGTGGAGATCGGCCTGCTGCGTATGTACAGAGCTACCGGAAATGAAAACGACCTGCGCCTGGCAGCCTATTTCCTGGATCGCCGGGGACAGGAGCCTTCCTGGTTTGATGACGAGACGAAAAAAAGAGGCTGGGTGCAGTGGGAGCAGAGCCCTCACGATACAGATTATAATCAGTCCTTTGCTCCTGTCAGAGACCAGATGGAAGCAAGAGGCCACAGCGTTCGGGCTATGTATCTGTATACCGCTATGGCAGATTATGCAAGGATCGCAGAGGATGAGAACATGGCCGCTGCCTGTGAGCGCCTTTGGGACAACGCAGTGGGCAAACAGATGTATCTCACCGGTGGCTTAGGACAGGCAGCCAGATGGGAAGGCTTTACTCATGATTATGATCTGCCCAACGACACTGCCTATGCGGAGACCTGCGCCTCCATCGGCCTTGTGATGTTCGCTCGCCGCATGCTGCAGCTTCGTCTTGACGGCAAGTTCACCGATGTGATGGAAAGAGCCCTTTATAATGGCGTTCTCTCCGGTATGCAGCTGGACGGCAAGCGATTCTTTTACGTAAATCCCCTGGAAGTGGTGCCCGGCGTATCCGGCAAGCTTCCCGGCTATGAGCATGTGCTGCCCCAGCGGCCGGAATGGTTTCCTTGTGCCTGCTGCCCGCCTAATGTGGTGCGTCTTCTCACCTCACTGGCTCGCTATGCCTGGGAGGAAAAGGAGGACGGCACAGTCTGCTCCCATCTTTATATGGGAGGAACGGCAGAATTTACCCATGCCAGCCTGCAGGTGGAAAGCAACTGGCCTTGGGACGGAGAGATCTGCTATCGATTTGAGGCATGCGACGGGGAAGTCTTTACCATGGCTATCCATCTGCCGGCTTACATAAAGGAATTTACCGTTTCCTTAAATAGAGAAGAGCTTTCTGCAGAGCAGTATGAAAATAAAGACGGCTATCTCTATCTGCGCCGGGTATGGCAGGCAGAGGATGAGATCAGACTTTGCCTGACCATGCCGGTGCGGCTTACCCGCTGCAATCCACTGGTCCGTGCTAACGAAAACTGCGCAGCCCTGCAAAGAGGACCTCTGGTTTACTGCTTTGAAGAGGTAGATAACGGCCCTCAGATCCAGACACTGCGTATCCCCACCGATGCAGATTTTCATGTAAAAGAGGCAGAGGACGGGGCACTTGCAGGCATGAAGGTTATTACCTTTGAAGGCGTGCGGGAAAGCTTTGCGGAGGATGACCTGTATGCAGAGACACAGCCGGTACAGGAAAAAGCTGCCATGCAGGCAATCCCCTACTTCGCATGGGGCAACCGTGGAGAAAACCAGATGCGGGTGTGGATGCCGGTTCTGCGTTAACTGAGTATGCAGAGTATTATCGGAACAACTGTTCCGACTCCGGCCGGTCGGCAGAGGTCTGAACTATAATGATTCTTTACAATTTGCGAGTGTTTGGGGATGTCCGGATCGATGGCACAACGCAAAACGTAATGCACGGTGCGAGACATCTGCCGCGCTCCGGCGCATGGCCGGGCGACACCAAATTATCATAAAAACCTGTCGGTTACATTTAACCCGCTACTCGGCTGAGGCCTGAACTGTAACCACGCAACAATACCCCCTAGCGATTCTTGCATCAGAATTGACAAGGCGGCTATAATAAATGGTCAGATAGAAGATAGAAGACCATTTATTGCAGCCGCCTTTTTGCGACATCGATGCGTGATCACATCAGAGAATTCGCCTTCACGAAATTCTCCTCGTATTGTCCCAAAAGATCGCGGTATAGAAAGGAAACTATGCAGCAGCTTACATTATTTCAAGGACGACCGGAGAATACAGAAGGAAGATTGCCGAAGGAGATCAGGGTGTATGACCTGCTGGATTCTCTGGGGATACAATATTGGCGCACCGACCACGAACATGCCGATACCATGGAGGCCTGCCATGACATTGATGCTGTGCTGGAGGTGCTGATCTGTAAAAATCTTTTTCTGTGCAACAGACAGAAGACCAAGTTCTATCTGCTGATGATGCCGGGAGATAAGCCCTTCAAGACCAAGGAACTTTCCAGCCAGATCAACTCTGCCAGACTCTCCTTTGCCGCACCGGAAGCCATGGAAGAATACCTGGATATCACACCGGGCTCTGTCAGCATCATGGGATTAATGAACGACACCGAGAACCGGGTACAGCTGCTGGTGGATGAGGACGTGCAAAAGGGTGAATTCCTGGGATGCCACCCCTGCATCAATACTTCCAGCCTGAAATTATATACGAAGGACATTTTTGAAAAATACCTTCCGGCTGTGCATCACGAGCCGGTGATCGTACACCTGGAAGGTAAAGAGTAGTTGCTGCGTGGCCCGGCTGGGGCTGAGCAACAAAGGCCGGGTCACGCAGCAACGGCTGGGTTACGGTTCAGACGACGGCCAGTTGGCAGGAGTCTGAACTATAAGGCTTTTTTACAGTTTACAGGTGTTTGGGGATGTTCGGATCGATGACACAACGCAAAATGCACAACGCAAAACGTAATGTGCCGCGTTTCGGTGCATGACCGGGTGGCACTAAATTGTCATATAAACATCCCACCCTCCTGCAGCCTGAACTGCCTGGACTATAACATTTTTTTACAGTTTGTGGGGACGAATCAATAGCAGAACACAAAACGTAATGCACCGGGGCGCGGCAGAATGGCTCGCATCCATTGCACTGCGCGCCAGTTTTGCATGATCTGCATCGAAGCCGCAGGATGGTATCGGGCACGCTTTCAGAGCGGGCCCGATAGGCCCGTAATGTCTGAGCATCCCCGCATCAGGCGGGGATGCGAGTTCGGGCCGCGCCATCCGAAGGC
>CAVBJS010000023.1:0-39287 GCA_963596015.1 Bacteroidaceae bacterium
CATCAGGCGGGGATGCGAGTTCGGGCCGTGCCATCCGCAGGCGAGAGGCAGATCATAAGCAAAACGGCGCAAAGTGCAAGGTGCGAGCCATTCTGTCGTGCTCCGGTGCATGACCGGGCAATACTTAACAACCTGTTAAGTAATTAAGTAATTGTTTTATCCCAATATCGATTGACAAAAAAATAATACTGTTATATTTTATAGGCGAGTTAGTTCTAACTAACATGGCATTGGGTGTGACATACGTTTTTATATTAAGAAGGACTAGCGAGATAGAAATCTAAAATTCCATGCATTAAAAAGGGCATGGCAGGGAAGCAGTCAGTGGGCAAAGAACAGACGGAAAATGACTGACCACCACCGGCAGCACTTTGCTTCATTGACGGAAAGAGAGGGAGAATGAGTGAGCAGAGTTTTTTACAGATCCGGGATCTAAAGAAAAGTTTCGGACAGGGCGATACCAGACAGGAGGTGCTGCGGGGACTTTCCTTTGATGTGAAAAAAGGAGAATTTTGCGTTCTTTTAGGGCCATCCGGCTCCGGTAAGTCCACGCTGTTAAACATTATCGGCGGCATTGACGGGGCGGACAGCGGCCGGATCTCCATTGACGGAGACCTGTTGGAAAAGATGGATGAGGCGGCATTGACCACATATCGCAGGAGACATTTAGGCTATGTCTTTCAGATGTACAATCTCATCGGCAATCTGAATGTAAAGGAAAATATCGAGGTAGGGGCCTACCTGGCCAAGGATCCGCTGGACGTAGATGAGCTTTTGCAGACCCTGGGGCTGTGGGAACATCGCTATAAGCTGCCCAACCAGCTCTCCGGCGGCCAGCAGCAGAGAGTCTCCATCGGCCGTGCCATTGTAAAAAATCCGGACCTTTTGCTGTGCGACGAACCTACCGGCGCCTTGGATTATAAGACCGGCAAGGAAATCTTAGAGCTGATCGAAAAGGTTAACAGACAGTATGGAAATACGGTGATCATGGTGACCCATAACGAGGCAATCAGGCAAATGGCAGACCATTGCATCCGCTTGCGGGACGGTCTGGTGCGGCACAACGACTACAATGAACAACGGATCGGGGCAGCAGAGCTGGAGTGGTAAAGTCGGAATAGTAAAGCCGGAGCAGCAGGTTAATACTAAGCAGCATTGTAACTTTACAGATACAAATACAGAAAGGATCGCAGTGAAAAATAAAAGAAAAAATCCCCTCCGGCGCCGTGTGGTGCGGGAGTTAATGGGAGAGTGGAAAAAGTATATCGTCATTGCCCTGTTTCTGATCCTGACCATCGGTTTCGTGTCCGGCATGTATGTTGCCAACGGCAGCATGCTGCAGGCCGCGGACGAGAGTGTGGAAAAGTATCAGCGGGAGGACGGACATTTTGAGTTAAAAGACAGAGCAGACGGGACACTGCTTTCAGCCATAGAGTCCGGAGAAAAGGCAGACCTGTATGCGTACTATTCCCGGAAGGCAAAGGATAAGGTGACAGAGCAGCTCATAGAGCAGCTTGGGGATTACCAGGATGCCTATGCTTCCGTTTATGAGGAAGCATACAGGAAGGCCCAGGAAGAAGTGGATGAACAATATGATAAAATAAAAGATCGCTTTTCGCTGGAAGAGTCGGATTTTCAGGTCCATACCATGACGATCTGCGAGAATTTCTATAAGGATGTGGCGGAAAAGAGAGAAAAGCTGGGAGGAGATGCCAATACTACCGATGGCAAGATTCGGATCTATACCCTGCGCCGGGAGATGAATCTTCCCTGCATCATGGAAGGAACACTGCCTTCCAATGAGAATGAGATCGCCATCGACCGCATGCATGCGGATAATACGGGACTTTCCGTGGGGGATACCGTGACGGTAGGCGGCGAGAGATTTACCATCAGCGGCCTGGTGGCCAATGTAGACTACAGCACCCTGTTTGAAAAAAACACGGAGATCATGTTCGATGCCATCAATTTTGATATAGGCTTGCTGACCCGGGAAGGTTTCGAAAAAGTAGAGGGTACCACCCATTACAATTATGCCTTCCGCTATACGAAAGAAGCAGGACAGGGAGCAGCCAATGCGCCCACCGGCGACGTGGAGAAGAAGAGTTGGTCCGATGCAACCACTAAGGTGATCGTCACCCAGGCCCTGGCGGGAGACAATGAGCTGGATAGTTATCTGCCGGCTTATGCCAACCAGGCTATCCAGTTTGCCACGGACGATCTGGGCAGTGACAAAGCCATGGGCGGCGTGCTTTTGTATATCCTGATCGCAGTGTTAGCCTTTGTCTTTGCCATCACCATCAGCAATACCATACAGAAAGAAGCCTCTGTAATAGGAACCTTGCGTGCCTCCGGCTATACCAGAGGGGAATTGCAGCGCCACTATATGACCTGCCCCATGCTGGTGACACTGCTCTCTGCCCTGATAGGCAATGTACTGGGCTATACGGTGTTTAAAGATGTAGTGGTGGGGATGTATTATAACAGCTACAGCCTGCCGGCCTATGAGACCGTTTTTTCACCGGAAGCACTGGTGAAGACTACCATTATTCCCCTGATCCTGATGTTTCTCATCAATAACCTGATCATCGCAAAGCAGCTGCGGGCCACGCCTTTGCAATTCCTTCGCCATGACCTTAAAAAGAACCGTCGCAAAAAGGCTATGCGGTTGCCCAGGTGGAAATTTCTTTCCCGGTTCCGTCTGCGGGTGCTGCTGCAGAATATTCCCGGCTACTTTGTACTTTTCATAGGCATCTGGTTTGTGATGTTGCTTTTGGCCATGGCTATTGGCATGCCGGATACGCTGTCGTATTATAAGGACAGGGCATCGCAGCTGGCCATTGCGGACTATCAGACGGCCCTGACTTCTTATAAAGATGAAGACGGAGAGCTGATCACCACGAAGACAGCAGGTG
Organism: Bacteroidaceae bacterium; assembly: GCA_963596015.1. GTDB lineage: Bacteria > Bacillota > Clostridia > Lachnospirales > Lachnospiraceae > CAG-791. Next base: position 2,916 of record CAVBJS010000023.1, read on the forward strand.
CTGAAAAGATGGGATTAAAGAGCCTGTTGTTAAAGACGGGAGATAATGAAGAGAGCACGTCGGTCTATGGCATAGATGAAGGCAGTGCCTATGTAGAGCTGCCGGATCTGTACGGCAATGAGATCTGTATCAGCAGTGCCTTGGCCAGCAAGTATCACGTAAAAACAGGAGAAACACTGACCCTGGAGGCACAGTATGAAAACCAGAGCTATCCCTTTACGGTAAAAGGGGTGGTGGATTACGACGGAGGCGTGGCGGTCTTTCTTTCTCTGGGGCAGTTCAGGGAGACTTTTGACCTGGAGGAGGATGCTTTTTCCGGCTACTTCTCCAAGGAGGAGATCACGGATATTCCTTCCAAATATGTGGGAGCCGTACTGACACCGGATACCCTGACCAAGGTCGTGGCCCAGCTGGAGCACTCCATGGGCTCCTACATGACCTATTTCCAGGTGCTTTGCGGTGCGCTGGCAGGGGTTCTTATGTACTTGCTGACCAAGCTCATCATCGAGCAGAATGAAAAGTCTATTTCCATGACCAAGATTCTGGGATACAGGACCGGAGAGATCGCCTCCATCTACCTGCTTTCCACTACATGGGTGGTGATGGTGTCGGAGGTACTGGGGATCTTCCTGGGAGTTGCCTGCATGAAGATGGTATGGAATGCGATGATGCTGCGGATGGAAGGCTGGTTTTCCTTTGTGATGCAGCCTGCCGGATATGTAAAGGCCTTTCTTCTGGTCTTTGTGGCATATCTGCTGGTAAGTCTCCTTGACTTTTCCAGGATCCGTCGGATCCCTATGGACATGGCTCTTAAAAATGTAGAATAGAATGTAAGCTGCGGCAAGAAAGGCAAAAGTTTGAGAGAAATGCCTGATGGCATTTCTCTCAAACGGCACCTATGCCGTAAACGTCATAGGTGCGGATCGTATCGGAGAATTCGCCTGCGCGAAATTCTCCTCACGTTGCCGCAGCTAAGCTGCGGCAAGAAAGGAAAATATGTTCATTACCAGGATAGAACCCAAGGGAAAGACAAAGCTGACGTTTTTTATACAGGAGGAAGAGGGAGCGGAAGAGATGATCTTTACGCTTCCTAAGAGAAAGGCGGCCGGTCTGGGACTGCCGATGGAGATGTCGGCAGATACGTTTTTGTCAAATGACCTGGAGGTAATGGACTTCGGGGCAGTTTCCATGGGGATGTCTACGGCGCCTGTTGAAGAAGGAATGCCAACGGAAAAAGCTTTTTCTATTGCGGATCCGATGTGGCAGGAGATCCTGGTGCAGCTGCGGTCGGAGGCATTACATCGCTGTGGTGATCTGCTGGGGAGAAAGGACTACAGCAGGGCCGGCCTGGAAAGTAAGCTGGAGGCAGACGGCTATCCGGAAATAATCCGGCAGCAGGTCCTTGCGGAACTGACAGATGCCCATTATCTGGATGACAGACGGCTGGCGGAAAATTATATACGGGGACATCTGAGAGATAAGAGTAAGGCGAGGATCCGGCAGGATCTGCAGCAAAAAGGAATCTCCCAAACGGATGCAGAGGAGGCATTTGCCGCTATATCCGGTGAGACGGATATGGAATCCCAGGAGCTTTCCCAGATCCGAAGATTGTTGGAAAAGAAGCACTACGACCCGGCCCGGGCCACCTGGGAGGAGAAGCAGAAAGTGATGGCTTTTTTGTATCGCAGAGGATTTTCTCAGGATATGATCCGCCGGGGGATGGATAGTGCAGAGGATGAATCATAAGGAAATACTCCTTGCACTATAGCAAAAATTTCAGCACACTATGGCGATAAATTGCGACATAGTGTGCTGAAATTTTGTTCTATTCCTGAAAGCCACTGGTACGTAGCGGCTGCAGGCCATTTTCCTGGAGAAGTTCATTGACCTCCGACAAAGAGCCAGGCCTGGTGTTGAAACAGATCATGAGAAAAGCATCCCGGGGTTCTCTGGCATAGAGGGGATTCATGTGATACAGCCGCAGTGCCTGCTGGGTTTCCTTAAGGGTGAACTGGGCGGCGTAGCAGATGCGCAGGATGATGTCCCGCTGGCGGGTTACTTTTTCCTCGGAGAGAAGTTTATATCCATAGCGCAGCGGAATGTCTGCCAACAGGAAAACCTGCTGCTTTTTTACTTTCTTCTCCTTCAGCTTTTCTTTCATAAAGTCGGAAAAAAAGGATTTCTCCTGTGTCAGCTCCGACTGATTGGCACTTAGGTAACCGGAGAGCTGTGAGGGATGGGTTCCCTGCAGCTCCTGTTCCAGTTCCTCGGTTTTCTTATTGAACATTTCTTATTTCCTTATCGTGTTATTTATTGTATCTGTCCGGTGGTTACAGTGCAGCCCCAGCCAAGCTCCGCAGCCTAGCTGGGGGCTGAACTGCCCGGTCAGGAGATCAACAAGGACCCGCAGGAGCCCCACCGTTTGGCTGGGGGCTGCACTGTGACGTTCGGTAACACCGGGCAGATACTTTTTTATCTTGGTTCCTTATACAGGAAAGGTATATAGTAAAATAGTCATTGTACAGAGATGTCCATCACAGGATCGGAATCGGTACTTTCATGTAAAATACCTGCCTGCGCAGAAACAAGGAGAAGTCATGCATACGGACGACCATCCCTTTGCCTCTTTACTCGCCATATCATATTATCATAAAATTGCAGATTTGAATCAGGAACACGGCATATATCTCGTGCAACATATAGAGACGGGAGAGATCTGCGTCCGCAAGGATATGACCGTTTATAATCGATGTGTTTATGAGCAGCTGCAGACAGCCCCCATCCCGGGAATCCCCTGCATCTATCATCTGCACGAGGATAAAGAAAAAGGCATTTTGACAGTGATCGAGGAATATGTCCCCGGCATGACCCTGGAGCAGTATCTGCAGGAACGGGGGGCCATGACAGAGCAGGAGGCAGCGGACTGCGGTCTGCAGCTTTGTGCTGTCCTGGTGCGGCTTCATGAAAGTATGCCGCCTGTCATTCACCGGGATATAAAGCCGTCCAACATCATCAGACGGGAGGATGGAAGCTATGTTCTGATCGACCTGAATGCAGCCAGACAGTATGCAGATGGAAGTGGGACCACAGGAAAAGAACTGTTCGGGAATTCGGCATTGCAAGGCAGTGACAGCGGAAAAGAGCGGGATACTCGCTTACTCGGAACCGTGGGATTCGCAGCACCGGAGCAATACGGCTTTGGCCAGTCCTCGCCCCGGTCGGATATTTATGCCATGGGAAAGCTGCTGGAGAGACTGCTGCGGGGATCGGGAGAAGCAACGAAAAATGAAAGAACAAGCCCCTCCCGGAAAATGTCGCAGATCATCGAACGCTGCACGCAGATCGATCCCCAGGACCGCTATGCTTCTGTAAGAGAATTGCAAAAAGATCTGCTGCGCATAAAAAGAGCGCTTCGTGATAAGGCGGCATACCCGGGGCAAAACCGTATTTTCACAGCAGTTGCAAGCAGGACAGAAAAGACAAGGAGGATCCGCCTGACGCCGGCACTGGCAGGGGCCGGGATCCTGCTGCTTATTATGGCAGCATTGGTGACAGGAACAGCGGTCCTTATAAAGAAGAATATGACTGCTGCAAAAACTGTTGATAACGGCATTAAAACGGAAAGTGCTGCAACTGACGGGAGAACGATGGGCGCACAGGGGGATGGGGCAGAGTCTTTGGCAAAAATGGAATCCGGAAAAGCTTCTGTGATAAGTGAAAGTGAAGATGCCGAAAGTAGAAATGCTGAAAGCGGCGATGCCGAAAATAACGATATCGAGGGGGAAGATACTGAAAACAAAGATGCTGAAAGTGAAGGTATCGAAAGTAAAGGTATCGAAAGTAAAGATAACCAAAATGAAGATACCGGTAGCTATGGTTGGATCGGCACCTACGAGGGGGAGGTAGGGGATCATCTTGTGCTGCGGGAAGACGGAACAGCGGATTACTACCTGCAGGAGTACACAGAACTGTCTATTCCATGGGAACAGAAAGAGGAAACGATCTCTCTTTATCTGCCGAAACTCCATTGCACCATCCAGGCGAAGGTAACAGAAGGAAAAACTGCCAAGCAACTGTATTTCACCTCCGCCCATGCCGGTTGGGATAATGAGACCTTTAAACGCTGCGATAAACTTTCTCCCCTCATCGTGCGCAGTGCAAAGAAAACCTATGATGAAAATGCCACCCTGCAGGAAGATGGCACATTGCTGTATGAACAGGAAGGCTACTGCTTTGTGCTGCCCCGGGAATACATAGATAATGCAGATGACGGAGACAGCAATGATGATTTCTCGGAATTTTTCAGCGCCGATGTGGATACGGGAGCCTATTCCATGCTGCTTTTCTATCAGATGGAAAATACCGTGTTATCGGAAACAGTTGCGACGGCGGAAAGTACTGCGTCATTAGAAAAGACAGTGTCATCAGAAAATAATTCGCTCTCGGAAAGTAAGGAAGGTTTTCTAAAACTTTCAAAGGAGATGGCCGGCCGGTTTTTTGAAGAACTGACAGTCTCTGAAAAGGAAAGTGACGGGATATGTACCGTGGCAGAAAGCCCCGCCTATCAATACAGCTTTTCCGGCAGACTGAAAAACAGCTTCGGTCATCTGGAAAGTGATCCGGCGAAAGGGGAGATCACACTGATCTACGATAAGGAACACGGACAGATCCTGGCAGTCATGATCTCTGCCTATGCCGGCGATACGGAAGGCGGGGAGGACACAGAAGAGACAGCGGCCTCAGAAGACGTAGAGAATGCGCTGTCAGCGTATCATGCCATGCTGCAGAATGCGGTAAAAAAACAATGATATAAAGAAAAGACGACCGGAGCGCATTATCCGAAATAATTAAACAGTAACGACAAAAATCCCACTGTAGCAGTGGGATTTTTTTTAATGGGAAAATAGTAGGATTAAGGGTATCACTAATTTGAAAGAGAAAAAGGAGAATGAGCAGCTTTATTCTCTATGATCAGTTGCAAAAATGGGGGATGTGAGGTATGGATGAGAATTTAAAGGAAGAGACAACAAATGAGATGCCTGCGGAGGATGTAAAGGAAAATGCCAAAGTAAAGGAGAATGTTGCTTCAGAATGCATCGGCGCTTCGGAAACTACGGAAAATCCGCAGGAGGAAGATACAGTCCATAAGGAAGATGCAGCTCATAAGGAAGATACAGTCCATAAGGAAGATACAGCTCATAAGGAAGATATAGCCTATAAGGAAGATGCAGTTCATAAAGAAGATACAGTTCATAAGGATGCTGAAACCGAAACAGAGCCAAAGAAGAAAACGAGTATAAAACTATCGCCAAAGCTGATGGGCGTGTTAACTGTGATCATCGCGGCACTGGTTGTGTTGTTTTGTGTTTGTAAGTTTACTGATAACTCTAAAAATTCTGGAGGCAAGGTTCATTATGGAGCATTAAAAGCTTGCTTGGATGAAGATAAAACCGCATATGTTCCGCTTATGGACGGCGGCGAAGCGGAATTCGAAGACGTGTCAGAGGCCTATATAACACCTGATCGCAAACATATTGTTGTGCTGGGGACTGATGATACTATTTTTGTGACAGATGCGAAACAGAAAAAAAGAGTGGACGTTACGGACGACGGAGAGTCATTAGTAATAGTAAAAGATAAGGGATTCATATATAGAGACGGGGATTATGAGTATTATAGATATCTGTTTGATGACGGAAGCAGTGTCTCACTGGGAAAGGTATCTGAAATTCAGTCGTCAACAGAAGAACTTAACATTTCTTTCATAAAAGACAAAGCGGTCTATTTACTTAAACAAGCTTCAGAAGAGGTTGAAAAGTTAGGGAATTTTGATAATAGCGGTTCACTGTTATCCATGAGTGACGATGGAGAAACGGTTTATTGGAATGAATACAGTAGAAGCAAAGAAGAAATTTTTGCATATATAGAGGGGGAAAAAACAAAAATAGGAACCTTTGAAAGGGGTTCGAAGAATTACACAAGTACGGCTGTTATACAAAATGCTGCCCAAAGTTATGCAATAATCGTCAATAGCTATGCGGAAAAGATGTTTATTGTACAGGGAGCGGAAGAACCGATAGAAGTGAAACTGGGAGGCAAGCTCAATTCGAATTATATTTATACGAATGATGAATTAGTAGAAAGGGACAAGGGTTCCAAGTTTACCGGAGTGTATGTCAGTGTTGCCGGTGATGAAGGAGCTAACCTTTATTACATTAATAAAGAGGGAAAAAGGAAAAAAGTCGTTTCCGATATCGGTAAATACCTCATTTATAAAGGAAAATTATTCCACGTAGATGAAAACGATAATCTGAAGTCAGCAAAAGTATCGGAGGATTCCATCACAAAAGAGGAAAAGATCACGGGCGGTGTGGAAATATTAGAACCTGTATGCACCAATGGATATATTTATTTTATAAAAGATGTAAATTCAGAAGATGAGACCGGAAGCCTGTATGTATCCAAAAACGGAGGTGAGCCGGAGCGGATCTCATCAGACGTATCCGTTTGCGTGTTAGATGTGATCGATTTTAAGATGTTATATGCAACAACCAGCTTAGACGGAAAGACTATTTACTATTATAAAGATATGGAGGAAATACCGGATACTTATACTGAAATGGGTGATCTGTATAAATATTCTTATGGCGCCGGAGATAGTGAAAAAATAGCCTCCGAAGTAATTCTTTTTTCACCGGAAAGCGGTGCTTTAGAGGGGGTAGATAATAAATCCTTTATCTATAAGGTGTATTCTTCTAAAGACAAGAACGACGATGTTTTGATCGATTGGTATCATTTTAATGGCTCTGAAAGTAATATCATGGCGAGCGAAGTTGTTCAATAAAAGGTATACCGATAAAATCTGTTTTAAATAGAACTCCATAAAAGCGTTTTCTTAAAAGAGCATTCCGTCAAAATGTTGTCGGAAATAAATAAGGAAAAATCCCACTGCTGCAGTGGGATTTTTTTTTATGAAAGAATAGTAGGATTAATGGAAGACAACTTTAAGTTGGCAGAAATAGACATGCGAAATAACAAGTTTCAGGGGTAAGAGGGGGAATAGTATGGCTGATGAAAACAGCAACGTGAAAAGAGAGGAGAACGTAACAAACATTCCGGAGAATATAGAAAAGCCTCTCCGGGAAGGCGTATCTGATGCTGCATCTGATGATAATAATCATAATCTGGGTAGCAAAGAAGAAAACAGGACACCAATCGATGAGAAACATAGAAAAAAACGAAAGATTTGTTTGGGTATAAAAATAATTGTTTTCATACTTGTTTTTTTAGCAGCGGTAGGTACAGCATTTTATTATTTGAAAGTCTGGGAAGGTCGGTTTGATGTATCACAGAACAAAGACACTTTTGAACTTGGCAGCGAATATGATCTGAAAAATACATTAAAGTATGACGTGTCCAATATCTTGCAGGTATATTTAAAAAATGATGGTGGTTTCGATGTTATGAAACCTGGGAAATATACAGTTACCTTCATTCTTCTTAATGACAGAAGAAATGTAAAAGAAATCTCCTATGAGTATCAAGTTGTTGATACTGTGGTGCCGACATTGGAAGTAAATGCGGAGGAAATATACCTGTGTAAAGGTGATCCATTTGATATTTATGATTACGCATCTGCTGAAGATCTATCAGGAGTATGTGCCATTGAAACAGAAGATACACCGGATATGGATAAAGCCGGCGATTATACGATTTCTGTCTATGCTAAAGATTTCAGTGGAAATATATCAGAATCTGAATCCATTATCATACATGTGGCCGATCGGGATGATTGTGATTTCAGAAACGCCAAATTTGGAGAGGATCCGGAGACGATAAAGAGATATGAAAAGGGCGAATTTGTAACCGAAATGGACAATGGGGATTATTTTACTCTAGTTTACAATATAGATTTTTATAATCACGACGCATTTCTGAGTTACCATTTTAATGAAAAAAATGAGCTGGCAGAAATGATCATTAATGTAGAAAATGGGGTGTTGACCGGAAAGATAAATGCATATGAAGACATAGTCGCTGGATTAGTCGAGAAATATGGTGAGCCGATAGAGTCAGTAACAGATAAGACTAAATCCACACTGGACGATGATACTTTACTTTGGCTTCAAGAGTACATGAGAAGTGATAAATGGCAAGATGGTAACACTGTAATTGAAACACTTCTTTATTCTGACAGGCCAAATGAAATTACCCTTGTATGTCTTTATACAACGGATCTGTATCAGTTACATGATGCATGATATGAGGAAAATAAATATTCAAAAAATCCCACTGTAGCAGTGGGATTTTTTTCTATGGAAAGATAGTAGGATTGAATGTAAATATCTTATTATTAGGAGGGAAATCAGTATGGAAAACCAGGAAGATACAAGACCAACAGAAATGGATTCTGCAGAATCCTCCCAAGGAACGCAGACATCTGAAGTATGCACAAATTGCGGAGCTCCACTTGAGGAGGAACAGGAAATTGGTCCAAAGTGCGAAAATGCGAGAAAAAAGAAGGTTTGCAGCAGATGCGGCGCTGAACTGACTGAGGAACAGGAATTCTGCTCTAAATGTGGGCTGAAAGTCGGAGATACAACTGATACTGGAGAGATAAGTAAAATTAATATTTCATATGAAGAAGGTGTAAAGAAGAAAAGTAAGAAGAAAAAAAGCAAAAAAAAGATTGTGTCCATTATTGTGGCTGTTGCCGTCATAATAGTAATACTTGCTGTAGCCCTTGTTTTGAGAGGACCATCAGTAGAAAGCATTACACTAACTAAATCTTCGATAGATCTTAAAGTTGACGATTCACAGAAGATTACCTATACCATTTCTCCTGAGAAGGCAAGTGATGCAAAAGTTACATGGACTTCCTCCAACAGTTCCGTAGCGGATGTTGATGAAGATGGCAAGATAACTGCAAATTCAGAAGGTGCTTGCACTATCACGGCCAATGCGGGAAAACAGAGTGCAACTGTGTCCGTTATTGTGACGGATACCATCAATTTTATGAAACAATATGGCCAATATAAGGATGAGGATTGGTGTGAAATAGCTGACGATGGCAGTTGGCTCAAGTTAGATAGTAATCCTACAAATGCAGATTCAGATGATATATGGGTATATTACGAGGCATATTGTGGGGTTACAGAGTTAGTAGAAGTCATTAATGAGGATCTGGGATTCAATTCTTCCGTGTACGAAAAAATGAAAACTACTACCGCACTACAGGGAAGACAAAGTGAGTCTAATGACGACTATGAAGTATCCTGGACATATCATCCTGATAATGGCCTCGAAATTATGTATGTGGTGAAGTGACGGCTATTGGAAAATCTTTAAATTTCATCTTCTATTCGTAGTGAAACGGTTGAGAAATCAGGATTAAAATAAGACAAAATTGATAAACAAGAAAGATGATGACATAACTTCATCACTGTTTGACAAATCCCCCGCACATGTCTATACTTGTGAATGTTACAGGCTGAGAACAGAAGGAGTACCTGGGCCGAGGCGGACAGAGAAGAGATCTCGTGACAAGAAGATGGCATCTGTAGTTTTTGGAAGCAGAGCCCTTCGGTAGTGACACGGCTGGAAGGATCTCACGAGGCAGGACAGGGAAGGTCGTCTGGGAGCTGAGGAGTAATGTCTTCCGACTCGTCCCCGTTAAAGGACGTCAAGAGGCTGAACGGCACAGATATGGCGGGTTCAGCGAACAAAGGTGGTACCGCGTTTATTCACGCCCTTTGCCGACGAACATCGGTGAAGGGCGTTTTGCTTTGCTTAGAGAGGCAGGGCAGAGAGAATGCATAATCAGAACATGATCAGGAGGAACACAAATGCGCAAGGAACTGGCGAAAACCTATGATCCCCAGGGCATCGAGGATCGACTTTACAAAAACTGGGAGGAAAAGAAATACTTCCATGCAGAAGTAGATTACTCCAAGAAACCTTTCACCATCGTAATTCCGCCGCCGAATATTACCGGTCAGCTGCACATGGGCCATGCACTGGATGAGACCATGCAGGATATCCTGATCCGTTTTAAGCGCATGCAGGGATACAATGCCCTGTGGCAGCCCGGCACAGACCATGCCAGCATCGCCACAGAGGTTAAGATCATCAATAAGCTCAAAGAGGAAGGCCTGACCAAGCAGGATCTGGGACGTGAAGGTTTCTTAGAGCGTGCCTGGGACTGGAAGAAGGAATACGGCGGACGCATCATCAACCAGCTTAAAAAGCTGGGCGCTTCCTGCGATTGGGACAGAGAGCGCTTCACCATGGACGAGGGATGCAGCAAGGCTGTCACCGAGGTCTTCTGCAAGATGCATGAAAAAGGCTGGATCTACAAGGGCAGCCGTATCGTCAACTGGTGCCCGGTATGCCGCACCTCTATTTCCGATGCTGAGGTACAGTATGAGGAGCAGCAGGGCCATTTCTGGCATATCAAGTATCCACTGCTGAACGAAGACGGCTCTGTAAGCACCACCGAGTTCCTGGAATTTGCCACCACCCGTCCGGAGACCATGCTAGGTGATACCGCTGTAGCTGTACACCCGGAGGATGAGCGGTACCAAAAGCTTATCGGCCGTCAGGTGATGCTGCCCATCGTGGGAAGAGCGATCCCCATCGTGGCAGATGAGTATGTAGACAGAGAGTTCGGTACCGGTGTGGTAAAGATCACTCCTGCCCATGATCCCAACGACTTTGAGGTAGGAAGACGTCACAACCTGCCGGAGATCAATATTTTAAACGACGATGCCACCATCAATGAAAACGGCGGCAAGTTTAAGGGCATGGATCGCTACGAGTGCCGTGCCAAGATTGTGGAAGAGTTGGATGCCATGGGACTTCTGGTGCGCATCGAGGATTATTCCCATAATGTAGGAACCCATGACCGCTGCGGCACTACCGTAGAGCCTATGATCAAAAAGCAGTGGTTTGTGAAGATGGATGACCTGATCAAGCCGGCAGTAAAGGCTGTACAGGATGGGGAGATCCGTCTGGTGCCCAAGCGTATGGAGAAGACCTACTTTAACTGGACAGACAATATCCGCGACTGGTGTATCTCCAGACAGCTATGGTGGGGACACCGGATCCCGGCTTATTACTGTGATGACTGCGGCGAGACCGTGGTATCAGCTTCTGCACCGGATAAATGCCCTAAGTGCGGCGGCAGCCACTTTACCCAGGATCCCGATACCCTGGATACCTGGTTTTCCTCCGCTCTGTGGCCTTTCTCTACCCTGGGCTGGCCGGAGCAGACAGAGGACCTTAAGTATTTCTATCCCACGGATGTGCTGGTAACAGGCTATGACATCATTTTCTTCTGGGTCATCCGCATGATCTTCTCCGGCTATGAGGAGATGGGAGAGAAGCCCTTTAAGACGGTACTGTTCCATGGCCTGGTGCGGGATTCCCAGGGCCGCAAGATGAGTAAGTCTCTGGGCAACGGCATTGATCCTTTGGAAATCATCGCCCAGTACGGCGCAGATGCCCTGCGTCTTACCCTGATCACCGGCAATGCGCCGGGCAATGATATGCGCTTCTATACAGAGCGTGTGGAGGCAAGCCGCAATTTTGCCAACAAGGTATGGAACGCTTCCCGCTTCATCATGATGAATATGGAAGAGGATGAGGAAGCTTCCCCTGAAATGCCCCAGGGCTTAGAGCCGGCTGACCAGTGGATCCTTTCCCGCTTTAACGACGTGGTGAAGGAAGTCACCGACAATATGGAAAAATATGAGCTGGGTATCGCCGTGCAGAAGGTTTACGACTTCCTTTGGGATGAGTTCTGCGACTGGTATATCGAGATGGTAAAGCCCAGACTCTACCGCGCAAAGAACGAAGAGACAGTCAACGAAGCCGGCATTAAAGAAAGCAGAGATGCGGCTGTCTGGACCCTGCAGACGGTACTGATCGGTGCCTTAAAGCTGCTGCATCCTTATATGCCTTTTATTACCGAGGAAATCTTTGATACCATCCAGAGCAAGGAAGAATCCATCATGATCTCCGACTGGCCGGTATACAAAGAGGAGTATCACTTCCCGGTACAGGAGAAGTCCATCGAGATCATGAAGGAAGCCGTTCGCGGCATCCGTAACGTCCGGACCCAGATGAACGTGGCACCTTCCAAGAAGGCCAGCGTCTATGTGGTCAGTGACCAGGAAGAAATGCTGCAGATCTTTGAGGAAGGAAGGCTTTTCTTTGCTTCCCTGGCATCCGCTTCCGAAGTGGTATTACAGAAGGATAGAGAAGGCATTGCGGAGGATGCGGTTTCTGTAGTGATCCCCAATGCTACCCTTTACATTCCTCTTTCCGATCTGGTGGATATTCAGGCAGAGATCGTGCGTCTGGAAAAAGAAGAGAAGCGCTTAGCGGGAGAGCTGCAGCGCAGCAAGGGCATGCTCTCCAACGAAAGATTCCTTTCCAAGGCACCGCAGAGCAAGATCGACGAGGAAAAGGAAAAGCAGCAAAAGTACGAGCAGCTTATGGCCGGCGTGCAGGAGAGACTCTCCCAGCTGCGGGGCTAGAGCAGCGTATTTAAACAGACTCATATTTACTACAATAAGGTAAACAGATAACTGCTTTGTACACATCCGGATCTGTGTTAGAGATCCGGATGTGGCTGGCTATGTTTCCAACGGAAATGGAATGCAGGCAGTTTAAATGAAAATATGACAGATGCGAAGCAGACACATAGCGAGGTAAAATGACATACCAGGAAGTCGTTACCAAGATCAACGAAACTCCGAAATTTACCAGAAAACACAGCCCGGCCGACACCCGGGCTTTTCTGGATGCTCTGGGAGCACCGGATGCGGGGATGAAGATTCTGCATGTGGCCGGCACCAACGGAAAAGGCAGTGTCTGCAATGACCTGTACTATATTCTGCAGGAAGCGGGCTATCGGGTAGGTCTTTTTACCTCTCCCCATCTGGTGTCCATCCGGGAACGTATACAGATAAACGGAGAGATGATCTCCGAGGAGGAGTTTCTGTCCTGTTTTTTAAAGGTAGAGGAGACGGCAGAGAGGCTGACAGCCGGACGAAGCAGGGAGGAAAAGGAAGGAACATATCCCACCTTTTTCGAACTGCTCTTTCATATGGCCATGCTGTGGTTTAAAGAACAAAAGCCGGACTATGTCATTTTAGAGACGGGACTGGGAGGACGGCTGGATGCCACCAATGTAGTGAGAGAAAAGGCTTTGACGGTGATCACCCGCATAGGACTTGACCATGTGGAATATCTGGGCAATACCGTAGGAGAAATAGCCGGAGAAAAAGCGGGGATCCTGCGCCCCGGTGTGCCGGTGGTATACCTGGAGGATCCGGCGGAGGCGGCAAAAGTCATAGGGGAGCGGGCAGCCCTGCTGGGAACAGACGCCTTTCCGATCAAAAAGGCGGATTATAACGGAGAATTATTAAAAAACAAAGTCGTTGCTTTTTCATTTTCCTACGACTATCATTATAATAGTCAGGCACCGGAGGAGAGCCTTCAGGTGCAGACGGTACTGCCCCAGGCTGCCCTTTATGAAGCAGAGAATGCAGCATTGGCAACAGCTGCGGCGGGACTTTTGCGCCGGGAGGATGAGAGGATCACACCCCAGGCGATACAGGAAGGCCTTCGCAAGGCACTCTGGCCCGGGCGCATGGAGGAATGGATGCCGGGGGTCTGGCTGGACGGCGCCCACAACGAGGACGGTATAAGGGCACTGCTTAAGACCATTGCAGCTATGCCCATGGAACAGGAAGGAAGAAGAATCCTTCTTTTTTCTGTTGTAAGAGACAAGGCTTATGACAGTATGGTGAGGATGATCCGGGATTCGGGGCTTTTCTCCTACTGGGTGGCGGCGCCTTTAGAGACAGCGAGAGGATTGACAGAAGAGGAATTGCAGGACTTGCTGAGGCAGAAACGGTCAGATGACCGGGAAAGCGCAGCGGGAGAGAGGATGCAGATCCGGATCTGTGACGATACCGCAGAAGCCTTGAAAACGGCACTGGCCCTTAAGGGGCCGAAGGATCAGGTGTTTATAGCGGGCTCTCTTTATTTAGTAGGAGAGATCAGAGGATTGAATAAATAACCGTATCGGAGAATTCGCCTGCGCGAAATTCTCCTCACGTTGTCGCAGACAAGCTGCGACAAAAAAGAGGTAAACATGATCAATTTTGAAGAGGAATTAAAGAAATTTCATCCCAGTCTGGAAATAGAGGATGCGGCAGATGCCATTTATAATCAGGATCTGTCGGATATGGCGGATATCATGATCAAATTGGCGAAGGACAATGCTGCAGGAAATGTAAATGCAGGCAGGATGGATAAATAAAGCAGGAGTGTGCATATGTATTGTTATCACTGCGGCTGTCAGCTGACAGAACACGACTATTGCCCCCACTGCGGCGCAGAGGTTGGAACCTATAAAAAGCTTCTTTCCATTTCCAATTATTATTATAACGAGGGATTGGCAAAGGCCGGCGTCCGGGATCTGAGCGGCGCTATCGTGAGTCTGCGGCAAAGTGTGCGTTTTAATAAGGATAATATCGAGGCCCGCAATCTGCTGGGTCTTGTTTACTATGAGACCGGCGAGGTGGTGGCTGCTTTAAGTGAGTGGGTCATCAGTAAAAACCTGCGGCCGGAGAAGAATATAGCAGATGATTATATCGACCGGGTGCAGAGTAATCAGACCCGCTTGGAGACCATCAACCAGACCATCAAAAAGTATAACCAGGCGCTGCTTTACTGCAAGCAGGGGAGTTTGGACCTGGCGGTGATCCAGCTGAAAAAGGTACTTTCTCTAAATCCCCATTATCTGCGGGCTCACCAGCTTCTGGCACTTTTGTATATCAACAGCAACGATTGGAAAAAGGCCTCCAAGGAACTGGATAAGTGCATAGCCATTGACGTGGGCAATACCACCACACTGCGTTATTGTAAGGCAGTGGAGAGTCAGCGCCTGCCGGAGGAGACCCAGGAGGCAAACCGTGCAAAGAAAGTACGGCAGGATGTGATCAAATATCAGAGCGGCAATGAGACCATCATTCAGCCGCTGGGCGCCAAAAATCCGGGTATCGATGCCCCGGCATTGCCTACCAATCTGATCAATATCGGGTTAGGCCTTCTGATCGGTGCTTCCATCGTAGGCTTTTTGATCCTGCCTGCCAGAGTACAGGCAGTGCGCAATGCCTCTGCGGAAAATGTAAAGGCTGTCAGCGAGCAGGCAGATGCCAAGACTGCCTCCATACAGGAAAAGGACCAGCAGATCGAAGATCTGACCAGTGAAAAGACGGCGCTGCAGGAGGAACTGGAGCAATATAAGAGCACAGAAGGCTCTGTCAGTGTAAATGATGCACTGTTTGCGGCGGTGGATGCTTACTTAAAGGACAGCACCGACATTGCCAGCATCTCCGAGTCTTTTTCTTCCATTGATTACGAGGCTGTGCAGGATACGGTGTCAGAACAGTACAAGACTCTTTATGAGGATCTTTATACCAGGATACGGCCGCAGATGATGAGTCAGTATTATGATACGGGATATACTGCTTATCAGCAGGAGGACTATGTCTCTGCCATCGATAATCTGAAAAAGGCAGTGCAATACGGAGATGCCCAGGAAGACAGCAGCGAGTATGCCAATGCGGTTTTCTATCTGGCAGATTCCTACTATATGCAGTATAAGAGTGCGGAAAACAGTCAGAAGAGCAAGTTTACGGAGAATATCACCAAGGCGCAGCAGGGATTTACCCAGGTGAGCACCGAGTTCCCGGATCTGCGGATCGCCAATACGGCAGATGCGAAGTTAGAGGAGATCAGGAACTTAAGGATATCCTATACCACAGATGGTACCCAGGATACAGAGGAAAGTGATTCTGCTTCCTCCTCCGGCAGCAGCGCTTCTTCTTTCGGAAGAAGTTCTTCTGAGAGCAGTTCTTCCGCTAGCTCCGGCAGTTCCACCGGCAGTTCATCAGGTAGTTCCACCGGCAGTTCGGCAAGCAGCAGCTCCGGTGCTGCATCTTCCGGCCAGTCTCAGGAAAGTGCTTCCGCCTCCTCTTCGGCGGATGCGGCGGCACAGGCAGCAGCGCAGCAGGCTGCAGAAGCAGCAGCGGCGCAGGTGGCAGCCCAGCAGGCCGCGGAAGCAGCAGCGGCTCAGGCGGCAGCCCAGCAGGCTGCAGAGGCTGCAGCTGCCGCAGCGGCAGCCCAGAGCGCCGGAGAGTAAAAGGAGATTTTTTTAAAGGCCATGGTTGTCTTTTCAAGTCTGGAATTTTTATTCCGGTTTTTACCTATATTTCTGGCGGTGTATTATCTTACACCGCCTAAGTTCAAAAACGCGATTCTCTTTATGGGCAGCATCCTTTTTTATGCCGCGGGAGAACCGCTTTTTGTCGTTTTATTGCTTGGAATGACCATCTTAAACTTTGCGCTTGGATGGCTTGGCCGGCGACTTGAGAGCAGAAAGCCTGTAGCTTTTTGCATGATTTTGGATGTGGGAGTCCTGCTGCTGTGCAAGGTGCTGGCGCTAAAGGTGGATTCCTCCTTCCTGCCTCTTGGCATGAGCTTTTACATATTTAAGATGATCTCCTGGCAGGCAGATGTATGCAGGGGCCAGATCCGGCAGCTTAGCTTTATAAAGACGGCCGCCTATTTTACCATGTTCCCCCAGATCACCCAGGGACCGATCATGCGCTACAAGGACGGGGGCTTTGACCGGGAAAGGTCGGGGCATATCCGGATCTCCAGACTGGAGGATGGCTTGATCCTGCTGGTGATGGGGCTTGGTATGAAGGTATTGCTGGCAGACCGCATCGGCATTTTGTGGAATGAGATCGGCAAGATCGGTTATGAGAGTATATCCACGCCGTTAGCCTGGATGGGGGCTTTTGCCTATACGTTTCAGCTTTATTTTGATTTCTGGGGCTATTCCCTTATGGCCGCGGGTATCGGCATGATGCTGGGATTTCCCTTCGTGCTGAATTTCGATCATCCCTACAGTGCCAAGGGCATAGCAGATTTCTACAGACGTTGGCACGTGACATTGGGGGCCTGGTTCAGGGATTATCTGTATATTCCCTTAGGCGGCAGCAGAAAAGGAAAAGCAAGGACGATCCTGAACCTGATGATCGTATGGCTGGTGACGGGACTTTGGCACGGCGGTACGGTGAACTTCCTGCTCTGGGGCATCGTACTGGGAATATGGATCATTTTGGAAAAATATCCGCTGCGCAGGGCTATGGAGAAATATCCCATTATCGGACGCTTGCATGTATGGATCCTGATCCCTCTGACCTGGGTGATCTTTGCCATTTCCGATCTGAAAGGATTGGCGGTATATTTTTCCAGACTGTTTCCGTTCTTTGGTACGCCCGATACGGTTTATGCCGGGGATTTCATAAAATATGCAGCCATTTACTGGCCTTTCTTCCTGGTGGCTATTTTATTGTGTCAGCCGGCAGTGTGCGGCAAGATAGGAGCAAAACGCAGAAGCATCCCCGTGGTCTTGGCTTTGACGGTGATCTTTTGGATCTGTCTTTATTTTTCGGCCATCTCTTCCGGAAATACGTTTCTTTATTTTAGTTTCTAGAAACGGTGCAGCAGGCTGTTTTAGATCGCAGAACGGACTGATCACAGACATTTACATGAGCGTGACAGCCAAACAGATATGCAGGGTGCAACGTGCTTTAGGTGAGCCCTAATGAGGACTTTCGCGAAAACTTTCGGATATAGGTGCTGAGCAGATATAATGCAGTGTATATGCAGCAGCTTGGAAATGAGGAGCAGAGGATAAAGTGAGAAGAGTAAAAGTAATAATTCGAAGGCTGCTTCTATGGTGGATCCTTCTGGGGACCGTCACGGCAGCTACCTGCGTTGCTCTTATAGGAAAGGATACGATCTACGCATCTCAGGTGGCAAAGTGGGATTGGCAGAAGGAACCTTTTTTCAGCATAGTTTTAAAGGGAATAAAAGAAGAGATCTATCCATGGGAGATTGTCACCGGTAGGAAGCAGGATGAGCAGGATGCCACTTTGCAGGCTTTGCTGGCCAAAGCACAGCAGGAAGCAGGCGGCAGTGCAGCAGACGGGGCAACCGATGCGGCTTCAGGCAGTGCCGGAGCAGAAAGCGGACAGGCGGCGGGAAGTACCGGAACCGCCGGCAATGGAAGCGGCGGCAATGCCTCTGCAGGAGATAACAGCGGCAATGCCGGGAGTGGTACCGGCAATGGAGAGAACGCTGCTGCAGGTACAGGGGGTACCCAGACAGATGGCCAAACCGGGGAGCAGGCAGCCTCCCAACGTCAGAAAGAGGAGAATGAGACTTACATCCATGCCGATACCATGCCGGCCAATGTAAACAATCCGGTGGTGCAGGCAGTTTCTTATAACAATGAGAACAGAAAGTACATGTCTGCGGATGATACGGTATATAATCAGGATACGGTAGGAATTTTCGCCCAGAACGGAGACTACTATACCTTCCGGGATGTGGATGACTTTTATTTTTCCGATGCCATTTTTATCGGCGATTCTCGCACGGACGGTCTGTATGACTATGGCGGCCTGAAAGGAAAAGCAACTTTTCTGGCAAAAGAGTCCATCTCGGTGTACACTATGTACGACAGAAAGCTGGATTTCCATACTCCCGGGGAGCAGGATCAGAGCCTGACGGTACTGGAGGCGTTGATGACGAAGCAGTATCGTAAGGTATATCTGTCGGTAGGTGTCAATGAACTGGGCATTCCGGATACAGCGGAATTCTACCAGCGCTATCGGGAGGCTGTGGCCGTGATCCGTCAGCTCCAGCCGGATGCTATCATCTATATAGAAGGCATCATGCACGTCACTGAGAGCAAGGCAAGATCCGACGACGCTTTTAATAACGTCAATATTGTGCAGCGGAATACGGCCATTGCCACTCTTGCCAACGGCCATGATATCTTTTATATTGATATGAACAGCGCTGTCTGCGATGAAAATGGAAATCTGCGGACAGAGCTTACGGCAGACGGTGTCCACTTAAAAGGCAGTGCTTACAGCTTATGGCACGATTTCCTGCTGCATAACGCCGTGGTGCGAAATACAGAGGACTATCTGGGAACAGGCCCTGTGGAAGGAGGCGTAGACCTTTCGGCACTGACAGCCGGGCAGTAAACAGACAATAGTAGAATTGAGGAAGACTATGCGGGAGATCGAATTTAAGATGGAACGCCCCGGTCTTGTGGAAAAGGGGCAGAAGGTGACGGTGACGGAGGGCGTATTGCCCAGTAACTATTATTATACGATCAATCCTGCCGTGGCCATGAGCGGCAATTTTCCTTTTTCCAAACGGCTTTTAGCCAGAGAAGGTGTGGTAGAGGCCGTAGAAGAAAATGAGAGAGGGTATTACGTCAAGGTACGCTTTGACGAGGAAGAACCCAGGTAAGTATGGGACGCGCCGATGCAGCTTATGCATGGATTGGCTTGTAAATTACGATGAGAATGATCTTGCATTTAGGTGCAAAGTCATTTGATTATAAGGATGATCTTGCATTGATGTCGTAAACGTCATCAATGCACCATTATTACAGAGAATCCGCCTATGCGAAATTCTCTACGTGCCGGCGCAGGCGCGCCGTGGCACAGAAAGGACAGACAGTATGAGTAAAAACAAATTGGAAGTGATCGCAACCAAAAAGGCACCTGCAGCCATCGGCCCTTATTCGCAGGCTATCGTGGCGGGGAATTTTCTCTATGCATCCGGACAGATCCCCATCGATCCTAAGACCGGCGCACTGGTAGAGGGAGATGTAAGTGTACAGGCCAAGCAGGTATGTGAAAATATCGGCAAGATCCTTAAAAAGGCCGGAACGGATTTTGATCATGTGGTAAAGACAACCTGCTTTTTGGCAGATATGAGCGATTTTGCCGCTTTTAATGAAGTATATGGCAAGTATTTTACCAGCAAGCCGGCAAGAAGCTGCGTGGCAGTCAAAGAAATTCCCAAGAAAGTCCTCTGTGAGGTTGAGGTCATCGCGTATCTGAAATGAAAAAGAATAACAAAGTAAAAATGCCAGCTAAAAATGCGCTGCAGCTGTTCCTCTGCGCCTTCATATGGGGAACAGCCTTTGTGGCGCAAAGCGTGGGCATGGATTATATGGGACCGTTTACCTTCAATGGTATACGGACTCTTTTGGGGGCACTGGTTTTATTTCCCATTGTGCTCTTTCGTTTTTCCGGACGGCGAAAAGATGGTTTTTCTTTTAAGCGAACGGTTCTGTCCGGTATGGTGATCGGCGTGGTGCTGTGCGCTGCGTCCAGTCTGCAGCAGATGGCACTGCAGACCACAGAAGTGGGAAAAGCGGGTTTTATCACTGCCATGTATATCATTATCGTGCCGGTGATCTCCTTTATCCTGACCAGAAAATCTTCACTGCGAGTATGGTGCTGCGCAGGCATTGCTTTGGTGGGTATGTATCTTTTATGCATGTCCGGCCAGGAGAGTGCCTCCTTTACCGGCGGGGATTTAGAGCTGCTGTTCTGCGCATTCCTCTTTTCCCTGCATATCATCCTAGTGGAAAAGCTGGGGGCAAAGGCGGACGGCATAGAGCTGTCTTTTGTACAGTTCCTGACAGCCGGTGTAGTAGGAACGGTCTGTGCGTTTCTCTTTGAACAGCCTTCTCTGGCAGGTCTTCAGGCGGGTATGGTGCCGATCCTTTATTCCGGCGTTATGTCCTGCGGCATCGCCTATACCTTACAGATCGTGGGACAAAAGGGAGCAGATCCGACCATCGCTTCCCTGATCATGTCCTTAGAGTCCGTGATCTCCCTCTTGGCAGGCTGGGTGATATTGGGACAGGCCTTGTCAGTCCGGGAACTGGTCGGCTGCGGACTGATGTTTTTCGCCATTATCCTGGTACAGCTCCCGGAAAAAAGTAAGCAGGGAGAGGTCGTTGCAGAAGGGACCCGGAGTTTATGAATAAAAAGGCATTTTTGGCAGCGGTTCTGGGGATAAGCTTATGTATCGGCGGCTGTTCGTTTCAAAAGAGCGGCACCAATACAGCGGCAGGTATGCAGGCAATACAGGACAGAGATTATACCGCAGCAGCCGATGCTTTTACCGCCGCCATTGAGGCAGGCGAGGATGAAAAGCAGGCACTGCGGGGAAAAGGTATTGCGCTGATGGGCAAGGCGGATTATGAAGGCGCTGCTTCTGCCTTTGAAGAGGCCCTTTCCTGCAGCAACGGTATCCCGGAGGATATGGATTATGATATCAATTATTATCTTGGTACCTGCTATATGAAGCTTTCTCAGCCGGAAAAGGCAGAGGCTGTCTATGATGCCATTATTGCTCTGCGCAGTACCGATGCCGAGGCCTATGAGCTGCGGGGCGTGGTAAAGCTGTCCCAGGACCGCTACGAAGAGGCGAAGGCTGATTTTGACAAAGCGGTTTCCTTAGATCCTCTGGATTACAGCAGGATGATCGAGATCCTGGAGACTATGACCCGGTATGGCCATCAGGAGGAGGCGCAGAATTACCTTTCAGAGGCCCTTTCCGCCCATGGGGATGAAATGTCCGATTATGACAAAGGGCGGTTGTATTACTATCTGGGAGATTACGAGTCGGCCTGCGTCAGCCTGGAAAAAGCCCGGTCGGATACGGATTATCAATCCACCATCCTTCTTGGCAGAACTTATGAGGCTCTGGGAGATTACAATTATGCCCTCAGTGTCTATCAGGCTTATCTGGCCAATGACCAGACCCATCCGGAGCTCTATAACCAGCTGGGACTGTGCCAGATGGCCATGGGCAGCTATCAGGATGCCCTGACATCCTTCCAGACAGGCCTTAAGGAAAAGAATAATTCGGTTTTGCAAAGCCTGTCCTTTAATGAGATCGTGGCCTATGAGCATCTGGGAGAGTTTAAAAAGGCGTCGGTGCTGATGGATACTTACCTGGAGAATTATCCCGGGGATGAGGATGCGGTCAGAGAGGCAGAGTTTTTAAAAACCAGATAATAATCCCACCAGATTTCCCGATGGAAATCTGGTGGCATAGCACTGACGGCGTAAGCGCCGTCAGTGCGGAGCGCATCGGAGAATTCGCCTGCGCGAAATTCTCCTCGCGAGGCCGCAGGCAAGCTGCGGCATAAAAAGGAATAATCCCACCGAATTCCCCGATGGAAATCTGGTGGCATAGCACTGACGGCGTAAGCGCCGTCAGTGCGGAGCGCATCGGAGAATTCGCCTGCGCGAAATTCTCCTCGCGAGGCCGCAGGCAAGCTGCGGCATAAAAAGGAATAATCCCACCGAATTCCCCGATGGAAATCTGGTGGCATAGCACTGACGGCGTAAGCGCCGTCAGTGCGGAGCGCATCGGAGAATTCGCCTGCGCGAAATTCTCCTCGCGAAGCCGCAGGCAAGCTATAATCAATTGCAGTATAGAGAGGTAAATCATGATTCAGAAATTAATTGAAAAGATCAAAGAGACCAATGCCCCCATCGTGGTGGGACTGGATCCGAATATGAAGTTCATTCCGGAACATATCATGCGGGATGCAAGACGGGCCCATAAGGAAAATATCTTAGTAGATGAAGAACTGGATATCGCAGCGGATGCGGTATGGCGTTTCAATAAAGAGATCATTGATGCCACCTATGATCTGATCCCGGCTGTAAAGCCTCAGATCGCTATGTATGAGCAGTTCGGCATTCCGGGTCTTTTGGCCTATTGGAAAACGGTGCGCTACTGTCACGAAAAGGGTCTGATCGTCATCGGCGATGTAAAGAGAGGAGATATCGGCTCCACATCCGAGGCTTATGCTATAGCGCACTTAGGACGCATTGAGATCAGCGGCCATAAGCACAAGGTCTTTGATGAGGATATGGCAACCGTCAATCCCTACCTTGGTTCAGACGGTGTAAAGCCCTTTATTGACGTATGCAATGAAGCAGATAAGGGAATCTTTGTATTGGTAAAGACCTCCAATCCCAGCAGCGGGGAGTTCCAGGATGTATTGACACAGGACGGCCGTCCCATGTATGAGCTGGTAGGAGAAAAGGTCCGGGAGTGGGGCGAACTTTCCATGGATGGCTCTTACAGCAATGTAGGCGCCGTGGTAGGTGCTACCTATCCGGAACAGGGAAAGATCCTGCGTAAGCTTATGCCTCATACCTATATCCTAGTGCCCGGTTACGGTGCCCAGGGCGGTCAGGGCAAGGACCTGGTGCATTTCTTTAACGAGGATGGCCTGGGGGCGATCGTGAATTCCTCCAGAGGCATTATCGCCGCTTACAAGCAGGATAAGTATGCAAAGTACGGAGAGGATCGCTTTGCGGAGGCTTCCAGAGCGGCTGTGCTGGATATGATCCAGGATATCAACGGCGCACTGGAAAGCCGCTAGTTTTCAGGAAACAGTTTAGTAGTATATAGGCGCCGGCCAAAGAACAGGCTCTGGCGAAGGATGTCCGGGTGAGGGAAATGCAGAAGCGGTCTTTATGCTTTCTCGAATCCGGACATCTCCGTCAGACACCGGTCTTTTGGGATGAGGCGGTAGTACGGTGCAGGGAGCGGAGAATGATAGCGGGACTTACCTATTATCAGATTGCAAGTTTTTTTCTCATCTATTCTTTTATAGGATGGTGCGTTGAGGTGGTTTATTGCACAGTTACCAGCGGCAAGGTGGTGAACCGGGGCTTTTTAAACGGCCCGGTATGTCCCATCTATGGCTTTGGTATGGTGGGAGTGCTGATGGTCTTTCAGAACCTGCCGGTGAAGAATCCCGAGGATACAGACATGGTGGTGGTATTCTTCGGCTCTCTGATCCTGGCCACTTTGGTGGAATTGATCGGCGGTTGGCTGATGCTTCGCCTTTTCCATGCCAGATGGTGGGATTACAGCGACAGGCCTTTTAACATCGGCGGATTTATCTGTCCCCAGTTCAGTATTCTCTGGGGCATTGGCGGCGTCATTGTCATTAAGATGGTACACCCGGTGATCAGCAAAGCGTCCGGTACCAGGATCCCGGAAAAATACGGTTGGATCCTGATGGCGATCTTTTATCTTATTTATCTGGTGGATCTGATCGTAACGGTATTGACGGTACAGGGACTGAACAGGGACCTGGAGGAGTTGGAAAAGGTCCGTCTTTCCCTGCGCAAAGTCAGTGATTCCTTAAGTGAGGGACTGGGCACCGGTGCTATTTACACAGACCAGAAGATCACAGAGGGCAAGATCCAGGCGACCCTGGCCAAGGCAGAGATGCGGGATTCCGTGGATGCTATGAGCAGTGCCATGAGTAATGCCGTTAATAATGCTGTAAACAGCGCCGTAAATACTGCTAAGAACAATGCGGTCAGCAATGCAGTGAGCAGCGCCGTAAGTACTGCCAAGAACAGTGCGGTAAGTAATGCAGTGAGCAGTGCCGTAAACAGTGCTAAGAGCGGGGCAGTGACCACTGCTATGAGCAATGCCGTCAGCAGTGCGGTAGACACCGCGGCAGCCGGCACGGCTGCATACAAGGCCCAGTTGGAGCAGCGGGCCCAGGCACTGCGGCAGGACATTTTGGCTAAGACCCATTTTGGCGGCGGCCGACTGTTGAAGGCTTTCCCGGCTATGAAGCACCTTGATCATCAGGAAATTCTGCAGGAGCTGCAAAACAGTCTCAGCCAGACCGTGATGAAGGGCAGAGAAAAGGTAAGCACTGTGGTGGAGACCGTGAAGCCGGCATCCACAGCAGAGAAGAAATGTGGGTCAGAAACAGGTAAGGACGAAGGAAATGGAAAATAAACACCCGGTGTTGCCCGAAGATTTCTGTGATCGAATGAAGGAGATGCTGCCACGGGAGGAGTACGAGGCTTTTTTATCCTCCTATGAAGAAGAACCGGCACAGGGACTGCGGGTCAATCCGTTAAAGCTCTCTGTGTCAGAGTTTCTGGACAAAGTGCCCCAGTGGCAGCTGCGCCTTGTACCATGGACAGAAAACGGCTTTTATTTTAAGAGTTCGGATACCCTGCGTCCCGGCAAGCATCCCTATCACGAGGCAGGTGCTTACTACATCCAGGAGCCCAGTGCCATGGCAGTGGCCATGCTTTCCGGGACCAGATCCGGGGAGCGTATCCTGGATCTTTGCGCGGCACCGGGGGGCAAGACCACCCAACTGGCAGGGATGCTGCAGGGAGAGGGACTGCTGATCTCCAATGAGATCCATCCGGCCAGGGCCCAGATCCTTTCCCAGAATGTGGAGCGGATGGGGATCCGAAATGCCATTGTGACCAATGAGAGCCCGGATAAACTGGCAGGCTTTTTCCCTGCTTTTTTTGACAGGATCATCGTAGATGCACCTTGCTCCGGCGAGGGAATGTTCCGCAAGGATCCCCAGGCCATAGAGCAATGGAGTATAGAGAATGTGGAGTTATGTGCCAAACGACAGCAGGAGATCCTAGAGGCGGCAGACCGGATGCTCTGCGATGGGGGAAGGCTTGTGTATTCTACCTGTACCTTTGCACCCCGGGAAGATGAAGGGAGCATTGCACAGTTTCTGCTGAGCCATCCTGACTATCAGGTGGTGGATGTATGGCAGGAAGAGGCATCCAAAGCCGGAACGGCGTGGAGAGATTATCTGGACCACGGCTGCCCGGCTTGGAGCAAGGCGGGAGAGGAAGGCTTTTCAGCAAAGGATACTTTACCGACAGGAGAGGCGAAGGATCAGTCTTGGGACAGCACAGAACAAGACACAGCAGAAAATAACGCAATAGCGCGTACCGTCAGACTCTGGCCTCATCATCTGCAGGGAGAGGGGCATTTTGTGGCTGTTTTGCAAAAGAAGGGAGCGGCAGCGCCGAAGCTCTGCACAGACAAGCTTCACGGATTAACGAAGAATCAGCGGGAACTCTGGGAGGCGTTCTGCACCGGATCTTTGCAAAAAGGTGCAAGCTCTTTATCGGAGATAACGGTGACCTTCGGAGATAACCTGTATCTACTGCCGGCGGCGCTGAATCTGAAGGGAATCAAAGTATTGCGGGCCGGTCTGCAGGCCGGAGTATGGAAGAAAAACCGCTTTGAGCCCGCGCATGCCCTGGCGCTGGCACTGCATCCGGAGGATGCAAAAAATGTATGGCCGCTGGAGTCCGGCAAGGGACAGCTGCAGGAGGCCATCCGCTATCTGAAGGGAGAGACGCTCTCCTGTGATCCCGGCCTCAAGGGCTGGACGTTAGTGACCATCGATGGCCTCAGCCTTGGATGGGGAAAGGCCGCCGGCGGCGTACTTAAAAATCACTATCCCAAGGGACTGCGGTGGATGGGATAAGGGAGAGCATAGAGCGTTACTGCTTCGCAGCCGGCCAGACGGCGAATCCTGTCGGAGGTATCCGGCGTACAAGCAGTGATCATAGATATCCGGAAATGAAGGAAAAGATGAGAGATAACCTGATCTATATGGACCACGGAGCGACAGCTCCTTTAAAGAAGGCAGCATTGGAAGCAATGCTGCCCTATTTGCAAAAAGAATACGGCAATGCCAGCGCCCTCTATAGCCTGGGAGCTTCGGCCAGAGCGGGACTGGAAAAGGCCAGACGTCAGCTGGCAGACACCATAGAGGCCGCGCCGGGGGAGATCTATTTTACCTCCGGCGGCACGGAAAGCGATAACTGGGCGCTGGTGGCGGCGGCAGAAGCCATGCAGGAAAAGGGCAGGCATATCATCACCTCCTCCCTGGAACATCATGCTGTGCTGCATACCTGCGACTATTTACAGCGGCGGGGATTTGAGGTTACTTACCTCCCGGCGGATGCCGAAGGAATGGTAGATCCGGCCTGTCTGGAAAGCGCCATACGAGAGGATACGATCCTTATCTCTGTCATGATGGCTAATAACGAGGTGGGCACGCTGCAGCCGGTGGAGAGACTGGCACAGATCGCCAAAGAGCGGGGCATTCTTTTTCATACCGATGCCGTGCAGGCCTATGGGAAGATATCTGTGTCAGTGAAAGAGCTTCCGGTGGATCTATTGTCCGTCAGCGCCCATAAGATCGGTGGACCTAAGGGTGTGGGCTTTCTCTATATCCGAAACGGCATATCCATAGGTGCCTGGCAGCACGGGGGCATGCAGGAGAGAGGTCGCCGGGCCGGAACGGAAAATGTGGCCGGCGCCGCAGGCTTTGCCGCAGCTGCCATGCAGACCGGGAAGGAAATGGAGCAGGTAAGGCAGCGGGAGGCAGAGCTGCAGCGGTTTTTCTATGAGCTGCTTTTAAAAGAAATCCCTACGTGCAAATGGCATGGTCCGGTGCCGGGGACCGGGAGCGGGGAAAAACGCCTTTTTAACAACGTGAATTTTTCCATTCCGGGTATCAAGGCAGAGACAGCCCTCATTACATTAGACCGGGAAGGGATTTGTGCTTCCGCCGGCAGTGCCTGCACCACAGGAGT
The DNA here is from genome assembly GCA_963596015.1 of Bacteroidaceae bacterium. Classification (GTDB taxonomy): domain Bacteria; phylum Bacillota; class Clostridia; order Lachnospirales; family Lachnospiraceae; genus CAG-791. Next base: position 30,311 of record CAVBJS010000023.1, read on the forward strand.
TCGCAGTCCCTCCCATGTGCTGACCGCCATGGGCATAGGGGAAAAAGAAGCGGGAGAAAGCCTTCGCTTTACCCTGGGTGAGGAAAACACAAAAGAAGAGATCCGGCGGGTAGTGGATGTACTGGTAAGCTTAGAGAAAAGGATCCGCAGCATGGATATGGATTGGTAATGATCGGCAAACAGCAGTAAAAAGCGGCCGACTTATAAATTTTTACACGGAAATCTCCAGGTATCGTTTGACAAAAAACGCTGCAGGCAGTAAAATACACACGGAAAACGATTTCCATAAAAGAGACGGGAGGGAGAGATGGTATCGATCAAGGATGTGGCCAGGGAGGCCGGGGTGGCGATTTCCACGGTTTCCAAGGTACTCAATCATTATCCCAATGTCAGTGAAGAAACCAGAGATCGTGTAAACGAAGCCGTAGAGAAGCTAAACTTCGTTCCCAATGCGGTGGCAGCGGCCCTTTCCTCCAAACAGGCAGGCCGGGTGGCGCTGCTTCTTAATCCCACCATGAAGGCGGGGCAGATGGACGAGATCATTCTGCAGACCATGACGGGTACTCTGGCGGCTGCCAGTGAGCACCGCATGGATATCATTACCGTGTTTTATCCCATGATCGCAGAAAAGAGCTATGAGGAGACTTTGCAATATTTCCGAGTGCAGAGTATTTCGGGGATCATATGTTACGGGATCTCGGAGCATGACCGGCTGCTGCGGCAGCTTTCCGGGTCAGGGGAATTTAAGATGGTCACCATCGATGCCCCTTTGGTGAATGAGAATACTTCTACCGTCAGCGTGGATAATGAGAGCGCCCAGTATGAAGTGGCAGATCGCATGATCACGGAGAATCACTGTCAGAGTGTATTGTATTTATCGGGAGGTTCGCAGATAGCGGTCTCTGCCCGGCGGCTGCAGGGTATGCGGCGTCTGGCAAAGGAAAAGGATCTGGCACTGACGGTGCGCACGGCTGATTTTTCCGAAAAGAAGGCGGGAGAACTGACAAAGCGCTATGCACGGAATCGGGATGCCATAGTCTGTGCATCGGATATGATGGCCTTAGGGGCCATGCATACCTTGACGGAAATGGATATTTTCCGGCCTGTATGCGGTTTTGACGGCCTTACCCTGATGGGATATGCCGGCAAACAGATGTATACGGTGCGGCAGGATTTCTATCATATGGCCCAGATCGCCGTAGAGGAGCTGCAGCGACTTTTGGCAGGGGGCAGCGGACAGAGTCTGACAGCACCCCACCGGATCGTGCGCATAGCGTATGAAGACGTGATACAGTAGTTTTATCCATAGAGAAGAGTATAGCCAAAAAACGGAAAACAGGAGAATTTGCCTGCGGGAGATTCTCCTCGTGTTGTCGCAGATAAGCTGCGACAAGAAAGGGGAAACATGAGCAATCACGCAACGAACATGGAGAGAGATGTGCTGGTCCTGAATCTGGAGAAGCAATTCACAGAGCTGGTGACCAGGGATTATGGAAAGGACATCGCCGCATGCACCGATCAGGAGCTTTACTATGCCTGCCTGAAGCTGTGCAAAGAGCTGTTAAAGGTGACGGAGCATAATACGGGAGAGAAGAAGATCTATTATATCTCCGCAGAGTTCCTGATCGGCAAGCTTTTGTCCAATAACCTGATCAACTTAGGCATCTATGATAAGTTAAATGACATCCTGAAGGCCAACGGCAAGGAGCTTTCTCTCATCGAAGAGATCGAGCCGGAACCGTCTCTTGGTAATGGCGGTCTTGGCCGTCTGGCAGCCTGCTTTATGGATTCCATCGCCACCCTGGGACTTCCCGGAGAGGGCATTGGCCTGAATTATCACTACGGTCTTTTCCGTCAGACCTTTGAGGATGGTCTGCAGTGTGCCCAGAAGGATGCCTGGATGGAGCCCCAGTCCTGGGAGACAAAGACAGACATTACCTTTGATGTGCATTTCGGCGACCGCAAGGTGACCTCCAGACTCTATGATCTGGATGTGGTGGGCTACGAAAACGGCCTGAATCACCTGCGTTTATTCGATGTAGAGAGCGTGGATGAGTCCCTTGTAAAGGAAGGCATTAATTTCGATAAGGAAGACATTGAGAAGAATCTGACCCTGTTCCTTTATCCGGATGATTCCGACGAGGCAGGCAATCTCCTTCGTATTTATCAGGAATATTTCATGGTCAGCAATGCAGCGCAGCTGATCTTCAGAGAGATGAAGACGCGTCTGTATGACCTTCGTAAGCTCTACGACCATGCAGTGGTGCAGATCAATGATACCCATCCTACCATGATCATTCCGGAGATGATCCGTATCCTGGTGGAGGATAAGGCCTTTACCATGGATGAAGCCATCGAAGTAGTCAGCAAGACCTGCGCTTACACCAACCATACGATCCTGGCAGAGGCATTGGAGACCTGGCCGTTAGCTTACCTGGAGAAGGCAGTGCCCCAGCTGGTGCCCATCATCAAGGAGCTGGATGCAAGAGTAAAGGAAAAGTATGAGGATCCGGCAGTGCAGATCATTGATGAGAATGATCGCGTGCACATGGCGCATATCTGCATTCACTACGGCTTCTCCATCAATGGTGTTGCAGCTATCCATACCGAGATCTTAAAGGAGACGGAGCTGCATCCCTTCTATGAGATCTATCCGGAAAAATTCAACAATAAGACCAACGGTATCACTTTCCGTCGTTGGCTTATGTCCTGCAACAGAGAACTGAGCACCTATCTTTCTTCTGTGATCGGAGATGGCTTTAAGAAGGATGCCTCCAAGCTGGAAAAGCTGATGGAATTCCAGGATGATCCGGCAGTTCTGGCACAGTTAGAGGAGATCAAGAAGCACAGAAAGCAGGAGCTGACCGCTTATATTGCCCAGAAGGAAAAGATCGAACTGGCTCAGGACGGCATTTTTGATGTACAGATCAAGCGTATGCATGAGTACAAGCGTCAGCAGATGAATGCCCTCTATATCATCCACAAGTATCTGGAGATCAAGAAGGGTAAAAAGCCTGCAAGACCTTTGAATTTTATCTTCGGCGCCAAGGCTGCACCGGCTTATGTGATCGCGCAGGATATCATCCACCTGCTGTTGGTCCTGCAGCAGATCATTGAGAATGATCCGGATGTACGTCCTTACATGCATCTGGTCATGGTGACCAATTACAACGTATCTTATGCGGAGAAGCTGATCCCTGCAGCAGATATTTCCGAGCAGATCTCCTTAGCTTCCAAGGAAGCTTCCGGTACCGGCAATATGAAGATGATGCTCAACGGTGCTGTGACTCTGGGTACCGCAGACGGCGCCAATGTAGAGATCGGAGATCTGGTGGGAGAGGAGAATATCTACATGTTCGGTGTGGATTCCCAAACTGTCATCGATCACTACAAAAAGGCTGACTATGTGTCCAAGGATTACTATAAGAAGAGCCCTGTGATCAAGGAAGCGGTTGATTTCATCGTAGATCCCCAGGCATTAAAAGTAGGCCATAAGGAAAATCTGGAGCGTCTTTACAAGGAACTTCTGAATAAGGACTGGTTCATGACCCTCATCGATCTGGAGGATTACATCTGGGTAAAGGATCAGATGCTGGCAGATTATGAAGACCGGGAGAAGTGGCAGAAGATGATGCTGGTGAATATCGCAAAGGCAGGATTCTTCTCCTCCGACAGAACCATCCGGGAGTACAACAGAGACATCTGGAAGCTGGACAATAATAAATAGATTTAGTCGTTGGACAATAACAAATAGATTTAGTCGTTGGACAATAACGAATAGATTTAATCGTAAGATCAAGTGTTTTATTAAAGGCCCGGGTCGGTAAGGATCCGGGCTTTTTTATTGCATTGCATGTGCCGGACAGGTGATAGGGGGCACAGGGGTGGATAGTTCCGTCGGATTTCGTTATCCGGCGGATGGTGCAGAAACTGTTTTTAGGGATCCGATAAGAAAGACCATGGATGACGAGGGGACGCCTATGGTGTATCATAGGAAGGAATGGCATAAGCTGAGATAGTAAGAGGTGTGTATGAAAGATTCAATAAAGAAATGTATAAACTTAAGTGAATGGATGATCGCCGGGGGGGGTATTGCTGGTTGCTTTTCTGGTCTTTTATTACACAGATTTTTCAGATACCCTGGATAACAGCATCATGCTGTTTGATTGTGTCTTAGACGGACATTTACGGGAGTACTATCATTACGCTGCACAAAATCATGCATCGCAGACAGTCTATACCGCCAATTACAATATTTTCCTCTATGGGTTGTTTGCACTGTGGAATCTGCCGGCAGCGATCCTTCATCGTTTAAACGGATTTGATTACATGTCATCTGCAGCAGCACTGTTATGGTGCAAGTTGATGATCCTGATAACCGTGCTGGGAATTACCCGGATGATCGGAAAGATCATGGCGTTTTATGTAAAGGATCGGCAAATCATCAGAATGATGCAGATCCTTTTCCTGCTGAATACCTGTGTGATTATTCCCACTATGGTGGCTGCCCAGTACGATGTACTTTCTGTCCTGGCTATGCTGCTTGGCGTTTATCATTATCTGAAAGGGGAAGAGAAGAGGTTTATTCTCTGGTTCATGATAGCCATGCCCTTGAAAAGCTTTGCCATTTTTATATTTCTTCCGCTGCTGATGCTGCGGGAGAAGAGAATTCCTATGCTGTTTTTAAAAACGGCGGCGGTTTTTCTGATACAGCTTCTGTGTGCGGTTCCTTTTTACCATGACGCCTGGTATGAATCATGCATGGGAAGTCAGAACCGGGATGCGATAAATCTGCTTTTGGGCGCCGGTTTTGGCATTGGCGGCTTTACATTGAATCTCTTTGTGCTCAGCTACGTGGTCCTGCTGGTGGCCTGTTATATCATTCGTATCGAGGACGGTGAGGCCTATATACCGCTGTGGTGTGCTTTCTTTGCCATGGCATCCGTTATCCTGTTTATGGACATCCGTTCCTATTGGGTGGTCATGATCGTGCCTTTTGCGGTACTTAGCTGCGTGTTTCATAAAAAAAGACTGCGGGAAAATCTTCTTTTGCTGGTGATCGGTACCTCCTGTTATGGGATCTATTCCCTGATGCATCACTGGATCTACAGCATACAGGGGATAGTGTCAAAGCTGGCTCTTTCCTGGTTAATGCAGTTTGCAGCGCAGGATGAACTGAAATATAAGAATATTCAGGGATTCTTTAAGTACTATGATCTGCAGCGTTATGCAGATGCCCTTCGCACGGTGTTTTTTATTTCTGTCATATTGCTTCTGGTACTGAATTTTCCATACAGAAAATTCACGGAGAAATGGAAGCGGGAAACCTATGTTCCGGAGCACTGGCTGGTCTGGCTGCAGGCTGTGATCAGTGCCGGCGTGGTCATCCTTATGCTTTACGCTAATCTGGCTGTGGCAGATCCTTATATTTATCACGTCAGTCAGAACGCAGATGATACTTTATACGTAGAGGAAGCCATAGGCACCGGAACTGTGATCTGGCAGGAATTTACGGCTAAGGAAGATGGAACCGTAAAGGAGCTGTCCTTTGTGGCTACCAATACCAACACTTCCAGGGCCAATCGGGATGCGCTTATCTTTACGCTGACAGATGCGGAGAACGGAACGGTACTGACTACGAAAACAATGGGAGCGGCGCTCATACAAGACGGTGATATTACCTATGTAAAGCTGGATAAGACGACAGTAGAAAAAGGACATCGCTATATTCTTGTAATTGAGGGAGAAAGCAATGGGGCCGGCACGATCGTGCAATTTCCGAAAACGGAGGAAAACCGGGAAGATTGCTGTCTGCTTGTGGATCAGACGATATGTGATGGAAATCTGGCTTTTGATCTGAGATAGTTTTTAGTCCAGTTGTTCATGGTGACAAACGTTATACTTGTATCATTCAGGATGTATCACATCGAAGAATACGCAGGTGGGAAATGCTCCTCGTGTTGCTGCGATGAACTGCGGCAAAGAAAGGTAAATATGAAAAAATATACCAGTGATGATTTCACCTTTGTGGTATGCGCTTATAAAGAAAGTCCTTATCTGGAGGAATGTATCAAATCCCTGTTAAAGCAGACCGTAAAGGCACATATTCTGATCGCCACATCGACGCCCAATGACCACATCACCGGCATGGCAGAGAAATACGGTATACCCTGTTATATCAACAGCGGGAAAGCAGGCATCGCCGAGGATTGGAATTTCGGATGCGGGCAGGCAAAAACGAAGGTGGTGGCCATCGCCCATCAGGATGATATCTATCTGCCGGAGTATGCAAAGACGGTGCTGGAGCAATTAAATAAGGCTAAGCATCCCCTGATCGCCTTTACGGATTACGGTGAGATCCGGGAGGATAAGGTGGTGACGGACAACAGACTTTTGAACATAAAGAGGGTGATGCTCTTTCCTTTCAGGAGCAGAGGATTGCAGAACAGCATCTTTGTAAGGCGCAGGATTCTTTCCTTTGGCTCGCCGATCTGCTGTCCCTCGGTGACATTCGTCAAGGAAAATCTGCCATTTCCCTTTTTTACACCGGGATACAGGAGTAATGTGGACTGGCAGGCGTGGGAGCGGTTCTCCAGATTACAGGGGACCTTTGTATATTGCAATTCCATTCTCATGCATCACCGCATACACAGCGAGTCGGCCACGACCCAGATCATTGCAGATCATGACAGAGGAAAGGAAGATTTCGACATGTTCTGCAGATTCTGGCCAAGACCGGTGGCCAGATGTATCGAGTATCTGTATTGTAAATGTGAGGATTCCAACGCGTTGGAGTGATGCGCAGGCAGCGACGGTGAAACAGATTTACTGTCGCCGGATAAACGTAAGAAGCAGCGACGGTGAAACAGATTTACTGTCACCGGATAAACGTAAGAAGCAGCGGCAGTGAAACAGGTTTCCTGTCGCCGGATAAACATAAGAAGCAGCGGGGTGAACAGTTTCACAGCCGCTGCTTTTTTGGCGTACGACAAGCAGCAGGAAAGAGTTGGCACCACCGCCGGTGTCACTAAAAATGGCGCAGCGCCAAGTTCCTTTAATATAGCTAAATTTTTCATATTTTATGGAAAAAACAGATTGAACAAAAGACGGGAAAGCTGATAATATGATTGGATATAAACGATATTTGCCAAGCTTTTTAAACTGAAAACCAAAAAGGAAGGAGGAGCGGGCAGCCGGTTCAAAGGCAAGAGATCAGGCAAAAGCAGGCAACGCAGTCGCAGGCAGCGCACCGGAGTGAGTACTTTAGAACGTAGTCTTCCGCAGTGCCATAATAACTTTTATTGGAGTATGAAATGAAATCAGAATATCGTAAAGCATCCAGCTCTCTTTTTCTGACGATCGTGGGGGTATTGTCAGGAATTCTCTTATTCTTTATGCCCATGAATGCTTCTGCTGTGCAGGCAGCGGGAAGTGTCACCATTAAGTCCTGCCAGATTCAGGGCAGCAACGTGGTAGTTACAGCCGGTACAGGCAGTGTGCCTTCCAGTGACGACGGCCTGTATTACCTTTTTGCCGATCAGCCTTTTCAGGACGGCGCAGCAGGCACCCAGGTGGCGACAGCTCCTGCAGCAGCCAATGCTACCTTCAGTTTTGCCCTTAATTTTAACAGTGCGAATTCCAACCTTTTTAAGAAATATGTAGTGGCTGTGAAGCAGGGCGGCGTTATGACTCCTGTGAGCACAGCTCGCTATATCACTAATCCGGAAGCTGCAGCTAAGCATACCCAGGCCAGGAGCAATGTGGGTAAAAAGGGAATCCTTCCTGCCGTTGCAACCATCAATTCCGGCCTCTTAAAGCAGACAGGCACCAACCAGGTGGTCTATAATCTGCCGGTGGGCAACCTGTGCAACGGATCCGGTATTTCCTATACCTACAACGGCAAGACCTATCAGTTCAGTTCTGCCATTGTGGGACAGTATGACCAGATCGTTCCTTCCTTAAATAACCAGGGCATTCAGGTGACCATCGTGCTGCTTAACAATCTCACTGGTGATCAGACCCTGATCCATCCTCTTTCCAGAGGTTATGGCGGTGCTAACTATTATGCCTTTAACACAGCAGAACAGGCAGGGGTGGAAAAACTGGAAGCCATCGCCGCTTTCCTGGGTGAGCGTTATTCCGGCACCGGCCACGGTAAAGTAGATAACTGGATCGTGGGCAATGAGGTCAATGCAAGAGCAGACTGGAATTACATGTCCAATGTGGATCTTTCCGTCTTTACCGCGGAGTATGCCAAGGCAGTAAGGATCTTCTACAACGGCATCAAATCCCAGAACGGCAATGCGAACATTTATATTTCCGTAGATCAGCAGTGGAGCCGTTCCTCCAATGCAGCTCTGTATTATGCAGGCAAGCCCTTCATGGATACCTTTAACAGTCTGGTATCTTCAGAGGGAAATATCGACTGGCATGTGGCTATGCATCCCTACGATGTGCCTCTGACAGATCCCAGACCCTGGAATGCCAGCAGCCTGGTACAGCACAGCAATGCTACCGCTTATATTACCATCCAGAATATCGATGTGCTGACGGATTACTTAGGACAGGCTTCCTTCCGTTCTCCCACCGGTCAGGTCCGCAGCGTCCTGTGCTCGGAGGTGGGATATACTTCCCTGCAGGGTGAAGATGTGCAGGCTGCCGCTTTGATGTATGCATACTGGCAGGCAGTGAATAACCAGCATATTGACGGCATCATCTTCAGTCGTCAGCAGGATGATTCCGGAGAGATCGTTCAGGGCCTTGCCAATGGTATCACAAATCTGAACGGTTCTCATAAGGCGTCATGGGACTATTATGTAAACATGAATGGTGCCAATGCAGCCAATTATCTTGCCAGTGCTTCTGCCATCGCAGGCGTTGATCTGAGTACAAAGATCACGGTGCGGTAAGAGGGGACGCTCAAACATTACGGGCCTATCGGGCCCGCTCTGAAAGCGTGCCCGATACCATCCTGCGG
>CAVBJS010000024.1:0-37785 GCA_963596015.1 Bacteroidaceae bacterium
TGTCTGAGCATCCCCGCATCAGGCGGGGATGCGAGTTCGGGCCGCGCCATCCGCAGGCGAGAGGCAGATCATAAGCAAAACGGCGCAAAGTGCATGGTGCGAGACATCTGCCACGCTCCGGTGCATGGCCGGGCGGCACTAACTTATCGTAATAACCTGTCGGTTACCGCGCAGGCACCGAAAGAACCTACACTTCGATCCCTCTCATCCTCATGGTCAGCCGGTGTACCCGCCTGGTCAGCACCGGCGCGGTCGTCAGCAGCTTCAGATACAATCGCTCTTTTTTACGCAGCCAGGGATCTGTAGCCACATCCTGTCTGTGCTCTTTTAAATAGCGGCATACTCCCGCATAAAAAGTATTTTCCTTTTTCATATCCGGGATCGGCACATGCAGCAGATAGTCCAGCCGTTCAAAAAGGCCGAAATGTCTGGCGGCTCTTTCCAGCCCGGGATACAGAGGCACCAGCTCCTTTTCCACATGATCGGCCGCTTCCACAATGGCAATATATACCCTGGAAAACTGTCCCGCCCGGGCTCTTCTGGTCTGGCTGCCCCGTCTGTGCACCACCCGGTAGCCCACATAGGGCAAGTCATATACCCCTTCCAAATAGGGTGCCATTTCCATCTCCAGATAAAAATCCTCTGCCAGTCTTCCCACCGGAAAAGGATGCTCCAACAGCAGTTCCTTAGGAGTCAGCTTGGTACAAAAGGAAGAATCCCCCTGATACAACAGCAGGCTTTTGGCGAACTCCTCCATGGAGATCCATGTGGGTTCCTTCGGGGCCGTCACCGCTGCCGGCAGCAGGTTTCCCTCTTCGTCGATCTCCTCTCTTCCCACCTGGATCTGTACATTCTTACGGCGTTGCCGACAGGCACTCTCCATACCTTCCCGCAACGCCGCCAGCATCCCCGGATACAGCAGGTCATCGGAATCCACAAAGCTGATCCACTCTCCCCTCGCAGCCTGCACGCCGGCATTTCTGGCCACAGAGACCCCCTGATTTTCCTGATCGATGACCCGGATCCGGGCATCCTCCTTCTCCAACCGCCGGCAAAGAGCCAGCGAGCCGTCCCCGGAGCCGTCATTTACCAGAATGATCTCAAGATCAGGATCCGTCTGGGCCTGTATGGAGGCCACCGTTCTCTCCAGAAATTTCTCTGCATTGTAAACCGGTACCACTACCGAAATCATGGTGTTCGTCATCTTTAATCCTTTTATTTCTGCTGCTGTTGGGATGCCGCAGCTTATCTCTCACAGCTTACTCTTTTTTACCGGAATGGAGATCTCCGTCACAAACTGTGTCGCATCTTTTGTCATACCGTCATCGATCAGCGTGATCTCCTGGGAAAATCCGGCCATCTCCAGTCCCTGCTCTCTGCAAAAGTCCAGCAGTTTCTGATAGTAGACAGGTGCCTCTCTGTGGCCACCGCAAAAACGGACTGTCACATATTCTCCTGCCGACAACCGGATGATTTCCCCTTCATAGGTATCCTCCTCATCCAGCAAGAGAAACACCAGGTCATAGACGTCATATTTCCCCGTCTCCAGAGAAGCAAGGGAGATCCCCACGCCGATCTTTCCCAGAAAGACCAGGGAATCCTTTTGATTCTCCACCAGCTTGCGGATCGGAAGCTCTAAATCCAGATAGGTCCCCGGATGCAGGGAATCCTCCATCACTGCCATCCGCTTCTGCTTCCTGTTGCAAAGAAAGATCTCATCCAGCACCGCACTTCTGGCATCCTGCAGGGATTCCAGCCGGTGCCGGATCTTTTTTTCTATCTTTTCCAGTTCCCGCTTTTTCTCTGCTATCAGAGATTGCTGCTGCAGGAGCTTTTCCTCCATCACCGCTGCATCCCGGTTTTGCAAAAACTCCCGGATCTGGGGCAGGGAAAATTCCAGCACCCGCAGATAGCGAATGGTATTGAGCACCTCAAACTGCCGGACGCCGTAATACCGGTAGCCGGTCTCCGGGTCCGTATATTCCGGCTGCAGCAGTCCCGCCTGCTCATAGTGGCGCAGGGTTCCCATACTGACCCGGAACATACCGGCCACTTCTCCGATGGTATACAAGGTTCGCATTCCCCACCACCTCACTTCTCATTACCTACAGGCGCCGGTCCATCCGGCGGTCGATGAACGGTCTCAGCGCACCACTCGCCATGGGACTTAGCTGTTAAACATGCTGCCGGCGATCAGTGTTACTGCTCCCCCGTTGCCACGTACTATCTCGCTTTCTGCAAGGTTCCCTTCTTTTTCAGGAAAAAGTAAATCCCCACACAGATCAGCACAGACAAAAGAGAGCCTGCCGGCGCTGCCATGCCCATGGGAAACAGGGTATCCGGATAAAACTTCGATGCCAGATAAGACCCCGGCACCCGCACCAGCACGATGGCCAGGATATTGTGCAGAAAACCAATATAGGAACGGCCATAGGCGGCAAAAAATCCTGTAAAGCAAAAATGAATGCCGGCAAAAACGGTATCCACGATATAACTGCGCAAATAAGCACTGCCTGCAGCTACCACCGCCGCATCTGTGGTAAATAATCCCACCGCCAGCGGGGCCGTGCACTCAATCAGGATCACGATGAGAATACCGTATCCCACCGCCATCAGGGTGGCAAAGCGAAGGGTCTGCCCGGCCCTCTCGTGCTCTCCCGCACCGATATCCAAAGAAGCCAGCGCCGATACGGTAGCCAGCATGGAGGAAGGGACGATAAACAGGCCGCTGATGATCTTTTCCACCACGCCTACCGCCGCCGCGTCCGTCAGGCCCCGCTGATTGGCAATGACCGTGATCACGATAAAAGCCACCTGAATGCAGCCGTCCTGCACCGCCACCGGCAGACCGATCTGCAGCAGCTGTGCCATTACCTCTTTCCGGGGGATAAGATCTTTTCGACTAAGCCGGATGCCGGTATTTCTTCTGCACATGGCAAACAGTGCAAAGAGCACGCTCAAAGTCTGGGATAAAGTGGTGCCAAGGGCCGCCCCGGCCGGTCCTAAGTGCAGGATCCCCATGAATACATAATCTAACAGCACATTGGCAGCGCAGGCCACGGCTATGAAATACATGGGACTTTTGGAATCTCCCATACCGCGGAAAATAGCGCTCAGGATATTATACGCCGTGATAAAAGGAATCCCGATAAAGCAGATGGTCAGATACGCCACAGTACCTTCCACCGCCTCGACGGGCACACTGATCAACGCCACGATACCGCCTACCCCGCACAGCAAAAGCACCATGCACAGCAAAGACAGACCGATAAACATGGTCACCGTATTGCCGATGACTGTGGCCGCCTCCTTTGTCTTACGGGCGCCTACGGCTCTGCCCACCATGACGGTGGTACCCATGGCCAGTCCCACGATCATGACCGTCAGCATATGCATCACCTGACTGCCGTCCGCCACAGCGGTGGTATCATTGACACCGCCGAACAGCCCGATCATATACAGGTCCGCCATGCCATACAGGGTCTGAAGAAAATAAGATAAAAGATAGGGCAGGGCAAAGCGCAGGATTGCCCCGGATACACTTCCTGATGTCAGATCTTTTTTCATTGTAAAATAAAGCTCCTTCTGCCATTTTTGTTACAGCCCCCGCCGCCCGGTCAGGGTGTGAAAGCAACATTTTTTCGGAAGGATTCTAAACCTTACAACTATTGTAAAGTCAAGGTATTGCTGCAGGCATAAACAAGTAAAGAGCCTACGCTTTTAATAGATTTTCCGGAAATCTCGTTCCTCTTCATCCAGCGGCAGGTTCTTCGACTCAAAATTTTCAATGACGATATAGGTCTGCTTTTCCAGGAAAAGGATCAGCTCATCGATCTGTTCCTCTCTTCCCTGCACCTCCATCTCCACAGAGCCGTCGTAGAGATTGCGCACCCAGCCGGTCAATCCCAGCTGGATCGCCTTGTGATAACTGTAATAGCGAAAGCCCACGCCCTGGACTCTGCCGTAAAAGATCATATGTCTCCTGATCATGATTACCTCTTTATGCCGCAGCTTGACTGCGGCAGCGTGAGGAGAATCTCGCGCAGGCGAATTCTCCGATGCGATCCGCACCTATGACGTTTACGGCATAGGCGCCGTTGGAAAGAAATGCCATCAGGCATTTCTTTCCAATTCACCTCTTTATGCCGCAGCTTGACTGCGGCACCTTTAAATACGGTCTGATCACCTGTGCCCTGCTCATGGGCCCGCCGGCCGGAGGCTGCCAGTCCTTTCCTTCCGTCACGCATCCGGCAAAATCCAGAAAACGAGCTGCTGCCACCTGGGCATTCCACTCCCCGGTAATAGTCTGATAGGCTCTCTGGGCCATCTCATGACACTCTGCGTGATGGCCTGCCAGATACAGTGCCTTCGCCAGGAAATCCGCCTCATCCTCGCCATTGTAGATCAGCCCGTTCTCGCCGTGCTGGATCAGCCAGGGCACCGCCCCGGCCTCTGCCCCGGCCAACACCGCGCAGGCACTGTTCATAGCCTCATTGACCACAGCGCCCCAGCCCTCCAGATGATTGCTGGTAAAGAGAAAGATGTGGCTCCGCTCCATGGCCTCCCGCACCTTTTCCGGCGGCAGGAACCCCCGGAATGTCACCCATTCCTCCAGGCCGTTTTCTTTGCTGTAGTTCTCCAGTCCGCTTCGCATCTCCCCGTCACCGATCATCTCCAGGTGGAACGAGATACCCTGTTCCCGAAGCTTTTTCGCCATATGCAGTGCAAACTCCGGATGCTTCAGGGGAAGGAACCGACCTGCCCACAGGATCCTGACAGACGGTGCCCCGTCACCTGCAGGTGCCTTAAATCCCTTCAACTGCCCATCGGTATAGGTCCGCAGCTGGGGAAAATATCCAAACCGCAGCATCTTGCCCGGATAGCTGTGGATCAAAGCAAAATCAGAGGCCACATAGGCCCCGGCACACAGCAGCCAGCAGTTTTTATTCCGGAAGCGGATATGCTCTCGATATTTGTGCAGCAGCCCCTTTGGAGATATTGCTTTCCACTGTCCTTCCCGGTAGATCCTCTCGCTAACCCGCACCGTCGGTCTGCCTGCCAGCATCCGCTGCTGGGCCAGCTCCTCTAAGCCGGACCATCCAAAGAGCACCAGGTCACTGTCCTTAATCAGGGCTTTTCCCGCTGTCTCATCCTCGTAATACAGCCGCAGGTACGGCAAGGCTGCCAAATCTGTCCCCCAGCCCATGGCCACCCGTTCCTCTTCCATGGGCTCCGTCTGCAGGAAGATAAAATCCTCTCCCAGCTGTTCATAGCAAGCCTGACAAAAGGGCATCTGGTGGTGATTGATGTAATTGGATACAAAGGTGATCTTCATTCTGATTTCCATTTCTGAGCAGTTTTACATCATACTCCTGTATATTCCCGTCAGCCGCATAAAATTCACATCCGGGTTGTGGGTGATACCGGCCCGGTGCCTTGCGTTATCCCCCAGGCGTTTTGCCAGGGCGTCATCTGCGAAGATCGCCCGGATGGCCGCTCCCAGTTCCTCGTATCTGCCTTCATTATAAAGCAGTCCTTCCTGACCGTCCTCCAAAAGATCCGGGATACCGCCTACCCGGGCCGCCACTGCCGGCATGCCAAGGAGCATAGCCTCACACAGGGAATTGGGGGAATTCTCCACCGCGGAAGGGCAGATAAACACATGGCTTCTCAGGAATTGTTCTTTCATATCCTGTGCCGAAAGTTTTCCCAGCATAGTCACGTGACCCTGCAGACCGTTCTGTCTGATCAGGGACAGCAGATATTTTCCATAAGAAGTGATCCATACCGGCGTGGGATATTTCTTCGGCGGTATGACACCGCCAACATTGCCGATGATGGAATTGCCCGCCACATACAGATGGGCCTGAGGATACTTCTTCAGGATTTCCGGCATCGCCTGCAAAATATAGTGAAATCCTTTCAGGGGGTAATCCCCCTGGCTTAAGAAAATACTGTAGGACTCCACCTGTTCCCGCTTCCACTGATCCTTGTAAAAAACGGAGCGCATGGTCTCATTCATGGGATGGTACACGGCCCGGGCATTGATCCGCTCCGTACGCTCTCTGTCAAAGGTGGTACGACCCGTGATATGGCCTGTCAGCTGCAGGGTCTTTGCCTCCGTCTCTGCCCGCATTTTATACTTCTCCTGCTGCTGGAAAAGAGAATCCTTCTTTACCAGATCCCGAAAAGTTACCCGGCGCTGCACCTTATAGGGCAGATCTGCCATGTAGACCTCTGCCACGCTGGCGCAGATCCCCTGGATCCCCACCAGCAAGTGAGCCGGATCTCCGAAAGCCCTGGCCATAGCCAGACTGTGGGGAAATTCTGTCCCGAACAGATGCACGATATCCGGCTTGAAATCATCCAGGATCTCCCGACATCTTTTCTCCAGCTCCGGCTTGTAGATCTCCGGCGTACTTAAGTCCTCCTGAAAGCCGTAAAACTCCACGCCCTCCAGTCGCTTGTGGAAATCCCCGAAGCCCTCCGGGGAGGGAAAACACACCCCCAGCTCGATAAGGCTTCCCGCCGGCAGCGCCGCATCCGCCTCCGTCTGCTCCTGCAGGCTCTCCTGTCCGCTGCTGCGCAGATCCCACCGTCTGGTCTGTAGCCGGGCCTTTTCTTCCTGTATCCGTTCAAAGCTGCCGGAAAGCCACCCCTCTCTGTCTGAGTATGCCAGGTGATTCGCTCTGGCAAAGGCCGGCAGCATGATATTGCAAACCCATAATATTTTCATGTAAATCCTCATTTCGCAGGCGCTTTGCCTTGCAGCCAAGGCACTTTATGACGCCTGTAGCACAAACTGCGGTGCGAAAAGCAACGAAACTCTCCTATTCCCTTTGCTCACCGGCAGATTTTTTTGCATTGATCCTATATCTTCTACTTTCTTCCCATCAACCTGTAGATTCCATTTTTCAGAGCATCATAGGCTGCGGCTGTTTTGGGATTCTGGGCTATCTTTTCCCGCAAAGGCTGCAGGGAAAGGATCAGGTAGCCACGAAACAGCATGCATTTCCACTTAGGCAGGTATTCCTCTGTCACCTGTCTGTGCTCTTTAGCAGAGATCCGGCGGTTTTCCGCCGTCTCCGAGAAGCCGCCGCCCTCATAGTCCGCCACCGTAAGGGGCATAGAGATCAGCTGCGCCCCGCCCCGATACCGACACCACAGAAAATGCTCATAGTCGGCCCGCACCCGCAGAGAGAGGTCAAAGCCTCTCTTGTCAAAAAGTGCCCTGCTGTAATAGCATGCCTGATGATTGGGAACATTGCGAAAGCAGGCAAAATCGTCCATCTTAGGATTAGAGGACACGATCTGTCCGCTGGTCTTTTCCAGGATATTTCCATAGTAGATGACAGCGTTTCTCTGTTCACACTGCCGGTTGCTTCCCTGTGCGTCCTGCCCGTCACTTTGCGGTTTGCTCTGCCCCGCACTTTGCCGCTTTGCATTCTCCTGCTGCAGGATGCAGCTCTTTACCTCTTCCAGCGTTTCCCTGCCGTGAAAATAATCGCCGCAGTTCATGAACACCACAAAGCGTCCCCGGGCTTTGGCCGTGGCCTGGTTCATGGCATCATAGATACCCTTGTCCTTTTCGGTAAAGATCCGGATCCTCTCATCCCCGGGCAGGCTCTGCAGGCTTCCGTCCTCCGAGCCTGCGTCCTTCACGATGACCTCATAATCCCGACAGGTCTGGGATAAGATATTTTCCACCGTGTCCTTTAATTTTGCCCCCGCATTGTAGCAGACTACGATGACAGAGAAGAACGGAGATACGTTTTCATTCCACTGCTCTTGTTTTTCCTGTCGGTTTTGTGTCTGATTTTGTTTCATATTTCGGTACTTTTGTTCCATATCTCGGCACTTCTCCGGGTTAAGATCCTGTTCCTGCTGCAATTGATCACACTGTGTATCCTGCTCACATTCCCGCTGCAGCCGGTTTCTCTGTATGTTTTGCTCTCGGTTTTGTCTTTCCAACTCAATTAACCTCCGACAGAGTTTTGGGCATATCGGTAAACAAAAAGCTCTGGTAAGGGACGATCTTGATATTCTGGGCCGATGCCCGGCGAAGGAACAGGGCAAAATAGGCCACCGCCACCAGGATCACCACCGCCGTCCAGAAAATCCTCTCCTTCCTTTTCTTCTCCGGGATACTCCGCAGGATAGAGGGCAGGAAAAAGATCTGGGTCACCGTCAGGTAATAGCCGATCCGGGAAATGATGGGCAGGAAGGAGCAAAAGGTATACAGCGCCAACGCTCCCAGACTGCAGTAGAAATAAAAGCGGTTCCGTCTGCTTCCCTGCACCGCCTCTTTATAATACAGAAGGGCCAGTACCACCACTGCCAGACAGCGGAGAATATTGCCGTACTGCAGACCGCTGCCGGTAAGATACTCCGTATCCTCATAAGAGGGGTACAGAAAGACCACCACCCGAAGCCAGAAATCCTGAAAAAAAAGAAAGCTGCAGCAAAAAAGTGCTCCTACGGCCAGATGCCATTTTTTCCAGGGTACCAGGGCCAGAGGATAGAGCAGCAGTACCACCAACACAGATTTATGAAAGGTCGCCGCCAACAGGATCACCACCAGAAACGGCAGATACGCCCGCTCCAGCAGATACCGGATGCCGAAGACTGCCATGGCCAGCGCCAGGTAATAGCGCACCGTATTGTAGCTCTGGAAATAGTAGCCAAACATCATGAACAGAAAGAAGGAAAAAGCAAAGCTTTCCGCCTGCTGCCTGATAGCTAGCAGAAAGATCCCGCAGGTCAGCAGCGAAAAAAGAGCAAAGACCAGCAGGTAATTCTCATAGCCGCACATGGCGTAGATCAGTTTGACGAAAAGGTTAAATCCCACCTCCGTGGGCACGTAGGCATCGGAGCGCACCAGATGCATAAACTCCACGTACCGGGCATAGTCATTGCCGATATTGATCCGCAGGGACTCTGTCAGGGTCAGCAGCACCAGAATGCCCAGCAGACACCCGCCGGACAGTGCTCTTTTATTTCGTATAAAAATACTGCGGCCGACACCGGGCAGCCTGAGGCACCCATTGTCTCTGCCGCAGTTTTCTTCTGCACAGGATTGTACAAAGCAGCACAGCACCAGCACCGATGCTGTGAGGATCAGGTATATGGTCATACGAATCTCCATTCCGCAGGCGTTTATGCATTTTCGTCATCCGGCTTCCCGGACTCCCTTTTTCAAAAGGCTATAGGCCTGTCGGAAAGGGATCTCGCCGCACATGATCTTTCTGTTCTTTAACAGAAAACGCAGGCCGAAGGGCACAGCCATCACGCCGTAGAGGTAGTGATATAATACGCCCCGGTCGTAAAAGAACTTTTCGTTGTAGCCGTGGAACCAGGTGGAAGTGCTGTTGGTGCGCCGTTCATTTCCGATATGGATAGGCACCCCGTAAATCTTCAATCCTTTTTTCAGGCAATCGTGGATAAACAGGGAATCTTCTCCGTTGGAATAAGGTGCGCCGCCGCCGAACAGCAGGGAGAACCACACATTGGCCTTTAGAAGGGCCTCTCTGCGAAGGCACAGACTGTAGGTGGGATAGCGGCCGTAATTATACCAGCGGATTCTTTTGCGCCGCATGTTTTCGTAAGTTTTACGCCCCTCCTCTGCCTCTACGTTAAAGAAAAGACCGTCTGCATCCGGATTTTCCTCAAAGGCCCGCAGGATACGATCCTCATAATCATCCGTGTAAACGATATCCTCATCGGCGAATAGCACCAGATCCCCCTCGGCCCGCAGCAGAGCATTGTTTCTGTTCCTGCCCACGCCCCGTTCCGCAAAGGTCCAGACCCGGATCCTGCGTCCGTTGTGATCATATTCCATATAGGCATTTCTGTTGGCCTGGTTGCAGATCACTGCCTCGGTATGAAGATTCATATATTCTGACAGCATCGTCACATTCTGGTCCAGACAGGCCACCAGTACCTGTAAGCGCATCATGCCTTTTCATCCTCCCTGATCCTGTAATACTCCTGTAAAAACCGCCCGGAAGCCTGCATCAGCAACACGCCTGCCGGAACGATTCCCTGTGTGTTAAGCTGCTGCAGCAGCCAGGTCGTCCTGACGCCGCAGTCCTTTCCCCAGGGCATTACCAATAAAACATGATCTGCCTTTTGGCAAAGAGCAAGATCTGCTGCTTCTGCGTCTGCTTTTACAGTTGCCCCTTTTGCCGCACACATCACCAAAGCCTTTTCCACCGCATCCGCCGCTTTCTGCAGCATTTCCCGGTCTTTTACGGGAGAAACCAGGAGAACCTGCCCTCCGGCCACACCTGTTCCCTGCAGATTGGCAGCCAGCACCTCCTGCGTCCAGGGATTCAGCCGTGGGGTCCGGGGTTTCTTTCCTTTTGTCTCGGTTTTTTCCTGTTCTTCTGCTTTTTCCTGTGCTTCCGGTACCTTTTCCTGTGCTTTTTCCTCGGTTTGTTCTTGCGCTTCTGCCTTTTTTCTTCCCGCTTTTTGCGGTTCATCCTTTGTCAGGACGCCCAGTACCGGCAGGTCAAACCGCTCTGTGACTTCCTCCGGTGCATAGATGCCGTCTCCGGTCAGTACCCGGATCCATAAAAGGACAGCTGCCAGGAGCAGTCCTATGACACCGCCCAAAAGCACCGCATTTCTCGTGCGATCGGAGATAAGCTCCAGGCTGGGTCCTTCTGCGGATAAAAAGGTGATCTTTTCAAATTCTTTGGCTTGCTCTCCGAAGGATTGCAAGGCCTGGTTGACCGCCTGGGCCATGCGCTCTGTCTTCTCCCGGTCTGCGTTGGTCACCGTCACCGTCATCAGACGGATATCCGACAAGATCTCCGCCTTTACAGATGCCTTGACTTCTTCCAGGGAAATATCCGGGATAGCCTCTTCAATAGCCTCCGACAGCCTGGGTTCTGCCGTCAGCAGATCCGTCCAGGTGGCGCCGTTATAGTAATCATACACCGTGCCCGTCTCGTCATAGGCAAAATCAATGTACAGCTTGGATACCTCCTGGTATTCTCTTGCATCCGCAAAGACACAGGTCACCAGGAAATAGATGCCTCCGCCCACCAGTGCGCCGATGATCGCCAGTAGAGGCAGGATCCACAGCCGGCTGCGAAGACGAAGCCACAGGGCTCTCCCCTGCCAGGACTGCAGGCGAAGCTGTCTGCCCACTGTAGAGGCACTTTTCTCTCTTTCGCCGCCGCATTCATCCTCACTATGCTGCTGTAAAGTCTGCTTTTCTTCTTTTTCCATTCTGGATCCGTGCTCCCATGCTCCGGTAATGATTTTCGTTTCCGGACACTTTTTTCTTTTGTTGAATCTGATGATTTTATCGTCTTCTGCTTTCTAACGATTTACATTGCATGATCAATTTTGGGGTATAAACCATTTTCAGCAGAATTTCCGTATTTTTCTTTTTTCCGCGTTTCCGCATTTCTGCTGTTATTCCTTGCTGCTCTGCTGCTCTTTTCCCGCATCCTCCGCCTTCATGGCTGTGACCTGATTCTGATCCACGCCTTCGGTGCTCTCCGGCTGGATGAGGATCTTTAAGGTCAGCAGCATCAGCTTTAAGTCCAGCCACACCGAGTAATTCTGGATATAGGTAAGATCCAGCTTCAGCTTGTCATACGGGGTGGTATTGTACTTGCCGTAGACCTGGGCGTAGCCTGCCAGTCCCGCCTTCACTCTGGTGCGGTAGGCGAACTCCGGCATCTCTTCCATATACTGGGCCATGATCTCCGGCCGCTCGGGTCTGGGACCTATAAAGGACATATCCCCCTTCAGGATATTGATCAGCTGGGGCAGCTCATCGATGCGCACCGCCCGGATAAAACGGCCGATGGGCGTGATCCGGGAATCCCCCTTAGAGGAAAGTCTGGCCACGCCGTCCTTTTCCGCGTCCACCCGCATGCTGCGGAACTTAATGATGCCAAACTCCCGCTGTCCCAGCGTACATCTGGTCTGCACATAGAAAACCGGACCATGGTCATAGGCCTTGATGGCGATAGCTGTGATCAGCGTGATGGGAAGGGTGATGACCAGCATAAGCGCCGCACATACCACATCGATGGTTCTCTTCCAGAACCGCTGCTCAAAGGTCAGGGCGTACTCCCTGGTCATGTAAATAGGGGTATCAAACAGATGCAACTGGGCTGCACCCCGCATGAGCACATCCGGGATTTTGGGCATGACATATACCCGCATGGAAATGCCATAGCAGTATTTCAGCAGATGATTGCGTTCCTCTGTAGGGATATCCCACAGCACCACGGCACCGTAGGCACCGCTGCTGATCTGCGCCATTATCTTTTCTCTGCCCTGAGCGATGTCCACACAGCTGGTGATCTTGTATTTCTCAGGCCTGCTGGCGAATTTATTCAGAATATCCTGGGTGGATCTGGCACCGTGCACCAGCAGCATCTCCCGAGGCGGAAATACCTTTTTATACACCCGGTCGCTGAAGTTCACCCATACCACCGCCACAGCCACCTGCACCAGCATCACCATCAGCATAGGCTCCACATCTGCCAGCCAGTTCCGCATCAGGGAAATCTGGAAATAGGAGATGATATTCACCGCCAGCAGTGAGAAGATCTGGGAAAGGATCACGTCCAGCGGCTTTAAATAACCGATCTTGGTACCACCGTAGGTATTGGAGAAAAACAGCAGGAGCACAAAGTAAAGGATCAGAATCAGGGCATGGCCCTTGAAATAGAACTTTAATTTCAGCCGCACTGCAGAAGGATAATAGACATTGAACCAGCAATAGGCATAAACCGCCGTCTGCAGCAGCATGCCCACCAGAGACAGCTGCAGCACCACTACTTTTTTTAATGCTTCCAGCTTATGCTGACTGCTTTCCTTATTCTTTTCCATACATCAGAATTTCTCCTTTACGATATAGATCGGACGTTTTTTGACTTCCAGATAGGTCTTTTCCAGGTATTGGCCGATGGCACCGATGCAAAGCAGCTGCACCCCGCTGACCAGCAGGATAATGCAGACCAGAGACGGCCAGCCGGAGGTAGGATCTCCGAACAGCAAAGCCCTCACTACTACAAAAATGATCATGAGAAAAGCCAGCACGCAAAAGGCACTTCCCACAACGGAAGCAATAGCCAGGGGCGCCGTGGAGAAAGCCACGATGCCGTCCAGCGCATAAAGGAACAGGCTCCAGAAAGACCACTTGGTCTCTCCCTTCTGCCGCTCCACATTTTCGAATTCCACCCATTTGGTGTTAAAGCCTACCCAGCCGAAGATGCCCTTGGAAAACCGGTTGTACTCCGTCATGGACAGGATGGCATCCACCACCTGCCTGGTCATCAGCCGGTAATCTCTGGCGCCGTCCACGATCTCCGTCTTGGAAAAACGATTGATCAGGCGATAAAACTTCCTGGCAAAAAAAGAGCGGATCGGCGGCTCCCCTTTTCTGTCTACCCGTCTGGTGGCCGCCGTATCATAGCCCTCCTGCAGATAGCCGTAAAGGGTGGGCAGCAGCGACGGCGGATCCTGCAGATCAGCATCCATCATAGCCACATAATCTCCCTTGGCAGTCTGAAGCCCCGCATAAATGGCCGCCTCTTTTCCAAAATTTCTGGAAAAGGATACCAGATGCACATGGTCGTCTATCTCCCGGAGCTTCTTGACTTCCTCCACCGTCTTATCCTTAGAGCCGTCATTGACATAGATCAACTCGTAGTCCAGGCCTTCCTTTTCGAAAAAGGCCTTGTTCTTTATAAATTCGTCGTAAAAAAAGCGAACGTTTTCTTCTTCGTTGTAACAGGGCACGATTGCACTTAATAAAGCCATATTTACCTCCTTATGCCGCAGATACTGTTATCATACCATATCCATCCCCCGGCAACAACGGCGGACGGAGTGGGCCCCGAACAACAAAACGCCCGCCCACGATCTTTGTCGTGAACGGGCGTCCTGCAGATTTCATTTTTATCTAATCCTTCATATAAACTTCTATGTAAATCTGCACCCAGGTATCCTCCTCGTCGGCATCCTCATCGATATCTCCGTCTACCACTACCCCATAAAGATATTTTCCGGCGTCCATCAGGTGAAAAAGCACCTCATTTTTGACCCTGGGGATATAGCCTAACTTCTCATCCTTTTCATTGCGCACCAGGATCGCTCTGGCATCCACGGGGTTATCCGGCTCCAGGATCAGTTTGACTCTGTCTCCCACATGCAAAGTCGCCGCAAGGGCATGGATATTTTCCACATGCATGGCTCCATTGATTATGGTTTCCATCAAAAGAATATCCCTGGCAAAAACCTGCGGCACCGCCAGTCCTTCCTGCTCCAGAACAGACAGCGCACTCACATCTTCCGCGATCACGGAGAGTGCCTTCTCCTTCTTCTTTTTACCCACGGTTTTATACCTCTTTTTGTGTCGCCGTCTGTTTGTGCTTTAACGCTTCCATTTCCTCGTTGATATCCTGCAGCATCTTCGTGAGATCCTTCCAGGTATCTTCGTATTTATGGATCAGATCCTCCAGTTTCTTCTGCTCTGCTGCCACCGCATCCTCATCGTCCAGGAATTCTTTTCTGGTATAGGGGAAGGAGGCTTTAATGTCCTCAATTTCTTCTTTAACTTCCTCAATGCGGTCTTTGAGCTTATCCCGCAGCTCCACCAGGTCGTCATAGGACATCTCTTTGTCCACCGGCGCATCACTGCCGTCCCCAAAGACTTCGTCGTAGATTTCCTGCAGTGTCACCACATCTCCATCCTGATACGCCTTCACCGCCTTGCTGAAGAGTTCCTTCTCCCGCTCCGTGATGTCCGGATTCATGTCCGGATGCAGCTTTTTGACGATCTTCCGAAACATCTCCTTGGGATTGGGCATCTCCTTGGTGTCAGACCCGGCATCCTCTGTAGACTGGGAAGCGTTCTGTCCGTCAGTGCCTTCACCGGCGGTCCGGTTGTTTTCGGAATACTCGCTATTCTGATCGCCTACACCCGTACTGCCACAGGTTTCATCCCCGTTGGTGTCGCCGTTTCCGCCGTATGCTCCATCTCCGTTGGCTTCGCCATTTTCTTCTGACTGCCAGCTTTCGCTGTTGCCTTCCCCGGCCTGCTTTTTGCCCTTACGGCCTCCGTATTTTTCCTGCCACTGCTGCTGATACTGCCGTTGCTGCTGCTCCCGGCGTTCCTGCTCCTGCTTGGCTTCCTGGGCCTTCTGATACTCCTCATCTACCTTCTGGTGAAATTCTTCATACTCCTTTTCCACCTGTTGGTCTACCGCTTCCCGGGAAATGGTTTTCTCCCGGTTCAGGGCCGCTCTTGCGATCTCGATCCTGCGCTTCATCTCCAGGATCATGATCCGCTGGCATTTGAGGCGATGCTCATACTCCCCTATTTCCCGGGCATAACGGGCTGTCAGTTCAGGACAGATGTGATATTTCAGGTCATCCCGCTCCGCCGTCAGCGCCGCCAGGATCAGCTGCAGCTGCTGGATCTCTTCTTTTATTTTTTCAATGGCATCTGAGATTACTATACTTTCCTTGGGCATTTTCTTCTTCCCCGGGGTCTCTCCGGCAGCCGATCTACCGCTGTTTACCGCACTGCTTCCTTACGGATTGCAGATGCCACAGGGAGAATATCCCTGGGCGATCAGCTGATCTCTGGTGCTGTTCACCGCCTGCTTATTGCTTTCTTTCATCTTGGCTACGCCGGAACAATTGGGATAATGAAACTTTTTAGAGCTCTTGTTCACGATATAGTCAATGGACTGGCTGTCGGAAGCGGCTCCCGCCTGCGCGGCCTGTGCTGTCTGGTCAGTCGTCTGACCGGCTGTCTGGTTTGCCGTCTGCGCGGCATTTCCACCGTCGGCTACAGCGCTTTGGGAAGTACCACTCTGGGATGTACTCTGGGTCGTGCTTGCCCCGGTACTCTTACTGCCCGTACCGCTGGCCTTGGCCCCGGCTGCATACAGATCTGCCGTTGCTGTTTTTCCGGTGGTAAATGTGATAGTGGTACCGTCGCTGGTACACACAATATCTCCCTCAAGATCTGTGCGATGCACCGCGATATTCTGGGCCTTTAACAGACTCATGGTCTCCTGATGCGGGTGACCGTAACTATTGCCTGTGCCGCAGGAGATTATGGCAAAGCTGGGTTTTACGGCCTTTAAAAATGCCTCAGATGCACCATTGCTGCTGCCGTGGTGAGGCATTTTTATCACATCCGCCTTCAGCTGTGCATATTCATTATGAAGCAGCAACTGCTGTTCCATCTGCTCCGCATCCCCGGTAAAGAGGAAGGAGGTAGTCCCATAATCTAATCGGAAAAAGATGGAATTATTGTTGGGATCGTTGGGGATCTCATCGGTAGGGCCCAAAATCGTCAGGGTAGCACCGCCCAAAGTATAGGTTGCTCCTTCTGTGGGTACTTCGATGGGGATCTTCTTCTCATCACATTTCTTCTTTAATTTTGTAAAAGAAGAATTGTCACTGGTAGTCACCGGCGAGAGCACCTTGTCGCAATCTGCGTAGGTCAGAGCACCGGGCAGGCCTCCCACATGATCCGCATGGGGATGAGTGGCCACGATATACTTAAGATGTGTAATGTTCTGATTCTTCAAAACCGTATAAACTTTGGAAGACTGAGAGGACTCACCGCCGTCCACCAGCATGGCCTCTCCGTCGCATACCACCAGCGCACTGTCTCCCTGCCCCACATCGATATAACGAATGGTCAGGCCGGTGGCCGTTCCTGCCGTCCGGGCCGTCTGTGTCTGGCTTGCAGCGGTGCTTTTCCCCGCTGCCAGTGCAGGTGTAGTCTCCCACAGTAAGGACAGCGCCAGCACACCCACAAAGCACGCTGCGGCTGTGCGCTGCAGATTTTTACATAGTTTTCTGATCTTTTCCATAATACTCCCATTCCGCAGACGTTTTGTACCGGAGGCATCCCAAAGCAGATTTCAGATTTGCTCAACGTCAATTTTTATTTTGCTTTTGGATCAGGGCTATTTGTGACGTCTGCTGCACAAATAACTGTGCGAAAAACACAATGAGCTGACGGGATTTTCGGATTCTCGTCAGCCATCTAATGTATTTTTAACCGCTCTATAAGATTATATTATCACCTCTGGAAGAATACGGGGAGAAAATTTGAAAGTATGTTCGTATGTTCGTTCTGATCTTATTCAAAATGTTATTGTTCAGATTCCAGCCGGGCAGCAGAGATCTGAACAATAACGATTTTATTTCAGTTTATGGGGGTTCAGATCCATAACGGAATGCAAAACGTAATGCACCGGAGCGCGGCAGAATGGCTCGCATCCTTTGCGCTGCGGCTTCGATGCAGATCAAAAGCAAAACGGCGCAAAGTGCATGGTGCGAGACATCTGCCGCGCTCCGGTGCATGGCCGGGCGGCACTAAACCATCATAGTAATCTGTCGGTTACAGTTCAGACACCGCCCGGCTAGAACCTGAACTATAACAATATATGGAAAAGAAAATCAGTTTTTTATGCGAACGGCTCCTTCGCCGTAGGCAGATAGTTCCGGTAAAGCTCATAGAATTCCACAGGATCCAGTTGCTCCAACCATTCTTTTCCCGGGCAGAGATAGTCCTCCCGTCCGGCCTGACGGCTTTTGGCAGTGCACTGGGCGGGATAGACGATCATATCTCCGTTTTCTGCATAGAAATCGCACATTTTCTGACTCAGGATTCCCTCTGTCACCCGACGCAGGATCTCTTCCGGCACCGATCTGCGGGCACACACATAGGAAGGAATCAGCATCACCCCTTCCCGGGGAATCTCCAGAAATGTTTCCTTCTCATCGGCCCGCATGGCATAAAGGGATGGAACCAACGCGGTCTTAGCCTGTCCCATACGCACTGCCTGAAAGGCACCGATAGGCATATCCGTCACCATGGCATTTTCCAGCACCGCTGCCGCCGCCTCTTTGCCATATCTGTTCCATATGCTCTTTACCGCTGTCTTAGCAGCAGAATTATTGATGCCGCCAAAGGCCAGACCCTGCCAGTCTTTTAGTTCCTTCTCCCGGCATTTTTCCGGTTCTCCGGTGTAATAGACGATGGGAATAGAAAGGAACGGCAAAAGCTTTTTTCCCCTTTCCACCCGTTCCAACGCTGCGCTCTGATGCAGGGGCATCCATTCTCTTGCATCATACAGATCTTCGCTGATCTTCCTGTAAATACGGGCATCCTCAAAGACCTCCAGGTCCGCGGAGATGATCAGATCCGGCAACTGTGCATCCGGCTGTGCCATATACTCCGACATATGCATCGGACAGCCGAGTCCGAAGTAATGCACCTCCAGCCGAATGTCTTCCTGCTGCAGCTCCTCCGTAAGCTTCTCCAGGAATTCCCGCTCCTGCTTATATAAAACACAAATATTGCTCCAATATAATACGACTTTAGTCATGGTTTCCTCCCTATGCCGCGGCTTTTCTGCGGCAATGTCAGGAGATTTTCGCACAGGCGAATTCTCCGATACGATCACTGAACACACAGCGAGCCGCATACTCTCATCAAGTCAACGCCAGCCCGCTGCGCAGCATCTGCTGCAGTTGTCTGCTCCTTTTATATTGCCGGCTCAGCTCCTCATATAACATTTCTTCCCCGGGACTTCGCTCTATCACCGCTGCCACGCCGCCATTTTCCAGTACCAGCCGCTTTGGTGCCATCAAGGCTGTATGGGGATCGTGGGTGACCACCAGCACCAGCTTATCCCTGCCGCACAGCGCTTGCAGTGCTCTTTCCTTATCGATCCCCGCATTCTCGATCTCATCTGCCAATACGATAGGGCTGTCACATACCAGCGCCACATCGGCGATCATCAGGGACCTGGCCTGCCCGCCGCTGAGCAGGTTCAGATTCTGCTGTGCTCTCACCGGCTCTGCAGTCATCTCATTGGTCAGAGACAGCACCTGCTCTACAGCAACCTCTCTCCCCCTGCACCGCCCATGCAGCTCCAAAAATTCTCCTACAGAGATGTCCAGCACAAAGCGCATGCTTTGCCCCAAGTGAGCCACCAGCTCCATGGAGGCTTTCTGCCTTTCTTCTCCATCCAGGCTCCGCCCATCCAGCTCTACCCTGCGGCCTGTGGGAGAATCCCCTGCCGCCAACTGTTCTATGTCCTTGATCAGCCGGCTTTTTCCTGCACCGGTATTGCCAACGATGGTATACATCTCCCCGCAGCGCATGATGAGTTTCTCATATTTTTCCGGCGTTCCATTCTTATCCCGCCCCGGATATACAGTGATCGTTTTCAATCTTTCCCCTTCAATTCTGCAGTTGTTTCAAAAATTTTCCCCACAACGCCCTGTTGGAAGGCAGTGCCTACCCGGCGCTCACCTACACAATAGGAACAGACACCGCTGGGCATGGTATGGCGCAGTGTATCGGACTCGGCAGTTTCCTCATCCTTTTGCCCATACAGCCACCCGGCCAGTCTGTCTGCCCCATAGCCCGCCAGTCCGTCCATGGGAAAAAGGGCAATGCCGGGATTGATCTGTCTGATCTGCCAGCTGATGATCTCCAGCTCTGCCTGGGAGACCATGTCGATCTTTGTCAGCACCGCAAAGTCCGCCTCTGTCAGCATAGGGCCCGACTGGGCCGGCGCCTTGCTGCTGGCGGTGCAGTCCAGCACACAGCCGGCCACCATCCGCTCCGTTGCCGGTGAACAGCGATGACACAGCCCCGCTGTCTCGATCACCAGGGTATCCCTGCCTCCTTTTTCATTCCAGTCCCACAGTTCTGCCAGATTAGAAACCAGAAAATGATCCGGACAGATATCGCCGCTGATGCCTGTCACGCAGGGCAGGTCAATTTTTTCATAGACCTGCGCATCATCGCTCTGCAGGCAGTCTATCTTACATACGCCTATCCGGGCCCCCAGCAACTGTAAGATGGGCAGTGTCTGCCGCAGGGCCGCCGTCTTACCCACCGCCGATGCGCCGGAAAATAACACAACTCGTTTCATATTTACCTTTCTTGCCGCAGCTTGTCTGCGGCAACGTGAGGAGAATTTCGCGCAGGCGAATTCTCCGATGCGATCCGCACCTATGACATTTATGGCATAGGTGCCGTTTGAAAGGAACGCCATCAGGCATTCCTTTCAAACTAACCTTTCTTGCCGCAGCTTGTCTGCGGCAACGTCAGGAGAATTTCGCAGTTTATCACAACTAACCTATCAGATTCTTTTTCTTCTGTCAGTCTCATTTGATACCGGAGAGCTGTCATATTTTTCTTGACGCGCCGACGCATATTCCGTTAGAATGTGGGTCGTGGTTAGTTGATTCTAACCACCAATTCTATTTGTAGTTCATACATTAAGAAGGTGACAGATTGGCAAACGCTGAAACAGAAACAAAATCCCGGGAACAGGCAATGATCCGGGAAACACTGGCCCATTCGCCCTTGTTTTCCGATTTTACGACGCAGGAGGCCTCTGTGGTGCTGCGCCATTGCAAAAGCGGGCAGATCGTTTCGGATGTGCTGGAAGGCATTCCACAGGTGGGGCTGATCGCTCAGGGCAGGATTGAAGTCTACTCTATTGCCATTGACGGCAGGGAAGTGCAGATGAATGTCTTAGAGCCCTATGAATGCTTCGGCATCTGCAATCTCATGGGCGGTCAGGGTCCGGACACCGTCCTTCGCTGTATGCAGACCACCACGCTGCTCTATATTCCCAAGGCCGTTCTGTTGGATCATCTGGAAAATAACCCGGCCGGCGCCCTGCGCTATGCCAGGTTATGCAATGAAAAGCTGCAGTTTTTGCTGCAGCGGATCGCCATGCTGACCATGCAGTCCGCCAGAGGCAAGGTGATCGCCTGCCTGCTGTCCGAAAAGGATTCCCACAAGACCGTCTTTCTGAAAGGTTCACGGGAGGATCTGGCCATGCGGCTGGGCATCAGCCGGGCCGCGCTCTTTCGGGAGCTTTCCGCCCTGCAGGGAAACGGACTGATCCAGACGGAAGGCAACAAGATCCAGCTGTTGGATGTCGGCCGGTTAGAGCAGCTGCTGTACCAGACTGTGTGAAGATCATTGTTTAGGACACGCCGCCCGGCTGGGCGCCGAGCCGTAACCACCCGAGCGGTAGGAGTTCTGACATGTGTCCGTGTACAGGGATCTATCCGGGTACTATTTGCTTGCGGACGGCAGTAAAGATGCCTTCCCTTATATTCGCACGCTTGTCCATGTCCTATGTGCTTGCGGACAGCAAGCTCGCGGCAGTGTTTCCCATTATAGTTTGTTTACACACTGTTTTATGCTAAGATGTCATCAATGCAGCCATATATTATATGGCGGAATGGAGTTCAGTGCGAAAAATCTGCTTGATAGCAGATTTTTCGCACAGCTATTTGTGTCGCAGGCGTCACAAATAGCCCTGATCGCAAAAGCAAATCTGATATTTGCTTTGCGATACCTCCGGCGTAAACGCCTGCGGAATGGAGGATATTATGAAAAAAAAGTTATTGTCACTCACCATGGCGCTGACTCTTTCTGCAGCACTGCTGGCAGGCTGCGGCAGTGCCCAGGAGTCTGCTGCGGAGGCTTCCACCGAGGCCGCTGCTCAGGAGACCACCGAAGGAGCTACTGAGGAAGCATCTGCCGAAGAGAGCACCGAGGATGCAGAGGCTGCTTCTACAGAAGAGTCTGCTGCAGAGGCTTCCGGCGAGGAAGAGACCGCTGCCGATCCCGTAGATATCAATATCGCAGCCCTGAAAGGCCCCACCGCCATGGGCATGATCAAGTTCATGGATGATGCGGATGCCGGTTCTCTTACCGATAACAATTACAATTTCACCATCTGCTCCGCAGCAGACGAGATCACTCCCAAGCTGATCCAGGGTGAATTCGATATCGCCGCAGTTCCTGCTAACCTGGCCTCTGTGCTTTACAATAAGACCGAAGGCGGCGTAGAGGTATTGGCCATCAATACCCTCGGCGTTCTTTATATTGTAGAAAACGGTGAGAGCGTGCAGTCTGTTGCCGATCTGGCCGGCAAGACCATCTACGCCAGCGGCAAGGGCGCCACACCGGAATATGCCCTGAACTACATCCTTTCTTCCAACGGCATTGACCCTGAAAAAGATGTAACTATCGAGTGGAAGAGTGAGCACGCAGAGTGCCTCTCCGCCCTTTTGGCTGATGAGGACGGCATCGCCCTTCTGCCCCAGCCTTTCGTTACCACCGCCCAGACCAAGAGCGAGAACCTGCGGGTGGCTCTGGATCTGACCAGCGAGTGGGATGCCCTGCAGAAAGACAGCGATTCTCCTTCTGCCCTGATCACCGGCGTGGTAGTTGCCCGCAAGGCATTTATCGAAGAGAATCCTGGCGCTGTCACGGCTTTCCTTAGCCACTACAAGGATTCTGTAGATTTCGTCTTAGCCAACACCGACGACGCTGCTGCTCTCATCGGCAAGTATGAGATCGTCACCGAAGAAGTGGCTAAAAAGGCTCTTCCTGCCTGCAACATCACTTACATCGACGGTGCTGAGATGAAAGAAAAGCTCTCCGGCTATCTGACCGTCCTGATGGATCAGAACGCCCAGTCCGTAGGCGGCACACTGCCGGCTGATGACTTCTATTACGGCAACTAAACATCACTGACCTTTATATTACGGGAGGTATCTGTACGGCTGTGGTTTTGGGACCGCAGCCGTATTTTTAAAAGCTATGACCAGACAAAACCTTTTTTCTTTTTCTGCAAAAAAAAATAAAGCCACTGCCCCCGATAAAGGCCGTGTACGCCCCTGGGCTGTGCTTTTCTGGCTCTTTGTCTGGGAGATCGTCAGCCTGTACCTCCACTCTCAGATCCTCTTAGTCTCTCCCATACAGGTACTGGTGCGTCTGGCGCAGTTACTCATCACCCACCGTTTTTGGGAATCGGTGGCATTTTCCTTTTGCTGTATTGCCGGCGGCTTTCTGCTGGCCACTGTCACAGGGATGCTGCTGGCTGCCCTCTCCGCCTGTTTCAAACGGGTGGAGGAGCTACTCATCCCACTCATGCTGGCCATTAAGTCCATCCCGGTGGCCTCCTTTATCATTCTGGCTCTCATCTGGTTTTCATCCAGAAATCTTTCTGTGC
This sequence comes from Bacteroidaceae bacterium, assembly GCA_963596015.1. Taxonomy (GTDB): domain Bacteria; phylum Bacillota; class Clostridia; order Lachnospirales; family Lachnospiraceae; genus CAG-791. Next base: position 23,061 of record CAVBJS010000024.1, read on the forward strand.
TGATCTCCTTCTTAATGGTGCTGCCGGTCATCTATACCAATGTGCTGGATGGCATACGGGCCGCCAGCCCTTCCCTGTTGGAGACTGCCCGGGTCTTTCGCCTTCCCATAAGGCAGTGCATCCGCTATATCTATGTACCGGAGGTTCTTCCGTTTTTCCGGTCGGGCAGCCGCATCGCCCTGGGACTTTGCTGGAAGGCCGGTATCGCTGCGGAGGTTATCGGCATGCCCCGGGGATCCATCGGAGAACGACTGCAGCAGGCCAAGATCTATCTGGATACGCCGGACCTTTTCGCCTGGACCCTGGTGATCATCTGCATCAGCCTCTGCTTTGAAAAAGTCTTTCTGTGGCTGCTGCAGCGATTGGAAAAATACCTCTGCGCCATGCCTGATACCTCTGACCGCCACCGATCGCGCCGGAAAAGCATTGCAACCCATGACGCCGCCTCTGCAGCCGGCAGTTGTTCTGCCCACCGTCAGCCACGCCATGAAAGCTCTCAGATGCATGACATTTCCTCCGCTACCGACGATTCTTCCACCCCCGGCAGCACAGCGCCTGCTATTACCCTGCGCAACGTCTCCAAATCCTTCGATGGGAAAAAGGTGCTTTCCCATCTGCAGCTTAGCTTTCCTGCCGGCGAGACTACTGCCGTCATGGCGCCCTCCGGCGGGGGCAAGACCACTTTGCTGCGGCTGCTGACAGGGCTGGAATCTCCCGATGAGGGAAGCATTCAGGGTTTGGAAAAGGCTCGGCTTGCTGTGGTCTTTCAGGAAGATCGTCTTTGCAATGCCTTGACCTCCTCCGCCAATATCCGTCTCATGACTCCTTCTCTTTCCCGACAGGAAGTTCAGGATGCCATGACACAGGTAGGCTTGACCGGCTGTGGCGGGCAGCCTGTACGGGAATTTTCCGGCGGCATGCGCCGGCGCACCGCCATCCTCCGTGCGCTGCTCTCCGACTACGACATCCTGCTCTTAGATGAGCCTTTTAAAGGTTTGGACGAAGCCACCAAAACCCTGGTCATGGAGTATACCCGTCGCCGAAGCGCGGGGCGTACTGTGATCTTAGTCACCCATGATCCACAGGAGGCAGCCTTCCTGGGTGCCCGCATCCTTACCCTACCGGAAGAGAAGGATTAATACGATCAAAAAACGAGCGACTGCCTTCTTAAGTATGGCTGTCGCTCGTTTTTTGATCGTGTATTACCTATCGTGTATTACCTATCGTGTATTACCTATCGTGTATTAGCCTTGATCTATAGCTATTCTGTAACAATTTCTAATTTCTTTCGTTTTAATCCGGCATTATCCCGGCATCCGCGCATACGCACATGCTGCATTGTGATCCAGGACGCATGATCATATACTTGATCACAACGGCAACAATGTTTTCTTCCGGCGGCCGCTTTTTTAATTGCAGGAAACACCGCCGTCTACCACCAGAGTAGCGCCGTTGATGAATTTGGCCTCTTCACCGGCCAGAAACAGCACCGCGGAGGCAATATCCTCTGTATGTCCCATAGGGATCACCGGATCCATGCCGGCCAGGATCCTCTCCCGACCGAATTCGCTGTCATGCCCGTGGTCCCCCGACATATTGGTGCGGATCGCTCCGGGGCAGATGATATTGCTGCGAATGCCTTCATGCATGTAGGTAAAGGCCGTGTGACGGCACAGTCCCACCAGGCCGTGCTTGGCTGCTGTATAGGCAGCGCAGGCTCTGCATCCCCGGATGCCTGCCACGGAGGCGATGGTGATGATAGAGCCCCCGTTTTCCTGCGCACCCATGACCTGTACTGCCTTTCGCATGGCATACATAGGACCGGTCAGATTGACAGCGATGATCCTGTCCCATGCATCATTTTCCGTCTCTCCCACCGGCTCACAGTGACCGCCGATGCCGGCATTATTTACCAGAATATCCAGCCTTCCCGCTGCTTCCAACGCTACCGCCGCCATTTTCTCGCTGGTTTCCTCTTTGGAGATATCCCCCACACAGGTCAACAGGGTTCCGGGCAGTTCTGCCGCCTCTTTTTTCAGATCTTCCAACACTTCTTCCTTTAGATCCACCGCTACCACTGTGGCATTTTCCTTCAGGAAAGCCAACGTGATCTCCCGTCCCATACCGGCTCCCGCGCCGGTGACGATAACACTTTTCTTATCAAATTTCATTTTTCCTCCCCGTGCCGCAGCTTGTCTGCGGCACCGTGAGGAGAATTTCGCGTAGGCGAATTCTCCGATGCGATATACAAGGATGCCGTTCACGGCATCCTTGCGAATTGAAAGAAATGCCATCGGGCATTTCTTTCAATTTTTCCTTTGCCGCAGCTTGTTCTTTTATCTCTCTACCGACTATACACGTTTTTCCGGAAAGGGATCATCTGCCAGTTTTTCCCTGCGAAAATCCTTCCCCTTGGTCTTGATCTCATAAAGCAACAACAGCATGGCCGCTATGCCTGCGGTGCCGTTCTGGTATCCCGCCGGTGTGCCCAGCTTATCCGGCGCCACTCTGTCAAAAGCGAAGGTCCAGCTGGCGGTGACAGCGGTTCCCTTTTTTTGCCGCTGTATATTGCCCAGCAATATCTCGCCGCATTTTTCTGCCTGCCCCAGCCAATACGCTCTGCCGTCCTCCAGATACAGTCCCAGATAAAAAGGCAGCAATCCCGCAGGGCCGCAGCAAATGCAGAAGTTATTCCAATACCCCGGGGAGAGACTCTCCGGAGCCCCCAGGGATTCCATGCCCCGGGTCAGTTCCAGAACCTGCTGATAATAGTGTGGATCTTTGCCGGTGACCTTGTAGAGTTGGTAGAACAGCTTGGCCGTTCCTGCCGGCCCATGACAGTTGCCCAGATAAAAAAGAGGCTCCTTGGCCGTAAGCTTATAAGGGATCAGATAGCCATTTTCCTGGGGTACCGCTATGGAGCGCAGATAGACGGCGGTGGCTTTGGCGGCCTCCAGATATTTTTCCCGACCGCTGCTTTCATAGATTCTGGCAAAAAGGTAACCGATGCCCGCCGTTCCGAATTCAAAATTCGGCTCATCTCTTTTGGGCGCAAAGGAGAGATGATCGATCTCCAATCCTCCGTCTGCATGCCATTTTCCCACAGAGATCAGATGATCCGCCGCCTGACAGAGCATTTCCAGAATCTCTGTATCCTGCAATACCTCCCAGGCACTCAGCAGAAAAAGGACCGCCCCACCATCCAGATACAGCGGCGCATTATCCGACCAGTAGATGCCGTCCCGCTCGCGGACTGCCGTTTTTTTATAATAGTCCAGAATTTCCAGAAGACCTTTTTTCGCTGTCTCATCCTGCAACACTTTCCATACTTTAGCCAATACCGCGCCGATACCGCCGATTCCCATGTAATAACCCATGGCAATGCCATCCACGATCTCCCCTTCTGTCTCGGCTTTCACGATCAGGTCGTGCCAGTGGGCCGTCAAATATCTTGCCCCCTGCAAAAGCAAGTCCCAGTATTCCTCTTGTCCTGTCGACTCAAAGAGCTGCAGATAAAAGTACAGTATCCCCGCAGAGCCTCTGTAAAAGGTAAGATTGCCGGCATCAGGAATCTCATTCCAGTAGATGCCTTCCTCCGACGCTGCCTGATACTGCCGGATAAAGTGCTCCGCCTCCAGTACCGCTTCCCTATACTCCTCCGGATCCGCCGGCTTTTTTCTATGAAAAGTCATCTTCACGGTATCCACCTGTGCCTCCCTTTCTGCTTCGCACTTTTCCCGCGCAGACGCGGGCTTTGGCTCGTTGCTCGCGTACAATGTGAAGCACCCCGGATTTTGCGGGAAATCCGGGGTATACATCCTGCGTGCAGGCTCTTTATTTATCATCATACCATACGCAGATCACTTATACATCTTTGTGGACAGGTATTTCATGCCATCATCCGGCAGGATCGCCAGTATTCTCTTTCCGGCATTCTCGCTGCGTTCTGCGATCTGTCTGGCTGCCCATACGGCTGCTGCTGCAGAAGCGCCCAGGAAGATACCGTCCGTTCTCGCCAACTCTCTTGCGGTCTCGTAGGCCTCTGCCCCCGGCACGTTGATGCACTCATCATAGTGCAGATTGTTTGAAACAATAAAGGGCTGTGCATGTCTGTCCGGTCCGTCGAAATTCACCACGCCGTCAATGGTCTCCCGATCCGGCTCCTGGGGATTATAAAGGGAATCCAGGGTAGGCTGCACAGCAATGATCTTCACGCCCGGAATATGCTGCTGCAGATAGGTACCCACACCGGTCAATGTGCCTGCGGTACCTGCCAGCATCACCGCATAATCCAACTGTCCCTCTGTATCTCTCACGATCTCCGGCCCCGTGGTGCGGATATGAGCCTGTGGATTGGCCTCATTCAGCAGCTGGCTGGTGTAATAGTAGCCATTGTCATCTGCAAATTTCTGGATCTGGGCGATGATCCTGCCGGTATCAAATCCATAATTTTTGATGATCTCTGTGAAACCGGGAATATCCTGATAGTACTGCACGGTCGCCCCATAGGCTTCCATGATCTGTACCCGCTCCGGGGTGCAGCCGGGCTCCATGAAAATATGGCACTTGTATCCCTTGGCTGCCGCAAAAGCCACCAGAGAAATACCTGTATTGCCGCTGGTGCTCTCTACGATGGTGTCTCCCGGTTTTAACTTGCCTTCTGCCTCGCCCTTTTCGATCATGGAAAGAGCAGCCCTGTCCTTCACACTGCCGGTGGGATTTAAATATTCCAGCTTACCAATGATCTCTGCATTGAGACCATGAAGCTTCTCATAATTCCCCAGCTCCACCAGCGGTGTATTTCCTACCAGTTCTGTGATCGATCTCTTTATGTTCATGTCCCTCTCTCCTTTATCCCGTGTATGGATTCCGCCTGTTTTGCTTTCTCATTTACTCATGTGTTTCTGTTTGTTTCTGTTGTTTTAATTTCATACTATTCATATAGGATTAGCAATAATTGAATTATAATTTTGATCATTCGTTCTGTCAAGGACTCTTTTCTATATAAGTATCGGACACCTACGACAGGGGTTGCCGTTCAGATGCCGGCCGGGCGGCAGGGTGGTGGAGTGTGTACGAATGCTGTGACTGCACTGTAACTGAACGAGTGTTACGCTTCTCATACATACTCTGCGTTAAGATAGGCTCAACAAAAAAACAAAGCCGCTGAGAGCGGAAAATAAAATACAAACAAAAGGAGATACTAAAATGAACGAAACTAAGCTCGGACCGCTTAACCCCACATTGGATCAGGATAGGAAAAATTTCGGAACTATAGGTATTGTAATCAACACGCTCCGTAAGCTTTTTCGCCGCCGTTAATAAATCAAACATAATCACAAAGCGTAAAAAACAGAGTACAAATAAAAGGAGATACTAAAATGAACGATAAAAAGATTGGAGCGATCCCTCCTCAGTTAAAAAGGCTTGAAACGTTTAATTATCGTTTTAGTTCCATAATCAGATGGTTCCAAAAGATTTTTGGCTAAAGACAAATAATGATAAAAAACAAGAAGCCTGCTGCATGGTACGAAGATACCTGCAGCAGGCTTCTCTTATTGTCTTTGACCGGCAGCCCCACCCGGATCTTCCGCAGGAAAATCGAGACGGCACTGCACAGCCTCCTCTTTCTTTATTTTGCGCAGAGTTTTGCTACGACTTCCCCGATCAGCTTTCCGTCAGCCTTGCCCTTTAAAGCCGGCATAATGGTTTTCATGATCTGTCCCTTATTGCCGGTGGCAAGTACCTCTGCGTATTCCCCTGTCAGAAGTGCCTCAATCTCCTCAGCGCTCATCTGGGCCGGTGCATACTCCTTGATCACATCATAGCGGAACTGATACTCTGCCTTCAGATCCTCCCGGCTGGCAGGGCAGCTCTCGATCTGCTCCTTGGCCGTGCGCAGCTCCTTGGTCAGGGCCCGGTCTACCAATTCCTCCGGGATATCCTCTCTCTTACCCTCATCGATTGCCAGCTTCTTCACCGCCGATACCAGAGAAGAAATAGCATCCTTTCTGGCCTTATCTCTCGCCTTCATTGCGGCGATCATGTCCTTCTGTAATGTTTCGAATTGCATGGTTTCCTCCTTAAGCCGTCATTTCTGACGGCGACGTGAGGAGAATTCGCGCAGGCGGATTCTCCGATACGATCCTCCGGGGATGCCGCTTGCGGTATACCCGGGATTTACCGGAAATGCTATCGAGCATTTCCGGTAAATCAGCCTCCTTAAGCCGTCATTTATGACGGCTTCCTCTTCTTTTCCCGATTATACACCTTTTTTCCGCTGTCTACTATGTTACTGTTCAGCCCCTTCCACGCGGTGGATCCTGTCGAAGATGTCTGAACCGCAGCTCTACTATTTCTCTTAAATTTCATTGCATGTTCACACATTTGACATATTTTCATTTTATACTGTCTCACGGTCATTTTAACCATCTATGTCACAGTCTTGCTTGTGAAACGACTTTTTCGTTGGCAGCTTTTTCCATCATGAATTTGGAATTTCCACCGGTCTCTCCCTATATGACCGACCTCTCTGCCGGCGAAACGGATCTTCCACCAACAGGATTGTCCAGATAACGGAGACGATTATGTTTACAGTACTTCTCAGTTGGCTTTATATCTTTATCATCTGCTTCCTATTGGGACTTGGCTTCTTTTCCATAGCTTCCGGGATCTGCCGCCAAAGCAATGCCGGGGCTCCCATCAGTTTTCTCACGGTATTGGGTATTATGTCGGCCACCGTCATCACTTCCTATATCAGTTGCTTTTACAAGATCGGCATGGCCGCCCATCTGCTCCTGGTTCTTTTGGCCCTTCTCTCCGGCTTTTACCATCGAAAGCAGCTATCTTCCTACTGGAAGGAAATAAAACCGATTCTGTTTTCCTGGGAAGGCTTCTTTTATCTCTGCATTCTTTTGCTGCTCGCCTTTTTCACCTCCCGGGGGGAGTTCCACACCGACACCAACATCTACCACGCCCAGAACATCCGCATCTACGAGGAATACGGCCTGATCAAGGGCATGGGCAACCTGCAGCAGCACTTTGCCTATAACAGCTCCTACCTGGCCTTTGCCGCCGCCTTCAGCATGAAATGGCTTCTGGGCCAGTCCCTGCATACCACCACCGGATTTCTGGAAGCTCTTTTCTGCCTTTATGCCTTCCATGGACTAAAGCGATGGAAAGAGCATCCCTCTCACCTGGCCGACGGCGTTAAACTGGCTATTCCCTTCTACATACTGGTGATCCTGGTGCGCAGCATGTCCCCCGCCACCGACTTCGGCACCATGCTGTTGGTGCTGTATCTCATCGCCGCCTGGTGCGACAATTTGGAGGGCCAAAAGGACGTTTTTCACTACGCCCTTCTCTCTGTACTCACTGTTTTTACACTGACCATGAAGCTTTCCGCCTGCTTACTGGTACTGTTGGCCCTCTATCCTGCCGTATGCCTTCTTAAAAAAAAGGAGTGGAAGTCCTTTTTCTTCAGTCTCCTTAGCGGCATCCTGGTGCTGTGCCCTTTTCTGATCCGGAATATCCTGATCTCCGGTTGGATCATCTATCCCTTCGATAGCCTGGATCTGCTTACTGTGGCATGGAAGGTACCCAAAGAGTATCTGCAAAATGACGCCGCCCAGATCAAGGTCTGGGGGCGCTGTCTCTACGATGTGAGCCTGCTGGACCTCTCTCCCGCCCAATGGATCCCCACCTGGTGGGCCGGCCAGGAGCGTTATGAACAGTTACTCCTGGGAAGTGTAGGCCTGGGCACCCTGCTGCTTTTGGTGCAGGGTATCCACTGCCTGGTTCGCAGGATCAAAATTGGCTGGGATAAACTGCTCCTTATTGCCGTACTCTACACCAATATCCTTCTCTGGTTTTTCTCCGCGCCCTTTATCCGCTACGGCTTAGCCTTCCTCTTTGCTGTGCCCGGTCTGGCACTGGGCATATGGTGTACCCATGAAAAGAAGGGACTGTACAGTCTGGCATCCGGCTGTCTTGTCTTTTGTATCATCGTCTGCCTGAGCCCTTACTGGGATCATTACCTTACGGATGACGGCGTATTTCTCAAGCAGCATTTATCCGATCCCTATTATATAAACCAGAAGGACTACGATCAGGGCACCATGAACTCCATAGAGATAAACGGAAACACCATCTACTACAACGACGGGGATGCAGAGATCAACAGCTACTTCACTACCCCGGCCACCTGCTACAAGACCATGTTAGACCGCTCCACCCTGATGGGAGAGCGGATCACCGACGGATTTTGCGCTGAGTAAGAAAACAAAAGCAGTCACAACCTCCTTCAGTATTTGCAAGGGGATTGTGGCTGCTTTCTTTTTGGTGAAACGTATTACGCCTCTGATACATCCTCTCATGCATAATAAGCACAACAAAGAAAACAACGAAAGCGGAAACAACCTGAGACACAGGAACCGCATCTATCACATAACTTAATTTTGAAAGGAGACTATCATATGTTAACTGCTATTATCTGGAGTACGATCGGATTTCTCATGTTTATCGCCGTTTTAGCTTACTTCGAAGATAACCTGGTACGTCTGCACAGACGTGTACGTTAATAATTTTAAAATTTGAAAAGAGCCGACAATGGCTCATCGCTTGCACATAAGCACATAAAAAGAAGAAAGGAAGCAGCCGGACGATCTTCTCGCCTAGCTGCTTCTTTATTTGCCTCTCTATGCCGCCTTGAAAACACTTCCGGCTTTTCCTGCAAGCGCAGTCCTCCGTATTTCACTGTCTGTGCTTGCCCATTCGCCCCCGGCGATCAGCCCACATGCACGGCGCCGGTCTGGCGGATGTTCATGATATATACGTTTTCTTCACCCACTACTTTGCCGATATACTGCTTATATTCCGGCGTCTTGTCCTTAGGCACCACCGCCATGATCACACCGGCAAAACCGCCGCCGTGTACACGGCAGGCACCGTCCCCCAACTGCTGTAAGAACATCTCTGTAAGAGCCAGCACCAGGCAGATGCTCTGCTCCTTGGGATCCACCTCTGTAAAGCAGTTCTGCAGCCACTTCCAGGAGGAATTGCCGCTGGCAGTCACGATATCCAGGATCTTCCGGCCGTCGTGGTCTGCAACCGCCTTATCAAAAGCTTCTACCCGCTGATTTTCAGTATAGAAGTGTAATGCCCGCATGATAGCTCTGTCGTTCTGCAGCTTTTCTCTGATCTGCGGAAGCTTTTCCATGAAGGTCTCCAGATCGCTGTGGCAAAGCACGTCCACACCCAGCTCTGCTGCTACGGCCTTCATCTCTCCGGGAATAGCGGAATAAGCGGCACTTAGATCTGCATGGCCCTTTCCGGTATTGACGATCACCAGATCATAGCCATACTGATCAAAGGAAAACTCTCTCTTCTCGCACTTTACACCGTCAGAGAAGTCCAGCAGGATCGTACCGCCTGCGGCGCAGGCCATCTGATCCATCAGTCCGGACGCCTTGTTCCAGTAGTGATTCTCTGCATACTGGCCGATCCGGGCATACAGATCATAGGTCAGCTGTCCGTCATTATAGAAATAATTGAAGATCGCGCAGATCAGCATCTCAAAGGAAGCGGAGCTGCTGACACCGGCAGACGGGATCACCTCTGTGCTGACATAAGCATCAAATCCGCCGGCCCGGTAACCCATGGTCTGCAGGGCCTCTGCCATGCCTGCCACCAGAGACACACTGCCCTGCTCCTTCGGTACGGCAGCCAGGTCAGAGAGATCCACCACGATAGGCTTTGCATAGCCCTCACTGACAATGGTGATGACATTGGTATCGTTAGGGGCAGCGGCACCGATGGTGTCCTTGTCAATGCTGCCGGCCATGATCTTGCCGCCGTTGTGATCCACATGATTGCCCACGATCTCCGTTCGGCCCGGAGCTGTAAAGAACTCGGCGTCCTCTCTGTGGAACAGCTCCGCAAAGTGCTCTGCCAGATTCTCATAGCGAGCCAGGCTCACTGTGCTCTCTCCATAAATTTTCTCCAATGTCTCTTTTCCCGGAATTTTCATTGCAATCTCACCTTTCTATACCGCTTACTGGGACATCAAATATGTCCTGTTTATAACTTTTTCCTTATCCTCCACCGCCTGCCGGCCGGAATGTCCGCGGACATCCTGACCGACAAGGGCAAGGCTTTATCTGACTTTATCTACCTCTATCCGACTCTATCTTACTCTATAAACCTCTGAACATAAACGTAAACTTCATCTGTCCGGATGCATCCAGAAGATACTCCGGCAGCGTCACTGCGCCCCAGGAGTCATCGCCGCTGATGCCCATCTGTCCTAAGGAGCAGCGAACCACCGTATAGTGTACTTCCGGCAGCTCATAGGCATGCATAGCATTTTCGATCTCGTGAGGAGTATAGGGCAGTGCAGAGAAACTCATGTAAGGCTTCTGTGCTGCAAAGAGCAGTCCTCTGCCCCGTTTGTCTGTCACAGCTGCCATCCGCACATCTGTCTTGTTGCCGCATTCCTGGGGCATCAGGTATTTCGCCATCTGCTCCTTCGCCGTGCTGTGCCACAATCCCAGCTTTGCACCGGGCTTTCTGTCCGCATAACTGTCATCGGGTCCGTTTCCATACCACTGAAGCTGATCGTAATCCGCCTTCATCTTCAGCAGCACGCCGAATTCCGGCATATCCTGCAGCTCCGGCACCGGATCATAGGCCAGTGTGGTCACTATGGTGCCGTCGCCGTATACCTCATACCGCAGGCTGCACTCCGCCAGCGGCGTGGTGGGCATACTGTAGGTAAAGGTGATCGCCATACTCTTTAAGGTGCCATCCTCACTCATCCGGGGTTCTACCTTCGGAGCCTGGGGCATGGAATACCCGCCCATCAGATTGTTTCTGTTGGACATAGCCTCCGGCGTCAGCTTCTTGCCGGTGACATACATGCTGGCGATCTTCCACTGGGCGTAACGCATCGGCATGTTATTGCCCATGTCGTTGTCGGTGGGCGCTCTCCAGAAATTGGGCTTTGGCATGGAAGCTAACATTTCTTTTCCGCCGTAGCGATAGGAAACCAGTCCGCCGCTCATGCCGGAAAACAGAGCTTCGAAGTTCTCTCCCTGTATACCGATGTTAAAATCACCCACCGTTACTTTCATAGGAGAAGGAACTGCCAGATATACCGGTGCTCCCGACCGTGTAAACACCGAATCCGCCAGTTGCATGCCCTTTAATCCGCCGGCGCCGCAGATCAGCACTCCTGCTGTCTTCGCATCCGGCATCAGCTCCTCGGCAGTCCATACAAAGCTATCCTCGCCGTAGGCAAGCTCATGGCCCTTTCCGGCATAAATGCGGTCCTCTTTTAATACGAAGGAAAGACGGACCACATACTCTCCTGCTGCTGCCGCGCCGCTGTGGCTCTGCAGCGTTCTCCAACTCTCCAGTCCCAGGGAAACTTCCTTCTTTTTGCCGGGGGCCAGTTCTATAGTCTCTTTGCGGCGAAGGATCTGCTGTCCATCCTTCTCCACCAGGATCACTGCATCAAAGGCATTCCCGTCGGTAAACAGGAAACGGTTGTCCAGCTGTGCGGTGCCTTTCTGCGCGTCCACCTTGATGTCAATGCTGCGGTAGTTATATTTTACCGCCTGCATCTTGGGAGAAGGCTCTCTGTCTCCGCCGTAAACGATGCCGTTACCGCTGAAGTCGCCGTCGTTGGGTCTGTCGTCAAAATCGCCGCCGTAGGCCTGGAATTCTTTGCCATAGCGGTCCTTTTTCGTTATGCTCTGGTCGATATAGTCCCAGATAAAAGCGCCCTGATAGCGCGGCTCCTCATAAGCATACTCTGTATACAGCTGCATACCGCCGCAGGAATTGCCCATGGCATGGGTATACTCGCACAGAATCATGGGTTTCTCCGTATTCTCCTGCAGGAATTTCCGCAAAGCTCCCATTCTGGTATACATCTGACTGTAAATATCCGTAGTCTCCGGATATCTGGTGTCATTGGTGACGCTCTCGTAATGTACCGGTCTGGTGGAATCCAGTTCATGGAAAAGCTTGGTCATCTCCAGCAGGTTCGTGCCGCCGAAGGACTCATTGCCGCAGGACCAGATCAGGATAGAAGGATGATTGCGGTCCCGCATATAGCCGGATCTCACTCTGTCTAATACCAGCTCTTTCCACTCCGGCCGGTCTCCCGGCAGTGCGGTCTCGTGGCCGCCGCCAAGCTTTGCCCAGGTGCCGTGGGTCTCCAGATTCATCTCCGCGATAAGGTAAATGCCATATATATCGCACAGGCGATACCACAGGCTGTTGTTGGGATAATGACTGGTGCGCACCGCATTGATATTGTGCCGCTTCATGGTGACCAGATCCTTGATCATAGCCGACTTGTCCAGTGCCCGGCCGCCCAGGGTACCGAACTCGTGTCTGTCCACTCCGTGGAAGACAATGCGCTTCCCGTTCAGCCGCATGATATGATCATCGCAGATCTTAAACTCCCGGAAGCCCACATATTCGGTGACGGTTTCCTTATAAACACCCTGCTCATCTGCTATATCCAGTACCAACAGATACAGATTCGGCACCTCTGCGCTCCAAAGGAGAGGCTTCTCCACCTGGATGTGCAGGGCATTTTCCGCCGCCTGCAGGGTTTCTTTTCTGTCTGCTACCGGTGTCTTTCCTTCCAGTCCCGGTGCAAAATCGCCTTTTACGGTGAGATCACCCAACTCATACAGGCGTACCGCCGCCTGGCCCGGCGCTGTCATCTGCAAGGTCAGTGCCAGCTCGGCGCTGTCGTAATGTCCATCCCCTTCCGGCGCTGTAAAGAGCGTGCGGATCTCCATATCCGCCACATGCACCGACGGCTTGGTAGAAAGCCATACACTGCGGAAAATACCGGAGAACCGGAAGAAATCCTGGTCCTCGCACCAGCTGCCTGCTGTCCATTTATATACCTGAACCGCCAGCTTATTTTCTCCATCCTGCAGATAGGGGGTCAGATCAAAAGAAGACGGGGTAAAGCTGTCCTCGCTGTATCCCACATAATAACCGTTTAACCATACCGCAATACCGCTCTCTGCGCCATCAAAGGTTACAGTCAATCCATCCTGCACAAAGCCTTCCGGCAGGGTGAAATACTTTACGTAGCTGGCCGTGGGATTAAACTGTTCCGGCACCTGACCATATTCCACTTTTTCATGGCCGTCCCAGGGATACTGGACATTGACATACTGGGGGCTGTCATAGCCTTCCATCTGTATGTGGGCCGGCACTCTGATCTCGCCCCATCCATGGCAGTCCACCTCCGGCTTCATGAAATCCTTCGGTGCCTTCTGTCTGTTTTCCGCATAGGCAAACTTCCAGAGCCCGTCCAGGCACAGCTTAAAGGCACTGCTGCCGGATGCATACTCCTGCTGTGTGCTGTAATAATCGTGATCCGAATGTGCATCCAGTCTGTTCTGTGCAAAACACGTGGGATCACTGATCGTCTTTTCGTCAAAATTCCCCATTGCTTACCCTCTCTTTCTGATGAGGCATCGACGCCCTCATCTGCATCTGCCAGGCACCGGCACGGTTCTTCCCCAAGCTTTGGCCGGCCCATACTTTCGTTGCTGTTCACTCCTCTCTTATTGCAGCAACGATCCGCAGGCGTATTTAAGATCTTGCTTTGTAAAAACTGCCTGCTCACTCCCCGGATCGTGCCCTCGCGCGAACAGTAACATACTCCCTCATTCTATCACATCCCGTTGTCTTTTTCTGCAATATCCGAGGCATGCTTTTTATTTTTATTCTTATATTGCTTGGGCGTGATGCCCTTTAATTTCCGGAAGGTCTTGATCAGGTGCGAGCTGTCCGCAAAGCCGGTTTCCTGGCTGATAAATCCCAGATCACAGTCCGTAAAAAGCAGCAGATCCTCCGCCTTACAGATGCGGATCATCTCTATATACTCCTTGCAGGAGCGGCCATACAGACTGTGGAAGCTTTTGGCAAAATAGGAATAGCTCATATTGCACTTGGCTGCCAGCTGTTCTACCCGCAGTTCCTCCCCTGCATGGTCGTCAATATAGGCCGTGATATTGTGAATGGACACCGCATCGGATTTCGTGGCCATGACTGTGTCCAGGCTGTATCCCGCTGCCCGCCAGCACCGCAGCACCCCCACCATGATGTCAGTGATGTAGCTCTGCACCAGCATGTCATATCCATATTCCTTCCGGTCAAGCTCCTCCCGGATCCGCCCCATGGTCTCTCCGATATGCAGATGCCCGATCTGCGCCGCCTTAAAGTGCATAGGGACCTTCTGCTCATTGCGCAGACTCCGCAGGATCACTCCCATTCTGGGGGTATAGGAATTGGCGGTATGGATCTTGCTGACATCGAACTTCAGCACCTCATAGAAGGCTATTTCCCCCGGCACAGCGTAAAGGGCGTGGACCGCCTCCGGAAAAAACATATAAAAATCCCCAGGCTCCAGTACAGCCGTCTCTCCATCACTTTCCACCTGCACACTTCCCTCCCGCATGCAGATGATCTCCATATAATAATGCCAGTGGGGGCGCACCGGCAGAGAATCCACCCGGGAGTCAAACAAAAGGGCCTCCTGGGGCTTATCCAGCACATCGGAGATCTCTATCAGTTTTTTCCCACTGCCTTTTTCCTGCGATAAAGTCTTGTCTTTTGCCGCCATACTCATCCTCATTTCTGAGCAGCTATGCTGCGAAGAGGCGACGAGAATTTCAGATTCTCGTCTGCC
>CAVBJS010000025.1:0-36600 GCA_963596015.1 Bacteroidaceae bacterium
CGGGGATGCTCAGACATTACGGGCCTATCGGGCCCGCTCTGAAAGCGTGCCCGATGCCATCCTGCGGCTTCGATGCAGATCATGCAAAACTGGCGCGCAGTGCAAAGGTGCGAGCCATTCTGCCGTGTTCCGGTGCATTACGTTTTGCAATCTGCTATAGATTTGAACTCACGAAAACTGTAACGTAACAATAGCTAAGACCTGCTGCGTCTGCGCAGAATAAAACACATTTTCTCAAATGTATGTTAAAATAAACTGGGTTATACGTATTTTAGATAAAGAAGATTACTTTACAGACATTCGTAAGCAGGCGACGTCTTAACATAAGCGGCTGTCCGATCAGAGTCTGCAGAGTAAACAGAGAAGGAGAATGGGGTATATGAAAATGCAAGACTTAAACAAACCTTTATACGGCGTGGCGTATTACGACGAATACATGCCCTATGACCGCCTGCAGGAAGATGTGCAGATGATGAAAAAGGCAGGAATCGATCTGGTGCGGATCGCGGAATCCACCTGGAGTACCTGTGAGCCTGCGGACGGTGTCTTTGACTTTTCCCATGTCACCAGAGTCATGGATGCCATGGAGGAAGCCGGGATCCACGTGATCATCGGTACACCCAGTTATGCAGTGCCGGCCTGGCTGGTCAAGAAGCATCCCAATGTGCTGGCGGTGACCAAGGCGGGGAGAGGAATGTACGGTCCCAGACAGATCATGGACATTACGGATCCGGATTACCTTTTTCACTGTGAGCGGGTGATCCGGGAGCTGATGAAGGTCACGGCTCACAGGAAGTGTGTCATCGGCTTCCAGTTGGACAATGAGACCAAGTATTACGGCACCGCCGGCGAGAATGTACAGCAGGCTTTTGTGGAATATTTAAAGAATAAATTCGACGGAAGCACGGATGCCCTGAACAAGGCTTTCGGTCTGGATTACTGGAGCAACCGGGTGGATGACTGGGCGGATTTTCCCGATGTGCGGGGCACCATCAACGGCAGTCTTGGGGCTGAATTTGAAAAGTTCCAGCGCACGTTGGTGGATCGTTTCCTGCAGTGGCAGGCAGATATCGTGGGGGAATACAAGCGGGAGGATCAGTTCCTGACCCAGAATTTTGACTTTGAGTGGAGAGGCTACTCCTACGGCATTCAGCCCAATGTAAACCAGCTTCATGCGGCCAAAGCCGTGACAGTGGCAGGCTGTGATATCTATTATCCCAACCAGGACGGTCTCACCGGCGCGGAGATCGCCTTCGGCGGCGATGTGACCAGAAGTCTTAAGCAGGATAATTATCTGGTGCTGGAGACAGAGGCCCAGGGATTCCCGGACTGGACGCCCTATGACGGGCAGCTTCGTCTGGGAGCCTTCAGTCACTATGCGTCCGGCGCCAACTGCGTGGAGTACTGGCATTGGCACTCCATCCACAATGCGGCGGAGACCTATTGGAAAGGTCTTTTAAGCCACGATTTCCAGGAGAATGCAACTTACAGAGAAGCCTGCACGGTAGGGGCGGATCTGCAGCGTTTCGGCGACCATATCGTAAATCTGGAGAAAAAGAACAAGGTGGCCATCATGGTCAGCAATGAGTCCCTGACCGCACTGCAGTGGTTTCCCATCCAGATGACGGCCAGGAGTATGGTGACCGGCTATCAGGGCATTTTCTATAACGACGTGATACGCTGGATATACGACACGCTTTATAAAATGAATGTAGAGTGCGACATCATCTGGCCCGAGACAGAGGATTTGCAGGACTATTCTCTCATTTTCGTGCCGGCCATGTACTGCATGTCTGATGAGACGTCCCAGCGCCTTAAAGACTTCGTTCACAAGGGCGGCACCCTGGCTGCTACCTTTAAGACCGGCTTTGCCGATGAAAATGTAAAGGTATACCACGACGGTGCACCTCATGGTCTGCAGGATGTATTCGGCATCGATTACCATCAGTTTACCCTGCCGGTGAATGTGGGATTGGCGGGAGAACTGTATGAGGGGAATTGCCGTGATGAAGACGAAAAGCCGCTGTTAAAAGAGGCAGAGGCAGCAGGACAGGGCGAAGCCAAAAACTTTATGGAGCTTCTCCTTCCCCAGGGAGCCGAAGTCCTGGCTCACTACGCCCACGGTAACTGGGGCAAATATGCAGCCATCACAGAACACAGCTATGGAGAAGGCAAGGCATTGTATTTAGGTTGCATGACAGACGAAGCTACCTTATCCCTGGTGATCGAAAGACTTCTCCGGGAAAGTAAGGTAGAAAAATCTTCGCAGCAGTTCCCGATCATCATCAAATCCGGTACAAACAGCTACGGCCGACAGGTGCACTACTATTTCAATTATTCCGGAGAAACGAAGGAATGCCGCTACGAGCAGGCAGACGGAACGGAGCTTTGCACCGGTACACCGGTACAAAAGGGACAGACACTGGAACTGCCCGGCTGGGGCTTTTGCATTGTAGAAGAGAATAAGCAGTGATGCAGCACGCATCTTGATTTTCCGCAGGAAAATCCGAGTTCGATCGGCCGGAAGAGAGTGTTCGTATTTCCGGCCGTCACTGCTGTTTAAGAAGAATCTGTCTGTAAGCAGCGGGCATATTTCGAAACAGGACACTGAAACAGCATAGGTTCAGAACAGAAACGAAAATAAACAGAATGGAGCAGATTTTGCATAAAAGAAAACGAGTAGTTCGGTTGGCGGCATGGCTGACCGTGGCAGCCCTGGCACTTTGCGGCTGCAGTGAACAATCCCTGACAAATACCCTGAACGATCTGGCAGATGCGTCTATTCAGATCACCCCCGGGGAGACTATGTCGGCGGATTCCAAATGGATCAATACCGATATCATCGGCACCATCGATGAAAATACCCAGGTCCGTCTGCAGGATGACTTCGCAGCGGCGGCCAACCGGGAACTGATCCTGAACGCAGATGTTTCCGAGATCGACGCAGGAGATAAGATATCCATCGGCACTATTTTCAACAGTGAATATGTGTTGGAGGATCGGATGGAGAAGCTGATGAAGATGTCTCCGGAGGATACCACCGGACTGGATACAGAGGTTATGAGTCAGGAGCAGCTTCTTCATCTGCAGTATTTGGTGCAGGATTATTATGACCTGGCGGCGGACGTGACCACCAGAAATACCCAGGGCATGGAGCCGATCCGGGAACATATTCAGGAGATTCAGAATATTTCCTCCCTGCAGGAGCTGACAGCGTATCTGACAGACATCGGCGGGAAAAATGTGGCCGGCGTATCCCTGCTTCCTCTAGCGGTGACCAGAGCCCGGAATGAGGAGGATGCCCGGGAATATACGGTTTATGTAATGGCAGAAGCCCCTCTTTCCATGGGAGAATATGCAGACGGTTATAAGGATATCGTCATCAGACAGAAGGAAAAGACGGAGGACATGGTGTTTTATGCACTGGAAAAGCTGGACTTCTCCAAAAAGGAGATCCGGGAGATCCTCCAGAGCTGTTATGCTTTTGAGATCAAGCTTTCCGAGCATATTCCCAGTTATTATACCGGTGAAAGTGACCGGGATGAGATCAATGTGGAGGAGGCGGATCAGGTCTGTGATCTGGAGCAGTTGGAGACCATGGCCGGCAATTATCCCATTGCGGAATTCCTGATGGCAGCCGGCTATGAGCAGTCCAATACCTTTACGGTGGAAGAACCGGATCAGGTCAAAAACGTAGGCCGCCTCTATACGGAAAAAAATCTGAAAAACATGAAGGATTATCTTCTGGTGCAGCTGGTGCTGCAGAATGCGGATGTGCTGGATGAGACGCTGCTGCAGAAATCCCAGGAATCCATCAGTAAGGACCGGCAGGTGACCTTAGGGGATGACAGGCAGGATGGCCAAGAGGATGACCGGAACGATACCCAAGGAAAGGACGATAACCAGGAAAATACCCAGAATAATGATAGCCAGGGAAAGGATAGCCCTGACGAAGGCGGGGATGATGTCAAAGTCAGCGATACCATCTACTCTATGTATGTGATGGAGGACCTGCGGGATGTGGTGGATGAGATCTATGTCGGCCATTATTGCACCGCCCAAATGAAGCGAGATCTGCAGTCCCTGACCAATATGCTCATTGATGGATTCCGGGATGTGCTGGAGCAGACAGAGTGGATGGAAGAGGAAACCCGTCAAAAAGCACTGGAAAAGCTGGACAATATAGGACTGCATGTGCTTTATCCGGATGAGATGCCGGATTTCTCCACGCTGGACTTCTCCGACTGCAGCTCCCTGCTGGAGGCGAGGGGAAAATTAAATGCCTTCCGTCAGCAGCAGATGGCCACCTATATTAACAAGCCTATGGATCAGAGTGTATGGGATATCAGTTACCTGCCCAGCGCTACCTGCAATGCTTTTTATGTGCCGGAGGAGAATACCATCAATATCTGTGCCGGATTTATCGCATCCGAGAGTGTATACGACGTAGAGGAATCCCTGGAATATAACCTGGCCCGCATCGGTGCGGTGATCGGTCATGAGATCAGTCACGGATTTGATACGGAAGGGTATAAGTATGATAAAGATGGTCTGCTGGTGAACTGGTGGACGGAGAAGGACCAGGAGCAGTTTGAGATTCGGGCCAGAAAACTGGAGCAGTATTACGATGCCCTGGCTCCCATTCCCCAGAATGAAGGTACTTATAACGGAAAAGATGTGTCAGGGGAGGCTATTGCCGATATGGCAGGGGTAAAGGCAGCCCTGATGGCAGCGAAGAAACTGGATGATTTTGATTACGACAAATTCTTCCGCAGCTACGCGAATCTGTGGTTTGTACAGCAAAAATATACCACAGAGTGCATGTATCTTACCCAGGACGTGCATCCTTTGATGTTCCTGCGTACCAATGTGACCCTGCAGCAGTTCCGGGAATTCTATGACACCTATCAGATCCAGCCGGGAGACGGCATGTATCTGGATGAGAAGGACAGGATATCGGTTTGGTAAAAATCGAATTAAGATGATGTCTATCATCTTAATTCGATCGAACTGCCGCAGGGGCGGCAGTTCGGGTGTGGCAGACGAGAATCTGAAAATTTCGTCGCCTCTTGGCAGTAAAAACTGTTAGGAAACGGAGATAAGTTTGAAAGAAATGCTTGATGGCATTACTTTCAAACAGCACCTATGACAGTTACGGCATAGAAAGGCAAATATGAGCGAAACAGTAATATCCCTGAAGGGAATAGAAAAAGCATATGGAAAGCACAAGGTGCTTACGGATGTGAATCTGGAGATTCACAAGGGCGATCTTTTCGGTCTGATCGGCAAGAACGGTGCCGGCAAGACTACATTGTTTAAGGTGATCCTGGGACTGTCGGAGTACCAGGCAGGCTCTGTGGAACTGTTTGGCAGCACAGACCTCTCCGCAGGCCGGGGAAAGATCGGCTTTTTGATCGGTGAGAATTATTTTGATTACATGACGGCCCAGCAGAATCTGGACTACTTCCGGCGCATGAAGGGCATCAAGGATCCCGGCGAGATCGACAGAGTATTAAAGATCGTAGAGCTGGACGGGGTGAAAAAGCCGGTGAAAAACTACTCTCTGGGCATGAAGCAGCGCCTTGGTATCGCCAATGCCATGCTGGGCAATCCGGAGATCATGATCCTGGATGAGCCCACCAACGGTCTGGATCCCCAGGGTATCGCAGACGTGCGCAAGCTGATCAAGCGCCTCAACAGTGAACTGGGCATGACCGTCATTGTCTCCTCTCATATTCTGGGAGAGCTGCAGCATACGGCCGACCGCTTCGCGATCGTCAACGGAGGGACCGTTGCCAGAGTCATTACCCAGGAGGATCTGATCTCCAGTCAGAAGGCAGTGCGCATCCATGTAGAGGATCTGGACAGAGCACGGCAGGTGTTGACAGAAGCAGGTATTGAGATCCTGGATGCAGTACAGGAAACCAGAAGCCTGGAGGATTTCTACTTCAATCTGGTAGGAGGAGAGAACGCATGAAAAATTACGTCTTAGCAGATATCAGCAGACTGGTCCGCCGGATTCCCAGGATCGTGGTGCTGACTTTGATCTATATCGGAGCCCTGATCTTTTTCATCTATTGCTACAATACCGCGGTATGGAATTCCGTGACTTTTATCACTACCTTTACGACCTGCTTTTCTGTAGTGGGAATCCTTATCGGTATGACAGAATTTCTGTTTGTCTATGCCTCGGACTTTAAGGCAAAAGTCATGCAGATGGCCATCGGACGGGGACTGAGCCGTCCCAAGGTAGTACTGGCCAAGTTCCTGGAAGTGGGCATCATGAATATCATGAGCCTGGTGATCCTTTGTATCATTACCCTGATCTTTGGATTCGTCACCGGCATTCACCTGAACGGAAATCAGGTTTATGAGCTAGCGATCATCTTTGTGATGACAGTCATGGAAAAACTGATCTACACGGCCATCACCTCCATCTTCCTGTTCCTCTTGCAGAATGCGGGACTTTCCGCCCTGCTTTATGTGATCGTAGGCTTAGATCCCCTCCGGTATCTGGTGGCCCTCTTAAGTCCCCACTTCAAGATCGTGGTCGCCCTGCACCTGAAGGATTACTGCTACGGAATGATCTGTAACCTGTTTCAATCTAACCTGATCCTGGGGAAGTTTAACTTCGGCGCCCTGGTGGGCATTCTGATCTACATCGTGGGTGCATACCTGATCACCGTGGCTATCTTCCGGAAGAAGGAATTGGAGTTTTAGAGGAAAAAGAGATTTTGGTATAGCACGTGTACTTGGTATAGCACGTGTGCTTGGTATAGCGTGTGTGCGACCGGGGAGTAATACTTGCATACGCCGGTGCAGAGATCAGGCAGATATTGTATACTGTATGCATACCACTTGGGAAAGGCAGCCCTTACGGCTGCCTTTTTGATGTACGCCGGAGTATATTTTTATATAACCTAATTGAAAATAATCGACTCTCTTTTACGGGATTTATTGCATATTGTCTGTAGACAAAATCTGGCGATGAGAAGACAAGGGAGCGTGCTGTTATAGGAATTGAATGTATGAAAAATTATGAATATGTGCGATCATATCAATAGTTCACTGTTAAAAACGTAGTGTGATACAAAAGATCGTCGTAAAAAGTGAAGTGATGCAACAAAAGATCGTCGCAAAAAGTGTGGTATAACTACAAAAGATCGCTGTAAAAAATGTTACTCAACAACAAAAGTCCGTTGTAATTTTTGTGATGACGTGGCAAACTATAGAAAAAGACAGGATGGGGAGGTGAATGCATGTACCGGTTTGCTATGGAAAAACTGCTGAAATGGAAAGAAAGCAAATATCGTAAGCCGCTGATCGTGGAAGGGGCACGGCAGGTGGGAAAGACATGGCTGATGAAGGAATTCGGAAGACTTCATTTTTCCGATACCGTGTATATTAACTTTGATTCCAATGCAAGAATGGCCGAGCTTTTTGCATCGGATCTGGATCCCAGGCGGCTGCTTATGGGACTGGAACTTTATGCGGATCGAAAGATCACGCCGGAGAGTACCCTTTTGATCTTTGATGAGGTGCAAGAGGTGCCGAGGGCACTCAGCTCCCTGAAATACTTTTATGAAAATGCGCCGGAATACCACATTGTCTGTGCAGGATCCCTGCTGGGCATTGCACTGCATGAGGGAACTTCTTTTCCCGTGGGCAAGGTAGATTTCTTAAAACTCTATCCCCTTTCCTATCGGGAATTTCTGATGGCGATGGGAAAGGAACGTTTCGCAAAGCTGCTGGATCAGCAGGATCATTCCATGATCACAGGCTTTAAACAGACCTATTTAGACGCCCTGAAACAGTACTATTTTGTAGGGGGGATGCCGGAGGCGGTACAGTGTTTTGCAGAAAGTCAGGACTTTCAGGAGGTGCGGGATATCCAGAAGCGGATCCTGGCGGCCTATGAACAGGATTTTTCCAAACATGCGCCTATTGAAGTAGTGCCCAAGATCCGTATGGTCTGGAACAGCATACCTTCTCAGCTTGCCAAGGAAAATAAAAAATTCATATACGGCCTTGTGAGAGAAGGCGCTCGGGCCAAGGACTATGAAACAGCCATTATGTGGCTTTCCGACTGCGGACTGGTGCATAAGGTAAGCAGGGTAAACAGTGCCGGTATTCCCCTGAAGGCCTATGAGGATTTAAAGGCGTTTAAATTATTTCTGTTAGACGTGGGGCTGTTGGGATGTATGGCAGGCCTGCGACAGCAGACATTGCTGGACGGCAATGAACTCTTCGTGGAATTTAAAGGTGCCCTGACGGAACAATACGTCTGTCAGCAGCTGAAGACCATAGAGGATTTAGGCATTTATTATTACACCAATGACCGGGGCTCCTGCGAGATCGACTTCGTGGTAGATACCGGTGAAAAGATAATCCCTGTAGAGGTAAAAGCAGAAACAAACCTCCGCGCCAAAAGCCTGCGGACCTACCGGGAAAAGTTTAAGCCGGAGGTGTCTGTGCGCACCTCCATGGCGGATTATAAAAAAGAAGAATGGCTGGTGAACCTGCCGCTGTATGGGATTGAGGAGATTGGGAAATTGTGAGGCGGCGATAACAGCTAACAGGATGGGTGATACCGTTTGTTCGCAATGTTCGCAAATCAAATCACAAACACATCTTGTAAAAAACCCACCACAAAACGCATAAATTCAACGTTTTGTGGTGGGTTTTCATCAGCGGAGACGGAGGTAAAAGGATATGCCACAGGCGGCATATCCTTCGAAGCAGCAAAAGCTGCTTCGGAATCACTGGTCTTAGACGTATAAAAAGAAGCAGTATGCATGCGTTGCATGCACACTGCTTCTTTTTATACGGAGACGGAGGGATTCGAACCCTCGTGGCCCGAAAGCCAAACGCATTTCGAGTGCGCCCCGTTATGACCGCTTCGATACGTCTCCAGACAACTGCAGAAATTCCTGCAGACTGGCTATTATTATAGAATAATGCGGGCGGATTCGTCAAACCTTTTCTTGGATGGACAACACGAGAAAGGTATACTTACTACAGGGGAAAAAAAGTAAACGTCAAATCATGCGCCTTCCATCGAGGCTAATGTTTTGTCATACTTGAAAAAGTTCAAAAACTATAGAAACTTAGCTGATTTTTTCAAGGCGATACGATGAATAAGGAAGTATACGAAGTAAGACTTGCTAACTGGAGGCAGGTAATTCAGCGGTGTCAGGGGCGCATGATTTGACGTTTACTTAACATATATAATTAACACAGACAATAAAAATAGTATCACTTAAATTCTGATGATTTTGAAAAATTTTCCTTTATTATTCCGTGCAGGAGAACGGCTATGTGCAACTGTGTCCAGTCATAAGCGTTTTCCGGTTTGGATGGAAGAATCTTATAGATTTGAGACAAACGGTATTTGACGCTGTTAACATGAATATATTGTTCCTGCGCCGTTAGGCTCATGTTGCGGTCGTTTTTTAGATATGCCATGAGCGTGGCCATAAGATCCGGATGTTTCGGTAGAGACCCCAAACAGTCGTTCACAAAGGCATGTATTGTTTCGGGTTGATCCATGTTAATTAACCCGAATAGTGAAACCTTAGAATAGTGCAGCACTTTCTCAGGGAAGATGTCTTTTTCGGCAAGTTTCATGGCCTGATATGCCTGTGAATAGCTGTTTTTGAGAGCATAGAAGTCAGCAGCAATCTGACCGACGCCTCCATGTATAAGAATGGTATTTTCCGGGACCGCGGTCAAATGATGAATGCTCTGCTGCAGTGCAGATGCTATTTTCTGCACGAAATCCAGCTGCAGTGATGTCGCCACGTCAATATGGAAAGGCATGAAGAAGACAAAATTTCCATGAAGTACAATGGCAGGAACGTTCTGCCTGGAAACACGGGGCATTGCATTAAGTACCTTTGTGAAGAAACCGGTCTTTGTTTGCTGAATCGCATTGCAGGAAAAGACACATACTGTATATGCATAGGATGGATCAAAGCCATCCACGGTATGAAAATCCCACGTAGTCATAGGAGCAGACATCAGTGTTTCAATCAGAATCTGATTCATTTGCTTAGTACGGACTTGTTTTTCGTTGAAGAGTTGATTCAACTGAAATGTAACTTCAAAGAGCTTCACTTCTCCGGGGAGGAGAATCAGTGGAAGATGAAATTCTTCTGCGGCTTGAATCACAGTGTTCGGTACAGATGAAATATAGATTCCTTGATTGATGACGAGACCGGCTGCTTTTTTCTGATGCAAAGATGTGATGATGTTCAAAAGTCCGGATTCTACGTTCTTGAGACCGACGCCGGTCATGAAGACAAGCATGCCGGCGTCAACCCACATTGCCATGTCTTCTATTTCAATAATATGAAACCACGAGATGGTTCCTGGGAGTTTATCCATACAAGTCAGCACTTGCGCGTCTTTCATTTTAGGGAGAGAAAAGAGCTCTTCAAAGGTAAGATTCATGGCTTATGTATCTCCATCGTATCTGTTGTTGTAAAATTCCAGACAGCTTCTGTGCGGATATGGCAGATGCAGTATCAGCCATTTTTTACGTGAATTTGTCTGCAACCGACAAAAAACAGATAATATTATTGTTTGCATCACATATTTTCATTCCTTGCGCAAAATTATATCATTATCTGCAAGAAATACAAAAACAGAATAAAACAGTGACAGAGACGTCAGCGCCGATCAGGTCGTTGACGTCTTTTCTTTGTCAGAAAAGGAGAATGTGATATGGATATTAAGGAGTATTATGCCAAGGAAACGGAGGAATATCGGAAACGGACTCCCCAATCCGGGGAAATGTATCAGAAGGCTTGTAATTATATAGCAGGCGGAGAGACACGTTCTGTATCCTACTATCATCCCTATCCGCTGACTATTGCACGAGGAAGTGGGTGTGAAATTTATGATCTGGATGGAAATAAGTACTATGACTTTATCAATAATTATACCTCTCTCATCCATGGTCATGCCAATCCGCAGGTGGTGGAGGCAATGGCAAAAGCACAGGAGAAGGGAACCGCTGTTCCGGCAGGCATATCGGAGCAGGTACAGTTAGCGCAACTGTTGTGTGAAAGGGTTCCTTCCGTGGAAAGGGTGCGCTTTTGCAACTCTGGAACAGAGGCTACACTGTTTGCTGTAAGAGCAGCGAAGGCATATACCGGACGATCCGGCTTGATCAAGGTGCTTGGTGGTTATCACGGAACGACGGACATGATGGAGTATAACGTTTCTCCGCAGATCGATTTGTCCAAACCGGAAGGGAGCCTTATACCAAGACCGGATATCCGCGGCGTTTCGAAACGAATTGCGCAGGATATGTATATCATGCATTTCAATGATCTTGCGTGTACAGAAGAAATCCTGAAAAAAGATGCAGATAAAATTGCAGCCATTATCGTGGAGCCATTCCTTGGTGCCGGCGGACTGATCCCTGCAAAGGATGGATATTTAAAAGGTTTAAGAGATCTGGCAGATCAGTATGGCGTGCTGTTGATCTTCGATGAGGTGCAGGCGCTGCGTTTGTCGGACGGAGGAGCGCAGAAGAGATATGGCGTGACGCCGGATCTGTCTGCCTTTGGAAAAATAATCGGTGGCGGCCTTGCTGTCGGAGGATTTGGCGGCAAAAAGGAAATCATGGATGTTTTTGATCCCAGGACAGCAGGACATTTGTCTCAGAGCGGTACCTTTAACGGCAACCGGCCGACAATGGCAGCCGGTTACACTGCATTATCGCTATACGATCAGGCAGCCTGTGATCGCTTGGAGATCCTGGCAGAACGACTGGAAAAGGGAATAGTTGATTCCTTTGCACGTCACGACATCGAAGGATGTGTGACAAGGGCAGGTTCGTTGATGAATTATCACTTTTCAGAAATCGTACCGTATGACTACATTACGTCTCTTCACGATAATAAAGAAATCTTGAAGCTGGTACATTTGGGATTATTAAAGAGAGGAATCTTCGTTGCACCGCGAGGAACGATCGCCCTTTCAACACCGATGACACAGAGCGTGATCGATGAAACCATTCATGCGTTTGATGAGACGCTGTCGGAAATTAAAGGGTATATCTAAAAGCCAAGGTCAGTTTTGACTGACCGGAGAGGAGTCCCCATGGAATATGAAAAGATCAGCATTGTAAAGGAGTTTGAGACGCTTGCCAAAATAGACAACGCCTCAAGAAATGAGCGTGGTGTGGCGGATTATCTGATCGCACAGCTTAAGGAACTTGGTTGTGAGGTGTTTGAGGATGATGTTGCTCAAAAGGTTGGAGGAAACACCGGAAATATTCACGCCAGATTAAATGGAACCAAGGAAGGTTCTGTTTTATTCATGGCACACATGGATCGCGTGCAGAATGGTCTGGGGATCAAACCTGTTATTACCGGAAGTCAGATGCATTCCGATGGCACCACGATTTTGGCTGCAGACGATTTATCCGGTGTGGTCGCCATTTTGGATGGTTTGAGAAGAATCAGAGAAAGTGGAATTGAGCATACTGATGTGGAGATCGTGTTCTCTGTATGCGAAGAAGTTGGACTGCAGGGCTCTCTCCATATCAACTGTGAGAATTTACATTCCAAGTTTGGATATGTATTGGATTCACCGGGGAGGATCGGAAGAATTCTTGATTCTGCAATGGGAAAGGCGCAGATGTTCCTGACGGTTAAGGGAAAGTCAGCACATGCTGCTTATCCGGAGCTGGGAAACAGCGCACTTCGGGCTGCAATTCTTGTTCTGTCTCAGCTAGAGGATGGAAGGGTCGACGATGAAACGGTGATCAATTGGTCCTACTTGGTGTCAGAGACGCCGTTTAATGCGGTTTCGGACAGCGCACAGGCAAAGGGACTTGCCATGAGCAGGGATAATGGGAAACTGCAGGCTTATGTAGACAAATATACAGAGACAGCAAAGAAGGTAGCAAAGGAAAGAAATATTGATATTGAAGCTTCGTATCATGTTGATTATCCGTCTTTCTATGTCAAGGATGGTGATTCTATCCACTATGCTGTAAAAGCTATGGAAAAGCTTGGTATAGCAGCCAGTATCGAACACGGCGCGGGGGGATTTGATGCGAACCGCATGAACGGTTATGGAATAGAAATGGTTGGTCTTTCCACCGGCTATAGCAAGAATCATACCGTCAATGAGGTGCTTGAGCTGGATGATCTTATTAAGTCAGGAGAGATGGTAGCAGCAATTATTACAGAGTATTCTGGCAAGTAAGCAGTTCTTTCAAACAGCATTGATGCTATAAACACCATCAATGCCGGATCACACCGGAGAATTCGCCTACGCGAGATTCTCCTCACGGCGCCGCAGACACGCTGCGGCATAAGGAGGTAATTATGAACATCAGCGACATTCAAAACAGCGTCGGTCTGTGGATCTGTGCAGGCATTATGATTCTTATCATTTTGGTACAGGCTGTAGTATACCTGTTGCTATCTAAAAAGGAAGCAAGCAAATTAGGAATAGAGGAAGAAAAGCAAAAGCAGGCGATGCGGTCTGCAGCAGTGACATGTATCGGGCCAAGTCTTGCACTTTGTATTATGCTTATGACATTGATGGCGTCCTTAGGAGCTCCTACTGCATGGATGCGTTTAAATGATGTAGGATCCGGTCGTTCGGAACTGGCTATTGCCGGTATGGTACAGGACATGGTGACAGAGGAGCCGGGAACGCTGGAATGGGATATTCAGAACTTCTCTTATGCAATCTAGGCTCAGGGAATTGATGTTATCGGATGGCTTCTCGGAGGCGTTGTTACAATCGTTGTCGGCAAGAAACTGACCGATAAAATGAACGCAACAATGGACACGAAATGGGTCAAGATGCTCATGGGAGGATGCCTGATCAGCCTGTTCACATATCTGCTGGCCAGTCAGACATATGGAAAGAGTAGTGCATACATTGCGGCAGCTGTATTTGGCGGGATCACCATGTTTGTGCTGAATATAGCCTTTAAAAACAAAAAGAGAATGCAGGAATTGTCTCTTGGCATTTCGATACTCGTTGGCGCAGCGTTGGCTGGGATTCTTTTCTAGGAGGACAGAGACATGTTTGATAAAAAATGCTTGAAGGTTGGTCTGGTTACCATGTTGTCAGCAATGGTCGCAAGTCTTTTGCCGGGCTTGTTTGTGTATTTTAAGTTCGGAGTGATTCCGTCCGGCGTGGAGATGCTTTCAATTTTGAGTATGCTGTGTGCTTCTTTTCTGGTTGGATGGTTTGTTCAGCCGATCACATTTTTCCCTGCTATCGGTGTAGGTGCATCTGCTATCAGTTGGACAACCGGAAATGTTGCCGGTCTTCGAATGCCTGCCATCTCTGCCGGCCAGAAAGCCATCGACATTGAGCCTGGCACGCCGGAGAGTGATGTTATTTCTACAATGTGTGCGGCAGTCAGTTCCTTTGTGACAGTGCTGATCCTCACAATTTTTACCCTGATGGGGAATACCATTATCAGTGTTCTTCCGGAGGGTGTGACCAATGCATTCTCCTATATTGCCCCTGCGGTATTTGGAGCTATTATCGTGGATTACGCAATGAAAAACTGGAAGAACAATATCCCGATCATCATCGTGGGATTAATCACCTTTGTTATTTTTACAAAGCTTGGCCTCATGAGTGTATGGGGTAATCTGCTCGTACTGATCGTCGGCATGATTACCTCTAGAGTGCTGTACGTGCGAAAGGCGAAGGCTGCCAAATAATAGCGGATGTCTTTTGTAAAGCTGTTGTGTTGAGAAGTGTTTCCAACTAATGCATTTGAATTCGAGTCAGGGAGTAATGAATAAGAGTAGAGGCAATGGTGCAACCTGAATCGATAGCAAAAACAGAATTAATAGAAATAAAGAAATAGGACCGGATGTTGGAGCATTCCAATGTCCGGTCCTGATTCTTTGAGGGCTTACATTAAAAACTCTAGCCCCATCACAAGCAACCTTTTCTTGTACGGACAACACGAGAAAGGTATACTTATTACAGGGGAAAACAATATAGGTGCCACAGCAAGCTGTGGCACAAATGGGGTAAGTCAGAAAGAAATGCTTGATAGCCTTTCTTTCTGACGGCAAGGATGGCGCAGACGCCATCCTTGCGGATCGCATCGGAGAATTCGCCTGCGCGAAATTCTCCTCACGGTGCCACAGCAAGCTGCGGCACAAAGGGGTAGCAATGAAACTGTCTTTACGCAGATCTATGACCATTTCGCTGGTGGCACTTTTACTGGTGCTGCTGATCGTCTTTGGCGCCGGCAATGTGCTGGCCATCCGTTTTGTGACGCGAAATATATACCAGAATACAGAGGTCATCGTCGCCCTGCAGCAGGAAAAGATGGACGAGCAGATGAATCGCATTGACAGCTATTTCTATACGCTGATGACCCAGAACAGTACATTTACTGCACTGAATTATCTAAACGAGAGTGAGCGGGAATGGTACAGTGCAGTCTCTTCCATGAGCCTGGAATTGTCAAATGCGGTATATAACTACGAGGCAGGCATGCTCTTCGACTATCTGCCTGCAACAGATACCTATATTGTAGGAGCCAGCGAGAGCATTGACTATGCGCTTTCCAAGGCTGCTGTTCGAAGTGCCGCGGAGAAAATGCAGGAGCAAGGGGCTTCGCACCGGGGAAAAGTGACCTGGCAGCTGACACAGATCGATGATACCTGGTATCTGATGCGGGTGCTGAAAAACGGCAGGGAATACACAGGCGCCTTTTTAAATGTGGATGATCTGCTGCAGATCACCCCGGAAAGTGCAAAAGAGCAGCGCTTTTTTACCCTTCTCGGCAGTGAGGGGGAAAGCTTGTGGGATGGTCCGTCGCCTTTGCGGCTTACCATGGAAGAGGAGGGGCAGTCCTATGTCATAGACACGCTGGACGATGTGCGTTATCTGGTGGTATATAAGCCTCTTACATCCTGTGACTATCTGTTGGCGAACTTTATTCCTTATACGGAGATCAAGGCGGTGACGGCGTCTCTTCGGATAGGGATCTTCGCCATTGCGGGCATGATTTTCCTGATCTGGCTGATCCTGTACACGATGATCCGAAGAAATGTGTTGGAGCCGATCACCACGATCAACAGCGCCATGCAGGAAGTCGGCGCCGGCAATCTGGAACAGCGCATCGCTGTGCACAGCCAAAGTCCGGAGTTTGCTTCCATCGCCCGGAACTTTAACCTGATGGTGACGGAGATCAAGGATCTGAAGATCGATGCATATGAGCAACAGCTGGCCAGAGAAAAGCTGGAAACCCAATATCTGAAACAACAGATCACCCCCCATTTCATGATCAACTGTCTCAATACAGCCTGTCAGCTGACGGAATTTGATGAGACTGCACTGGCCAGAGAATTATTAAAAGAGTTGAGTGTACACCTACGGTATGTGCTTTCCTCCGGCCAGACAGTACAGCTGGCGGAGGAATTAGAGCTGGTGACCAACTATATCCGGCTTTCCAATATCCGCTATCCGGACAGCCTGCAGTTGGAGATCAGCTGCCCGGAGAGCTTGCGGGATGCCCGGGTAGTGCCCCTTATTTTTCTTAATTTCGTGGAAAACACCATTAAGCATGCAGTGGTACCGGGAGAGAAGATGCAGATCTGCATCGAGGTAGTGGAAGAAGATCACGGCGAGGAAAAGGGACTCCGGGGAAAAATCTGGGACTCCGGTCCAGGTTATTCGGCGGAAATCCTGGAGAACTTCCGCACACTGGCTACGATTTCCGTGGAAGAGACACCCGCTTCCAATATCGGTGTGGCTAACGTCATGCAGCGCACGAGACTGGTATTCGGGCATGCGGATTTTGATTACAGCAACGGAGAGCAGGGCGGTGCCCGGATGACATTCTGGATTCCCCTTGTTACAAAGGCAGGAAAAGATTTGCATGCTTAAAGAGATTACAAGGAGTTGCCCCTTCGGTGGCAGCACCTGCAGAATGGGGACCAACATGAATTTACTGATCGTAGATGACGAATATTACAGTGCCCAGAGCACACGGAAAAAGGTTTTGGAAAATACAGACCTGTTTGAGGATATACACTGCGCTTACAGCATGAAGCAGGCACTGGAATATCTGGAGGAAAATGAGGCGGCGGTGATCATCAGCGACATAGAGATGCCCGGTGGCAGCGGTCTTTCCCTCTTAGAGGAGATGCGGCGCAGACAGAAGAATACGGTCTGTATCTTTTTGACAGCCTTTTCTAAATTTGAGTATGTCACCACCGCCATGCGGCTGGCCAGTATCGACTATCTGCTAAAACCCGTGGATACAGATCAATTGATGGCGTCTGTTAACCGGGCAGTGGAGATCTACCGGAAGCAGGATGCGGACAGGCAGAACAGGGAAAAGGCCGGCTACTGGCAGGATAGCAGACATTATCTCTATGAGCAGCTGTGGGAAGAACTGGCAGAGGGCGCTGTCGCAGGCGGGGAAAAAGATATCCGCATTGCGTTGCATACCCGGAATCTGGAAGAGGAGCTTGCAGAGCAGACCTTTCTGCCATTGATCATCCAGTGCGTGATGCAGGATGAGCAGAAGCTGGAAAAGACGCTTTATCATTTCACATTAAAAAATATTGCCAGAGAGTATTTTTATGAAAAGCAGACACTGCCGGCGGTGGTGCAGTATCGGAAGAAGGGCTTTCTGTATTTCCTGCCGATACCGGCGTCTGTGGGTAGGGACAGAATTTTGCAGAAGTGTCGGGAGTCCTTTCAGGATTTTACGGTGCATTTTCAGAATTCATTTAATTACTTCCTGGCCAAGGAACCCTGCAGAATGGATCAGTTTTACCAGATCTTTCAGGATATGCTGGGCTTTGTGCAGCAGAATGTGACGTTGGAGAATCATGTCTTTGATCTGCAGGAGACCTTCCGGGCCAACTATGATACCCAGGAGATTCATCTGCCGGTGGAGCAGTACAGGGAATACCTGCGTCAGAACAAAACCCAGGAGTTGTGCCGGGAGCTGCCGCTGTTTTTGCAGAAGATGAAGATGGATGGAAAGGGCACCGACGCATCCCTGAAATCCTTTTACTACAGCTTTCTGCAGCTGTGCTTTTCGGTAATGGGAGAGCAAAATCCGGAGGCTCTTTCTCTTTTCCGCACCCAGGTGATCGATACCTCGCCGGAGACGGCCTGCGCTTCCTTTCACGCCTTGCAGGGGTGGGCACTGCAGACGGTGGAACAGTATAAGAGCTGCATGGCGGCAGCGGCCAATGAAGAGAATGCTGTGGCCAGTGTGAAGCGGTATATCAGAGAGCATCTCTCCGAGAATATGAGCAGAGAACTGTTGGCGGACACGGTATACTTTACCTCGGATTATCTGTCTCACCTGTTTAAGAAAGAGACGGGATATTCCCTGACCAACTATATCATTCACGAGCGCATCGAAAGGGCAAAGGTGCTGCTGGCCCAGAATAAGCTGAGCATCCGGGAAGTGGCGGCGGCCTGCGGCTTTGACAATGTGTCCTATTTTTCCAGGCAGTTTAGAAGCATGACGGGGATGACGCCCCGGGAATACAGAAAGCAGGAGTAGTAGCTGATACAGGAAGTGGAAATAGGCGTGGTCAGAAAGAGGATAGAAGTGTGCCCTCTCGTTCTGGAGAGTGGACATTATATATTGGGACAGGGGGATAAGCAGACAAAGCGAACAAAAGAAAACATAAACCAACAATAGTGAACACTGGTGAATATAGAAAAGAGGACCTCAGGTTATCCTGAAGTCCTCTTTTTTTGACAATACGTTTTGTCAGTTGATGAGCGATTACAACATATCGCCTGCTGGCTGTTGCCTGTCATCTTTCAAAGGGAATTGGCTTCTTGTAGGTATATTTACTATAGTGATCGGTGGATATAGAATAGTTATTTCAAACTGCTTGACTCCCTACTTGGAAGCTGCCCAGGCATCCAGCTGCTGCTGTTTAGCATCAATGATATCCTGCATGCCGGCAGCCATAAGCTTGTCGTCGATTTCTTTAAGACCGGTTTCGGGATCTAAGAAACCGTATTCCAGCTGCTTCTGGTATTCGTTGTAAACGTTGGTGCAGGCAGCCAGCTGGGTGGCTACAGTAGTGGAGTCAAAGGCAAAGCCTGCTGCTGCGGAGACTTCTGCTTCATTATTGAACTTCTTGATCTGATCCCAAAGGTCCACGGAGTTGCCGGTGGTGGGGGTGGTCAGTAACTCATTGGGATACAGCCAGGGCATGGTGCCGTAATCGCCGGCATTGGTTCCCTTGGAGGTATCTAACAGGCCTTCACTGTCTTTTTCATAGTGCATTCCCTCGATACCGTAAACAGCCAGATCTGCAATGTCGGGATCGGTGTAGAATGCCTTCATCAGAACCATAGCAGCCTTAGGATTGGAGGAAGAGATCGGGATAGCCCATGTCCAGCTGGAGACGCTGTTGGAACCGATAAAGTCCTTCTTGAGCTGGAAGATGGTCATGTCACGACCGTCGCCGGCACTTTCCTGTGCCTTGGAACCCGGCTTTCCGCCTGTGCCGTAAGCCATAAGAACGCCATTCTTTACCAGGGTGCCCACTGCAGTAGTGTCGGTAGCTGCATCCTTGCTGATATAACCCTTCTGGTTCCAGTTATAAACTCTGGTGCAGAAATCCTTGTATTCCTGGGTGGTGAAGCAGTCCACTACCTTTAATTCCGCGCCGTAATTTTCCAGCACACCGAAGGTGTTGCTGCCCAGCAGATCCAGAGAAGTCTGCTGCTGCAGGTCATTGGCTGCAGGACGATATACTTCCAGATCCGGATAAGTCTCATGGAGTCTTGCGAAGATGTCTTCCAGCTCCTCGTCGGTGATCTGCAGGATCTCATCCTCGGTGTCGGGGAACTCATAGCCGATGCCTTCCAGATATTCGGTACCTACGGCGATACAGCCCTTGCCGCCGGCATAATCACGGAGATTGGGAAGACCATAGAGGACGCCGCCTACACGGCACATATCAATATTGTCTTCTCCGAGGGTGTCGATGATCTCTTTGCCATAGGTCTGGAGCAGATTATCCTCTTCCAGATCCATCAGGTAGCCCTGGTTGACCAGTGTGGGATAGCCTACGAACAGGGTGCTGATCATATCCAGCTGCTGACCGCCTGCCAGCTGCAGGGTCAGGTTCTGATTGTAGGATCCGGAGTCACCGATCTGGAATTCTACTTCGATATTGTACTTCTCTAATAATTTCTTATTCAGTTCTTCCGTTACAGTGGCCAGATCCTTGGGAGCACCGGTCCAGGTGGGATAAGCCACTACCAGATGCTGGGTCTCTTCAAAATAATCGGATACTTCGCCGGTCTGGGCATCCGCAGAAGAAGCTGCGGTATCGGTAGAAGCAGAATCTCCGGAGCCGCCGGAGGAGCCGCATCCGGCCATGGTTCCTGCCAGCACAGTGGCAAGAATGATAGATACTATTCTTTTTTTCATACGTCCTCTTTCTGCCGCAACTTGTCTGCGGCTGTTTACGTAGATTTTTGCGAAGTAGGATCCTTCGCCTTGCAAGGTGATGTACCAAGCACGGTGGTACATCTGTGATGTCATTTATCCTATCAGATCCGGGGCGACAGGAAAGCAACAATGCTGTTCTGAAATGTGACTTTTCTGTTCTTTGCCAAGACAGATTTGTGCTGCAAGCATGATCGTGCTATTCCGGCGCAGAATCGTTGTTTTATCAGGAAAGTCCATGGATACAATAGAGGATAATGGAAGACAAATGCAGGAAATTGCACTGAAAGGATACAGGTAAACTGCATTGACGCCATAAATGTCATCTAAGCATCGTTACGAGGGAGAATTTAGCTAGCGCCTGCGTGAAAATCTCCCGGTGTTGCCGTAGAAAGGCTTTTTCCGTAGCAAGGCCACAGAAGAAAGAGGTATCCATGAAACAATCCAGAACAGAACAATCTATAGAAATAAAGGAAGAACCCTTGACCATCCTGCAGGACATTACCTTTTCCAATGTACCCTATTGGTTTCCACAGTTTCATTATAAGGCCCTGCGGATGAATCTGATCTGTCCTTTTCATCCGGCAAAAGAGAAAAAATATCCCGTACTGGTTTGGATCTGCGGCGGGGCCTGGATCACCATGGAAAAGGCGGCTCATACGCCTTTTCTCATACAGCTGGCCAGGAAGGGATACATTATTGCCAGTATAGAATATCGCATGTCCGGCACCAAACATTTTCCCGCCCAGATCGAGGATGTGAAGTCTGCCATCCGGTATCTGCGGGCCCATGCAGAGGAATTTCACATAGATCCGGACCGCATTGCCGTAGGCGGTGAGTCTGCCGGCGGCCATCTGGCGGCTCTGGCCGGTGTGACCGGCGGGGAAAAGGAATTTGACCGGGGAGAGAACCTGGACCGATCCAGCAGTGTTTGCGCAGTGTTGGACTTTTACGGTCCATCCACCTTCCTGCCGGAGGAGAAAAAGCAGATAGAGGAGACTGAGGCGGCAGAACCGATAGGGGCGACAGAAACGGTAAAGGCAGCAGATTCGGCAGCGTCTGTACCGGGTGAGACCTGTGCAGCAGACGAGACTCCTACACCAAGTGAGGCCCCTTCCCCGGTAGTCATGCTCCTGGGCTACGAACCAACCCGCCATCCCCAGAAGGCCGCCCGTGCAGCCGCCCTTTCCTATGTAAGTGCAGCTACGCCCCCGTTCTTCATCATACACGGCCAGGCGGACCATGTGGTTTCTGTGGAAAACAGCAGGCGTCTGGCTGACCGGTTGGGGAAAAACGGCTGCTCCTATGAACTGCTGGAGGTAAAAGAGGCGGATCATGCAGATCCCCGGATCTATCAGGGCGATACCGTGGAGAGGGTGGACGCATTTCTGAAGCGGGTATTCGCACAGCCCTTCCGCCCTTTTCAGAACAGGGAGTGTATCACCGGAGAGCCTGGGGAAGGCTTTATGACCATGGTGGAAAACCTGGTCTATACCCAGAGGCCGTATTGGTTTCCTTTCTATAATTATAAAGATCTGAAAATGGATCTGATGCTTCCTCTTGGGGCTGAGAAGGAGGAAAAGCATCCACTGTTGGTATGGTTCGGAGGCGGCGGCTTCCTTACCATGGAAAAGGCAGCTTTTCTTCCCTGGCTTTTGTACTTTGTGCAGAAGGGTTATGTGGTGGCCAGCGCGGAATATCGCCTGTCCAATGTGGCACCTTTCCCGGCGCCTTTAGAGGATGCCAAAAGTGCGATCCGCTTCCTGCGGGCCCATGCGGAAGAATTTGGGATTGATAAGGAAAGGGTGATGGTAGGCGGTGAATCCGCCGGAGGCATGCTGGCCGCCATGACAGCACTGCACGGGGAAAGCAGAGACTATGACACCGGAGAAAACCTGCAGGAATCCAGCGCCGTGCAGGGACTCATCGATTTCTACGGTCCGGCAAGTGTACTGGCAGAGGCAAACCGGTCAGAGGAGAGGAAGAGCGAGAAGCCCATGCCGTCGGTGGAGGTCGGCCCCCATACACCGCCTGTTTTCATGGCCCACGGAACAGCGGATACCCTGGTGGACTGCGGCCGCAGCGATGACTTCTATGAGAGACTGCGGGAGAAAGATATTCCGGTGGAATACCTGGTGGTAAAGGATGCACCCCATATGGGAATGGAATTTTACCAGAAGGAAATAGCCGAAAGGATCATGACGTTTTTCCGGGAGAATGCCGGCGGAACACTAAGAAGAGTATAGAAAGGGAGGAGATTGTCATGGAAAAAGTAAGGACCATTTATACCAATGACGGGGAATGTGACGATATGAACACATTCCTGCATCAGATGCTGTATTTAAACGACCTGGAACTGGAGGGTATCGTCTATTCCTGTTCCCAGTTCCACTACGAGGGCATTCCGGAGAAAAACATTGCCCCCATGCGCTGGGCACCGCCGGACTGGATGTATCACTATATCGATGCCTATGAAAAAGTATATCCTGCCCTCTGCGCCCAGGATCCGACCTATCCGACACCGGCGTATCTGCGCTCCATAACGGCAGTGGGCAATGTGAAAATGGTCTCGGAAATGGAAGAGGTTACGCCGGGATCAGAGCTGATCCGGAAGGCCATCCTGAAGGACGACCCCAGAAAGATCTACATCCAGATCGGCGGCGGCACCAGCACCGTGGCCAGAGCGCTTAAATCCATTGAGGAAGCTTATGCAGGCACCCAGGAATGGGAAGAAATATACCGCACCGTCTCGGATAAGGTGGTCATCGTCATGATCGTCACCCAGGATGAGACCTATGCATCCTATATCTCTCAGGTATGGCCGGATGTGGAGATGATCCACTGCATGGAAATATTGCCTGTGGCCTTTTTATATGGAGAAAATGCGGATCCGCCGGAGGCATTAGAGTGCTTTTCCGGGGCGTGGATGCAGAAACACATTCTTTCCAAAGGGGAATACGGGAGCCTGTATCATACCTGGCTGGATGGTCACGAATATCCCGGAGAAGAATGGGCTTCCCAGTTCGGTGTCAACGAAGAACTGGCGAAAGGCAATTGGTGGGGCAAGGCAAAGCATCAACCCTATGACATGATCTCCGAGGGGGATTCCCCTTCCTTTTTGTACCTGTTAGACCGAGGCCTTCGCAGTCTGGAGGATCCTGCCTATGGTGGCTGGGGCGGCCGTTATACGCAGCTGACGGAAAATGAATTTCACTATGCCCATCGCTACTATCGCAGCTGCGAGGATAAGGCACCGGCGGGAATACGGGGCGGCGCCTACGCTACCTCCCGCTGGATCTGCGACTGGATGAATGACTTTGCCGCCAGACTGTCCTGGACGAAGACTACAGACGGAGAAAGCGTAAATCACAGACCGACGCTTTTAATAGAAGAAGGGCTGGATATTACGGCGGCGCCGGGGCAGCAGGTGACTTTGCATGTGAAAGCGGCTTGTGATGAGAAGGATACCATGACGCTTTCCTGGCAACGCTATGAGGAAGTGGACACCTGCCGGGAGACAGTGGCATTGGAAGAACAGCAGGCAGAGGACGGCAGGGAAGGGAGTGTTGCCTTCACCGTACCCGCAGCGGCTATGCCGGGAGATACCCTGCATCTGATCCTGACCTGCAGGGACGCAGCGCATGGGGAATTTCCCGCGTACATGACATCCTATGCCAGGGTGATCCTTACGGTTTCATAAGGGAAGACGTATAGACGATATCCTCGTCGTGATCCGTCAGTTGACGTTACTGTTCAGACGCCGGCCGGGACCCACCGTCTAGCTGGAGGCTGAACAGTAACTATTTAGTCAGACAGTAACAGGATCATGCAATTTCGGCTCTGTTTTGTTGTACTTTTGCAGAGATCGGATCGGTAAAATGACACTATCAAAAGCGTTGCCGCAGACAGGCTGCGGCATAAGGAGGTAACCATGGCAAAGACATTAAGCAAGCAAAAAGCCCCGAAACCGAAACTGACCTGGAAGCGGTTTAAGAGATTCATCCCCATCTATCTGGTCATGATCCCCGGGCTGGTCTATCTGTTCATCAATAACTACATGCCACTGCCGGGCCTGGTCATTGCTTTTAAGCAGTACAATGCGGTGAAGGGTATTTACAAGAGCCCCTGGATCGGCTTTGAAAATTTCAAATACCTCTTTGCCACCAATGATGCGCTGCTGATCACCAGAAATACCATTCTGTATAACCTGGCCTTCATCGCCATCAATACCTTCTGTGCCATTGCGGTGGCCATCATCTTAAGCGAACTGCAGCATAAGATCAAGAATGTATACCAGAGCGTGATCCTGCTGCCTTACCTGATCTCTTCCGTTATCATCGGTTATCTGGTATTTGCCTTCTTCAGCGTAGAGAACGGCTTTGTGAACAACAATATCCTGGCAGCGCTGGGTAAGGAAGCCATCAGCTGGTATTCGGAGCCGAAGTACTGGCCTTATATCCTGATCTTTGTGAATACCTGGAAATGTATCGGCTTTAACTGCATCATTTATCTTTCCACACTGCTTGGCTTTGACCGCTCCTTCTATGAATCTGCTATGATCGACGGTGCATCCAAGTGGAAGCAGATCAAATACATTACATTGCCACTGTTAAAGCCTACCGTGATCATGATGACCCTGATGGCAGTGGGACGTATTTTCTACTCGGATTTCGGTCTGTTCTATCAGGTACCTATGAACCAGGGTGCGCTGTATTCCACGACCCAGACCATCGATACCTATGTATACAGAGGCCTGTTGCAGTTAGGCAACATCTCCATGTCCGCTGCAGCCGGTGTCTACCAGTCGGTGATCGGCTTCCTGCTGATTCTGGGTGCCAACCTGTTAGTCAGAAAGCTGGATAAGGATTCCGCACTGTGGTGATCGGAGACAGAGGAAGTTTCGCACAGACTACAGACGTACTTTCCTGCACTTTTGGCAAGTAACCCGCGTATCTGCGGAGGGAGAATGTCAGATATTCCGGGAATGGTACGACCCGAGAAGTAACCCGTGTATCTGCGGAGGGAGAACTAACTATATGAGAACGAGAGAAGATAAAATATTTGGGGCCATCGGCCATACGATCATGATCATACTGTCACTGCTGGCAGTGATCCCTATTGCATTGATGATCATTTCCTCACTGACAGACAACGCAGCGATCCTGCAGAACGGCTATTCCTTTACGCCGGCGAAATGGAGCACCTATGCTTACAGATGGATCTTCGAGTATAATGGTGGTACAGTGCTGAGAGCCTATGGCGTTTCCTTTATACTGACGGCCATCGGCACTCTCTGCAGTGTCCTTCTGACCATCGGACTGGCCTACGGCCTTTCTAAGAAGAACCTGCCGGGCCGGGGCATCTTCACCTTCTATGTGGTGTTCACCATGCTCTTTAACGGCGGTCTGGTACCTACTTATATCAATTACACCAATGTTTTTCATCTGAAGGATACCTTCTTTGCACTGCTGATCCCCTCCCTTTTGATGAATGCGTTCAACATCCTTTTGATGAAGAGCTACTTCGTCACCGGCGTGCCGGAGGAAATCCTGGAGGCAGCTTACATTGACGGCGCCGGCGAGATGACTACCATGACCAAGATCGTGGTGCCCCTTTCCAAGCCCATCATTGCCACCGTGGCATTGTTTGCCGGCATCGCCTACTGGAATGACTGGAATAACGGTTATATCTATCTGGTCAACAGGACAGATCTGTACAGCATCCAGAACCTGCTGAACCGTCTGATGCAGAATATCAACGCTCTGACCCAGAATGCCAGCCAGGTAGGCAACGCTGCTACCCAGGGCCTGACGGATATTCCTTCCGTAACTGTCCGTATGGCCATCGCCACACTGGGCATCCTTCCTATCATCGTGGTCTATCCTTTCGTGCAGAAGAGCTTTGTAAAGGGTATTACCTTAGGCGGCGTAAAGGGTTGATACTTGCAGTAAAACCATTTAGAAAAAGAAAACAGAGTGAAAAACTGCCGGATGACAAACAAAAGAGCGGTGCTCCGCCTCTGTCATCCGGCACAGCTGATCGTGCCGCAGACGTCATAAACAGTACAGATCGTAAAGCAATATTTAAAAATTGTCTTGCGATTCTTTCGAGAATCATTTGGAGAGAGGCGTCGGCAGAATGGAGAATATATGGGAAAACATTTCAGAACGATCTCAGAAGTAATGGACTACGGTCCTCATATCACAAAGGTGATCCTTCATAAAGGTGCTGCTATGGAGCAGGAGCCGAAAAAGGAAGACTTCAAGGTACAGGTAAAGCGGGAGCTGATCACAGAGGATTTCCCCTGGCCGGCCTTTAACGGAGAGCGGCCCAAATTCCCTATGGAGGGAGAACGGACCGTGGACGCGGCATGGCGCAGCGATGAAAAGGGAGAGCCTGACGGGGCGGGAGAATATATTACCTTGCAGATGCACTGCGATCCCCGGGACGGTCTGGGCTCCACCATTCGCTTTAACGGCAAATACAATGTTTCCGTCAAGGGCATCTATACCATCCGGCAGGCAGACGGGGATGTCTATGATGAAAATGACGGCAATACAGAATTGTTAGGAGAGTTGTTGCAGGAGGGGGAGCATCAGGATCCGGAGATTTCCCTGCGGTATTGCTACTACGAACCTCAGCTAGCTGCAGACCGGAAAGTACCGCTGCTGATCTGGCTTCACGGCTACGGCGAGGGCGGTGAGGAGACCAAGATCGCTGCTACAGGCAACAAGGTGGTGAATCTGATCACACCGGAGATCCAGGGGATTTTTGGCGGTGCTGCCTACCTGCTGGCGCCCCAGTCCCCCACCATGTGGATGGACAACGGCTCCGGAGCCCTGATCACCGACGATTCCAGTATTTATACAGAGCCTTTGGAAAGACTGTTTGCGGACTTTATCAAGGAACATCCCCAGATCGATCCGGACAGAGTATATCTGGGCGGGGATTCCAACGGCGGCTATATGACCGTGACACTGGGAATCCACGATTCCTCCCTCTACGCTGCCCTTTTCCCGGTGTGCGAGGCCAGAGCGGATGAGCATATTTCAGAGGAAGACTTACAGAAACTGGCCAGTGTGCCCACCTGGTTTACCGCAGCAAAGACGGATGAGGTGGTGCCGGTGAAGGATTACGTGGTGCCCACCTATCTGCGTCTTAAGGAGGCGGGTGCAGACACCCACCTGACATTATGGGACAACGTGCTGGATCACACAGGTCTTTATAAAAATGAGGACGGCACACCCTACGAGTACGTAGGACACTGGTCCTGGATCCCCATGCTCAACAATGAAAACCGCCTGGACTACGATGGCAGTCAGGTGATGGTGGATGGAAAACCGGTGACCATCTGTCAGTGGCTGGCCGGAAAACACAGATAATATCGGAAAACTCCTTTTGCTCGAAGACCTGGAGCTTATAAATAGAAACCTTCTGCACGGCATAGAGATACCTGCAGAAGGTTTCTTTTTTTGGATGTTATCACTTTACATCGATTTTTCATACGGGTTGTATTATAATGAAACGGTAGGCGTTCTCGGGGAACGGATCAGTCGTTTTTTTCGAAAAGAGAGCGTGGGGTAATAAGTGCAAATAAACAAGGAGGATTTATTATGCTTAGGATCGGTATGCTTACCAGCGGCGGAGATTGTCAGGCTTTGAACGCAGCTATGCGCGGCGTGGTTAAGACAATTTTGAATAACAGCAAAGAGCCCGTGGAGATCTACGGCTTTGAGGATGGATATAAGGGACTTATCTATGGCAAATTCCACATGCTGAAGGGGGAGGATTTCTCCGGTATCCTGACCAGAGGCGGCACGATCCTGGGCACCAGCCGTGTACCCTTTAAGACCATTCATGAGCCGGATGCCAACGGCGTGGACAAGGTAGCAGCCATGAAGCAGACCTATTACAAGCTGCAGCTGAACTGTCTGGTAATGTTAGGCGGTAACGGTTCCCATAAGACTGCAAATCTGTTAAAGAGCGAGGGACTTAACGTAGTCACGCTGCCTAAGACCATCGATAACGATCTGTGGGGCACGGATATGACCTTTGGTTTCCAGAGTGCCGTAGACGTGGCTACTTCCGCCATCGACTGCATCCATACTACCGCTAACTCCCACGGCCGCGTATTCATCGTAGAGATCATGGGACACAAGGTGGGTTGGCTTCCCCTGAATGCCGGCATGGCAGGCGGCGCAGATATCATCCTGCTGCCGGAGATCCCTTATGATATCGATAAGGTCATTGATAAGATCGAAGAGCGCGACCGCAACGGCAGCCGCTTCACCATCCTGGCAGTGGCAGAGGGCGCTATCTCCAAAGAGGATGCCAAGCTCTCCAAGAAGGAATATAAGGAGAAACTGGCGAATTACAAGTTCCCCTCTGTTTCCTATGAGATCGCAGATGCCATCCAGAAAAAGACCGGCCGTGAGGTCAGAGTTACCGTGCCCGGACATACCCAGCGCGGCGGCAGCCCTTGCCCGTATGACCGCGTATTTGCCAGCCGTCTCGGCGCAGAGGCAGGCAAGCTGATCCTCAAGGGTGAGTACGGCTACATGATCGGTTACAAGAACCGTGAGATGGTGAAGGTACCTCTTGAGAAGGTAGCAGGCAAGTTAAAGACTGTAGATCCGGAAGCAGATATCATCAAGGAGGCAAAGCTTTTAGGCGTCAGCTTCGGCGACTAAGTACCGGTTTGCTGTGACATAGCTGTAAAATAACAGGATCAATCCATAAATATAGTAAGATCGTCAGCCGCAGTTTTGCGGCAGCAGGCCATGAGCAGGAAAAGCGGATGGGGAGGGAAGGATTCCCCTCCGCTTTGAAGCCATGGCTTTATGTATCTAAAGGAAGAGGCGGGAAACAATGTAAGAAGGCTGCCCTTCATCAGGTTTGTCTGTCATGATCATGTGCTTTTGTTTTGTGAGTGGA
Source organism: Bacteroidaceae bacterium (assembly GCA_963596015.1). Taxonomy (GTDB): domain Bacteria; phylum Bacillota; class Clostridia; order Lachnospirales; family Lachnospiraceae; genus CAG-791. The sequence continues at coordinate 29,390 of CAVBJS010000025.1, forward strand.
TCAAAGATAAGCAGACAAAGAATTTCGATAAGAAAACAAAAACGAAAAGAATTAGCAGTAAAGGAGAGACAGGAATGCCCCAGGAGAGCAATCCCCAGGAAAATCATTATCTGGCATTGTACAGAAAATACCGTCCCCGAACCTTTGAGGATGTGCGGGGAAGGGATGCCATTGTCAGAACTTTAAGAAATCAGATCAATACAGGACGGATCGGGCACAGCTATCTTTTCTGCGGCACGCGGGGTACCGGTAAGACTACCATTGCCAAGATCTTCGCCAGGGCTGTCAACTGCGAGCAGCCGGTAGACGGCAGTCCCTGCGGGCAGTGCGCTTCCTGTCAGTCCATCGAAAGGGATGCCAGCCTGAATGTGGTGGAGATGGATGCGGCCTCCAATAACGGTGTGGATGATATCCGCACCATCATCGATGAGGTATCCTATTCCCCTGCCCAGGGCAAATACCGGATCTATATCATCGACGAGGCCCACATGCTCAGCACAGCGGCGTCCAATGCTCTGCTGAAAACATTAGAAGAGCCGCCTTCCTATGCCATCTTTATTCTGGCTACCACGGATCCCAATAAGCTGCCCCTGACCATCCTTTCCCGGTGTCAGCGCTATGATTTCGGCCGTCTCTCTCCCGGTGTGATCGCGGGACGGTTAAAGGAAGTGGCGGACAGTGAGCAGTTGGAGATCGAGGAGCGGGCACTGCGGTATCTGGCGGCGGCGGCCGACGGATCTCTTCGAGACGGCCTCAGCCTCCTGGATCAGTGTAACGCCTTTAACTACGGCAACGGCATCCTGACCTATGAAAAGACGCTGGAGATCTTGGGCGCCGTGGACGCGGCGGTCTTTTCCGGATTGTTCCGGGCTATTGAAGCCCATGATACGGTAAAAGCACTGGCAGTGTTGGAGGATATTCTTTCCCAGGGACGGGAGATGACGCAGTTCGTCACGGATTTCGTGAGCTATCTGCGAAACATCATGCTACTAAAGGCCTCTGAGGATTTAAAAGACAGCCTTGATCTTTCTGCCGATCAATTGGAAATGATGCTGCAGGACGCCAGAAGCGCGGAGCTTCCGGAGATCATGCGGGATCTGCGGATCATGGCGGAGCTGGTGGATCAGATCCGCTATGCCTCCAACCGGCGCATACTGACAGAGATGGCCCTGATCCGTCTTTGCGTGCCCGCCATGGATGTGGATCAGGATTCCCAGATGGTGCGGATCCATACCATCGAAAAGAATATGGTGGAATTCGTCAGCAGGATCGAGGGAATGATCCGAAGCGGCGCGGTATCCGGCAGTGGTGCGGATGGATCGCCATACGGCGGTGCAACCGGTGTCCAGCCGTATGGCGGCGCCGGAGCCATGGGTAGTGTTGGCACTGGAGCTGCAGGAGCGGAGCAGGACCAAATGGGTGGTTATGCTGCAGCAGGCAGCAGGCCTGCAGGCACAAACCCTGCAGGAAATCCTTCTGTGCAAGGTCAGACTGTAAATGCTGCAAATGCCGCGAACCCTGCAAATGTCTCGTCTGCCGGTCAGGGACAGGCGGCGTCGGGCGCTGCTTCTTCCAGGGTACCGCCCAAAGCCATACCGGAGGAACTGCGAAAGATAGCCGGTCAATGGGATAGACTTATGTCGGAAATGTCTCTGGAAAAACCGGCTAACGGCAATGATAATTTCAATTTCTTTGCACTGGCGCTGAAGCGGGCAAAGCTGCAGGTAGGCGATCAGGGACAATTGGTACTGGTTTATCAGGGGCAGGCAGGGGGAATATGTGGTGGAGTGATCGATAACCCCCATCACCGGCAGTGGCTGGAAGAATTTCTGGCAGCCAAGACCGGCAGAACCGTCAGCGTGAGCTTTAAACTGCTTGACAACAGGCAGGAATTTCAAGACAATGAGATGGACTTACGGGACATCATCAAGATGGATGTAGCCCAGGAAGAAATAGAAGAACGCAACACATTTTTTGTGAATTAGAAAAGAGGTAATCATGGCAAAAAGAGGTGGATTTCCCGGCGGAATGCCCGGTAATATGAACAATCTGATGAAGCAGGCACAGCGCATGCAGAGACAGATGGAAGAGAGCAAGAAGGCGCTGGACGAGAAGGAATTTACAGCCGGTGCCGGCGGCGGAGCAGTGGAAGTGGTAGTATCCGGCTCCAAGGAGTTAAAGAGCATTAAGATTTCCCCGGACGCAGTGGATCCGGAGGATGTGGAGATGCTGCAGGACATGATCCTTGCGGCGGTAAACGAGGCAATGAAGCAGGTGGATGCAGCCAATGAGCAGCTCTTCGGCGGTATGACCGGCGCTCTGGGATTCTAGGAGGCAGTCGTTCGTGGAGCTATACAGCGGACATATTAACAAATTAATAGAAGAACTGGCGGCACTGCCGGGCATCGGGAACAAGTCCGCCCAGCGGCTGGCTTTTTATATCATAGGCATGTCCCCGGCCAGAGTGCACCGTCTGTCGGAGTCTATCATAGAGGCCAAGGAACACGTGCATTACTGTAAGGTCTGCCAGAACCTGACAGACACAGAGGTCTGCCCTATCTGTTCCAATCCGTCCAGAGACAGCTCTACCATTATGGTGGTGGAGAATGCCAGAGATCTGGCTGCTTACGAAAAGACGGGAAAATACCAGGGCCTTTACCATGTGCTTCACGGGGCCATCTCCCCCATGATGGGCATCGGCCCCAGCGATATCCGGCTGAAGGAATTGATGACGAGGCTGACAGGGGATGTAAAAGAAGTGATCGTGGCCACCAACTCCAGTCTGGAGGGGGAGACCACAGCTATGTACATCAGCAAGCTCATCAAGCCCACAGGTGTCAAAGTCACCAGGATCGCCAGCGGCGTGCCGGTGGGAGGTGACTTAGAGTACATCGATGAGGTGACGCTGCTCCGGGCCCTGGAAGGACGTACAGAATTGTAAAAAAGCGAAAACCTGCAGGAAATTGCGGTTTAGAATGGGATAATTTGCAGAAAATGCTTGATAGCATCTTCTGCAAATGGCATTGATGCCGAAAACGTCATCAATGTATGATCACATCGGAGAATTCGCCTGCGCGAAATTCTCCTCGTGTCGCCGCAATAAATTGCGGCATAGAAAAGGATAATTTGCAGAAAATGCTTGATAGCATTTTCTGCAAATGGCATTGATGCCGAAAACGTCATCAATGCACGATCACATCGGAGAATTCGCCTGCGCGAAATTCTCCTCGTGTCGCCGCAAGAAATTGCGGCATAAGGAGGAAGAAATGGGTGTAACAGCAGAAAAATTCGGTCAGACACAGGATGGACAGGAGATCACACTCTATACCATCGAGAAAGACGGTCTGACAGCTAAGGTTTCCGATTATGGTGCCGCATTGGTGGCCCTTCTGGTTCCGGACAAAGAGGGAAAGGCAGAGGATGTGGCCCTTGGCTTTGCCAAGGCAGAAGGTTATTTTGCCAACGGCAGCTGCCTGGGCGTGGTGGTAGGCCCCAGCGCTAACCGTACCGCAAAAGGTCATTTCGTATTAGAAGGAAAAGAATACCAGCTCCCTGTCAATGATGGCCCCAATAACCTGCATACCGATGCAGAGCATGGTCTTCATAAGAAGCTGTGGAATGCAGAGGTTGGTGAGGATGCCGTGACCTTTAAGACGGAATTGCCGGATGGAGAGTGCGGTCTTCCGGGTAACCGGGCGATCTCAGTGACCTACAGCCTAACCCAGCAGCACGGCCTTTTACTGCAGTATCACGGCGAGTCTGACGTGCGTACCCTGTTCAATCCCACCAACCACTCCTACTTTAACCTGGCAGGTCATAACGCAGGCAGTATCTTAGACCATGAGCTGCAGCTGTTCTGCTCTCACTATACCCCGGTGGTGGCTGGTGCCATCCCTACGGGAGAGATTGCGCCTGTAGGCAGCACCGTCTTTGATTTCCGTCTGGCTAAGACCATCGGCAGAGATATTGATGCCCAGGAAGAGCAGCTGAAACTGGTAGGGGGCTACGACCACAATTTCTGCGTGGATGGTTATGAGAACGACGGCATTATGCGTCCGGTAGCAAAGGCTGCCGAGAAAAACAGCGGCCGCGTCATGGAAGTCTATACCACACTGCCCGGTGTGCAGTTCTATGCCGGCAATTTCCTGCAGGAAGAGGGCGGCAAGGATGGTGCTGTATACGGTGCCAGAGACGGCTTTGCCCTGGAGACACAGTTCTACCCTGACAGCGCCAACGAGCCCGGTTTCCCCCAGCCTTTTTACGGAGGGACCACGGCCTACGATGCAGCCACGGAGTATCGTTTTTCCGTGATGAAATAAGGAAAAGCTTATAGAATGGCAGTAATTGATTTCAGACCAAGAAAGGAGAAGGATGGCATCCGGCCGGATGCTGCCTTCTCTTTATCAGAGGAAGCAGTAAACCGCTCTTTTGCGCAGGAGACAGATTCCAGAGACCGGCAAAAGGGCGGTAAAAATTATGCAGACAAGATCCGAAGGCACAGACTCTATCTGTTTCTGCGCTTTTTTCTGGTGGCCAGTCTGTTGGCGGCCATTGTCATCTGCGTGATTGTACAGATCAATACCAGGACCTTTTCTACTGCTTCTTTTAACCAGGTCTCTACCCTTACTTACGTGGAGGGCACCGCCTGGTATAACTTAAACGGGCACATCCTGGCCGTCAGCAAGGATGGTGCCAGCTGCACGGATACCAAGGGCAATGTGATCTGGAACATCACCTACGAAATGCAGGAACCGGTGGTCTCTATTGCGGGAAATGTTGCAGCGATCGCGGACTACAGCGGCAGCAATGTCTATGTGATGGATGCTTCCCGTCAACTGTGCTCTGTAAGCACGGATCTGCCGGTCTATGCTGTTTCTGCGGCGGAAAATGGCTCTGTGGCGGTGGTATTGAACGGCACGGATGCCATGTGGGTCAATATGTATGACGCCAAGGGCAGTATGATCGAACAGTCTAAGATGAGCATGGGCCAGATGGGTTATCCCCTCAGCGTAAGCGTATCTCCTAATGGGGAGCTTTTGTGCATTTCCCATCTGCAGATCAGCGGCACCAAGGTAAAGACCAGCATAGCTTTCTATAATTTTGGCGCCGTAGGACAAAACTACAGCGACAATTGCGTCAGCGGCTATGATTATGAGGGGGAGATATTCCCTGTTACCCACTTTATGGACGGAAATACCGCCTTTGCGGTATCGGACTCCCGCCTTGTCTTTTTCCAGGGAAAACAGATCCCCCAGAATGGCATGAACAACCTCTTTTCAGAGAATCTGAAGGGGGTATACTATGATGATTCTTACGTGGCGCTGGTATTTAACGATGTGACAGGAGAGGAAGCATACAGACTGGAGTTGTATAATTCCTCCGGCAATAAAGTCAGCGAGTTTGGTTTTGACCTGGATTATACGACGCTGCAGATCAGCGGAGACTGCGTGATCATGAACAATGAGCAGGAGTGCCGGATCTATTCTACCGGCGGCATACAGCGCTATGCAGGGGAGTTTGGCAGGACGGTATCCCTGCTGGTACCCTCTTCCCGCACGGGGGTCATGACGGTGGTCACAGAGGACGAGATCGATACTATGACGCTGAACTGATAATAGAGAGAAGGAATCTGAACTAATAAAGGAATCTGAACTAATAATAGAGAAGAAACCTGAACTAATAATAGAGAGAGGAATCGATAATGAATTTATATGCAGTAGGACTGGCGATCATCAGTCTCTGTATACTTTTTTTGACCATGAGACATGGCTTTCGCAAGGGAATGGTGCGAGAGTTGGATGGACTTTTATCCCTGCTGGCGGCAATCGCTTCCCTGACCCTTCTGGCAGAGACTATCAGCGGCGTGCTGGAAATGAAATTCTCCAGCATGATCATAGGCTTTATCCTGCTGGGGATCGTGACTTTCCTATATAAGATCTTTCATTTGATCTTCGCATCTATCGGACTGGTGGCCCATCTGCCGGTGATCCGGGGTCTTGATAAGCTGCTGGGGGCCGTAGTGGGCATCGCTAAGGGCATCGGCATCCTCTATATATTAGAATACCTTCTGACCAACTACCTGTTGGCCTGAAAAAGTTGCTGTCCGAACGCCGATCAAGGGGCAGAGGCTGAACGGTAACGGAAAAGCATCAAGGTATGAGACACAAGGTATGAGGCATAAAAAGATTCGAAAACACCGTGGAGAGATCCCGGTGTTTTTTTGATGCTTATAAGGAATGAATGATGAAGGATGCAATACTGGTAGATGCAATGCTGGTAGATGCAATGCTGATAGGTGCAATGCAGATAGATGCAATGCTGGTAGGTACAATGCTGATAGGTGCAATGCTAGTAGGTACAATGCTGGTAGATGCAATGCTGATAGGTGCAATGCTGATAGATGCAATGCTCATAGATGCAATGCGTATAAATGTAATGCACATAGACACAACCGAAGCGATGGTGCGGTTCAGAAGATGCTCTGTCGCCTGCTGGCGTTTGGACTATAACCTTCTAAAAAAAAGAGAGTACAGAGACATCTGCAAAGCGTCGAACACAGATATACCGCTCTACCACTCGGATTCCCTAGTCTGTCTACTATTGTTCATACACCAGTCAGATGGCAGGGGCTGCCGGGGATGTACAAGGCCGGATTCGCCGATTGATCCAAGTGAGGTGTCTTCATTCGGACAGGCTCCGCACCCAACTGCATGTTTGGTAACTGCGGATCAGTCTGCCGCTGGCATAACGTGTCGTTCATTTACGTTGTTTGTTGAGACGACAGTGAGATGATGGATAGCAGGACAAGAGCGAAAAGAGAAGGCCCTTAAGAGTGCCTGTAGAGGGCGGAAAATAGGGAAGTAAATTGTCAGAAAAGTATATGTAAAATTCAGACATAAAAATTTGAAATTAGGGGTTGCAATTTGTTCAATGCGAGTGTAGAATAAGACTCACCGCGCAGGACAACGCGAGAGCGAATCACTCCTAAGCGGCTGATTTACAAGCTTTTCTCAAGATTGCCGGTCAAACGGCAGGAAAGAGAAAAACGAAGAAAAATAAAAAAACTTCAAAAAGTGCTTGACAGAAACTTGAAGCTGTGATATGATAAACGAGTTGCGGCTGACAGATACGGAAAGCCAAAACGAAGTAAAAAAAGTGATCATGCCTGACATGACATACCACGAAAGTGGTCAGCAAAACTTGACAAACAA
>CAVBJS010000026.1:0-36010 GCA_963596015.1 Bacteroidaceae bacterium
GATGCAGATCATGCAAAACTGGCGCGCAGTGCAAAGGATGCGAGCCATTCTGCCGTGCTCCGGTGCATTACGTTTTGTATTCAGCTATCGATCCGAACACCTGTGAATTGTAACGTCTGAATAGTAACAAAAGAAACAATGTTTCATGTGAAACATTGTTTCTTTTGTTATATAGTAATTATCTGTGATCTGATATAATTTTAAACATAGATTGAAGATCGAAGGACTGATACTAGTACAGCATATAATAAGTATCTAGCCAAATTAGCAACAGAATATGCGCTGTAACAATATAAACTGCGATAGTTCTGTATAGATAGTTATTTATTATTCGATGTACTAGTGGGTCTGATCATGTTTATCACAGTTATCAAGGTTATCTTTTAGACATCGGTTGATGATGGAGTGAAAAATAAACAAATACTTACGATCAATAAAACAGTCGGTCAAGACAATGCGCAATTGCAGAATGGAGGTTATCATGAAAGTATTATTATTAAACGGAAGTCCTCACAAGAATGGAAGTACTTATACAGCTCTACATGAAATGGAAAAGGTGTTTGCAGTGCAGAAAATCGATACCGAGATCATGCAGGTTGGTAGTCAGGCTATCAGAGGATGCTTGGCGTGTGGTTACTGTTATGCTAATGGCAAATGCTGTATTAACGACATCGTGAATGAAATCGCTTCTAAGTTTGAAGAAGCAGATGGCCTGGTAGTGGGGAGCCCTGTTTACTATGCATCGGCGAATGCTACATTGGTAGCCTGTCTTGATCGGTTGTTTTACAGTTCTCATTTTGATAAGACAATGAAAGTTGGGGCTAGTGTTGTTTCTGCCAGAAGAGGAGGATTGTCAGCTACCTTTGATGAGTTGAATAAGTATTTCACTATTTCCGGGATGCCGATTGCCTCCGGTCAGTATTGGAACAGCATTCACGGAAACAATGCGCAGGAAGCACTTCAGGATGGAGAAGGATTACAGATCATGCGTACTTTGGCAAAGAATATGTCCTTTTTGATGAAGAGCATTGCACTGGGTAAGGAAACCTATGGTCTGCCGGATAAAGAAGATAGGGTACAGACTAATTTTATCAGGTAGATATTTATGGTGGCAATTTCGGGATGTAATTATGTAATTAAGGCGTGAAATTTAAAGGGAGCATTTAGGCTTTCTGAAGTAAAAACGTATGGGAATAGTAATACACCAGCGGGAGAGGAGTGATCTATTAGATTGCTCCTCTTTTTTACAACAAATCAACATATAAAAATAATCGAACTTGCATGATTTCTCTTTTACAAAATGGTCATTATTCATTGATTTGTGAGGATGATAGGAGAGAAGAGTATATATTTAAAATCGAGTAGAAGAAAATGAACGATTACCAAAAGAACACTATGTAGTAATCGGTAGAAAAACTAAGTTTCGGGGAAATTAGAGTATAGTTTATAAAATGGATATTTATAGAATAATTAAATAAGTCCTACATAAAAACAGATGGCGGCTGATTAAATAAAGTAAATACTCAACTTAAAAAACTTTTAAAATAATATAAAGACCAGTCTGATCAAATGTTTCACATGAAACATAAATAGTGATGAAAAATACCACGAAAACGTTACTGTTCAGACGTCAGTGAAGCGGCAGAAATATGAACAGTAACGTTTTTTGAAGTTTATGGTATGGGAAAATTGATGACAGAACGCAAAACACAAAACGTAATGCAACGGGGCGCGGCAGAATGGCTCGCACCCTTTGCGCTGCGCGCCTGTTTTGCATGATCTGTATCGAAGCAGAAGGATGGTATCGGGCGCGCTTTCAGAGCGAGCCCGATAGACCCGAGGTGTTTGAGCATCCCCGCATTAGGCGGGGATGCGAGTTAGGGCCGTGCCATCCGCAGGCGAGAGGCAGATCAAAAGCAAAACGGCGCAAGCGCACAGTGCGAGACATCTGCCGCGATCCGGTGCATGGCTGGGTAGCATCAAATCTCATAGTAACCTGTCGATTAAAGTTTAAATGCTGTCTGACTGGGGCTGAAACGTAACATAAAAACTGCTTAAAAGCACGGATAAAAAGTTTTTTGTGGCATGAAAAATTTTACTGTGTTATATTAGTAATTAGACTGTAATTGAATAGTGTTTTGGGATGAAAACTTTGGTGAACAGCTGAAAAAGAGAAGACTGCACCATAAGCGGTTCATCAAAGGAGTGAGGAAAAGCATGGGTAGAATCATCGCAGTAGCAAATCAGAAGGGGGGCGTGGGAAAAACAACCACCGCTATCAATCTTTCAGCTGCATTGGCCGAAAAGAGAAAGAAAATCCTGATCGTAGACGTGGATCCCCAGGGAAATACCACCAGCGGATACGGCGTGGACAAGAATGCGGTTGAAAACACAATTTACGAATTGTTTCTGGATGACTGCACTGTAAAAGAAGCTATCATGAAAAGGGTACTTCCCAATGTAGATATGATTCCTTCCAATGTAAACCTGGCAGCAGCGGAGATTGAACTGATCGGCGTGGATCAGAAGGAATTTATATTAAAGAAGGCATTGGATTTTGTGAGGGACGATTACGACTTTATCCTATTAGATTGCCCGCCGTCTCTTAGCCTTTTGACAGTGAATGCCATGACGGCTTCCGATTCTGTACTGGTACCGATCCAGTGTGAGTATTATGCGTTGGAGGGATTGAGCCAGCTGATCCATACGATCAACCTGGTCAAAGAAAGATTGAATACAAATCTGGATATTGAAGGCGTGGTGTTTACCATGTACGATGCAAGAACCAATCTTTCTATGCAAGTGGTGGAAAATGTGAAAAGCCATGTGCAGCAGTCTGTATATAAGACTATTATCCCGAGAAGCGTAAAGCTGGCGGAAGCGCCCAGCTATGGAGCACCTATTACCATTTATGATCCCAGGTCAGCGGGAGCACAGGCTTACAGATCCCTGGCTAAAGAAGTTATAAGAAAAAACAGACGATAAATTTTCACGGGAAACATGGAAGTGGCGGAATATAGAATAAAGCTAAATATACCGAAACCATGAAGTTTTGAAGTCTTATTAATGAAAAAACACGATATGGCTGGCCGGGTGGGAGAAGTTACCCGCCTTGGCCAGCCAGTCATAGTAAGAAGTGAATTTGATCGCAAACAGTCAATTCACTTCTTACTATGAACGATCCTAAATAGATATAGATACACATAGAAAGGATACACAGGAATGGCAGCAAAAAAAGGTGGATTGGGAAGAGGACTGGACGCTCTGATTCCGCAGGGAAAACTGATGGAAGATAAACCAACGCCCCAGAAAGAAGAAGTAAAGAAGACACAGGAGACCGAAAAAGACAGTACGGTTATGGTGCGTATCACCCAGGTGGAGCCCAATAGAACCCAGCCCAGAAGAAATTTCGATGAGGACACGTTGCATGAACTGGCAGATTCCATCAAACAGTTTGGACTGCTGCAGCCTATTCTGGTGCAGGATCGAAATACTTATTATGAGATCATTGCCGGTGAGAGAAGATGGCGTGCAGCCAAGATGGCAGGCCTGAAAGAAGTGCCGGTCATCATTCGGGATTATTCTGCACAGGAGATCGTCGAGATTTCTCTTATTGAGAATATACAGCGTGAGGATCTCAATCCAATAGAAGAAGCCCAGGCTTACAAGAGATTAATAACAGAATTTAAATTAAAGCAGGATGAAATCGCAGAACGGGTATCCAAGAGTCGTGTGGCAGTAACAAACTCCATGCGTCTTTTAAAGTTAGGCGAAAAAGTACAGCAGATGGTGATCGATGGCATGCTCTCTACCGGTCATGCCAGAGCGTTGATCTCCATCGAGGACCAGGAATTGCAATATCAGATCGCCCAGAAAGTATTTGATGAAAAGCTTTCCGTGCGGGAAGTAGAGAGACTGGTAAAGAATCTGGGGAAGGAAAAGAAGGATAAAACAAAGGAACGCGATGAAGCGCTGGAGGTAATTTACCGGAGTCTGGAAGAGAGAATGAAGCAAACACTGGGAACCAAGGTGGCCATCAGCAGCAAAGGAAAAAAAGGTGGTAAGGTAGAAATCGAGTTCTACAATAATGATGACCTGGAAAAAATTGTAGACAGACTTTCTTAAATTAAGAACACTTGTTCTAAAGCAAAATGACACAAGTCGCCCGGGCATATTTTCAAAGGGCAGCGGACCGAAGGAAAATATGCAAAAATATGCAGGCTTTTTCTCAAAAGTCAAGGATACTGGGGGATAAAACTAACAGTCTGGGAAGGACTGATGTGTTTGCCAAACGAAGATCAATAAAGAAAGGAAAGGGCTGATCTTGCACTTTAGATCAACCTGTAAGATAAGAAATGAACAGTGCTGTTTTAAATTATATCGGACTTGGTTGGATCGATCCGGGAATTGTATTTCTTTCTATGATCGGCGTAATGCTCATCATGCTGATCCTGCTGATCGTCCAAATGTGCAAGACAAAGGCTTTGCGAAAGAAATACGACCTTTTTATGGACGGATCGGACGGACAGAGTCTGGAAAGTGAAATAGGCCGCATTTTAAATGAAAATGCCAGTCTTCGTGGTGACAACGAGGAGATCAATAAGGAAATCGATCACCTGTACAAGCGATTGGAAACCGTAGTGCAGAAGGTGGGCGTCATAAAATACGATGCTTTTCAGCAGATGGGCGGAAAGCTCAGCTATGCCATTGCAGTATTGGATGAAACCAATACCGGCTTTCTGCTTAATTCTGTTCACAGCGTGGATGGCTGTTATACCTACGTCAAGGTGATCAAGAAGGGGAAGCCGGACGTCGATCTAAGTACCGAGGAACAGAAGGCTCTGGCACAGGCTATTAGCAGATAAGAAACAGATCAGTGCAAAGCACAGAGAAACTTTTGACTAGGTGCGAACATACATTTGGTTAGTTTCCGGTTGGTATTAGAGATGACGGTACTGACGAAATCCTTTTACTTAACGGATTCTCATTACAGAATCACCAAGAAAAGCTCTGCTGCTTCAACTGTAATAAAAAGGTTTATCGCAGAGGAAAAAAGCGGTACAATAGAACTTGACCGTGTCGATACTGCTGTATAAACAGTGATAAGAACACATGTTTTGCTTCCTCTTATCGTACTGGACAGATATAAAGGAAACAAGAAAGAAGAAAAAGCAATATAGATAATAAAGGCAATAAAGATAATAAAAGCAATAAAGATAATAGAAGGAGATAATGAAATGATCGACATTAAATTTTTAAGAGAAAATCCGGAGGTGGTCCGCGAGAATATCCGCAAAAAATTCCAGGACCAGAAGCTTCCTTTAGTAGATGAGGTTATTGAGTTGGATGCCCAAAGCCGTAAGGCACAGGCAGAAGCTGATGAGATCAGAGCTCACAAAAACAAGATTTCCAAGGAAATCGGTGCTTTAATGGGCCAGGGCAAAAAGGAAGAGGCAGAAGCTAAGAAAAAGGAAGTGGCAGCCAATGCAGCAAGACTGGCTGAGCTGGATGAGATCCAGAAGAAGGCAGACGCTAAGCTGAAGGAAGATATGATGGTGATCCCGCAGATCATCGATCCCTCTGTGCCCATCGGTAAAGATGATTCTGAAAATGTAGAGATCCAGAAATACGGCGATCCGGTGGTGCCGGATTTTGAAATTCCTTATCATACACAGATCATGGAGAGCTTTGACGGCATCGACTTGGATGCAGCAGGCCGCGTGGCAGGCAATGGCTTCTATTATCTGATGGGGGATATCGCCAGACTGCACTCTGCAGTGCTTTCCTATGCCCGTGATTTCATGATCGACAGAGGATTTACCTACTATGTACCGCCCTTCATGATCCGCGGCAACGTAGTGACAGGCGTTATGAGCTTTGCAGAAATGGATGCCATGATGTACAAGATCGAGGGTGAGGATCTGTATCTGATCGGTACTTCTGAGCACTCCATGATCGGTAAGTTCATTGATCAGATCGTGCCGGAAGAGAGTCTGCCCAAGACCCTGACCAGCTATTCTCCCTGCTTCCGTAAGGAAAAAGGTGCCCATGGTATCGAGGAGCGCGGCATCTACCGCATTCATCAGTTTGAAAAGCAGGAAATGATCGTGGTTTGTAAGCCTGAGGAATCTCCCATGTGGTATGACAAGCTGTGGCAGAATACTGTAGATCTGTTCCGCAGCATGGATATTCCGGTTCGTACACTGGCATGCTGCTCCGGCGATCTGGCTGACTTAAAGGTGAAGTCCTGTGACGTAGAAGCATGGTCTCCCCGCCAGAAGAAGTACTTTGAGGTGGGCAGCTGCTCCAACTTAGGAGACGCACAGGCAAGAAGACTGAAGATCCGTGTACAGGCAGCTGACGGCAGCAAATACCTGGCACATACTTTAAATAACACCGTAGTGGCTTCTCCTCGTATGCTGATCGCACTGTTGGAGAATAACCTCAGAGAGGATGGCTCCGTGGCGATTCCGAAGGTTCTGCAGCCTTATATGGGCGGCAAGACAGAGCTTCGTCCCAACAAGTAAGCAGGAAAAGCCTCGGGGGTGTGAGGAGTTTTGGTTTGCATAAATTTTTAAGATCCATCGGTTTTTCTGAGCCGATGACGAGAGTCGGCCAGCAGGCACTCATCAATGAGGTCCTGCTGCAGCCGGATTATCGCGGATATACCACCAAGAGCAACAAGGATGACATAGAGAGCAAGGACAGTGATGTGCTGCTGGCAGAATTTCGCATGGACTTCGCCAACGGCTGTGGTGTCTCTGTGTGCGGAGAATTTGACGGGACAGATCACTTTACCTATGACTATATTTATCCCTATCTCTATGGAAGCCGCATCAGCACCATGGAAGATGTAGCGGTTGAACAGCGGATTTTTAATGATTCCTATGCCGGTGTCTGCGATGATATGCGTGTAGGGGTTACATTGATCTTTCATCTGCAGAATAAGATCGATTATGTAAAACTGCGTAATTCCGGAAATCTCTCCGGGGGAGGATCCAGTGTGACACTGTCCGCGCTTTCCACCCAGGGAACCATCATGATGCCCATCCAGAAATCGGAAAAGGAACGGCAGGTCAGAAAAAATAAGAACGTCCAGCGTGTGAAGCTGCTGAATGCCGCCCGCACCGGAGATGAACGTGCCATGGAAAACCTCACCATGGAGGATATGGACACGTATGCAGTGATCTCAAAGAAAATCCATCAGGAGGACGTTTTTTCACTGGTGGATTCCTACTTTATGCCCTACGGTGTGGAGTGTGATATGTACTCCGTGCTGGGAGAGATCAGGAATTTTCGCATGGTGCGCAATCGCCTGACAGATGAGGAAATCTGTATCATGCAGATCGATTGCAACGATCTTCCCTTTGATCTGTGCATCAATACAAAGGATCTTTATGGAGAACCGGCGGTAGGAAGACGCTTTAAAGGGATCATCTGGATGCAGGGTGAGATCAATTTTCCGCAGTTAAGTAAGGAAAAAGAATAAAAGATGCTTTTATCTGCAGTAATGTAATAAGCAGCGAACAAAATGCGGAAGAAAAGAAAAAAATAGTTTCGAAAGTAAGAAAATTAAGGTATAATAATAATTGTGTTTTCAAAAAGACCTGTAGCTATCATAGTGCATCTAGACAAGTAGTGCATCTAGATAAGTAGTGTACCTAGATAAGTAGTGCACCTAGATAAGCAGTGTACTTAGATAAGAAGTGTACCTGGATAAAGCGCACGTTTCCTTCTAAAAGGATAAAACAGGTCAGATTCCTTCACAAGAACCGGTCCGCGGATCGTTCTTAATACAGGCTGAAATTCTCATAATTATGGAATTCAGCCACAATTTATAAAATGTTTGCGTAGCTCAGTTGGATAGAGCGTCCGCCTCCTAAGCGGAAGGTCGCGCGTTCGAATCGCGTCGCGAACAGTTTCTGACAAAGAGGAGAATTTCAATCTGAAATTCTTCTCTTTTTTTAAAACAAAAGTTGCATCTCGTTTACCAATCTGGTATCTGGCATACAAAAGTTGCGTTTCGTTTACAAATATTCACTTTCCAATTTACAAACAAGCATTTTGTCGTACAAACTGGCACATCGTTTTACAATTCAGCCTCATTTTTTTTGGGGGGGTGCGTGTAAAGTTCTCTAATATTGACAAATAAAGCAGCTATATTTACAATAATAAACATTAAAGGAGAAAACAAAATGAAGAAAGCTGCATATAATATACTCCCCGGAACAGAAGAAATATTGAAAACCATGGGTGAGCAGATCAAGCTTGCCAGACTTAGGAGAAGTCTATCAGCAGAACTTGTGGCAGAACGTGCAGGGATCAGCCGCGCTTCTCTGTGGAAGGTTGAAAAAGGAGATCCGTCTGTTGCTATGGGAATCTATGCAGCAGTCCTGCATGCTCTGAATAATCTTGATAAAGATCTTCTGCTTGTTGCAAAGGATGATGAACTTGGCAGACAGCTTCAAGACCTAAATCTGATGACAAGGAAACGAGCACCGAGGAGAAATAATTAATGGAACCCAATCAGAAAATTATCTTCGTTTATGATGATTTTAGTTCAGAGAATCCGCTCCTGATGGGAATACTTTATGTGAATGTCATTAAAGGCGGAGAATCCTATTCCTTTGAGTATGATAAAGACTGGCTAAAAAGGACAGCGCTTAAATATACATTGGATCCGGAACTGATGCCATATTCCGGCAGGCAATATCCATCCGGAAAAAATATCTTTGGTCTGTTTGCAGATGCATCTCCTGATCGCTGGGGACGTGTCCTTATGAATAAACGCGAAAGAATCCTGGCAGAAAAGGAAGGGCGTAAGCCATCGAAGCTTTACGACAGCGATTATCTGCTTGGGGTATACGATGAGACCCGGATGGGTGGTATTCGATTCAAAACAGATCCTGACGGTTCATTTCTTTCCGATGACAAGGAAACGGCTGCTCCTCCTTGGGCAACACTTCGTGCATTGGAGGAAGCTTCCAGAAATTTTGAAAATGATGAAAGCGGTTTGTCTGAAAAATGGCTGAATCAATTGATCAAACCTGGATCTTCTCTTGGCGGCGCAAGGCCTAAGGCAACAGTGGTAGATACGCAGGAGCAGCTTTGGATTGCAAAATTCCCGTCTAAAAATGATGAAAATGATACCGGAGCATGGGAAATGGTGGCACACGATTTAGCTCTCTTGTGTGGACTGAATGTCCCGGATGCGAAGTTAGAGAAATTTTCAAACCTTGGAAGCACATATCTGATCAAGCGCTTTGATCGCATACTGACGAAACGGGTGCATTTTGCTTCTGCAATGACGCTCCTTGGGAAAATAGATGGAGCATCTGCTGCAGACGGAACGAGTTACCTGGATATAGCAGCCTTTATTAAGTCCTATGGTGCACAGCCCAAACAGGATCTGGTTGAGCTCTGGAAACGAATTGTTTTCAATATGGCTGTTACCAATACGGATGATCATTTGCGGAACCATGCGTTCATTCTTGCAGAAAACGGGTGGGTGCTCTCGCCCCTTTATGATGTAAATCCGGTTCCCTATGGTGATGAGCTATCGCTGAATGTTGATGAGGAGGATAATAGCATCAGCATTGATCTTGCCGTTGCAACCGCTGTCAAATTTGGAATTTCTGAGTCAGATGCAAAAAGTTACGCAAAAGATATTCTGGCAATTGTGAGAGAAAACTGGGAGAAAATCGCAGTAGGATACGGGCTGAATCGCCGACAGATAGAAGAAATGCGCCCGGCATTTAGTGTGTGCAATGAACTATAAACTATAAACGTTTACGACGTTCTGATCGGCACTTTATCTATGAGGAATGAGAAATAGGATGCGTGATGAAATAGAAGAAAAGAATGACATGTCGGATGATTTGTCCTGGGATAATCTGCTTAAGATGGCAGAGGATTATGAAGAGGAGGATGACGAAGAGTATGTAGGAGCGGAAGAGGCACCGGAATTCTACGATATAGACTTTTTCGAAGAGCCTGTAAAAGAGGAAATAAAATACAAGACGCCGGAAGAGGCACTGAAGGTGCTGTTCGGATATGATGCCTTTCGTTCGGGACAAAAGCCGTTGATAGACAGTATCCTGGCAGGACGGGATACCTTTGCAGTCATGCCCACCGGTGCGGGTAAATCCCTATGCTATCAGATCCCGGCCCTGCTGCTGCCCGGTATTACGTTGGTCATCTCTCCCCTGATCTCACTGATGCAGGATCAGGTAAAGGCTTTAAATGAGGCGGGAGTTCCTGCGGCATTTATTAACAGCTCCTTATCGGAAAGAGACTTCTCGGAAACCGTAAGTAAGACCTTGCGGGGGAGATATAAAATCCTCTATGTGGCACCGGAGCGGCTCACGGCAGAGGGATTTATCGGTCTGGCGAAAAAGGTGTCGATCTCCATGGTGACCGTGGACGAAGCCCATTGTATTTCTCAGTGGGGGCAGGATTTCCGGCCCAGCTATATGAAGATCGTGGAGTTTGTGCATGCGTTGGATAAGCGTCCCATTCTCAGTGCTTTCACCGCCACTGCGACGGAAAAGGTGCGGGAGGATATCATCAATACGCTGGGGTTGCAGGATCCCTTTGTCATGGTCACAGGGTTTGACAGGGAAAATCTCTTTTTCCAGGTGGAAAAACCGAAGGATAAAGACGAGTATATCCTACGCTATATTGCGAAGCATCCTGAGGAAAGCGGCATTATCTACTGTGCCACCAGGAAAAATGTGGATAAGCTGCATGATCTGTTAAGGCGCAGGGGGATATCCGTAGGAAAATATCATGCCGGCATGGGCGCGGCGGAGCGAAAAAAGATGCAGGATGATTTCGTCTTTGATTACACCGGCATCGTGATCGCTACCAACGCCTTTGGCATGGGGATAGATAAATCCAACGTCCGGTTCGTCATACATTACAATGTGCCCCTGAGTATGGAGAACTATTACCAGGAAGCCGGCAGAGCGGGCCGTGACGGTCTGGAGGCGAAGTGTATCCTGTTGTTCTCGTCGCAGGATCTGGCGATCGATCATTTTTTACTGGACCGCAAGGAAATGCCGGAGATGGACGAAGCCGACCGGGAAATGGTCAGAAAGCAGGATATCCAGAGACTTCGGAGCATGGAAAAATACTGCTATACCACGGAATGCCTTCGCAATTATATACTGCGGTACTTCGGAGAGGATCCCCAGGAACCCTGCGGGGATTGCGGCAACTGCCTGCGGGAGTTTGAGACCCGGGACATGACAGAGGAAGCAAAGAAGATCATTAACTGTATCTATGAAGCAAAAGGCCGGTATGGAAAGACCGTCATCATAGACACGGTGGCAGGATCAAAGATGGCCAGACTGCAGGATATCGGTGCTGTCAATTACAGATCCTATGGTGTATTGGCAGGAGTTAATAAAAATCTGTTAAAGCGTCTGGTGGATCAGATGGTGGGGGAAGGATATCTGAAAGTAGGTGATTATCAGGTGATCAGCCTGGGGGATATCAGCCCACTGAAGGAGCCGGACACCAGGGTGATCGTAAAGATCACAGACGAGGACAAACAGCCGGAAAGAGCCCGGAAAGCAGGAAAGACAGGCAAGAACGCAAAGGGCGCGCAGGAGTTGGGCGAGAGGGGCCTTGGGCTGTTTGAAAAGCTGCGGCAATGCAGACTTACCATTGCCCGGAATGAAGGAGTGGCGCCGTATATGGTCTTCAGTGATAAGACCCTCATTGATATGGCAGCAAGGCTGCCGGAAAATCGGGAAGAGATGCTGCAGGTATCCGGCGTCGGTGAGTACAAATACGAAAAATACGGAGAAAGATTTCTTGCGATCATCGAGGCGGAAAAGGCAAACTGAGAATCAGTGATGACCGGAGACGGTGCGGCGTAAGAAGATAAATGTAAACGGCTCAGTCCCATTGCGTGGACAGGGCCGTTTTTTTGTCAAAAATTCCCGGTTAGGTCAAAAATTTCCGGTTACGTTTCGTTTGTCAGTGCAGTAGCGCAGTTATGGTTACTGTTCATCGCCCTGTCAGGCGGCGGATCCCGCCTGCCTTGTGGCGAAACAGTAGCGTGATCATGAAAAAAACAAACGGAAATATCAAAACATAGTTGACATGTAGGAAAGATAGGAGTAGTATGTAGCACATACAAATCATATTATTCCAGTAGGGAATATAAGAAAGAGAGGAAGAGGATCATGATGCACATGAATAGATGTTGTTGCTGCAGCGAAAAGGGAAAAATACTGTGCGGACGAATGTGTTGATTGAGAGACTTCCTTTGTGCATGTGATCAGAGAACGTGTACGAAGACGGAAATCAGGAATCAGAGATCAGAAAAGACATACGTCCGGGAAACCGGACTTTTTTTATGCAGAGAATCCGTCCATGCGAGGTTCTCTATATGGAGCCGCCAAAAGGTGGTACGAGGAGGAAGTTTGAAAGAAATGCCTGATGGCATTTCTTTCAAACGGCATTGATGCCGTAAACGTCATCAATGCAAGATCACATCGGAGAATTCGCCTTCGCGAAATTCTCCTCGTGTTGCCACAGTAAACTGCGGCAAGAAAGGAAAAAAATGAAAAAAAGAGCATTATCGATCGTACTGGCAGCGGCCATCGGAGCACTTGCCCTTACCGGCTGCGGACAAAAGGGCAGCGTTGCCCAGAGCAGCGATGAGGTAAAGGATACAGCAGAAGCAGCCGATGACACAGTGGCAGAGGCAGAGGATACAGCAGAGGCTGCAGACAGTGCAGAGACAGAGGCTGCGGCAGAGAGCGCCGGAGAAACCCAGGATAAGGGCACATTGAAGGTTTCCTTCATGACAGGCAACATCCGTATCGCCATTAATATACTGGCGCTGGAGAAGGGGTATTTTGAAGAGGAAGGCGTCACGGTGGAGCCGGTGAATATCGGCGGACAGGATGCGCTGACAGCCATCAACAGCAGTGATGATCAGCTGGATATTTTAAATACCGGTTTTGTGCCGGATCTGCAGGCGATCGGTTCCGGCTATGATCTGACGGTCATCGGCGGAACGGCGGTAGAAGGCGGTGCTGTCATTGCAAAGAACGGCAGTGAAGCGCAGTATCAGGACGCAGATAAGGTCATTGACATTGACAAGTTCAAGACCTCCAAGCTGGGATTTGTTCGAAATGAGTCCGCCTGGGTCATTACCAGACAGTATCTGTTGGACAACGGCGTTTCCGAGGATGAGATCGCAGCCATTGAGGATGAGGCAAGCGGCAATATTTCCTATTACCAGGATGAGACCTCTGTAGCACAGGCCGTGCAGAAAGGGGAGATCGATCTGGGCTTCCTTCCTCTGGAATATGCACTCCTTTACGGCGATGCCTATGATCTGGCGGTGGTAGCCAAGGCAGGAGATCTGCAGGAAAACTACGTATGCTGCCGTGAAGTCACTTCTCCGTCCAAGATCGCAGCCAAGAAGGACGCTTTCGTAGCGTATGAGACCGCAAGGATCCGTGCTTTTGAGTACTACAAACAGGGCGAGACCGACGAGACTATCCGCAAGGATGTGGTGGATACCGTAGCCGCTTACTCCGGTAAGGAAGCAGATTATGTAGACACCTATCTTTACGGCGGTGTTACCAAATATGCAACAGACCCCAATAAGAAGGGAATCGTCAAGTATGTTGAGGCAGCAGCCAATTCCGGACTGCTCTCCAGCGCCGGCGTTGACTTTAAGACCTACGACATCACGCAGAATATTGATACTTCCGTCTACGAGGAAGCGATCAATGATCTGGTGAAGGAATATCCGGACAATACGTTTTATGCACAGCTCCTGACCCAGTTTCAGGAGGACAACCGGTAACAAAGCAGCATACAGTGCATGAGTGCAAGGGAATTCTTCTCACGTTGCAGCAGACGGGCTGCGGCATAGAAAGGTAAGCATGGGAAAGATATATGACAACGTAATAGAGCTGATCGGCAATACGCCGATCCTGCACCTTAACAGGATCGAAGAGGAAGAAAAGCTGGAGGCAAAGATCTACGCCAAGGTAGAGAGCTTTAATCCGGGAGGATCCGTGAAGGACAGGGCCGCTCTTAATATGATCGAAGAGGCGGAAAAAGAAGGAAAGCTTAAACCCGGCGGAACCATTGCGGAAGGGACCAGCGGCAATACAGGGATCGGTATTGCCCTGGTGGCCGCTGTCAAGAAATACCATGCCGTTATCTGCATGCAGGAAGGCGCCAGCAGTGAGAAGATCAAGATCCTGAAGGCATATGGCGCCGATGTGGAGCTGACGTCCAGGGACCTGGGCTTTGCAGAGGCAGGAAGCAAGGCAAAACAGTTGGAAGAGGAAGGCGCCTTCCGCCCCGCCCAGGGAGAGAATCCTCACCATCCCGAGGCTCATATCCGGCATACAGGACCGGAGATCTGGCAGGATATGGATGGAAAAATAGATATCTTCGTGGCCACAGTGGGTACCAGCGGCACCAGCGGCGGTATCGGCCATTTCCTGAAGGAGAAAGATCCGGACATTGAAATCTACGGCGTAGAGCCGGCTGGGTGCCCTGTATTAAACGGCGGTCAGCCCGGCCCACACAAGATCCAGGGGATCGGCGGCGGGGTCATCTGCCCTATCACAGACTTGGAACTTTACAAAGAGATCCTGCTCTGCACCGACGAGGATGCCTATGAATATGCAAGACTTTGTCCGAAAAAGGAAGGCCTGTTGATCGGGATTTCCGCCGGAGCAGCCCTGTGGGCAGCCGTAACACTGGCAAAAAGACCGGAAAATAAAGGTAAGAACATCGTGGTGCTGTTCCCGGATGGGGGCAATAAATATCTTTCCAGTGACTTATTTGATCAGAAAGGATAAATCTGAAAGAAATGCCTGATGACATTTCTTTTAAATGGTATTCGTATCGTATCGGAGAATTCGCCTGCGCGAAATTCTTCTCACGCCGCCGCAATGAATTGCGGCATAAGGAGGAAACCATGGCAAACGCATGCAGTCTTAACAGAGCAGTAAATTCCGTATATACCGACGAAGAGGCAGAGCTTCACGCTAAAGAAGTAGGCGTAGATCCCAGACCGAAGGAAACCAAGTCTGAGATCGATGAAAGAGGTGCCTTTATCAGACAGCCCAACGCTTTCATAAAGCCCTTTGGAGATGGTCCGGAGGACTTAAAGGCAGAGGCAGACCGCTTTGCCATCTACTGGGCTCATGGCTGCCATTGGTCCAACAGACCGGTGATCGTAAGAGATATTCTGGGGCTGCAGGATGTGATCGGGGATGTGTCCACCACCGCTTCCGGCACAGCCAATATTTACGGTCACGGCTTCGGAGACCAGCCCGGCCACAAGGATCCTCTCTGCGGCGCCTATTTCCTGAGCCAGTTCTATAAGAATGCAGATCCCGGATTTACCGGCAGAGCTACTACCCCCACCTTTGTGGATGTAAAGGAAAAAAAGGCAGTTAACAACGATTATCACAGACTGACCAACTATATAGAAGTACAGTTCAGAAAATTCCAGCCGGCAGATGCACCGGATCTTTATCCCGTGAAATACAGAAAAGAAATCGATGAGTTTAATGACTGGCTCTTCCCTACCGTGAACAACGGCCACTACAGAATGGCATTCTGCCAGTCCTGGGAGGCTTATGAGGAAGCATACAACGACTTCTTTGATTCCGTGGAAAAGCTGGATGAGCGGCTTAAGACCAATCGCTTTTTGTTCGGAGACTATATCACCGATGCGGACATCCGCCTGTATGTAACTCTGGTGCGCTGGGAGACCAGCTATTACCACAACATCGGCCCCATGAAGAAGCGCATCACCGAGTATGAGAATCTGTGGGGCTATGTAAAGGAACTGTTCAGCCTTCCTGTATTCCGGAAGTATACCTTCTTCGAGTTCCCGAAAAACGACACCCTGGGCATTTTTGCCAGCTACCCCAAGCGGATCGCGTCCCAGGTTCCCTACGATGTGCTCTGGAAAACAGACGGCAGCAGAAAGGCACTTTCCCAGGATCCGGAGAATGTATTCAAGAAGCATCCGGCCGGAGAGACGCCGGAGGAGTACCAGAGCGTGATCTCCACTACCAGGTGGAATTCTAAAGAATGGGCTGACAGAAATCCTATGGAAAGAGTCCTCACGGTGGATGCATCCATCAATCCTATTGCATCAAAGCTCAGGGATTAGATTTCAGGGAGTGTATAGGAAAATTCGTCTGCGTGACATACTTTTTCAGATAGCCGCAGAAAGGCCGGATAGAAAGAGGTAGTAATGAAAGTATATGAAAATGTTTCAGATCTGATAGGAAATACGCCCCTTGTGCGGCTTGGCGGTTATCAAAAGGAGAAGGGACTGCAGGCCGCGCTTCTTGGAAAGCTGGAATATTTTAATCCGGCAGGCAGTATCAAGGACAGGATCGCCCTCTATATGATCCTGGATGCAGAAAAAAAGGGGCTGCTGAATGAGGATTCGGTGATCATCGAGCCTACCAGCGGCAATACAGGCATCGGATTGGCGGCGGTGGCAGCAGAAAAAGGCTACCGGACCATCATCACCATGCCGGATACCATGAGCGTGGAAAGGCGGAATATCCTGAAGGCCTACGGCGCAGAGGTGGTGCTGACGGCAGGGGCAAAGGGAATGAAGGGCGCTATCGCCAAGGCCAATGAGCTGGCGGATCAGATACCCCACAGCTTCATTCCCGGGCAGTTTACCAATGCGGTAAATCCCTATGTGCACTACAAGACCACAGGACCGGAGCTTTGGCACGATACAGAAGGGGAAATTGATTTCCTGGTGGCAGGCGTGGGCACCGGCGGCACCATCTCCGGCGCCGGAAAGTACTTAAAGGAGCGTAATCCGGAGATCAAGGTCATCGCGGTAGAACCTAAGGATTCCCCGGTTCTCTCCGGCGGAAAACCGGGCTCTCACAAGCTTCAGGGCATCGGCGCAGGCTTCGTTCCCTATACCTTGGATATAGAGGTCTATGATGAGGTCATTGCGGTAACCACGGAGCAGGCCTATGCGGCTGTCAGAGAACTGGCAAAAGAAGACGGTGTGCTGGCAGGCATCTCCTCCGGTGCCGCACTGTATGCAGCGACGGAAATCGCAAAAAGACCGGAAAATAAGGGGAAGACCATTGCGGTCATTTTCCCGGACAGTGGAGAAAAGTATCTGTCAGGGCCGTTGTTTGACTGATGGTAAAAGTGATCTGCTTTGCGAGAAGCTGAAATCCGTTACCGGCCTGATACCTCCGACAGAGCTCACCGCGTGGGCGGGGGTGAACAAGTTATCTTATCATCCAACGCCTTCCCCTGTGGAGCCCGCTGCGTGGGCGTGGGCTGAACAGCGACTGAAATTCACATTATTTTTCACACAGCTATTTGTTTCTGAGGGAAATAAATAGCATGGATGGCAGACGAGAATCTGAAATTCTCGTTGCCTCTTCGCAGTATAGCTGCTCAGAAATGAGGATTACTATGAGTGAAGTAACAGCAAGAGACTTATCCGCAAAACCAAATAAGATCGAGATCAGGGATGTTTCCTTTGATTATGTGGACAGACGCAGTAAATCTTCTGTCTTGGATCACGTCAGTCTGACCATCAAAGAGGGAGAGTTCATCTGCATTCTTGGATCTTCCGGATGCGGCAAGTCCACACTCTTAGGACTGTTAAACGGTCTTCATAAGGCCAAGAGCGGCGCCATTCTCCTGGATGGTCGGGAGATTCAGGGCCCCGGGCCGGACAGAGCCGTGGTCTTTCAGCAGTATTCTCTTTTTCCGTGGCTTACCGTAAAGGGAAATATCCTCTTTGGTATCAAGCAGAGCGGAAAAAAGTATACCAGAGCGCAGCGGGATAAGCTGGCAGAGGATTATATCAAGAAGGTAGGGCTGATGGGAGCCGCTTCCAAGTATCCCGGGCAGCTTTCCGGCGGCATGAAGCAGAGAGTGGCAGTGGCGAGAGCATTGGCACTGGAATCGGAGGTACTGCTGCTGGATGAGCCCTTTGGCGCCATTGATCCCATCCTTCGACTGGAACTGCAGGAAATGGTATCGAAGCTGTGCACGGAAAACAATAAGACGGTGGTATTCGTGACCCATGATATTGATGAGGCAATCCTGCTGGCAGACCGGATCGTGGTCATGGAACCCGGCAGGATCCGTACCGTACTGCCTGTAGAGTTTCCCCATCCCAGAAAGCGGGAAAACCTGATGGGAACGGCAGGCTATGAGAAGCTGCACAGGAAACTGATCGCATCCTTCTACGCGCATGTAGAGGACAACATAGATGCAGAGGTGGCATTATGAAGAAATGGCTGCTGGATCCGGACATGTATATAGAGTTTGGCATTGCCGCCCTTTTATACGGGGTCAATGTGCTGCTGACTCTTTTCTTCCCCTATTATACAGAGCACAAGGCCTATTATGACAGCGCGGCGTATATCGTGGTTCTGGTGGGTGCGTTCCTGCTCTATACCATCACGCTGCACGTGCTGCGCAAAAAAAGTATCTCAGACATCGCCGTGATCACCGGAATCTTCTTTGCTCTGTGGGAGATCAGTTATAAGACGGGACTGGTAAAAAATGACCTGCTGATTCCCTCTCCGGAAGGACTGTTTCACGTATTTGTGGAGAAACCGGCGGAGATATGGGCGGATGTGACAGGATCCATCTCCCTTCTGTTCTGGGGCTTTTTACTGGCTATCGTACTGGGAACCATGCTAGGACTTCTGGCAGGCTGGATCCCCCGCATCAGGGAGGTGCTGCTGCCTTTATCCAATGTGATCACCCTGATCCCGCCGCTGATGTTCTCTGCTTATCTGATCATGATCTTTTCCTCCTTCCGGCAGGCGGCCATTGCCGTTATCTTTTTTGCCGTATTCTGGCCTACCTTTCAGGGTATGGTAATGCGGGTAGGACAGATCGATAAGTCCATCATAGAAGCGGCCAGGACCATGGGCGTAGGCAACGTGGGAATGCTCTTTAAGGTCATCTTCCCCTACTGCCTTCCCGGCATTATCGGCAGTATCTCCAAGAGCCTTCGGGGCGCATTCATGTGCCTTTCAGGTGCAGAGATGCTGGGTATGAACCTGGGTATCGGTTATTTCATCGAAAAATACAAGAGCTTTGCCGATTATCGCTGTGTACTGGCCGGTATCGTCACAGTAGGTGTCATCACCACCATCATCGATCTGGTGGTGAATAAAATAGAGAAAACAGTGATCCGGTGGGAAATTTAGAAGAAACGGCAGAAAGGGAACCATGAAAGCGGTCAGAGTAGAGAAAGAATGGGAAAGAGCCGGTGTCTACTATGTGCGGACAGAGGCTATGGTATTTGGATTTGATCTGCCCCTGGAGGGAGAGTTTTCGGATGATTGCAGCGCGTCGGAATTCATTCTGGTACTGGATGATCACGGCAAGCCGCTGAGCACCAATCGCCTTCATTTTTTGCCGGAAAAGGGCTTTGCCAAGATCGAACGAGTGGCCACCGTGCGAAATGCCAGAGGCCGGGGCGCGGGAAAACTGGGCATAGAGGCGGCCGAGGAATGGATTCGGGAGCGGGGCTATGATAAAATAGTCATAACCAGCAGAGAAGAAGCAAAGGGCTTCTATGAAAAGCTGGGATATACCGCCAGATACGATATGAATCCGGATACCCTGGAAAAGAAAAAAGAAGGGGAAGAGATACCGGTAAGGGATCCCCGCTTTATCTGCGTTTATATGGAAAAGCTGCTCAGAAATGGAGATTAGTTTGAAAAAATGAGAATCGAAGATTCTCATTTTTTTCAAACAGCTATTTGTGCCGCAGGCGTCACAAATAGCCATGATCCCAGCGTAAATCTGAAATTTACGCTGGGATTCCTCTAGCGCAAAACGCCTGCGGAATGGGGAAAGTATGGAAAGATACCAGATCGCGATCATCGGCACCGGGCCGGCGGGAGCAGAGGCGGCCATTACCGCCAAGATCCGCAATAAGAAGATCCTTTTGATCGGAGAAAAAAACTTAAGTGCCAAGGTGGAGAAGGCGCATACCATAGAGAACTATCTGGGACTTCCGGATAGTTCCGGAACAGATCTGCAGGCTGCTTTTCAGAGACATTTAGCGCAGATGGAGATAGAGATCACCCAGGATCGCATCAACGCTGTCTATGCCATGGGAGAGTATTTTTCGCTGCAGGGACATGCCGGACTGTATGAGGCAGAATCTGTGATCTTAGCCTGCGGCCTGTCGGCAGAAAGACCGCTGCCCGGCGAGCTGGAAAATCTGGGCAGAGGCGTCAGCTACTGCGCTACCTGCGACGGCGGATTTTTCAGGAACAAAGAAGTGATCGTGGTGGGCTATACTAAGGAAGATGCGAAGGAAGCCAATTTCCTGGCAGAATTAACAGATACGATCACCTATCTTGCCATGTACGAAGGGGAAGAAGGGCTGGATCAGAAGATCCGAAAAATAGAGGGACAAAAGCCTACCGGTATTACCAAAGAGAATGGAAAGCTGCTTCTGCAGACGGACAAAGAAGGCCTGTCCGCAGACGGCATATTTATCCTGCGTGCAAGTGTGCCGCCGTCCCAGCTGGTGCCCGGACTGCAGATCGAAAAGAATCAGGTGGTAGTGGACAGGGCACAAAAGACCAATATCGAGGGGCTGTTTGCCTGCGGCGATATCACCGGTGCCCCCTATCAGTTCATCAAGGCGGCGGGAGAAGGCAACGTGGCTGCCCTCTCCGCAGTGAATTATCTGGCGGGACGATAGAATATCTCCATAAATATTCACATGCCCGGTTCTTAGCCAAGGGATGGGATCCGGATAGCAAACACACCTCATTGCTTATGGGCATCAGCATGGTGAACATATTTTCTCAGCGCTGCAGAAATTTCTGCAGCGCTTCTTTTTGGGATTCATAGTCCTGCAATCCTAAGTTATAGAGCTGCTGATTTTCCCTGGCATTCATGGCATAGGTGCTCATGGGAAGCTGCTGGCTGGGGGCAAAGACGAAGACCTTGCCTTCTTTTTCCAGATCGAAAATATGCTTGAAATTGCGGGTATAGCGGATGTGACGCCGATTCAAAAGGGAGACGATCCGGGGATACCGATGGCAGGCGATGGTATAGAAAAGCCGCATGCCCTCCGGCTTTTTGATAAATCCCCGAGGCTTTGACAGAATCACCACGGCTTTGTCACAGCCCTTTTTGAACGCTCTGTCTGCGGGGATGGCATTGCTGACGCCGCCGTCGTAGTAGGGAATGCCGTTGATCCTGCGGGGACGGCAGGCGGCGGGCAGGGCGCAGCTGGCCTTGATGATCTCATAATCGTCCTGATGCATCTGGCTCTTATGAAAGTAGTGAGGCTTGCCTGTCAGAGCGTTGGTGGCCACTACCTCATATTGGGCGGGATTGGCCTCTATGCCGGGCCAGTTCAGAGGATCGGCGCCGTCACTGTTGGTCAGGGTGCTGTAAATATAATCCAATCCGAAGAGATCGCCGGTCTTTAAAAAGCTGCTGAATCCAAAGTAGCCTTTTTCATGGAGGTGATCTGTATA
Source organism: Bacteroidaceae bacterium (assembly GCA_963596015.1). Taxonomy (GTDB): domain Bacteria; phylum Bacillota; class Clostridia; order Lachnospirales; family Lachnospiraceae; genus CAG-791. Next base: position 21,528 of record CAVBJS010000026.1, read on the forward strand.
GAAACGCTTATTTCTGTCCCGTTGGCCGCCTAAATAGGAGGCGGCATTGGCGCTTCCCGCAGAGACACCGATCACGTAATCAAAAGTTATGCCATCATCTAAAAATTTGTCCAAAATGCCGGCGCTGTAGGCACATTTCATGCCGCCGCCTTCTACCACTAATCCTGTCTTTTCCACAATATACCCCATTTCTGAAAATATAACGCTGTCAAAGTCAACGTCTGTCCTGCACCTTTGACCAACCGCGCCGAAACTCCCGGAAAAACGAAAGACGGGGAGTAAAGCCGGTGCGCAGATGCCACCTTGCCGCTTAGCCGGTGTCTGAACGGTAATGTGCCAAACAGTGACAATATTACATATTTTAACGCGCTGAATTTTAATGGCAAGAAAAAGTTGCGGTACAGGCGCCTGAACAATAACCAATCCGCCTGACCGGGGATATGCCAAGACCGTCAAGATTTTTCTTGGCTCTACTGCAAACGGATTCGCTTGACCGGGGATATGCGGTAAATTTGCATTGTCAGAAACCGCGGGAAACTGTAAAATCTAACAAAAGGCAAAACCAACAGGCAGATACAGACAGAGAGGACAGAGGCTATGTCGCAGGTAACCAAGCGGGCACTGGAGCAGTCTTTAAAAAATCAGCTTTTGAAAAAACCGCTGACGAAGATTACTGTAGCGGATATCGCAGAGGAATGCGGCATCAACCGCATGACCTTTTACTATCATTTCAAGGATATCTATGATCTGGTGGAATGGTCCTGTCTGGAGGATGCTAGACGTGCCATTGACCAGAAAAAGACCTACGGTACCTGGCAGCAGGGGCTGCTGCAGATCTTTGAAGCCGTGCAGGAGAATAAACCATTCATCCTGAATGTTTATCGGTGTGTGCACAAGGAGCAGGTGGAGAAATACCTGCAGCCGCTGGTAGATAAGGTGTTGCTGGACGTGCTCAATGAGGCGGCAAAGGATATCCATGTCAGAGAAGATGACAAGAATTTCATTGCGCAGGTATATTCCTACGTGTTTATAGGGATCCTGCTGGACTGGATCGGCGATGATATGCGGGAGGAGCCGCAGAAGATCGTAGACAGACTGGCGAAGCTGATCAAGGGATCCATGGAGCAGGCACTGGAGCGATTTAAGATATAGAACCTATAGAACCCGGAAATTTTATCATTTTGACCGATCTGATAAAATTTTTTACAGAAAAAGCGTCGTGATGAGTTTTTTATCACGGCGCTTTTTCTGATGATTTACATTTGGAAAAGGATGGATATAATGAGGTCATAAGCAAAACAAAAGTTAAACAAGCAAAAGAACCGCAGGAAAAAAGCAGGAATAAGATAAAGAACTGCCGCAATAAACAGCGGCAAAGAAAGGAGCATTATGTACTATTCAGCAGGAACCTATGAATCATTTGCACATCCGGAGAAGCCGAAGGATGTAGATAAGAAATCCGCTTATATCATCGGCACCGGTCTGGCAGGCCTGACAGCCGCTTTTTATCTGGTCCGCGACGGCCGGATGAAGGGAGAGCACATTCACCTTCTGGAGAAGCTGGAGCTGGCCGGCGGCAGCTGCGACGGCTATAAGGATATCACCAAGGGCTTCTACATGAGAGGCGGCAGAGAAATGGATAACCACTTCGAGGTAATGTGGGACACCTTCCGCGACGTGCCTTCCATCGAGACACCCGGTGTATCTGTACTGGACGAGTATTACTGGCTGAATAAGCATGATCCTAACTACTCTCTCTGCCGTGCTACGGTAAACAGAGGTGAGGATGCTCACACCGACGGGCAGTTCAAGTTAGACAAGAAATCTGCTATGGCACTGTCCAAGCTGTTCTTGACCCCGGAGAAGGATCTGGAAGACAAGAAGATTTCCGATGTGCTGCCGGATTCCTTCTGGGATACTAATTTCTGGCTGTACTGGCAGACCATGTTCGCTTTCCAACGTTGGTCCAGCGCACTGGAAATGAAGCGTTATCTGTGCCGTTATGTACATCATATCGACGGACTGCCGGATTTCAGTGCCCTGCGTTTCACCAAGTACAATCAGTATGAGAGCATGATCCTTCCTCTGGTGAAGTATCTGGAGTCACACGGCGTGCGCATCGAGTACGGCATCGATGTAAAGAATGTCATCATCGAGACAGAAGGGGATAAGAAGACTGCAAAGCAGATCGTCTATGTAAAGGACGGCAAGGAGCAGACCATCGACCTGATCGAGGACGATCTGGTATTTATCACCAACGGCTGCTGCACAGACACTTCCCGTTACGGCGATCAGGATCACGCACCGGATCTGACCGGCGTCAAGAACGGCAAGGGCGAGTCCTGGGATATGTGGAAGGCTATCGCAGCACAGGCAGAGAACGGCGAGTACGGCAATCCGGATGCATTCTGCAGCAATATCGGTGCTACCAACTGGATGAGTGCTACCGTAGAGACTTCCAATGAAGAGATCATCCAGTATATCATGGATATCTGCAAGAGAGATCCTCGTTCCGGCAAGGTTACCACCGGTGGTATCGTAACCGTAAAGGACAGCACCAAGAACTGGTATCTGTCCTGGACCATCAATCGTCAGCCTCAGTTCAAGTCTCAGGACAAGAACGCGATTCTGGTATGGGTATATGCCCTGAATACCAAGAAAAAGGGTAATTACGTAGACAAGTACATGCGTGAGTGCACCGGCGAAGAGGTTTGCCGTGAGTGGCTGTATCACATCGGTGTTCCCACAGACAGGATCGATACCCTGGCACATGAGGCCTGCAACACCACCACCTGCTTCATGCCTTATATCAATGCGTTCTTCCAGCCCAGAAAAGAATCCGACCGCCCGAAGGTAGTGCCGGATGGATCTGTGAACTTCGCATTCCTGGGTCAGTTCGCTGAGACCCCCAGAGATACCATTTTCACCACCGAGTATTCCATGCGTACCGGCATGGAGGCCGTTTACACCCTGCTGGATATCGACCGCGGTGTGCCGGAGGTCTGGGGCAGCAAGTACGATGTGCGTGAGATCCTTCGCGCCTGCTACTATGCTATCGACAAGAAGCCGCTGAGCAAGGCAAAGCTCTCTCTGCCTGAGAAGGAAATGGTGCGTATTCTCACCAGAAAGGTAAAGGGAACAGACCTGGAGATCCTGCTGAAGGAAAGTGGCCTGATCGAGTAGGAGATCCATCATAAACGATCGGCAGCGGCATCGTTGCCATCCATACAGGAATGATCCCTCATAAAGTAATGCGCCCCGGAAGGCTTAAGAAATGCTTTCCGGGGCGTTTTTGTGATATAGTAGAGAAGGCGGGGATCAGGATAGGCACGGCGCATATACAGAAACAGAAATAAAGCGATCGCAGCATCGTTTACGCAAGGAGTGGCATGGGAAGACTACGCGCACATCTGAATTATTACATCTCCGGACTGCCGATCATGATCAAGGTGGTACTGGCGTCCTGGATCGCCAAGCTGCTCTGTGTCCGCATAGTGCGGACCGTGGCTACCTGGCTGATGCACAGCACAGGCAGACTGGCCATTACCACCGCCAATTTCAAGTTCCTGTTCGTCACCTGGCAGGGTTGGGCTTTGCTGGCACTGATATTAGCGTTTTTGACCCTTTTCGTGATCATAGATGTGAATACCAAGATCGTTGCCACCGGTTACGCTGCCAGACAAAAACAGGTCACGGTAAAGCAGGTATGGAAGGAAACCTTTCGCAGATCCAGACCTCTCTTTTCCCTGCAGGGCGTTTTCGTCATTCTGGCGTTGGTCATTTTGGTGCCGTTAGTCGGTTTTGGGATCAATACGAGTCTGACCAGTAACTTCCAGATTCCCTATTTCATCATGGAAGTGATAGACAGTACGCCCCGTTACTATGTTCTCTACATCGTGGGCATATGCGGGCTGCTGTATCTGTTCTTCCGACATTTTTTCACCCTGCACTTTATCCTGCTGGATGGAAAAGATGTAAAGGAGGCCCACCGTCTTTCCTCTCTGGTGATGCATACCCACGCAAGGCGCTTTATTCCCTATTATCTGGTATATTGCGGAGGATTGAGCATCGGCCTCGGTCTGCTGCCCTGGATAGGGAGAGTGTTTCTGGAAAATGTCTGCAGCTTTTCTCTGGAGACGGAGGGGCAGATCTACCTGGCCACGGTGGCAGGTCTGCTGGCGGTAGGACTCATGTTTGCATCCAAAAAGATGTACATGGCCCTGCAGATGATGGAAATGACCCGGTTTTACTACATGTATACGGAGCAGGACCTGATCACCCCTCAGACCCAAAGAGGGTGGAAATGGATCGCCGTGATCGGGATCACAGCGCTGCTGGGCGCGTTTGCCGGCGGCTTCATACCGGTTGTCTTTCCGGAGCTGGTCTTTTATGAAAGCGAGACACAGGTGATAGCCCATCGGGCAGGCGGTGATCTGGCAGCGGAAAATACCTTAGAAGGCCTGCATAAAGCCCTGGAGGAAGGTGCTTACGGCGGAGAGATCGACGTCCAGCGCACAAAGGACGGTGTCTATGTCATTAACCATGACAATACCTTCCAGCGGCTGTGTGGGGTGAAAAAGACCGCCCAGGACATGACCTATGACGAGATCAGGGCGCTTTCCGTAAAGGATACTTTTCAGGAAGACGGTGCATCCCAACCGGTGGCAACACTGGAAGAGATGCTGGACGCCATAGAGGGAGATCACCTTCTCTTTGTGGAATTAAAGGGAAAAACCGCTGACCGGCAGATGGCGGACGATGTGGCGGCCATGGTCAGAGAGAAGGGCAAGCAGGACAACGTGGTCATTATTTCCCTGAAATACAACCTGATCAGCTACCTGCACGAGAATTATCAGGATCTGCAGACGGGACTTTTGTACTTTGCCGCCTATGGGGATGACGCGCAGTTGGAGTGCGATTATCTTCTGATGGAGGAGCGGGTGGCTACCAGAGATAAGCTGTGGCAGATCCATCTCTCCGGCAAAAAGGCAGTGGTCTGGACGGTAGATGAGGAAAGCTCCATAAAGCACTTCCTGCAAGGCGAAGCGGATGCCATCATCACCAACGAGGTAGAGGAGGCTATGGCGGTCAAACAGCAGCTGGACAGTGAGAGCATGCCGGAGCAGCTCAGGGATTATTTTCTGGATGTGCTGACAGAGAGATAGTATATATTTGAGGCAGCATATAGGTAAGGAAGGGAGCAATTTAAAGGAAATGCTTTATAGCATTTTCTTTAACGAGATAAGTGATGTAAACGTCATCAATGGGGAATACATAAGAGGATTCGCCTGCGGGAGATTCTCTGCATATGTCACAGACAAGTTGGGGCAGGAAAGGAAAAACATGGCAAGACAATTCAGACGAGACAAAGAAACCGCTGTTGTAGAAACCACCCATGGCACCGTGCATGGCTTTGAACTGGATGGGATCAAGATTTTTAAGGGGATTCCCTATGCGAAGGCAAAGCGCTTTCACAGACCGGAGCGCTATGACTGGGAAGGGACTTTTAAGGCCACGAATTATGGTTTTGTGTGTCCTTTGCTGACAGTGGATCACCCCACAGAAGAACTGCTGGTGCCCCATCGTTACTGGCCCCAGGATGAGGATTGTCTGAATCTGAATATCTGGACACCGGGCATAAATGACGATGTAAAAAGACCTGTGGTGGTATGGTTTCACGGCGGCGGTTATACCGCAGGTTCTTCTATCGAGCAAGTGGCTTACGAGGGCGAGAACATGGCCAGACAGGGGGATGTAGTGGTGGTGAGCGTCAATCACCGTCTGAACATCCTGGGCTATTTTGATCTTTCTGATTTCGGAAAGGAATATGAAAATTCCGGCAATGCCGGCACAGATGACCTGATCGCAGCGCTGCACTGGATCCATGACAATGCGGAAAAATTCGGCGGGGATCCGGATAATGTGACGATCTTCGGCCAGTCCGGCGGTGGCGGTAAGGTTACTTGTCTGCTGCAGTCTCCGGCAGCGGACGGGCTGTATCACAGGGCTTATATCATGAGCGGTGTGTGCTATGGACATAAGAAGGCCGGCTTGAGCCTGCCGGATGCCGTGGGCAGCGGCAAAAAGTGCGCAGAAGCCGTTATGAAGGAGCTGGGAGTAGAGAGTGTAGAGGAATTGGAGAAGGTTCCCTACGGACAGCTGGCAGAGGCTTATCTGAAAGTAGCGCCCGGCCTGATGGCGGAAGGAGAGAATGTGGGCTGTGCCCCTCATCCCAATGCTTTTTATGTGGGCGATCCGCTGGATGCAGGCTTCCGAAAGGAGACGATCCATATCCCGGTAATGATCGGCACCGTCTATGGGGAGTTCAACTTTGATGAACCGTCTTATGACAAGAGGCAGATGACGAAGGAAGAGCAGATCTCTTACCTGGAAGACTATATGGGAAAGGCAGCAGCAGAAAAGCTGATCCCGCTGTTTGAAAAGGCGTATCCGGAGCGGGCTGTGATCGATCTGAGCAGACTGGATTTCATTTTCAGACCCAATGTCATGGAATATGTGGAGTTGAGGTCCAGACAAGGTGGCAGCGTCTATTCCTATATTTTCAACCATGACATGGCTGTCAACGGCATCATGGAGCCCTGGCACTGCTCGGATATTCCCTACGTTTTCCATAATACAGAGATGGCTCTCTATACCCAGGAAGGGGATCTTGTGACGGAAAAGCTGGAGGAGAGGATCTTTGCAGCATTCATGACCTTTGCCAGAACAGGTAATCCCGGCAATGCCGCTATCCCTGCATGGCCGGCATGCACTGCGGACTGCGAATATACCATGGTCATTAATAACCAATGGGATGTGCGGGAGAATTTTGACCATGAATTGCAGGAAACAGGTCATGATGACCTTTATACCGCTTTCTACAAGCACACAGACCTGGGAAATGCACAGCACTAAGGGATAACAGATACCGGGGAGGAACAGACAAAAATGCTGAACAAACTGACTTTGGAAACCGTATCCTTTTTTGAGGCAGATCCCAGAAGGATTCAGCACTTCATCAAGGTACATGCCTTCGCCGGGCTCATCGGCCGGGAGGAAGGCCTCGGGGCAGAGGAGTTGCTGACATTGGAGGCTGCTGCCATCGTCCACGATGTGGGCATCAAGCCGGCAGAGGAAAAGTACGGAGACTGCAATGGCAAGCTGCAGGAGCAGGAAGGTCCTGCTGTGGCAAAAGAATTGCTGGAGAAGGTGGGGGCAGAGCCGGCATTGATCACAAGGGTCTGCTATCTGGTGGGACATCATCACACTTATACCGATATAGACGGGGCCGATTATCAGATCCTGGTAGAGGCAGACTTTCTGGTGAATTTCTTTGAGGACGGACTGGATCGGGAGCATATCCGTCCGGCCTATGAGAAGATCTTCCGGACAAAGACCGGCAGGAAGCTGTGTGAGACAATGTTTGGGTTGTAAGTAGGTGTTGCTGCAGACAAGCTGCAGCAAAAGGAGGTCAGTTTACAAGAAATGCCCGATGGCATTTCTTGTAAACAACATCGATGACGTAAACGTCATCGATGCGGATCACATCAGAGAATTCGCCTGCGCGAATTCTCCTCGTGTTGCCGCAATAATTGCGGCAAGAAAGGAGTAAGTTAACAAGAAATGCCTGATGGCATTTCTTGCTAACTGCATCGATGACGTAAACGCCATCGATGCGGATCACATCGGAGAATTCGCCTACGCGAATTCTCCTCGTGTTGCTGCAGACAAGCTGCAGCAAAAGGAGGTAAACATGAACGAGATCATTAAAAACATGGAGACGAGAAGAAGCGTGCGTGCTTATAAGCCGGACATGGTAGAGGAAGAGAAGCTGGCGCAGATCCTGGAAGCAGGCACGTATGCAGCCAGCGGCATGGGAAGACAGCCGGTAAAGCTGGTAGCCGTGACAGATAAGGCAACCAGAGACCAGCTCTCTAAGATGAATGCGGCTATTATGGGAAGCAATGCAGATCCGTTTTACGGGGCACCGGTAGTCATCGTAGTGCTGGCAGATAAGAGCGCAGCCACCTATCTCTATGACGGCAGCCTGGTCATGGGCAACCTGATGAATGCCGCTCACTCTCTGGGCGTATCCAGCTGCTGGATTCACCGGGCTAAGGAAGAGTTCGAGAGTGCGGAAGGCAAGGCACTGCTGGAAAAGTGGGGCATTCAGGGAGACTATGAGGGCATCGGCCATTGTGTTCTCGGTTATGCCCAGGGACCGGAGCCGGAAGCAAAGCCCAGAAAAGCAGACAGTATTGTCAGGATTTAGTAGCGGGCGGCAGGTCCCGGCGGAGGTATCCGGATCTGGGGACGCCGAACAGATATAATCACAGTAGAGAGATCACCCTACATTGCCGGATGGAAATGTAGGGTGATGCTGACAATAGGGCTTTCCGTATTATGTGTAATACAGGAGAGGATTCGCCGCGGCGAAGTCTTTTTGGGGGCACAGCAAACGGCAGCATAGTACAGCAAACAGCAGCATAGTGCAGCCAACAGCAGCATAGTGTAGCCAAAAGCGGCATAGTGCAGCAAATGGCAGTATAGTGCAGCAAACGGCAGCATAGTACAGCAAACAGCAGCATAGTGCAGCAAACAGTAGCATGGCACAGCAAATAGCAGCACAGGAAGGTAGTAATGGAAAAACTAAGTGAAAGAAAATCGCTTCAGACGTTGATCGAAGAAGTACAGGAACGGCTTCGGGAGGAAGGTCTGCCCGGCGGAGAGATCTTTTCCCGAGCTATGAAAGAAACGTTGGATAAGGCGGTGCGGGAAGAGCCGGACGGCAGCACCTTTGTGCTCACCGGCGATATCCCTGCCATGTGGCTGCGGGATGCAGCCTGCCAGGTACGGCCCTATCTTTTTCTTGCAAAAGAGGATGAAGCCTTTGGCCGGATGATAGAAGGACTGGTGCAGCGGATGGTGCAGTGCATTCTCATCGATCCCTATGCCAACGCCTTTAATGAGGAGGCTAACGGCAGATGCTGGGCGCCGGATGAGACAGAAATGCAGCCGGAGATATGGGAGAGAAAGTTCGAGATCGATTCCCTTTGCTTCCCGGTGCAGCTGGCGTACGTGTACTGGAAAATGACCGGGAGCACAAGGCATTTCACAAAGGACTTCCTGAAGGCGGCCAAATCCATTGTGCAGGTATTTCGCACGGAACAGAACCATGAGGAATACTCACACTATCATTTTGTGCGCAGAAACACCAGATACACAGACACTCTGCCCAGAGAGGGAAAAGGAACCATGGTCAATGCCGAGGCGGGACTGATCTGGTCCGGATTCCGCCCCAGCGATGATGCCTGCGTCTTTGGCTATCTGATCCCCTCTAATATGTTTGCGGTGGTGATCCTTCAATACCTGCATGAGATCGCAGAAGAGGTCTATGGAGACCGGGTATTTGCGGTGGTCTGCGAAGCATTTTCCCATTCTCTGCGAGAGGTAGTGGAGAAGCAGGCGACGGTGACGGATCCCTATGGGGAGGAAGAATGTTACGCCTACGAGGCAGACGGCTTCGGCAATTATCTGCTGATGGACGACGCTAACCTTCCAAGCCTTCTAGCTATGCCCTATCTGGGGTACTGCAGTCCGGAGGATCCTAAATACCGGACCACCAGAAGAATGCTGCTGGCAGAGGGCAATCCCTATTTTTACAAAGGAAAGGTACTGGCGGGTATAGGAAGTGCCCATACACCCCCCGGCTATGTGTGGCCGATCGCTTTAGGTATACAGGCCATGACGGCCGGAGATAAGGCGGGGGAGGCCGATACGATCCGTCTGCTGGCGGAGAGTGAGGCAGGCACCGGGCGTATGCATGAGGGCGTGTGCGCAGATGCGCCGGAGAAGTATACAAGAGAGTGGTTTTCCTGGTCGGATGCGGTGTTCTGTGAGCTGGTGCTGGATCATCTGGGCTATGAGATTCCGCGCTAGAGCACACAAACGTGGACGGACGGCAAGACTGTATAGCAGGCAGAGAAGAGATTTTTACAACTATCAGCTGAAAAAATGAGAGAAATTTAACGTTAGGCCATAGTATCATAGGGACAGTCACCGAGGGACAAAGAAATAGATTCTGACAATGTTGTGTACAGTGCGGTATATGCTGTTTGCGGCAGAGAACGGACAGAGAACGTGCTGACTGCAGCGAGAAGCTGATAATTTATTGAAGGAGCCTTAGGCGTAAAGCGCCTACAGAAAGGAGCGGAGGATGATCAATAAATATACCTACGGCAATCCCATTGAGACAGAGGCAGTGGTGAAAAAGCTTCCGGCAACGGAGGGCGTGCCGGCGGGATGGACACTGGATCCGGAGGCAAAGACCCTGACCACCGTCATGGACAAGGATGATATCGTCTATGGTCTGGGAGAGACGGTCCGGGGCATGAACAAGCGAGGATGGACCTATACCAGCAGAGCTACGGACGAATCCAACCACACGGAGGGAAAGCATTCCCTGTACGGTGTGCACAATTTCATCCTGCTTTACGGCAAAGAGAAGGCCGCCGGCTATTTCTTTGACAACCCGGGAGATGTATTTTTTGATATCGGTTACACGGATCCGGATGTGCTGACGGTGCGCTTTGACTATATGGACGTGGATGTATATGAGATCACCGGTGAGAGCGCAAAGGCTATCGTCAAGGCTTTTCGACAGCTCATCGGCCGCAGCTATATCCCGCCGAAGTGGGCGTTTGGCTTTGGGCAGAGCCGTTGGAGCTACATGAACGAGGATGAGGTCAGAGAGATTGCGGCCGGATACAAAGAGGCAGGCATTCCCCTGGACATGATCTATCTGGATATCGATTACATGGAGCGGTATAAGGACTTTACCTTAAACAACGAGACTTTCCCCGATTTCCCGGCCTTTGTGCAGGAAATGCGTCAGCAGGGCATTCATCTGATCCCTATCATCGATGCCGGCGTTAAGCAGGAAAAGGGCTATGATGTCTGCGAGGAAGGTCTGGAAAAGGGCTACTTTGTAAAGAAGGAAAACGGAGAAGAGCTGGTGGCGGCGGTATGGCCCGGCAACGCATATCTGCCGGACTTCTTAAACGAGGATGCCCGCAAATGGTTCGGAGACCGTTATCAGTTCCTGACAGACCAGGGCATCGACGGTTTCTGGAATGACATGAATGAGCCGGCTATCTTCTATACCGAAGAGGCGCTGAAGCAGATCTTCGAGGACATGAAACAGTATGAGGGCAGAAGCCTGGAACTGCAGGATTATTTCAACTTCACCGGTATGGTGGCGGGCCTGCACTGCAATCCGGCTTATTATAAGGATTTTTATCATGAATACCGGGGAAAACGATACTGCCATCAGCAGGTCCACAACCTGTACGGCTATTTCATGACCAGATCCGCCGGAGAGGCCTTTGAGAGAATTTCCCCGGATAAGAGAATCCTTATGTTCTCCAGATCCTCCTATGTGGGCATGCATCGCTACGGCGGCGTGTGGACCGGCGATAACTGCTCCTGGTGGTCCCACATCAAGCTGTGCATCTCCCAGATGCCGGGACTGAATATGGCTGGATTTCTGTATTCCGGTGCGGACATGGGCGGTTTCCAGGATGACGCCACGGAAGATCTGCTGCTGCGCTGGCTGGGCATTTCCCTGTTCACACCGCTGATGCGGGATCATGCGGCTATGGGAACCAGAAAGCAGGAATTATTCCGCTTCCCTCACAAGGAAGACTTCTGTAACCTGGTAAGACTTCGCTATGCACTGCTTCCCTATATCTACAGTGAGTTTATGAAGGCAGCGCTGGAGGATGAGATGTATATGGCACCGCTTTCCTTCGCTTATACGGAGGATGAGAGAGCGCGCCAGGTGGAGGATCAGCTGCTGGTAGGTGAAAGTATCATGATCGCGCCGATCTATACCCAGAATGCAAGGGGAAGATATGTCTATCTGCCGGAAGAGATGAAGCTGCTGCGCATGCGCAGTGCCCAGGATTATGACGAGGAGATCCTGGCCGCAGGGGATCATTTCGTATCCTGTGAGATCAATGAGATCCTGCTCTTTGTGCGCCCCGGCCACGTTCTGCCGCTGGCAGCTCCTGCGGCCAATGTAGAGCAGGTAGATTACGATACCCTGCATTACATTACCTTTAAGGCAGAGCCGGAAAGCTATAGGCTGTATAACGACGACGGCTGCAGCAGAATTTAGACAAACGGAAATAGATATTGAGTTCTATCCAGATCGTATTTCAAAGTATATTTCTGATCCTATTGTTTCCATCAGAAACAAATAGGATCAGAAATAGATAGAGTCAGAAACGAATAGCAACGCGAAAGCCACGACATTTAATGTTACTGATCAGACGCCAGCCAAGCGGCGGGGCGGCGAAGTAAGTCCTGATGCAGGGACCTGAACAGTGAACATTTAAGTCGTGGCTTTCGCGTTAATCAGCTTTGGGAAACGGGAGCAGTGACTACGTGGATGTTATCCGGAGGTGCAGGCAGGCGAAGGACAGGGGTGGCCCAGCGCACTGCATTGATAATGATATGCTGGATGTCCGGAATACCGTAAATGCGCTGCTCTTCATGGCCGGGCTGGAAGTAGAAGATCTTTCCATAACCTCTGGTAAAGGTGACACCGCTGCGGAAGACCTCGCCGCCGGAAAACCATCCCATAAAGACAATGTCGTCGGGCTTCGGGATGCCGAAGGGCTCGCCGTACATCTCTTCATCCGGCAGCTCAATGCGGGCGGGAATGCCCTGGGCGATGGGATGAGCCGGGGCGATGCACCACAGAAGCTCCTTGTCGTGATGGCGCCAGGACAGGGTCATGGGAGCGCCCAGAATGGTTCGGAAAATGCGACTGTAGTGGGCGGAGTGAAGACCGATCAGGCCCATGCCGGCCAGCACGTGTTTTTGTACCAGAGCCACCGTCTCATCGGTGACCTCTTCCTGGCGGGCATGGCTCCACCAGATCAATACGTCGGTGTTGGAAAGAAGTTCTTCCGTGATGCCCTGGTGAGGCATATCCAGGGTGACGCAGGTCACTTCCATATCTTCTTCTTTTTCCAGAAATGTCCGGAGACATCCGTGGATGCCCTCCGGGTAAACGGCTGCGATCTCCGGCAGCTCTCGTTCGTGAACATATTCATTCCATACGGTGACGCGGATCTTTTTCGTTGTAGACATGATAATCTCTCCATTTCACAGTTTTTATACCAGAGGAATCCCGAAATCAAATTTATAATTTGATTTCGGGAGCAGGGCTATTTGTGACACCTGATCAGCCAAAATAGCCTGTATCCATCAAAAAGTCCACAGAATCCCTGGCAGTCTGTTCATAGTCGGCGGCGTCGAAGAATTCCATAGCGCAGCAGTCCTCGTAGCCTCGAAGATGGAGCTGCTTTAAGATCTGGCGGATGGGAATACAGCCGGCGCCTACGCTGCAGGGATACATGGGAACGCCTTCGGTAGTTTCCTTGGGGGTTCCGTACAGCTTCTCGGGAGCAGCAGGCAAAGCGGAGGCATTCCGGCCCACAGGAAGGATTAGGCGATCCTTGAGGTGCACATGCACGATGGAATTGGCAAGGCGGGGGAAGACGGAAAGTGCATCCTCACCGCTGTAATAAAAATTGCCGGTATCAAAGGTAGTGCGCAGTCCGCTAAGCTGCTCTTCAAAATCCTGCATGCCCTGACAGTTGCAGATAGGGCTGGTGTCCAGATCAAAGTCTTCAATGGTGACGGTCATCCGGGCAGCGCCGGCCCTTTCCATAAAGTCATGCATGCTTTGGAGCATTTGCTGTTTCTGATCATTGCGAACAGCAAGATTTTTGGAAGTATAGAAGCCCGGAATAACCATGAGCTTGTCGCACTGCAGGTAAAATCCCTGCTTGATCTGCAGGTCATCGCAGAAATCATCCGGCCGCTGTACCCAGTCATAGAAGCCATAGATGCTGGAAGTCTGCAGATCGTGGTTACGGAGTCTGGTATAGAACGCCTTGGGATCCCCCACATCGTCCCGGTCCACTTCCACATGTGTAATGCCAAGCGCCCGGGCTGCTTCCAGAACCTCGTCGATGGAAAGATCCTTCTGCTTAGCCCAGGCTTGTAAGTGATGATAAAAAATGCTCAGTTTCATAGTAAACCCCATTCCGCAGGCCACAGCCGTGTCTTTTAAAGAAAAAGTTGAGCTACGGCTGAATAACTGCTATTTTTCTCATAATTGTACTATACATACATCTTAGATATCGTTCAAGACTGCGCCTATTTTGTATTGTTTATGACTATTGCTTATGGCTAAAGTGTTATAGTTCAGACGCCGGCCAGATGGCAAAAATCTGAACAATAACTATAACGTTTTTTTACGGTTTATGAGCGTTCGAATCGATAACAGAACGCAGAATGCAAAACGCAAAACGTAATGCACCGGGGCGCGGCAGAATGGCTCGCATCCTTTGCGCTGCGCGCCAGTTTTGCATGATCTGCATCGAAGCCGCAGGATGGTATCGGGCACG
>CAVBJS010000027.1:0-33536 GCA_963596015.1 Bacteroidaceae bacterium
CCCTTTTCATTATAGGAAGATTGGTGGGTGGGGTCAATAAAATTTAGCTAAATAGTGCGGAAAGATTAAGTAATCGGTTACTGTGTCACGAACCTCGTCGCTGACAAAAATCAGCGGTTTTTCTGCATCAAAGCGCATGACTTGGTGTTTACGTTCAGACGTCATTACGAAAAATCCCACCGAAGATAGCATGAGTTTGTGACTCACAGCCATCTTCGGTGGGAATGTTGACTTATGTCATCAGTTTTTCCTAGACGAATTCTTTCAGGAGTTGTTTCCTATAGTCCGGATCCTCTGTGACTCTTTTTACGTCGTCATATCGTCCATCCTGCAGAAGTTTCTGTATTGCTGCCATCGCTAAATCTACGCCTTCTACTCGACCTTCCATTTTTCCTTTTTCTTCAATTCTATCCAAGACTTCACACATGGTCTTAATCTCCTTTCCTTGTTCTTCTCCCTCCTCCGACTGCATTACTTGCTCAAATCGATGATCTCCTGTCATTATCGCCATCATACTAAGCGTTTCCTGAACATGCGTGATCTCTTCCTTGCTTCCTGTATATGTACCAGTCATACGCATCTGCACAAAATAGTCTGCCACAAATGTGCCTTCATTGCATGCTTTCTATATTATCACAAAACTTTTGTTACAGTTCAGATCTCCGACATTTCTCTGCACCTAGGCATACTTCTCCACCTACCACTTGGCTAGGGCTGAGCCAAAATGTATCGCATGAAACGATCGCAATGGCAAGCGGCCAAAGGATGCGAAGCGCCTCTGTCCAGTCATGTCGAGGTTTTCCGTAGAAAAATCGAGATGGGTGCTGAACAATCACGTATTTTTAAATAATTTACGCCTATAATAAAAGGCCGGCGATTTCTCCATCGCCGGCCACTTTTATTGTCATGCATCTTCAGAGCCTTAATCTTTATAGATGAGACTGCTCCATGGCGGTCATGATCACACGGATCATTTCGTCATTGTATTGGGTTAAGACACTGGTTTCACCAGAGCATTCCTCCCAACCCGGCAATTAAGGGCAAGGTCACCACTGACAGCAATGTGGAGATCACCACTGTCTCCACTGCATAGGAATAATCACACTCATAGAGTTGCGCATACACAGCTACATTCGTACCTACCGGACAAGCCGCCGCGATCAGCACCGCCAATTTCAGTTCTCCCAAGGAAGTCGGCAACAGACAAAGAAACGCTACAACGACCAACGGAATCACTACCAAACGCACTAACGAGATGAGATATAACCTACCTCTAAGAAACATTTTTTTAACATCCGTCTGTGCCAGATAAATACCAGTCACAAACATGGCAAGAGGCGTGTTTAAGTTTGCCAAAAAAGTAAGGCTCTTATCAATAACGGTCGGCAACTCATACGGCTGCAGAAACAAAAGGATACCAATTACAGTAGCAATAAAGAAGGGGGCTCTGATCAGCTTTTTAACCCATTCTGTGATGGACAAAACCGTCGTGGTATTTTTTTTATTTGCCACCAGAACTGACACTCCCCAACTCCACTGCAAAAGATTCAAAATCGCAATATATGCAGCGATATAGAATACTGCGCCGTTGTCAAATTGCGCAACGATCAACGGGATTCCATAAAAGCCAGGATTAGAAAAAGCAGCTGCAAAGCTGGCTACTCCATCTTTCCGAAAAACAGCTCTGGAAAGCAAGATAGAAAGAATTAAAATAACCGCCGCTGCCAGAACACTCCATACAAGTCCCACTACCCGCTCCTGTGTCCGCTCTACCAGAAAGCCGTTGATGATCACACAGGGAAGGGAAACATAGAGTAAGATATTTCCGATGCTCTTACTTCCTTCCAGTGAAATTTTATTTGCTTTGTACAGCAGATATCCCACCGTTGCCAATATGAACATAATAATGATCTGTCGGAAAATTGTAAGAGCCATTTTAATCCCCATTTCTAAACAGCTTCGTTGTAAAAAGGCGGAAGACATTTTTCAGGCCTTGCATCTTGCTACCTTCGTTATATGACTTTTTCTTCCTGCAACAAGTCAATCTGCGTATCACTATATCCAAGTTCCTTAAGAATCCATTCGTTATCCTGTCCTAACGTAGGAGCCGGACAATTAATTCTGGGCATCATATCCATCAGCTTAATGGGATTACCATTTACCTTCATGGGACCAATTACCGGGTGCTCTATATCTATGAACATCTGCCTCTCTACAGCAATATGGGGGTCCTCAGTAATCTGTCTGACATTGTAAATCGGCCCTGCAGGAATACCTTTTTCCAGCATTTTATCCACAATCTCGTTTACTGTGTATTGTTTTGTCCACTCTTCGATGTATTTTTTCTGAATTTCATTATTCTCAACCCGCAGGGGAACCGTCAGAAAACGTTCATCCGTAATCATCCAAGGCATATCCACTACTTCTTTGCAGAATTTCTCATAGAGTTTCTGGTTGCCGCAGCCTATGACTACCATACCATCCTTCGCCTGATAAGTATCATAGGGCGCTATGGATGCATAGGCGTTTCCGTTTCGTACCGGCAACTCATGGGTTTTAAAATAGCGAATATAGGCATTTTCCAGACTTGCCACTACAGAATCCACTAAAGAGACATCAATGCGCTGTCCTTCTCCGGTCATTGTTCTGGCATTTACCGCCATCAGAACGCCGATGACCAGATTCATACCGCCGAGCATATCTCCCATAGCATTGCCGCAGCGAGTAGGGTTTCCTCCCTTTTCCCCCGTTACGCTCATCAATCCTCCCATTGCCTGGGAAATGATATCGTAACCAGGGCGATTCGCATACGGACCATAGGAACCAAAGCCGGATAATGCCCCGTAGATCAGACGCGGGTTCAATGCATGAAGTGTCTCATACCCAATCCCAAGTTTATCCATGACACCGGGACGATAATTTTCCAACAGAATGTCAGCCTTCTGCACCAGCTTTAAAAAGATTTCTTTTCCTTTTTGAGATTTCAGATTTAAGGTCATTCCCTTTTTATTGCGGTTCAGATTAGCATAATACATGCTCTCCCCGTGTTCATAAGGTCCGTACCCTCTGGCATCATCTCCGTTTCCCGGCATCTCGATCTTAATCACATGCGCGCCAAAATCTCCCAAAATAGATCCTGCATAAGGCCCTGCTACCACTCTGGTCAGATCTAAAACCATCAGATTTTCCAGAGCCTGTCTGCTGTCCTTCCTTTTTTCTGCTGTCATCCTTGCTCACTCCCCCGCAAAAAATCACTTATTAAATTTAACTCTCCAGTTTCTTTCAAGTATTCCAACCTATAGAAAAACAGTCATCTGGGCTGTACACTTTCGTATTTTTAAATACAAGAGCTATGGTATGGTTCACTTTTTATATTCCGGTTTTGATATCCTCAGGATATACTTCACCTTCTTTTACCTGGATTTTTAAACGCATGATGGCAGAGCCCATGGATTTTCCAAGGCTGTCCAGACGAAGGCTCATGGTGGCGCCACCTCCCAGAGCATGCCGTAATACAAAATTAAAACCTCCCAGGCTCGGCAGCTCGTAACGTACAATCTCCCCTTTTACCATATCTCCAAAGAAAACATGCAAGCGTTCCGGGGTCACTTCTCTTTCTATTATGCCGTAATATTCGGGTCTTCGAGCAAACACACAGATGTTACTGGTGTCTCCTTTATCGCCGCTGCGTCCATGGGCAATGTCATTTAAATAGATTTCCATACTATGCCAGATCCTTCCTCTTATCTTGTATTCGCAAGTCTGTATAAACACTGCTTCTTTTTCAGACTTTTACACTTTCAGAATGTGGGACTGTATATCCAGTACCTCTCTTGGAACCACGGTAGGCCACAGAGCCATAACCTCCTGCACGTGGGCTCTTCCTCCGAAGAAAGAGGCACCGGGCGGACCGTTTAACTGCATAGGACTGATTTCAGGAATAATCTTTGCGCACTCATTTTTATCCTCCGAAAAGACCGCAATGCGCATGACACACTCATTTAAGTTCTTTAAGGCTTCTTCACTGGTATCTGCTACATTCAAATGCAGACTGTTAAGACCGATGAAACTGATATGCACATCCTGCGCCCGCATTCCTTTCTTTTTCATCTTTTTCATAATGATCTCTGCGCAGTACTTAGCTTTTTCATAGGCATCCGGCCATGCAAAACTCAGCATAGAGACGGTCTTCCATCCTTTGTGATAACCTACGCAGAGCTTGATGGTATCCGGTCTGGGCTTTCCATGAATATTTTCGATGCGAACCCGATTATCGCCCTGTTGTGTGATAGTGGCATGGCTGATATCTACATTTACATCCGGAGTCAGATAATTAGCCGGATCCAGTACCTCGTATACGAACTGTTCTTTGCAGCTCTGTTCACAGATAATGCCGCCGCAATCCGGTGCTTTCGTGATTTCAAACGTATCTTCTGTCAGCTCCGCAATAGGGAAACCTAACTCCTCCATGCGCGGAACATTTCTCCAGTCATACATGTAATTACCACCGGCACCCTGTCCACCGCACTCTAACAGATGTCCTGCCATAATGCCCCGCGCTAAATTATCCCAGTCATCATCCGCCCAGCCAAACTCATGCGCCAGTGGAGCCAGAAACAGTGCACTGTCTGCTGCCCGACCTGTAATGACCACATCCGCTTCCTGGGCAATAGCTTCCTGTATTCCCTCATGTCCTATGTAGGCATTACAATTATAGATTTTGTCCACAATGTCATGAAAATCACCCTCATAATCAAAATTAGGAAATGTCCATCCATCTTTTAACAGCTGCGGTATCTTATCTTTAATGTCATCTCCGGTGACATATCCGATCTTGTATCCCTGCATGCCCTGTTCTTTTGCCTGTGCTCTTACCGCATCAACACAGCTTTTAATATTCATGCCGCCGGCATTCGTAATAATGCGTATATTTTTCTCCCAGGCCTCCTTGCCTGCTTCCTTCAAAAGTCTGGTTACAAAATCCGCCGCGTATCCTTTATTAGGATCTTTCAGCTGCTGCTTAGCCATAATGGAAAGCGTCAGCTCTGCCAGGTAATCGCACGCCATATACTGAATGTCTGCATGTCTGATCATATGAATGGCTGCATCCGGAGAATCTCCCCAGAACCCCTGACCGCCTCCAATTGCTACTTTCTTCATAATTGCCTCCTACTCTTCCAATAAAGGCACTTCCAGTACAGATCCCTCTGCGCCGCCGCAGTATATCGTCTGCCTGGCAGTTCTCGTTTTTGCCTGTTTGGACCACACGCCCGGATAATTGCTGTGAATGGAATACTGCGGAAAATCAGAAGATGAAATGTCCAGTCGTATTCTCTCTCCACTATGTAACTCCCAAACGATGTCCCACATCTCAATTTCTATCGTTATCATCTCTCCCGGGGTATACTCCTCTTTCGGATGATCTGCTCTGATGGATGTAATGGAGGACCTGATATTTACCGTCGTTCCATCCTCTCCCACGCGCATCAATTTAGCAGTGAAAGCAGTATCCGTGCAGTCAGATGCTACCTGCAGCTTTACCCTGACCTTCCCCGCTATCACCTGATCCTCCGTAAGAGGTTCGGACACAAAGCTTTTCACATCCGGCCTATAATTCGGCAATGGCTGTTTTTTGCTGCCAATCAGTTCCACGCTGTGCAGCATGGATTCCGCTCCCAGTGAGGGGGTCGGATTTTCCGGATCATAGATATAACTGACACTGCTTTTCTCTGTCCGTGGCTGCTCTGATAAACTGCCTGCTGATGAAAGATGCCACTTTTTTATCTTTTTTACCGGAAGAGGCCAGGAAGGAGATGTCAGCCATTTATCCCGTCCGATCACATAGACCTGTACATTGGGAGATGGCTTTTTTTCTTCAATCAACAATGTCTTAAACCATGCAGTCATGGAAGAGACTTCACTATTTTGCAGATCGTGTACCTCCTGTTCTTCCAGACAATTCATGGAATAATGGTTCCAACAGCCGATTCGCAAAGTCGTATATTTTCCGGTCTCCTCTCCCAGAGAGGCATAGGATTTCAGTGCACTGCCAAGATGATGATCATACCATCCCTCCGTGATAAATAAAGGTATCTGGACCTTTGTGGGAATATCCCGCAGCATCTGCCAGAATCCTTGCTGCCAATACGAATTTTCCTCCTGATCTGCTGTAACCCACTCTCTGTACCAAGGTACTTTTCTCCCCCACACCGCCTCATCCACCATAAAATGAGGTCTGTACCGACAAGTCTCCAGATAATCCGCATTTACCGGAAAACCGGCATTTTCCATAGCCCAACTGGTAAGTACATCATGGCGAAAAGCCCCCTTACAATAAGCAGATGTAAAGCGATCCGTCCCATAAACTCCAAGGTACATACCCCGTACCTTATCCGGCACAGAATCTGCCATGCACCATCCTGTCAATGCCAGATAAGAATCTCCCCAATAACCTATGTTCTTTACCCAGGGAACTCCCTGCAGCCACCCAAGTGTACTTAGTCCATCCTGTCGCTCATTGACATTCGGCTCCCATTCTCCTTCCGAAGCTCCTGTCCCTCTGCAAAACTGCAAGATATAGATAAATCCTCTTTGGGCCAGATTACGTCCATGTATATCGTAGGACGCCATTGCATGAAAATAGGGTGAGCGCTGCAAAATAACCGAATATTCTTCCGTCTCTCTCCAGTTAGATGGCCTATAGATATATGTTTTCAGCCGCACACCATCCGGCATGGGCAGCATTTTTTCTTCACAGTATGTATCCTGACAAACGATGGGCATGTTCAATGCATCATACTCCCGCTGTGTATTCTCCAGCAGTTCTTTGAACATGTTCTCGATTTTATTGGTCTCTTTTACTTCTTCCATGATCTGCCTTTCTGTACTGCACTTTTTCTATGGACAACACAGAGAGATTCCCACATATGCATATTCACCGGTACAACCACATATACACCGTTTACGATATTCCCGTCACAAAGGAACTTATGCATTTCCAATTTCTGTCTCTATGACAAAGAAATTCTGTGACAGGCCACTTTGTGTCCATTTTTATTCTCCCGCAGTGCAGGAATCTGTGTTCTGCATAGCTCATTTGCGCAAGTAATAACGCTATTGCTCTCTTTTTCATATTGTCCTTTCCTTTTCTTTTCTCCTGTCATTATGCTCTGCGTATCCAACTATAACGTTGTACTTGACTGTATATTATCATTTGGTTTATCGCGCGTCAATAGTACATCGATGTACTTAACCTATTTCTGTATAATTTATTAAAATCAGCCACTTGCTTTTGGTAAATTTTCACAATTTATTTCATATGCTTTTTGGCTTTTTCAAAGCATCTTCGTACATCGTTGTATTGCTGTGTACTATGTTTTATGATAAGATGTAAGTAGGATGCATCTTACAGGGTAGTCGGTCTACTCACAGAATCTGCACATGTATCCTTCCCAATCTTTATTTCTGCATGAAGCATACGCTGGAGCAGATTGCAAAAGGAGGTTTTTGTGATCACTATTAAAGACATTGCCCGTGAAGTTAATTTATCTCCCAGCACGGTTTCCATCGTATTAAAAGGCAACGGTAACACCCGCAAAATTCCCCAGGCCACGCAGGACAGAGTTCTGGAGGCTGCCAGGAGACTGGGCTATAAACCCAATATACAGGCTCGGATTCTACGTGGTAGTGCCCAAAACCGCATGATGATCACACTGTTTTGGGCATCTGATATCCGTATCCATATGCTCTCACGATTTATCAATGGTCTGCAGGATGCACTGGTGCGTAATAATTATCCCTGTGATCTACAGGTAAAGCCCTATATCAACGATCATCTTCATGAAGTTTTAAATGACTTTGCCATGCTCTCCTGCAATGGCATAATTATCTGTAATCCCTCTGAGACAGATATGACTTTTCTGGAAAAGCTTGAGCCTATTGTTCCCATTGTTCTCTATAATCGTTATTCCGATAAATATGCTACAGTCAATATGGACGACCATACCATCGGTGCTTTGCCGGCACAAATTTTTGCAAAACACCAAAAGAAAAGGCCGGCAATTCTCCGATCGCCCGCCACTTTCAATGGTATGAATATTAGAACCAATATTTTTGAGCAAACTACAAACCAAGCACAGATGGAGCTTCCTATCTCCATTATGGTGCAAGACAGCATGAAGGGAGGCTACGAAGGAGCCTTGCGTCTGTGTGCTATGTCCCCTCTGCCGGACTGCCTTTTCTGCACCTCTGACAATATTGCCTTAGGTGCTCTGAAGGCCTTTCACAGACAAGGCATTCGGCTTCCTGACGAAATCGAACTGATCAGCGTAGGCAACGGCAATCCGGATCAACAGGAATTCTCTATTCCGTCTCTTTCTGTCATCAATCTTCCCATGGAGGAGATGGCCGCCGTCTGTCTGCGCACGGTATATTCCTTTCTGATGGATAGTCATTATTATCCGGGCAGTTCAGAATTTCCCATTAGTTATATTGCAAGAGAAAGCTGTCCGGAGTAGGGAATATGTAATGGAATGCCGTTTTTAGATAAGCATAATTGCAAGACAGTTTAATAACCGTTTCGCCCAAACTGTACAACTCATAGTCAGCCCAGAGGGGACATCGCTGATTCTTTGTTTTGCCGTCTTGCGCCTGGCATAAGCTTTAAAGAAGCAAAAAAGAGAGACTACCTCAGATCTAAGAAGAGGATTAAATCAACTTATAAGAACACAAAAAAGGATCCAATGCCATCATCGGCACTGAATCCTTTTTCATATAAGAAACTATTATAGAAAACGCAAGCGTTCTCCATCAGAGGGATTCCCACAGATCCGCATTACTTCTCTGCTGCTTTACCGGATAACTGCAGATACTCTTCATAGGAAGGAGAATCCTTGGTGATCTTGGCGATTCCGAATCCTGTGAAGCCCCAAATGATGGCAAAGATCACACCTGTGTAGCAAAGTACTGCCCAGGGCGCATACTGCGCTGTCGGTACGCCCAGCACGGATGTCATATATACACCGGCTAAGGACCACGGTACCAGCGGCTCTACCACGGTGATACTGTCTTCCAGAGATCTGGAAAGGTTCTTGGACTCCAGTCCGCGCTTGATATATTCCGGACGGAACATACCGCCGATCATCAGGAATGTTACGGTTGCTTCTCCGATCACGATGATCATTGCTACACCGAGAACAACCGTCAAGGTGATCAGCTGGCCTGTACCATGGATGTGTTTCATGATACGTTCCAGGATCAGTTCCATACTTCCGCATACGGTAAGGGCTCCAATGAAGGAAAAGCCGCAGAATGCCATCAATGCGGTATTCATCATGGAACTCATACCGCCTCTCTGAAGGAGATTCGGGATCTGCTCCGCGATGTTATCAAGGTCTACGGTTGTATGAAGCATTTCCATCTTAAAGCCGCTGACCATGCTTGCTGCACAATCCGTGAAGGAGAATCCCTGCACTGCCATAGCGATGACGATCGCCACTGCAGAGGAGATGATCATAACCGGAATGGTAGGCTTCTTCATAAGGGAACCTGCGATCACGATCACACACGGGATCAGCAGAAGTAATCCTACGGGCATGGAAAGATTGAAAAGCTGACCCAGCGTATCGATGATCTCATCTACCTGTCCCACCTGTGACTGGCTTGCAAAATGTGCGCCGGCGATCAGATAAACGATGCAGCTTACAATCAATCCGGGAACGGTGGTATAAAACATATGCCCCACGTGCTGATACAGGTTTGTTCCTGTTGCGATGGCAGACATATTGGTACTGTCGGAAAGCGGTGACATCTTATCTCCGAAATAAGCGCCTGCCACGATGGCACCAGCTACAGCCGGAAGCGGTGCTCCCATACCTGCTGCCACGCTGATAAGCGCTGCACCTACCGTACCTGCTGCGCCCCAGGAAGTACCTGTACTTACAGAAAGGATGATAGTCACAAAGAAGGAGGTGATGATGATATATTTCGGGCTTATGATCTGCAGTCCGATATAAACGAGAAACGGAATGGTTCCGCTTACAACCCATGCGCCGATCATAAGACCTACGCAGATCAGGATCATGATCGCCGGAAAAGCTTTGGCAAGCTTTGCAACGATCTCATCTTCGATCTCTTTCCATGTGTGTCCCTGGTATACGCAGACACAGATCGTAAACGCTGCGCAGATGATCAACAGGATCTTGATATCAATGCTGTAGATGACCAGTCCTGTAAAAAGGACGACAAACATAAAGATCAAAGGCAATACTGCCGTAAAAAGCGTTGGTTCCTTGATTTTCTTTTTGTTTTCCATGGAAATTTCCCCTTTATGATATTTTGTCCAGTGCCTGCTTCAGGTCTGCGATCAGGTTTTCCGCACCTTCCAGTCCGCAGTGGATCCTGACGATATTACGTGTTACGTTCAGGAATGCACACTGCTCGTCTGTCCAATTGTATGTATAAGCGATCGCAAGACTTTCAAATCCGCCCCAGGAACAACCTTTTTCAAAAAGCTTCAGGCTGTTCACAAATGTCTCTGTTTCTTCCAGTGTGCCGTCGATCTCGAGACTCATCAGTCCGCATTCACCCTTTTGCTGTTTTCTCGCAAGTTCGTACTGGGGGTGAGACGGAAGGCCTGTAAAGAATACACGCTTCACTTTGGGCTGTTTCTCAAGGAATTGTGCAACCTCCATAGCTGTCTCGTAATGTTTCTGCATTCTTACATCAAGGGTACGCAGACCACGGATCGCCAGCCATGCTTCCATAGGTCCCATAACCCCTCCGAACCAGTCTCTCTGCACCATAAGGTCACGCATCAACTGTTCGTCTTTGGAAACAAGTACGCCGCCTACCAGGTCGCTGTGGCCACCGATATATTTGGTCATGGTATGCATGACAATGTCGATCCCCATATCCAGCGGTTTCTGAAAAAGAGGTGTGGAATAGGTGTTATCGATGTAGGTCTTAATGCCGTGCTCTTTTGCCAGCTTGGCAACCCCTTCCAGATCTACCACGTTAAATAACAGTGTTGTAGGACTCTCCAGGATGATCATCTTGGTCTCCGGACGGATGGCATCCTCAAATTCCTTCACAGTCCTTCCGTCTACATATGTAACGGAAACATTGTATTTAGGTCCCAGGAACTCATCCAGAAGATGTTGTACCGGGCCATAGCTTTCTTTGATGCAGATCACATGACTTCCCGCTGAACATACTCTTAAGATAGCTGCTGCACAGGCCGCCATTCCCGCTGAGAATACAACGGCTCTGGAACCATGCTCCAGTGCTGCGATCTTTTTCTCAAGGATCGCAACCGTCGGGTTTGATGCTCTCCCATAGTAGAATTCATCATTGAAGATATCTACGTCAAAATAGTCTTTTACAGTATCAAATACATGAAGAGAATTCATGAAAACAGGGGGTGTAACTGATTTCATGTACTTATGCGGGTCTTCGCCCACATGTGTCATTGCCAGCAAATCCTGATCATCTGTCATTTCTGTTCCTTCCTTTCTTCTTTTTACTTTGATTCTACGGTTGGATGGAGCTTCCAAAGGATGACTTTATCGAACAGCGATCGCTTCTATCTCCACCAATGCATTCTTCGGTAAAGCAGCCACCTGGAATGCCGCGCGGGCAGGGCAATCGGCTGTGAAATACTGCGCATATACTTCATTCATAGGAGCAAAGTCGGCAATATCGCTTAAATAAACGGTGGTTTTGATGACATCGTCCAGACCAAGTCCACCCGCTTCCAAAATAGCCTTGATATTCTCCAGGGATTGTCTGGTCTGCTCCTGAATGGTCTCGCCGGCGAAAGCACCCGTAGCAGGGTCTATCGGCAGCTGGCCTGAAACAAAGGTGATGGTGCCCGTTGCAGAAACACCCTGGCTGTAGGGGCCGATGGCAGCAGGCGCGTTAGCAGAATTCAGAATGGTTTTTGACATAGCGCATATCCTTTCTTCGTGTTCTCCGTGTTAACAGTTGTTGTGATAATTTTTTTATCATTTTTCTTTATTCTGCAACTTTTCTTATCAATACGCAACATTTTTTATCACTTATAAATATACAAATTCCGCGGATTTATTTGTATAAAATTGCTAATTGCATGATCTTCACCTTTTTAGTTATCATAGACTTTACGATAAAAAATTTATCACCTCAAAGACGTACAATACTAGTTCAAAAGAATACTATTTCCAAAAATACTATTTAAAAAAACACTATTTCAAAAACACTGTTTCAAAAAAACTATTTCAAAAAAACTATTTCAAAAACACTGTTTCAAAAAACACTATTTCAAAAAAACACTATTTTAAAAGAAGGCATTTCATGACAGATCAGGAAATATTACAGGTTTATATCGGCTTAGTTCCCTTTTTAGCAGCAGTATGCGGCCCGGGATGTGAGATCGTTATCCATGATGTGACCGATCCCGAGCATTCTCTCATTGCGATCGAAAACAGTCTCTCCGGTCGTCGGATCGGTGATCCCATGACAGATCTCTCCCGTGAGTTACAGCAAAAGGGTACTTACACCAATGCTGCATATGTTTACAACTACCAGGGCAAAAGTAAAGGCCGGGAATTTCTTTCCAGCACCTACTTTATAAAAAACGAGAATCGACTGATCGGTCTGCTATGCATCAACAAGGATATGGAAGCCGTGCAGAATGTGAACGCTGCCCTGCATAACCTGCTCTCCGCGTTCAATCTGTATGAAACGCCCCAAAGCGAGTACCGTGAAAATCTTGATACTCAACTAGTCAACCTGCTACAGAATCGCGTATCACAAGTCATTGCCGAGAGCGGTGTAACGACCAACCGGCTTAGCTTGCAGGAAAAAGTGCGTATTGTACACAAGCTCAATGATGAGGGACTGATGAATGTGAAGGGAGCTGTCAACGAGATCGCCGAGCAGCTTTCCGTCAGTGTCCCCACTGTATATCGTTATTTAAATAAAGAATTGGAATGAGTATCTGTACAGACTGACGCATCTTTCATTCGCCGCTTACCCCTGATGGGACTGGACATTCTGAGAACCTTTATGTACAGACCGGCACATCTTTCATTCAGCCCTTACCGGCATATCCTTTGCTTGTTAGTGTTCAGGTAAAACCCTTTTTCTTCTTTTTTTCCGCAAAAAAAAGAGGCAATAAAGCTGGACGCTTCATTGCCTCTTTCGGCCACATACTATAGCAATCCGTTATTACTGTCAACTCTTTCCACTTCTTATACTTCCTTCTCCTCATACAGGATCCCGCTTTCCCTTAGCTCCTGCAGGGTCCTTTGCAGAGTCTCCTCTTCCGGATACTCGATGGTATGAAGGTGGATGCCGTCTGTCAGCTCGCACAGGGAGTGCGCTTCGGACTGGGCTACCTTTTGCAGGAAACACTTGATGTCATAGCGGTTTGCGATGTTCAAAAGACCTGTCAGCTGTCCGTAGACGGGATGTTCTACGGTTACATCGATGACCCTGCAGCCATTGTCCACAAAGATCTGTAATTCCTTTTCCGTCTCTGTGTCCTGATGCTGGCAGACCACCTTGCAGCAATTGGTCTTCTGCTTTTCTGCACTGCTTCTGTCCAGATAGCCTCTGGCGGTGGCTTCTATCTCGCAGCCCGCGGCCCGGAGCAGGGCGATATCTCCCACGATGATCTGCCGGCTGACCCCCAGCTTTTCTGCCAGTGCCGTGGCACTGACTGCCGTGCCGGCACCGGCCAATATGCTTTTTATCTGGTTTCGTCTCTCCTGCGCATTGCCGTTATTCATGTATGCTTTTGATCCTCATTTCTTTACTGCAGCTTTAAATCTCCTTCTTTGATCCAGCCCAGCTTTCTCTCCACTTCACAGAATATGCAGGAAAGCACAGCCGGCAGTACAAAGCTTATCAATATAAGCCCCACAATGTCAAATGGTGTGATAGCTGCCTTGGTGCCTGCCGCAATGTCATTGACCCATCCGGTATATACACCAATCTGTCCCACCAGACCGCAGGTGCCCATGCCGGAGGAGACGGCTGCCCCGTCCATGGTCAGCTTAAAGAGGCAAGTGGCGATGGGGCCTGTAATAGCGGAAGCCAAAGTCGGCGCGATCCAGATCTTGGGATTTTTCACGATATTAGGCATCTGCAGCATGGAGGTACCGATGCCCTGGCTTACCAGTCCTCCTACGCCGTTTTCCTTAAAACTCATGCAGGCGAAGCCTACCATCTGGGCACAGCATCCGGCCACGGCAGCGCCGCCGGCTAATCCCGTCAGGCTTAACGCCGCACAGATAGCTGCTGAGGAGATCGGCAGAGTCAGTGCCACTCCTACCGCCACGGAGACCAGAATGCCCATGAAGAAAGGCTGCAGCTCGGTAGCCCACATGATCAGCTGACCGAAAGCGGAGGCTGCCGCACCAATGGGAGCCGCGATAACCTCTGCCAGTCCGATGCCCACCAGGATAGTGACGATAGGTGTTACCAGAATGTCGATCTTTGTCTCCTTAGAGACAGCCTTGCCGCACTCCGCCGCCACAATGGCCACCACCAGCACAGCCAGCGGGCCTCCTGCGCCGCCGATGACATTGGTGGCATATCCTACAGGGATCAACGAGAAAAGCACCAGCTGGGGCGCCATCAAGGCATAGCCGATAGCCGCTGCCATGGCCGGTCCCACCATAGCGGAGGCCAGACCGCCCATGGTATACTCTGTCCCGCCGATGGTAGCCACCGTTTCCGTCAGGAATCCGATATGAAACTGGGTTCCCAACGTGTTCAGGATCGTGCCGATCAGCAGCGTACAGAACAGTCCCTGTGCCATAGCCCCCAGTGCGTCAATACCGTAACGTTTCATTGAAAAGATAATGTTCTTGCGTGTCAGAAATGCTTTTACTTTTTCCATAACTTCCTCTCTCCTGTGCCGCAGTTTTATCTACTGCTACGCTGTTTTGTCTTGCCATATGTCAAGACACTTTAGTAATCATAACGCTTTATCAGGAGATGTCAAGACACATTTATATTATCTACCATTGCTGGTTTTATTATTCTATGGCATAATAAAAGTAAGAAATTCTTACTTTTTTGAAAGGAGTGATATTATGAGTACACAGGTTTTGACCGTTTCCTCTAAGGGACAAATTTCCCTTCCTGTTTCTTTTCGCAAATTATTATCTATAGATGCCGGAGATAAGTTGGTGGCTTACACCTCCGGAGATGTTATTATGTTAAAAACACTAAAACTTCCCACTGCTGAGGAATTCGAAGCTTCTTTGGATGAAGCACAAAAGTGGGCTGCCTCCGTAGGCTATCAGGAAGAAGACATAACCGATATCATTAAATCTGTGAGGTCTAAAAAAAGAAATGAGAATAGTCATTGATACGAATGTATTGATCTCCGGCGTTTTCTTCGGTGGTTTTCCGCGTAAAATTCTGAACGCTATCGTAGAAAATCAGCTGACAGCCTGCGCTACCGCAGAGATTATCGATGAATATGAAGAGATCATACGAGAAATGATCGAAAGAAAACAGGGACACATTAATCGTCAATTATTGGCTCCGTTGGTGCAGGCTCTGGAGATTGTAGAGCCTGCAACCTGCGTTACACTATGCAGAGACCCTGATGATAATAAATTTCTTGGCTGTGCCAAGGATGCAAAAGCCCTGTATATTGTAAGCGGAGATAAAGATTTGCTGGTCTTAGAACACTTTGAGAACATTGATATCATTACCGCAAAGGAATTCTGCGAGCAATACATGTAGTTTTTTACACTAACATCAGGATTCTTTCACCAGTTTTCCACTCATGTGTTCCGGCGTCAGTTCCAGCACCAGAACACCGGCTGCATACTGAGACAATTCCTCCTCTATGTAGGCTTCATCCTCTGTGAATTTATGGCACAGATTGGTGCATATCCTGGCTATGCTCTCCGGATCCTCCACAAAACGGATCCTTCCGAATACGATCACGCTGCGGATATGCAGCGGCCAGTCATCCCCTTCTCTGTAACCCTCATCATGTACGCAGAAGGAAACCTTATCACACTTCTTTAGGGCATCCACCTTATGCCCTGCCTTTGCACCATGGAAATAGATCTTTCCGCTCTCCTCGTCATACCAGTGTGTCATAGGAATGCCATAGGGATAGCCATCGTCCCCTAAAACAGAAAGAATGCCGCGGGGCTCCTTTTTCAGGATCTGCTTACATTCTTCCTCACTGATCTGCTGTTTGCATCTTCTCATTGCACGAAACATAGCACTGCGCCTCCTTTTTCAGACTGCTTACTTTATGGCGGCTATTATAGCACAAATGATATGGTTACAATAGAATCGACAGCCATACTGTTGCTCATTTTTAACCAAGTAACATATCATCTAATGTCTGATGCAAACATGCACGTTTTTCACTTGCCAAAGCAACGAAAAATTGATAATCTGAAGAGGCCTCACCTGAGGCAAGGTGCTACCTTAAAACGGTAGGCGGCTGGCCCTTCTTTTAATACAGGAGGGATGTGAAAGCCCTCCTGAAGTCTAAACGAAAGGAGGGTGATGCTGATATGATGGATTACATTTCATTGGCAGGATTTTTTCTTGCCGTGTTTGTTGCCGGAGTTAGTGTCGGAAGGTTTATCGAGAAGGTCGAAAGACTGGTTAGAGAGCTGGATGACGAAGAATATAGAAGCGCACACAAAAACGACCGCCGTTAGTTCCCCAACCACTGCGATCGTTTTTAAAGCAAACTGAGGGGCTAGCCGTCTATCGGTAGCACCTTCTTACATTGCTATAATAACATCTATTGTCAAATGATTCAAGAGACGCTGTTTCGAACCTATGTCTAAATCACACGTAAGGTTATAATTCAAACGCCGGCTAGTCGACAGGGGCTGAACTGTAACGACTCTTTTACAGTTTATAATGGTGGATCAATAGCAAAACGTAATGCACCGGGGCGCAGCAGAATGGCTCGCATCCTTTGCACCGCGCGCCAGTTTTGCATGATCTGCCTCTCGCCTGCGGATGGCCGGGCTTCTCTGAATGCCCCATCACTTCGTACTTTTTCCCCTATAGATCATTGCTGCGATCAGCACCGTAGCCGGCACGCTGAAGACCACGCCGAAGCTGCCGGATAATCCCTGCATAATGGAAATGCCTATATTATTGGAGTTGACGATCTGCAAAAGAGGCAGGTCGTAGGCATAATCCAGTACCAGCATGGAGACGCTGCCGCCTGCAAAAGCCAGGATCAGGGTGTTGGAGTCTGTGCCCATCATATCTCTGCCGATGCGCATACCTGCCCGCAGCAGCTCCCATCTGCCGATGGTGGGATTCTGCTCACAGATCTCCTGCATGGAGCTGGCGATAGACATAGCCACATCCATGACCGCTCCCAGTGTAGAGATCAAAAGCCCTGAAAACAGCAGTCCGCCTACCGCAATGTCATTGGTCTCCCACAAGGTCACCAGTGTTTCTATATCAGACACATTCCAGCCCGTTATGCCCGTTGCCATGGAAAATACGGAGGCCATAATGCCTGCAAAAAGCACTCCCGCCAGGGTTCCGGCGATGGCTGCCAGTGTCTTCTTCGTCAGCCCGCCGATCAGCCACAGAGTGATGATGGTGGTCACCACGCAAAGGAAAACCGCTACCCAGAAGGGTGAATATCCCTTATAGATCAGAGGCAGGTAGATAAAAATAATGCTGGCGAAGGTAAAGACCAGTCCCAGGGCGCCTCGAAAGCCTTTCCAGCCGCCCACTACGCAAAGAGAAGCCAGATACAGCAGTGCGAACAAAAGCAGCACCATGCCCCGGTCCTGGGCATAGACGCTGGATACCACCGTATCTCCGGCGACACTCTGCATGATGATCACCTTCATGCCCACACGGCAGGCTGCACCGAAAAGGTATCCCGCAGAGGAGGTACAGGTAAGCTCCTGTCCTTTCAGCTCTCCGCTTTTCATAAGGACTCTCACTGTCTGCTCGCCCACCCGGGTGCCATCCTCCTGCATATTGTCCTGCAGGATCTCCGTGACCACGGCCTTTTCAAAGGTCTGCCCCGTGCGGTTGATCAGTTCTGTCTTTTCCACCACATTAATGCGGACCACCCACGCTATGAACAACAGCGCTGCCACCGCCGGAAGGATCCAGCGAAGAAGGATTCTCTTTACATTTTTCTCTGATATCTTAGTACTCTTTTGGTTTTCCATTTCAATCCTCATTTCTGAGCAGTTTTGCTGCGAAGAAAAACTCCAAGCCCGGCACACCGCTATCGCCGGTATGCCAGGCTCAGATCATTTTTTACTTGCCTATCAAAGGATTATTTTGTCTTGGTAATGGTGAAGCTGTCATCGATCTTTTCTACGCTGTTCTCAGTGATCTGATAGGTGTTGATGGTGAAGCTGTCCTTGGTCAGGTTAATCACAGAGTAGCTGGGCAGCCAGTTCTGAGATCTTGCTGCGATGTAATCCTGCTGGGTGGAGATCAGCTCATAGTATTTGGAACCGGATGCAGAGTTAGCAGTCATATACAGGGTACCCTGAGGATCTGTCACATGGTCTGTGCCTGCGCTCTCGATGGTATAGCACTTGTTGTCCTCCGTGAAGGCTTCCAGTGCTTTCTTAGCATCGGTGTTGCCGTCTTCCGGTGCCAGCTCGATAGCCTCATCGGTATTTACATTGTAAGCGTGCTCCCAATCATAATCCTTGCCGTCAGATGCCAGGCGGAACTCATAAGAGCCATGGGTCTTGCCATCGCCGTAGAGGATATTGGAACGGCTGTAAGTGTGGTCGTGACCCTGCAGCACTACATCTACATCATAGCGGTCAAAGATAGGGGTCAGCTGGGTACGAAGGATCATACCGTCTGTGTCGGAGTGGTCTAAGCCGGAGCCGTAAATATCCTGGTGGATGGTAACGATGCGCCACTTAGCATCCGGGTTGGAAGCGATAGCTTCCTGCATGGTCTTCTCATGCTCTGCCACATTGTAGTTGTTGGTATTTAATACGATAAACAGTCCGGGGCCATAGGAGTAATAGTAGTCACCGCCTGCCTGGGTCTTGCCGTTCTCTGTTGCATTGGGCACATTGAAGTGATATGCGTAGTCTGCATTCAGGGAATCATGGTTACCGATGGTGGTTGCGGTAGCAAGGCTCTCTAAAGCGCTAGCGGAAAGATATGCAGCATACTCCTCTTCCTTGGCCTTTCCTGTCTTGTTGACCTGGTCACCGGCAGAGATCATGAAGTTGATATTGTCATTGAGGCCTGTAGCCACATCCAGGGTACGATCCCATGCAAAGCCGTCGTTGCGGGCTGCGGTATTAGCTGCGCCGGAGGTATTGGCGAGCTTTTCACCGTTCTGGGGCTGTCCCTTGGAAGCGCCGATCTGAGGATCGCCTACGTACAGGATGTTGACATTCTCAAAGCTGCCGGTGGTATATTTTCTCACCTCAGACTGCACGCCGTTTTTCTCTACGGTGTAGTAGTAGGTGGTATTTTCCTTAAGGCCGGTAACGGTTACATGGTTGTACTGATAAGCCTCGCCGCCGGTCAGATCGGTCTCTACATTGCCGGTGGTTCCCTTATATTCCTTTAAGTTATTCTTGGAAGTACCGAACAGCACGATGGGAGTAGGCTCCTTGCTGTATTTGCTGTACCATGCAAAGTTAAGCTTGGTCTCATCTTCGCCGGGAGTGATGGATACCTTGGTATAATCTGCTGCGGTCTCATCCCAGTTAGCTACCCACTCAGCCCAGCCGCTGGATGCGCCGGTCACGGATGAATCATTGTAATGTACGGTAGAAGCGCTGACAGGCAGCACGTTCATGGTACATTCTGCGATAATAGCCACGGAAAGTCCTGCCATTACCAGTACAGAGAGCAACTTTTTCTTTTTCATAATAATCTCCATTCCGCAGGCGCTTTACGTCGGAGGAATCCCAAAGCAAATTTCAGATTTGCTTTGGGATCAGGGCTATTTGTGGTGCCCGCGGCACAAATAGCTGTGTGAAAAATACGACATCGGCCGTATTTTTCGCACTATCCCCTTTCTTGTTTCTTGCCGCAATTTGTTGCGGAAACACCAGAAGAATCTCGCACAGGCGAATTCTCCAATGTGATCTTGTGTCGGTGCCGTCTATAGCATCACCTTAGAAAAACGTCCTCATTCCGCCGTGATGTACTGCGATATTGATAAGGAAGTGTTCCGGCACAGATTTCTTACACTGCCTATTGTAGATATTTCCCTGTAAAGGCACTATCAACCCCATGTAAAAAGAAGGATGCTCTATGTAAATTGGAAGTAAACCCAGTACTCTTCGGCCTCCGGCCAGGCGGCAGGCTACCGCACAGATGCCGACCGTGCGGCGTATCCTATCAGAGGTATCCGGATTCGAGGACGCCCGGCCGGGGCCTTTACAGTAATGGCGGCAGGGTGGCTGGGGCTGCACCGCAGCTCTCCGTGCAATAATGCACCCCAATTCGGACAATGCCGCAATTGACAAAACACGCCATGATTGCTAACATTACACGATATAGCGAAGACGCCATATAACAGCCGTCTTCGCTTCTTTTGTATTCAAATACTTTTAAAGCCGGCGCGTCTGCGCCTGCAGAAGGGAGATCATGTTGAAAGCAGAAGCATTGTTAGAGGAGGCTGCCGGCTATCAGGCCCAGCTGACAGAGACAAGACGATATCTCCATACCCATCCGGGCACTGGATTCGACATCGCGGAGACAAAAGCCTATGTAAAAGAAAAGCTGCAGAAAATGGGATATGCGCCCCAGGATTGCGGCAAAGCCGGGGTAGTGGCATTAGCCGGCGGTCAAAGACCCGGCAAGGTATTCCTGATCCGGGGAGATATGGACGCGCTTCCTATTAAAGAGGAGGCAGATGTAGATTTTCCTTCCGAGAACGGAAAAATGCATGCCTGCGGCCACGATATGCATACTACTATGATGCTGGGTGCAGCCAAGCTGTTAAAAGAACACGAGGCAGAGATTCAGGGCACCGTCAAGCTCATGTTCCAGCCTGCGGAGGAGATCTTCGAGGGTGCCCATGACATGATCGAAGCCGGCGTGCTGAAAAATCCCGATGTGGATGCCGCTATGATGATTCATGTCATGGCCGGGCTTCCTCTTCCCGCCGGCACGGTGGTGGCCTGCAACGGCGGCGTCAGTGCTCCGGCTGCGGATTATTTTTACATCGATATCCAGGGCAAGGGCTGTCACGGCTCCATGCCGGCCAACGGCGTCGATCCCATCAACGCTGCGGCCCATATCATCACCGCCCTTCAGGAAATCCACGCCAGAGAGTTAGGTATCTCGGATGAGGCTGTCCTGACCATCGGCACCATCCGGGCCGGCAACGCCGCCAATGTCATTCCGGATACCGCCTCCATGAGCGGCACCATCCGCACTTATGATGAGTCCACCAGAGCTTATATCAAGGAACGCATGACTGAGATCTCCCAGAGTATCGCCTCTGCCTTCCGGGCCCAGGCAAAGGTATCCTTCGGCAGCGGCTGCCCTACCCTGGACAATGATCCTGCTGTAGCGGAATGCACCACCGGCTATCTGAAAGAATTATTAGGCCCCGGAAAAGCCTTTACCGCCGCCCAGCTTGCTGCCATGTCCGGCTCCTCCAAGGCCTCCAAGAGCACCGGCAGTGAGGATTTCGCCTATGTCAGTCAGGAAGTGCCTTCCATTATGTTCGCCCTGGCCGCCGGCCATCCGGACCAGGGGTATTGCTTCCCCCAGCATCATCCCAAGGTGAAATTCGACGAATCCGTCCTGTCCGAGGGCTGCGCTATCTACGCTTACACAGCCATGCGCTGGCTGGAAGAGCACGCGTAACCGATGCGTTCCGATATGATCCTGCCAAATTACAACGCATATAAGATCACATGGCATATAAAACCATAGTGCCTATGTAACTAAGAAAAGATAACCATTCAGCGCCCATCCTGTTTATTTTAGAAAATCCGGATGTGTCTGACTACAGGTGCCTCGCACCTTGGTCTTCTTCCATGATAAAAGGGATTCCGTCCGTCGGTCGTCAATTTACTTTTTATTATGAAAGATGCTGAATCACCCCAAGAAAGGAACTCTGTTATGGCTACAATGAAGGATATCATATCCAGTCCCATCCTGCTGATCATGGTGGCGATCGGCCTTTTGTATATCGTCGGCTTTTCTCTGGTCTATCTGAAGAAGGCCTATACCCACTGCCTGGAACTGGGCATCACCAAGGAAGAGATCCACAGCGTCATCAAGTCCAGCGTGGTTTTTTCCATCGTTCCCAGCCTGTCCATCGTGGTAGGCCTCTTCGCCCTCATTGCGGTGCTGGGCACCGTATGGAGCTGGTGGCGTCTCTCCGTCATCGGTTCTCTCTCCTATGAATCCCTGATCTCCAGCTCCGTGGCCTCTGCCATCGGCTTTTCCACCAGCGCAGAGATGATGGAAAATGCCACCGGCCGTCAGTTCGGCGTGGTCATGATCCTCATGAGCGTAGGTATGCTCAGTGGCTTCCTGATCCTGCTTCCCCTTGGTAAGAAGCTTTCCATGAGCGTAAATAAGATCGACGGCAAGAGCAACGACTGGAATTATGTCTTGAGCGGTTGCTTTATGCTGTGCCTCTTTGCCGTCTATATCCCTGTGCTGTTGATCGGTGACACCATCCAGGCCGCTGTCATGCTCACCGGTCTGGTGATCGCCCTGGTGCTGGGTGTTCTGGCTAAAAAGCCGAAGCTGGGCTGGCTGAATGACTTTATCATGGCCTTTTCCATGATCGGCGGTATGATCTCTTCTATTTACTGGGTAGAACTTTTCAGTAAGTAATAAATGACCTGTATAGAAAATGAATTCACCTGTCTCTAAATTTTCCTCATACTGCCAAAGCCCGGCTGCGGCAGAGAAAGGTAAGTACATACTATGAAAAAGAAAAAAGAAAAGATCGTCATCACCGATTCCTTCCAGGCATGGGCCCATAAGTGGGGACGCGTCGGTACGCTCATCGCCCTGATCTATATGATCGCTCTGCCCTTTATCGTACTGACCTGCTATGACAGTGTTCCCTCCTTTGGAGAGGTAGTGAACTTAGGCACCATCAGTATCCTGATGATCTATATCCCGGTTGGTTTCTCCGAGGCCATCAGTTATACCCCTATCCTGGGTGCTTCCTCTTATCTGACCTTTATCACCGGCAATATCATGAACTTAAAGCTTCCCTGCGCTGTCAATGCCATGAAGCTGGCTAAGAAGGAGCCCAACACTCCCGAAGGAGAGGCTATCTCCTCTGTGGCCGTAGCGGTCTGCTCCATCATGACGGTCATCATCTTAGCCCTGGCTGCCGCTCTCAGTGCCTGGATCAGCCCTGTCTTTGAGATCCCCAATGTAAAGACGGCGTCCAATTACCTGATCCCCGCCCTGTTCGGTTCCCTGACCCTTGGCCTTTTCGCCAGCACCGGCACCGGCAAAAAGGTGGTTAAAAACGGTATCATGGGCGTGGTTCCCGTCATCGTCATCATCACTGTACTGTCTCTGATTGCCCGGATCGCTGCAGGCTCTTCCCTCTTTGGTATGGTAGGCTTCCTGATCCTGTTCATGCTGCCGGTGACCATTATCTCCTCCCGGATCATGTGGAAGAAGGGGATCATCAAGGTCGTAGACAAGGACAAAGCTGCAGAATAAGAAATATGCCATCATAAAATAATCTGTCTCTATGATAGATGCTCATAAGAGATCACATTCTTTCATATATAGAAACATGATCTCTTATATAAAGATTTCTTACACCAAAGTACAGCAATACAATAAAACATATATCATCATGAAAATGCTTCCGGACATATAAGCGCTTCCGTGTATACCAAAACAAGAGGGCACACAGTTTTCCACTGTGTGCCCTCTCGTTTTTTATTCTTATACTATCCGTTTGATTAGTATATCCGTTTGATCTGTACTTGCATCTGTACTTGCATCTATTCAGCATCTATTCAGCATCCATTCGACATCTGTTCGGCAGCTGCCAATCTACCGCTCTTCCCGGAAGTACGCCGTACCCAGGCTTTCCGGCGGCTGATTCTCTCTCTTGTTCTTCATACTGGAGAATACCAGCACTGCCAGGGTTACCACGTAGGGGATCATCTTGTACAGTTCCTGTACTTCCATGTGGTCCATGCCGGTAGGCAGGTACAGATACAGGATGTAAAGGCCACCGAATAAGAAGGAATCCAGGATAGCCAGATCCGGCTTCCACATGGTGAAGATAACCAGTGCGATTGCCAGCCAGCCTCTGTCACCGAAGGCGTCATTGGACCAAACGCCGCAGGCATAGTCCATAACATAGTACATACCGCCCAGACCTGCGATCATACAGCCGATGCAGGTAGCCACGTACTTGTAACGGGAAACGTCGATACCGGCTGCATCTGCGGTGCTGGGGCCCTCGCCTACAGCACGAAGATGCAGTCCCACTCTGGTGTACTTAAAGACATATGCCGTCACCAGCGCGATGATCACTGCCAGGTAAGCTAAGAATCCGTAAGAGAGGAACAGCTTGCCGAAAGCGCCCAGGCTGCCGGCAAAGGGAAGGCTGCTGCGGAAGTATCCGCTGGTGGTGGACAGTGCGATGGAAGGCACATCACTGCCGGAGAGTTTGATCAGAGAGCCGCCGAAGAAATTACCGAAGCCCACGCCGAAGGTGGTCATAGCCAGACCGGTCACGTTCTGGTTGGCCCGCAGGGTAACTGTCAGGAAACAATACAAAAGTCCCATCAACAGAGCACCCACCAGGCAGCAGACCATAGGAATCAGGATCGCCAGCACCGGATTCACATTGCCGCCGGCTGCATTCTCATAGAGGAAAGCGCCGATGACGCCGCTGATGCCGCCTACATACATGACACCGGGGATTCCCAGGTTTAAGTTACCGGATTTTTCCGTAATGATCTCACCGGTACATCCATATAAAAGAGGTATTCCCTGCACGATCGCTCTGGGAATAAAAGCCAGTAAAAAACTCCACATATCGATTTCCTTTCTGCCGTAACGGCATTACTGCAAAAGCTGTAACTATTCAGCATCCATGGAGATTTTTTATTCAAACTTCCATGAGACCGGTCAGAGATGCTCTGCACCCTGACCGTCTGCGCCGAAGGAAGGACTACGCCGTCCTCTCTACTTCTTCTCTGTCTTTTTACGGAACTGCAGTCTGTAGGAAATAAAGAACTCGCAGCCGATGATGAAGAAAAGGATGATACCTGTCAGGATATCAGAGAAGGACTGGTTCAGTCCGCAGTTGGTGGAAATCTCTCCCGCACCTCTCTCCAGGAAAATGATCAGCAGACTGGAGAGGATCATGGTAAAGGGATTAAACTTGGACATCCAGGAGACCATGACGCCGGTAAAGCCCTGTCCGTTTACGATGGTGGTGGTGATGGTATGGTTGATGCCGCCTACCAGCAGAAGACCTGCCACACCGCAGAGGGCGCCGGATAAGAACATGGTCCTGCGGATGACACTGGGCACCCGGATACCCACATAACGGGCTGTGCTGGGGCTCTCACCTACTACAGCCACTTCATAGCCGCGCTTGTTGTATTTGATATAGCAATACATGCCGACGGTGGCGATCAGGGATACCACGATGGGAAGCAGGTACTTATTGCCGAAAAGCTGCGGCAGCCAGCCGGCGCTGGTATTCTGGTTGATGATACCGATCTTGCCGGAGCCCTTGGGCACTTCCCATACCACGGTATAGTAAGCTACCAACTGGGTGGCGATATAGTTCATCATCAAGGTAGACAGGGTCTCATTAGTATTCCACTTTGCCTTAAAGAAAGCCGGGATCCATCCCCAGAGACCGCCTGCCAGAATGCTTGTGATGATCATCAGCAGGATCAACAGTGCGGAAGGGATCTTATCTCCTAAGCAAATCATACAGGCTGCTGCGGCCAGACCGCCCATCAGGACCTGTCCCTCGCCGCCGACATTCCAGAATCTCATCTTAAAGGCAGGGGTCAGTGCCACAGCGATCAGCTGCAAGATAGCCAGGTTCTGCAGGGTGATCCAGGTCTTACGGGAAGAGCCGAAGGCACCCTGGATCATGGATGCATATACTTCCAGAGGATTGATACCTGTGGTGATGGTGGTGATGATACCGCACAGGATCAGTGCCAGCAGGATCGCCAGCAGACGAATGCCCAGGGCCTTGCCCATGGAGATCTCATCTCTTTTTACAATATGAAATAAGGGTTCTTTTTTCTTAGCTTTCATGGATACCTCCCACGCAGCTCATCAGTCTGCCCACTTCATTTTTATCGGTCGTCCTTGCATCCACGATGCCGCTCAAATGGCCGTCGCAAAGCACCAGGATCCTGTCGGAGAGCTGCAGCAGCACATCCAGATCCTCTCCTACGAAGACTACCGCCACGCCCTTCTTTTTCTGCTCATTGATCAGGTCGTAGATGGTATAGGAGGAATTGATATCCAGTCCCCGCACCGCATAAGCTGTCAGTAATACGGTAGGCGCGGAGGCGATCTCACGGCCTACCAGCACCTTCTGCACGTTACCGCCGGAGAGTCTTCTCACCGGGGTCTCAATGCCGGGGGTTACCACTTCCAGATCATTTACAACCTTTTGGGCCAGTTCTCGAGGCTGCTTACGGTTGGTAAAAAGGGAGAGACCATCCCGGAAGGAACGCAGCATCATATTGTCGCTGATGTCCATATTGCCCACCAGGCCCATGCCCAGACGATCCTCGGGCACGAAGGAAAGGGAGACACCCATGCGGGCGATCTTTAAGGGATCCTTGCCGATCAGCTCCTCTTTGGACGCATCGTCCTCTATATAGCAAATGGAGCCCTTCTCCGTCACCTGCAGACCGGCAATGGCTTCCAGCAGTTCCTTCTGGCCGCTGCCGGAGACACCGGCAATGCCCAGGATCTCACCGGAATTGGCGGTAAAGGATACATCCTGCAGCTTCAGCACGCCATCTTCGTTGCGGACCGTCAGATTCCTGATCTCCAGTCTGGGCCTGGGATCTACCGGCTCCGGTCTGTCGATATTCAGGGTGATCTTATGGCCTACCATCATGTTGGTCATTTCCGTGATGTTGGTATCCTTGGTCATCATGCAGCCTTCGTACTTACCGTTTCGCAGCACGGCTACCCTGTCGGAAAGCTCTTTTACTTCATTCATCTTATGGGTGATGATGACGATGGCCTTATTGTCCTCCCGCATCTTGCGAAGAACGCGGAAAAGCTTCTCTACCTCCTGGGGTGTCAGCACGGCGGTGGGCTCATCCAGAATCAGGATGTCGGCGCCTCTGTACAGCACCTTTACGATCTCCACCGTCTGCTTCTGGGAGACGGACATGTCGTAGATCTTCTGATCGGGGTCCACATCAAAGCCGTACTTCTCACAGATCGCACGGATCTTGGCGGAAGCCTCTTTCACATTCAGCTTGCCCTCCAGACCCAGGATGATATTCTCCGTGGCAGTCAGCACATCGATGAGCTTAAAGTGCTGATGTACCATGCCGATGCCCAGCTTTAATGCATCCTTGGGGGACTGGATGACCTGTTCCTTGCCATCGATAAAGATCTGTCCCTCATCCGGGAAATAAATACCGGCGATCATGTTCATCAGGGTGGTCTTGCCGCTGCCGTTTTCCCCTAACAGTGATAAAATCTCTCCCCGATAAATATCCAGGTCCACCTTTTCATTGGCCACTACTGCGCCGAAGGTCTTGGTGACGCCCCGCAGCGAAACCGCCGCTGTCCTTGTTTCCTTCTCCATATCTGCCTCCCTGTGCCGCAGTCTGCCTGCGGATGCTATCCCTAAAAGTAACGATATGCAAAGGTTGCTGCACAGATGTCGGCCATGCGACGACCGTTTCCATACAGCATCATGCAAAATAAAAAAAGCCGGGTCTGCCCTTGCAGGTGCTGTCAATATAAAACCGTACATGCACCCTCCGGCAGTCATCCGCCCTTTTTCTGTGGATTTGACCGGCCGTGTACCTTCCCAGTTCACGGTTCGGACGCCGACCGCACGGCAGGGACGTGAACGGTAACCATCCTCACATCCTTACATGGTCAAATCAACAGAAAAAGGGCGGCGCAGCATATGCCGCGCCTCCCTCTGTGGCAATATCGGATTAGTATGCAGAATCCAGCAGAGTGATGCCGTCGATCTGTACGTTGAAGTACGGAGCGGAACGGAACTCTACGTCAGACTCATGGAAGTAGCCGTCAGCTACTACCTCGTGGTCCGGTGTGTAATCTGCATCGGTATCAATGTCTGCCTCATAGCTGTCCAGTGCCTTGCCGTCTACGGTAAAGGTAGTGGTATCAAATACGTGCAGAGTACCATCCTCTAACTGTGCCTTTACTTCGTCCAGCTTCTCCTGTGTGCCTTCTGCTGCAGCGGTGCCCAGCTCGGTCAGCTCTACAGAGCCGGTCTGCAGGGTGCCTACCCAATCGGTATCGATAGCTTCGCCGTTTGCTACGCAGTTGATAGCATACTCAAAGTAAGGCTCCCAGTTGATTCTGGAGGATACGATGAAGGTGTTGGGGCATGCGGAAGCAGTGCTGCCGTTGTAGGATACGTCCGGAACGCCTGCGGTCTCACAAGCGGTAGGAGCGCCCATGGAGTCAGCGTGCTGACTGATCAGTACGCAGCCGTCCTCGATCAGCTTGTTAGCGCCTTCCTTCTCAGCGGTCTCATCATACCAGGAACCGGTAAAGGTAACTTCCATGGTAGCGGTAGGGCAAACGGAACGAGCGCCCAGGAAGAAGGAAGTATAACCGGAGATAACCTCAGCATAGGTGTAAGCACCTACATAGCCCATCTTTGCCTCATCCTCGGTGATCTCGCCGTTCTCGATCATCTCATTGAGCTTCATGCCTGCAGCTACACCAGCCAGATAACGGCCGTCGTAGATGGAAGCGAATGCATTGTGGAAGTTGTCAAGGCCTTCGGTGTGTGCCTTGGTACCGGTAGCATGGCTGAACTGTACCTCAGGGAATTCCTTAGCTGCCTCGATGATGTAATCCTCGTGGCCAAAGCTGTCTGCAAAGATAAAGCTGCAGCCTGCATCTGCCAGCTCACATGCTGCATCATAAGCTTCCTGACCCTCAGGAATGTTGGTCTTGCTGATCATCTCTACACCCAGCTTCTCACATGCAGCCTTTGCCGCATTCATGAAGTTCAGGTCGTAGGTGGAGTTCTCATCGTGAAGGAAGATAAAGCCAACCTTCATGCCCTCCAGTGCTGCACTGGTCTCTGTGCTCTCTGCTGCATCGGCATCCTCAGCAGCCTCTGCAGTCTCGGTGGACTCTGCAGCATCTGCGGTCTCAGTGGACTCTGCGGTATCTGCACTGCTGCTGGAACCACATCCAGCCAGGGCAGCTACGCTAAGAGTCATCGCAACCAAAACACTTACGATCTTCTTTTTCATAACTCTCCTCTCCTGGCGCCGCATTGTTAGCCCGGAACCGCGGCGGCGGCGCATACGCAGCTCCGGCTGTCAGTGCCCGGCCTATCCATCCTCACCAATGTAAGGACAAAACGCCGCCTGACAACGCTTTACAAAGTATAGTAATATTTCAGATTCGACGCGTCAATCCGGCAGATTATAGAAATTTTACCCCTTTTTTACGCTTTTTTTAGGAAAATGCGCAGATTCTGTACAACAATATAACCCGCAAGTAAGCATTTTGGCACCTATGTCGGTGACCATCCTGCCTCTTTGCGGGTTATCTTATTTCTGAAGTATATTCAATTCGCGGTTGCTGTACAGCCCTAAGCAAATGTCAGATTCTGCGGCGGGCGCTGGAGTGATAAGCGCACTGGCGCTACTGTACACCCCTAAGCAAATGTCAAGTTCTGCCGGAGATCTCCGTGCCCCGGGCCGCCTCTCGGCTCATGTATGGGCTCTGTACCCGGACGCGCTCCAACATCCTTTCACTTGATCGGCGTACAAACCGTAATTCTTTGATTCTTTGTATTATTGTTCAGACATGATCAGCCTCGGAACTGAATCTCTCCGGTAGCTGCATCCATGCCGTCTACGATGGCCAGAGACTCTAAGCGAACCCCCTTGCTGCGG
Source organism: Bacteroidaceae bacterium (assembly GCA_963596015.1). Lineage (GTDB taxonomy): Bacteria > Bacillota > Clostridia > Lachnospirales > Lachnospiraceae > CAG-791. Next base: position 30,087 of record CAVBJS010000027.1, read on the forward strand.
ATCCGGGCGCCGCCGTCCTGGAAGCCTTTTTCCACGGCAATACCGATACCCTCCACTGTGGCGCCGGCCTTATTTACGATGTCCAGAAGGCCCTCCAGGGCACAGCCGTTGGCCAGGAAGTCATCGATGATCAGCACATGATCCTCCGGTCCCAAAAACTTCTTGGAGACGATGACATTGTAGACTCTCTTATGGGTAAAGGACTCGATTTCCGTCTTATAGACCTCGCCGTCAATGTTCAGAGACTTTGCCTTCTTGGCAAAGACCACCGGTGCATGGAAATGCTGGGCAGCCACACAGGCAATGCCGATGCCGGAGGCTTCCACCGTCAGGATCTTATTGATGGGACGGTCTGCGAACAGTCTCGCCCACTCCTTTCCCATTTCATTGAACAGTTCTATATCCATCTGGTGGTTCAAAAAGGAATCCACCTTCAGGATATTGCCTTCCTTTACCACACCGTCTCTGCGGATGCGCTCTTCCAGTAGCTTCATGACAAGGTCTCCTTCAGTATGATGTTATGGGGTTTTTCCGTACTAAATTTATTTCACGACAAAATTAAGGATCTTGCCGGGAACATAGATCTCTTTCACCAGCTGACCGCCTTCCAGGTATTTCGCCACATTGGGATCCTGCTTGGCTGTCTCAAGCACCTGCTCCTTGGAAGCATCTGCCGGCAGTTCGATGGAAGCACGTACCTTACCGTTGATCTGTACGCCCATCTTGATGGTAGCATCTACGGTCTTAGCCGCATCATAAACCGGCCATGCAGACAAGGTGCAGAAGGTCTTTCCATCCGGGTTCATGCCCAGCTGCTGCCACAGTTCCTCTGTCAGGTGAGGTGCAAAAGGAGAAAGGAGCTGCACAAAGGTCACCACGTCCTGCTTAGTGACGGCACCAGCCTTATAAAAATCGTTGGTCAGGGTCATCAGGGCAGCGATGGCGGTATTGAACTTCATGTTGTCAATGTCTTCGCTGACCTTGCGGATGGTCTTGTGGACCTTGCTCTCTAACTCCGGATCCTCTTCGGATGCGGTGGCGATCTCGGTAAATCCGGCTACTCTCTCCAGGAAGCGCTTGCAGCCCTTTAAGGACTCATCGCTCCAGGGTGCTGCGCTGCCGTAATCACCCATGAACATCACATAGGTGCGCAGTGCATCAGCGCCGTAATCCTCTACGATATCCAAAGGATCGATGACATTGCCTCTGGACTTGGACATCTTCTGTCCGTCAGAGCCCAGAATCATGCCCTGGTAAGTTCTCTTGGCATAAGGCTCCGGTGTGTTCACCTCGCCGATATCATACAGGAAATGATGCCAGAATCTGGAATACAGAAGGTGTCTGGTCACGTGCTCCATACCGCCGTTGTAGTGGTCTACCGGCATCCAGTACTCCAGCTTCTTCTTATCTGCAAAGGCCTGGTCATTGTGGGCATCGCAGAAACGAAGGAAATACCAGGAAGAGCCTGCCCACTGGGGCATGGTATCTGTCTCTCTCTTAGCCGGGCCGCCGCACTTAGGGCAGGTGCAGTTTACCCAGGACTCGATCCTGGCCAGAGGGCTCTTGCCGTCCTGACCGGGCTCGAAATTCTCTACCTCCGGCAGGGTCAGAGGCAGCTGTTCCTCCGGTACCCCTACGGTGCCGCACTTCTCGCAGTGGATCAGCGGAATAGGCTCGCCCCAATATCTCTGACGGTTAAATGCCCAATCCTTCATCTTGTACTGCACGCCCTTGCGGCCGATGCCCTTTTCCTTCAGGTAATCCCGCATCTTTGCGATGGAATCCTTCTTATTGGTCATGCCGTCTAAAACGCCGGAGTTGACCATCTCACCGTCACCGGTATAAGCCTCTTTGGAAATATCGCCGCCCCGGATGACTTCGATGATGTCTACGCCGAATTTCTTTGCGAAATCATAGTCTCTCTGGTCATGCGCCGGCACAGCCATGATAGCGCCGGTACCATAGCCCATCATGACATAGTCGGAAATAAATAAAGGGATCTCCTTGCCGTTAATGGGATTGATGGCTGCCAGGCCGGCGATCTGCACGCCGGTCTTATCCTTTACCAGCTGGGTTCTCTCGAATTCAGTCTTCTTGGCAGACTCTTTGCGGTAATCCTCCACCGCATCCCAGTTGGTGATCTGTGCCTTATACTTATCCAGGATCGGATGCTCCGGTGCCACTACCATGAAGGTAACGCCATAAAGAGTATCGCATCTAGTGGTATAGATCTCCAGCTTTTCATCTGCAATGGCATTGCCGCTGCCGTCGGATACCTGGAAGTCCACAAAGGTACCCTCGGATCTGCCGATCCAGGCCACTTCCTGCTGCTTGACAGAATCGGGATAATCCACATCCTGCAGGCCGTCCAGAAGCTTGTCCGCATACTCTGTGATGCGCAGGAACCAAACGTCCTTAGCCAACTGTACTACATCGCTGTGGCAGATATCGCACTTACCGCCCTGAGAGTCCTCGTTGGACAATACCACCTTGCAGTGAGGGCAGTAGTTTACCAGAGTCTTAGAGCGGAAAACCAGTCCGTGCTCAAAAAGCTTTAAGAAGATCCACTGGGTCCACTTATAGTAATCGGAACGGGAGGTAGCAAACTCTCTGGACCAGTCAAAGGAAAAACCCACCTTGCGCAGCTGGTCGGAAAAATGCTCGATATTCTTTTCGGTGATGATATGGGGATGGGTATTGGTCTTGATGGCATAATTCTCTGCCGGCAGACCGAAGGAATCAAAGCCGATGGGGAATAATACATTATATCCCTGCATACGGCGCTTTCTTGCCAATACTTCGATGGAAGAATATGCCTTGATATGTCCTACATGCATGCCTGCGCCGGAGGGATAAGGGAACTCCACCAGGCCGTACCACTTGGGTTTCTTGTCAAAATCTACTGCCTTGAAGGCATCTGCCTCTTTCCAGGCCTCCTGCCACTTAGGCTCGATCTCTTTGAAATTGTATTTCATGTTGCCACCTCTTATTATATTTGCTTCGTAGATTGCAGGTTCACCTGCGATCGGAGCGCAATTTTACATATATCCTAAACTATATCCCCACGTCCTGTAGGTGTCAACCTAAAGAACGGTGATGAAGACGTTATGGTCCAGACGTTACGATTCAGTCGTTACGGTTCAGTCGTTACGATTCAGTCGTTACGGTTCAGTTGTTACAGTTTGGTGGTGTTCAGATTGATGGCAGAACACAAAATGTAATGCACCGGAGCGTGGCAGAATGGCTCGCATCATTGCACTGCGCGCCAGTTTTGCATGATCTGCCTCGAAGCCGCAGGATGGTATCGGGCACGCTTTCAAGGCGGGCCCGATAGGCCCGTATTGTCTGAGCATCCCCGCATCAGGCGGGGATGCGAGTTCGGGCCGGCCATCCGAAGGCGAGAAGCAGATCATAAGCAAAACGGCGCAAAGTGCATGGTGCGAGACATCT
>CAVBJS010000028.1:0-33343 GCA_963596015.1 Bacteroidaceae bacterium
CCTGCGGCTTCGATGCAGATCATGCAAAACTGGCGCGCAGTGCAAAGGATGCGAGACATTCTGCCGCGCTCCGGTGCATTACGTTTTGCGTTCTGCAATTGCTCCGTCCCATCTGTGAACTGTAACAGTAAAAATACAGCCGCATCACAATCCTAGATTGTAATGCGGCTGTACGAAGTGCTATGAATTTCCGATTCCGGTTTCTTACCGGCGTTCAATGGGCTGTATTAACTGTTCGATGTTGTTCACAATAAATTTAAGCATAATTGAAATCCCCCTTTGTGTTTTTGTTTGAATGCTATCAGCTTTGTGTCACTGCTTTGTGACTTAGGTTTCTTCTGTTGAAATGATCATAACAGGGGTCGTGTACCAATGACGTAACAGTCCTCGGTGCGGGAAACTAAAAAGTAGGACGAGGTCGACGACGTGCAATGGGGCCTTTTAACATTTTAAGCAGTTCTTCAAGTGTGACCATATAGTGTACGCTCCTTTCGATTTTGTTTGCATTCTATTTGTTTTGTAGTATTGTTTTGTGACTTAGGTTTCTTTTGTTGAGCTAATCATAACAAGGGGGATGTATCAGTAACGTAACAGGCTGAAAGAAGCTTTTCATATATTTTCGTTAATGGCGCTATATTCCAAAATGTTGATATGATTACCTTTTTTACTTTCCAAAATGTTGATATGGCTGCATTTTAGCTTTCCAAAATGTTGATATGGCTACATTTTAGCTTTCTAAAATGTTGAGAGGTGGTGTAAGCGAAGAGAGAATGCAGGACGCATCCGGTTCTTAACATGTTTTTAACGAAGAATTTAACCCGAAAAGCTTTTTTTAGGAATAAGAAGGCGGTACAGTAGAGGAGGTACGACCGTTACCCGTTATTAAAAAGGAGGTGACCTGTTTGACAGAAAAGAAAAATGCAAATCGAAGGAAATTCCTGAAAAACTGTGGAATAACCCTGTTTTTCCTGGCGGCTTCCAGTCTGATCAGCTATCTCTTGCATGACTTTCGGGCAGATACTTCCGGCAACAGCAATGTGGCCATGGTCTTTATTCTGGCGATCTTTCTGATCGCCCGCTTCACCGACGGGTATTGGTATGGCATAGTTTCCTCTCTGGTGGGGGTACTGGGGGTCAATTACGTTTTTACCTATCCATATATGGAATTTAACTTCACACTGACCGGCTATCCCATTTCCATCATCTGCATGCTGCTGGTATCCCTGATCACCAGCAGTATGATGACAGAGGTGAAGAAGAGTCAGAAGCGGCAGATGGAAGCGGAAAGAGAGAAAATGCGGGGAGACCTGCTGCGGGCTATCTCCCACGATCTGCGGACGCCCCTGACAGCGATCCTGGGGACAGTTACCTTGTTAGAGGAAAATGATGAGGAAATCCTGCCACAGGAGAGAGTGGCCCTGCTGAAAGGCGCCAGGAAGGATATCCAGTGGCTCATCAATCTGGTGGTCAATCTGCTGACGGTAACCCGCATTGAGGGAGGCGAGAACGCCCATGTGGTCAAGCAGCCGGAATTCGTAGAGGAAATGGTTTCCGAGGCGGTGCAGAAATTCCGCAAGCGTTTCCCGGAGCAGAGTGTGAAAGTTTCGGTGCCGGAGGAGGCTTTTCTGGTGCCCATGGATGCCATCCTGATGGAACAGGTGGTCATCAATTTACTGGAGAACGCAGTGCTGCACGGGGAAAAAGGTGACGAGCTGGCGCTGCATATCGATGTATGGGAAGAAAAAGGCGCCGCGCTGCTGCGGGTCAGAGATAACGGTGTTGGCATAGCGCCGGAGGTGTTAAAACGGATCAATAAAGGGCAAAGCGTGACGCCTACCGCAGGAGACGGCCATAAAAATATGGGCATCGGCCTTTCCGTGTGCCGGTCTATCGTGATGGCCCACGGCGGCAAACTGGAGGCAGAAAACCTGGCAGAGGGCGCCGCATTTACCATACGGTTGCCGTTAGAGGAAAGTGAAGCTGCGCAGAATAGAGGATAAGTGTGAAAAATACGACTGGTGTCGTATTTTTCGCACAGCAGGAAGCGCCGTAAACGGTGCTTCCTGCCTTGATGGCAGACGAGAATCTGAAATTCTCGTCGCCTCTTCGCAGCAAAGCGGCTCGGAAAAGAGGATGAATATGAGTTCAGATGCAAATTATACCGTGCTTTTAGTAGAAGATGAGGATTCCATCTGCCGCTTTATGCAGACGATCCTGGAGACAAATCATTACAAGGTGATCGTGGCCAAAAACGGCAGCCAGGCCCTGATGATGGCGTCTTCCGCCTGCCCGGATCTGGTGATCCTGGATCTGGGATTGCCGGATATGGACGGCACGGAGATCATCAAGTCCATTCGGAACTGGTCGGCTATGCCCATTATCGTGGTATCTGCCAGGACCCAGGAGCGGGACAAGGTGGAAGCACTGGATCTGGGTGTGGACGATTATGTGACCAAGCCCTTTGGTACCGCAGAGCTGCTGGCCAGAGCCAGACTCTGCATTCGCCGCTACAATGCCAGCCGCTCCAGAACCGGGACAGAGGGAAGCAACTTTACGGCAGGAGAGCTCCATATCGATTACGAGCGCCGCGAGATCATCGTCCGCGGGGAGAAGGTACACCTGACCCAGAATGAATATAAGATCGTCACCCTGCTGGCTCGTTATGCCGGCCGGGTCCTGACCTACGAGTTTATTATGAAAGAATTGTGGGGGCCCAACCTGCCGGATAATAACCAGATCCTACGGGTCAACATGGCCAACATCCGCCGCAAGCTGGAAAAGAACCCCGCCGAGCCGGAGTATATTTTTACGGAGATAGGCGTAGGGTATTTTATGGTGGAAGGGGATAAGGAATAGGATAATAGAAAAGAAGATACGCTAACTGGTAATGCCACGGAAAAACTATGGTTTAAAAAGTTTAATAAAGTACAAATGATTTAAACTTTTTAACATTGAAGCGTTGGAATATGCAGGGAAAGGATTTATAATAAAGACAGCAGAAAAAGAAGATCTGCATGAAGGAGAGGCATATTCATGAACGTAAAAGCCATAGATATAGCCAAGGCACTTGGAATTTCTAAGTCCACTGTATCCCTTGCCTTAAATGGTAAGCCCGGTGTGAAGGAAAAGACGAGACAGGAAATCCTGCTGTGTAAGCAGCGACTGGAGCAAAAACAGTCGCCGGTCGTTGTCAGCAGCGGGAATAGATCAGATGGAACGAGCAAAGGCCAGATCAAGGTAGTACGTGTTGATAATGGCATGAAGAATATACAGGGAACGGAGCTGAATCTGTGGACGGACGTACAGCAGGTATTCGAGAAAAATCTCCGTACTTACGGCTATTCATTAGGACTGATGTTCGCAGATCTGCGGGAGAAGGATCAGTCTGAGCTGATCGCAGAGTGCAATGCCGACGGCGTGGCAGGTGTCATTATGTTCGGCACGGAACTAAAGCCTGAGAATATGCCGTTGATCGAAAGGATTAAAAAGCCCATGGTAGTTTACGATACCACGGTGGAGTCCGGAAAATATCCTTTCGTGGTGGTAGATAACAGACAGGGAGTGGAACTGGCTGTAAATGAGCTCTTTTCCAAGGGAAACACGGATATTCGCTATCTGAGTAATCCCATGCCTATGTATAATTATCTGAGCCGTCGGCGCGGTTTTCTGGAGAGCATGGGTAAAAGAGGCATAGAGGATGCAAAAGAGCGGATCATTGACACCGGAAGCTCTGTTGATGAAGTAACGCAGTTTATGAAAAACTATCTGCAAACTACAAAGTTGCCCCATGCCTTCATCATGGAGAGTTACCATGTGTCCATGGGAACGATCATCGCTATGCAGTCCTTAGGAATTAAATCCCCGGAGGATGTGAGTTTGATCGGTATTGATACGTTGCCCAAATTTCTCACCGGAGGTTGGAACATGACCAGCATCCGTGTTCCTCATACAGAGAGAGCTTATTGGACAGTGCAGCTGCTTTTAAAGGAATTAGAGCATCCCGTGCGGGAAAAGAGTAAGATGTATACCAACTGTATTTTTGTAAATGGCGAGACGGTACAGAATCGCCTGCAGCAGTAAGGTAGAAAAAAGAAGATAAAGGAAAATGCCAGAAGGGCATACATAAGATTAAAAAGAGTGAAAAACAGATTCCGATAATGGAATCTGTTTTTTTGTGCAATACGCGGTCATGTCGGAAATCGAACATGCCATACGCAAACGTTAAAGTAGGATGAGAAGTTTAAAAATAAAACACGAATTATAACAATCTGCACAAAAATGCACAGTTAAAATTATTGAAAATATGAAAAAAAGAAAAAAATGACCAAGAAATGTTGAAAGTTGAATAAATAAAGTTTAAAATACAAACAAAACAAACGGAAGAAAACGAACAAATATCGAACAAAAATTAGATTTAATCTAAAAGAAAAAGTAGGATGATTTATGAAAAACAAATGGAGTAAAGCCATTGCGTTGGCACTTACAGGAGTGATGGGTGCCTCTTTATTGACAGGATGTGGCAGCTCTTCCACAGCGACAGATGCAGACACGTCTACAGAGGAAGCACAGACACAGGCGTCTACCGCTGCCAATGATGGCAAGACCCATGTGGAATTTTTTAACCAGAAGACAGAGATCGTAGACATCTTAAATGATCTGATCGCGGAATATGAGACAGAAAATCCTACTATTAAAATTGATCTGGTAACACCCGCAGATGCTTCCACCGTCCTGACCTCCCGTATGGCCAGTGATGATACGCCGGATATCTTTACCAACTGGCCCAACGCTACCTTTTTTGAGGCTGTTGATTCCGGTTATGTAATGGATTTATCCGATACCGGTATTATGGATAATGTTCAGGAAGCTGCCAGAGAGCAGTGGAAGCATGACGGCGGCGAATATGCAGCGACCATATCCTACAATTGCTCCGGTATCTGGGTTAATGAAGAACTCTTTGAACAGGCTGGCATCACGGAGAAGCCTTCCACATGGGCAGAACTGATCGAGGATTGTGAGAAATTAAAAAGTGCCGGCATCACACCTTTCGTGACATCCGGTAAGGAGACGTCGATCACGGATCGTGCTCTGCAGGTATTCCTGGCTTCCTCTATGGGTGGTGCTTATGAGCAGTTCGAGAGCGACGCGGCAGGTAAGAGTGTTGATGCAGGTGCTTCCTATGCAGCAGGTTTGCAGTCCATGGCAGAGAAGATGGTACAGATGATCAGCTACAGCCAGGATGATGTGATCGGTACTGATCAGGACAGCGCAACTGCTAACTTCGCCAACGGACAGGGAGCTATGATGATCGGCGGTTCCTGGTTAAATGCTTCCATTACAGCAGCAAACCCTGATATCAAGATTTCCATGATGCCTATTCCCGGCGACACAGCAGAGGAGACCAATACCTGCGCTTATCCCGGTGACATGGCACTTTGCATCGCGAAGGATTCCGAGGTAGCTGATGAAGCAGTAGCTTTTGTAAAGTGGATGACCAGCCCTGAGATCGCTACTAAGTATGCAGAGGCAGAGGGCAATCCTTCCTGCATTAACGGCGTAGATTATGTGGCAGAACCCTTAAAGGAACTGTATGCAGGTTATGTGACTACCGGCAAATTTATCTTAAATCCTGACTGTGACTGGACAAAGGCGCAGCAGGATGCAGCAGGTGCAGCGATCCAGCAGCTGTATTACGATCAGGATTCTGAGAGCTTCGCTGAGAATTTGGCAGCAGCCTTCAACGATAATTAACACGTAATGTGAAAATTGGGCATCCGAAATGTATATTTCAGGTGCCCAAACAGTTTGAGGAGAATCACATGGGTAATAAATGGAAAAAGAAGGATATTATATTGTTGGGATGGACCATCATCCCCTTTGGGCTGTATATTCTTTTCTTTATCGTTCCCATCTTTATGGGCATCAACTTTTCACTGACGGACTGGAATGGCCTGACCAAGACTTATAATTACATAGGTCTGGAAAATTTCATTTCGCTGTTTCAAACAAAAAGAATTCTAAACTCCATGATTTTTACAGGAAAGTATACCATCGCCCTGGTTATTATCGTCATGGTGTTGGCTATGGCTTTGACATTATTGCTAACCTATGTGGTGGCTGCTAAGTTCCGTACAGCCTTTCGTTCTGTGATCTTCTTTCCGGCAGTTCTTTCTCTGATCACCATCTCACTGACATGGAACCAGATCATGTATCGTGTGCTGCCCCAGCTGGGACAGATGCTGAATATCGGCTGGCTTTCCAAGAATCTGTTAGGTGATCCCAGTACCGCTTTTTGGGGTGTTATCTTTATCAATGTCTGGCAGGGGACAGCCATTCCCTTCGTCATTCTGTTGGCAGGCATTCAGAATGTGCCGGTAGATCTGTATGAGGCAGCTCGAATTGACGGCGCCGGAAGCTTCCGGCTTTTTACCAATATCACGGTTCCTTTTATGATCCCTACTATTAATGTGGCTTTTGTTATGGTTTTAAAGAGTGGATTGACGGTATTTGATATTATTCAGGCTACGACAGCCGGTGGGCCTATGCGCTCCACGGAGTCGGCAGGTATTCTGATCTACCAGCTGGCCTTTAATGATAACAAGACCGGCCTTGCTTCAGCCTATGCTGTATTGCTGTTGATTGCCATTGGTCTGATCTCTGCGATCCAGATGAAAGTAAGCTCTAAATTGGAGGTAGGACAGTTATGACGACGAAAAAGCTGCCGGTAAAGATATTGGCCTATATATTCCTCTTATGCGTGGCCATTGTAGTGCTGTTTCCGATCTATGTGACCTTTGTGACAGCTTTTAAGACTACCGCAGAGTCTACGCAGAATTTTTTCGCACTGCCAAGCAGTCTGTATCTGGGAAATTTTAAGGAAGTAATGTCGGATGAGCACTTTGCAGATTATGTGAGGAATTCCCTTCTGATCACATTGATTTCTGTGGGATTGATCTCTTTTATCGTGCCCATGGTTTCCTACGCTATTTCCAGGGAATCCAAGAGACATCTGTATTTCCGGGTGGTCTACGTGGTAGTGCTGTTGTCCATGTTCGCTCCCTTCCAGGCACTGATGACACCCCTGACGCAGCTGTGCACCAAGCTGGGAATTATGAACCAGGGTGGATTGATCCTTATCTATCTCGCCTTTTCCTTGGGGCAGGGTGTGTTCCTATTTTCAAGTTACTATAATTCCATTCCCCTGGAGTTAGAGGAAGCAGCTACCATCGACGGATGTACCACGACCCAGACCTTCTTTAAGATCGTATTTCCCCTGGCTAAGCCCATGACTGTGACCATCATCATTCTGAATACCCTGTGGATCTGGAATGACTTCCTGCTGCCTTTGCTGATCCTTAATAAGTCGGCAGATATGTGGACCTTGCCACTGTATCAGTATAATTTTAAGTCCGCGTATACGTTTGATTACAACCTGGCTTTTGCGTCCTTCCTGTTTTCCATCGTGCCCATGATCATCATGTATATCGCATTGCAGAAAAATATTATTGAAGGATTGACGGCGGGTGCAATTAAGAGCTGAGAAACAGGGCTAATTGAGCATAATGCAGAACAGCTGATCGCGGCAGGTTTTCTCCTGCGGGCGGATAAAGAAGATTATGTGAACACGATCTTAGATACCGCCAGGGCTCATGGACTGAAGTAAATGATCGGAGAAGTACAGAAATGAATCAATGCAGATACGAGAAGCAAATAGAGAAGTGGGGCTTGTTAGAAGTCTCGCTGGAAGGTAAAACAGAGGGAAATCCTTTTACTGATTATGAAATCTGCGGAACCTTTATCGGAAAACAGGAACATGTAACGGTAGATGGATTTTATGATGGAAACGGAATATACAAAGTGCGTTTCATGCCATCCTTTGAAGGGGAGTATACCTTTACTGTCTCGGGAAATGCTGTTGACGGAGAAATGTATACAGGAGAATTTCTGGTGACAGAACCCCAAAAGGAAAACCATGGTCCGGTACGGGTAGCAAATACCTATCATTTTGCCTACGAAGATGGTACGCCCTACTATTCCATCGGAACCACCTGCTATGTCTGGGATTTACAGAGCGATGAGCGTATTGCCCAGACACTGGAAACGTTAAAGAACAGCGTTTTTAATAAAATCCGTTTTTGCATTTTCCCCAAGCATTACGATTACAACCTGGGAGAACCTCGCTCTTACCCCTATGAGGGAACTCCTATGGACTCCAGTGTTTTGACTAAGGAAAATTTCCTGGAGTACACGGGAAAGACGGAAGGAAACCACTGGGATTTTTCCAGATTTAATCCGGCACACTTCCGGCATATTGAAAAGTGCATTATGGCACTGCAAAAACTGGGGATCGAGGCAGATCTGATCGTCATGCATCCCTACGACAGGTGGGGATTTTCCCAGATGTCACCCCAGGAGGATGCGTTATACTGGAAGTATGTCATTGCCCGTTTCAGTGCTTACCGGAACGTATGGTGGTCACTGGCAAATGAGTATGACTTATTTCCCCATAAAACGGTAAAGGACTGGGAAGGTTATGCCAAGATCATCTGCGAAAAGGACGCTTATCATCACTTGCGTTCGATTCATAACTGTATCCCTTTCTATGACCATACAAGGCCCTGGATCACCCATTGCAGTATCCAGAGACAGGATCTGTACAAATCCTCGGAATTTGTCAATGAGTGGAGAGAGCGGTATCGTAAGCCCATTGTACTGGATGAAATCGCCTATGAAGGAAATATCCAGCATGGCTGGGGAAATATTTCACCGCAGGAAATGGTAAGAAGATTCTGGGAGGCGGCGTGCAGAGGCGCATATCCGGGACACGGCGAAACCTATATGAATGAGGAGGATGTGCTTTGGTGGTCTCACGGAGGAACCCTTCATGGAGAAAGCTACAAACGGTTTGAACTGTTATTGCAGATCATGAAGGAAACACCGGGAATCGGACTTTGTCCCTATGAAAAGTGTAGCTGGGACGAAGTGTGCGGCACTCCGGAGGAAAGCACCCAAAAACAGAGTGCCGTTAAAGACTACTATTTATATTATTACAGTTTTATGCGTCCTTCCTTCCGAGAGTATTATTTTGATGAGGAAACCAAATTTCAGGTACGAGTGATCGATACCTGGAATATGACCATCGAGGACAGAGGAATTTATCAGGGAAAATTCAAGATCGAATTGCCGGGCAGAGAATACATGGCTGTGCAGATTAAGAAGGTGGAAAACACACCAACATAGAGGAAAGCTAAAAAGGATCAATCATGGAATGAATTCCCGTGATCGATCCTTTTTTCATCAGAAAGAGGAAAATCTTCTACACATAATTATTGATCTTCTTCGCATAAAGCTGCCGATACTCACTGGGTGTCATACTGTGGCTTTTCACGTAGGCCCGCTCGAAGCTGTGGTAGCTGGAAAAGCCCAGGGAGGAGGCTATCTCCGAGACGGAAACGGAGGAGTCTACCAGCAGGAAGTCGGCGCTTTTCATTTTCTGCTGCAGGATGTATTGCTTAAGCTGTAGGCCTGCATACTGCTTAAAGAGTCTGGACAGGTATTTTTCGTTGTAATCGAATTTCTCGGCGATGTCCGATACCTTCAGGGGGCGGTGCAGCTCCTGCTGGATATAGCCTACGATGTCGTGATAGAGCTGTCTGGAGCCGCCGCTTTCTTGGGAAGTGGCAGAGGACGGCTGATACTGAAGGGCATGCTGATTGGCGATCTCACATAGGATCAGGGTAGAGAGATAGTCGGTATAATGTCGGTCGTAGCCGGAGAGTACGCTGTCCTGGAGCTGTACCATCAGCAGCAGGGCTTTCTGAGGCATGGGGAGCTGACCGTGGACGGGAAGCAGGATATTGTCCCGGCCGTCGCTGACCTGGTCTGTGGTCAGGCTGTAGCGGGGAGCGGCATCCGGGCAGTTGAAGTGCATCCAGTAAAAGCTGCACCGGGATTTTTGAAATCCCTGGCGAAGCCGGTCCTGTCTGGTATATGCGGTCTGCTTATCCTTAAGAGGCGCCAAAAGAAGGTATTCTCCCTCACGGATGGTATGGCGTTCCTCTCCGTACTGCAGATAAAGAATCCCCTTGGTTACCATGATCAGCTCGAAATCCTCCAACCGAGAGGCGGCGTGCTGCCAGTCTTCCTGCAGCGCCTCCAGTTTGCCGGCGCGGCTAAAGGAGACAGGAGAGGCAATATGGAGGGAATAAGCCAGTACAGTGCGCATGGGGAACTCCTTTTTGCAGTCGAAACACTTTTGTGCTATCGTGTACATGTTTGATTTGCGTGTAAAGAATATTAAAAATAGGACAGCATTCGGGGGAGTGGATCGTGAATAATCTGTGGAATAAGTATACACCAGGCGCCAGACATCTGGGGGCTAATTTTCTGTATGGACTTTTGGGCGTACCGGTGGGACTGGCTTCCGGCGTGCTGGTAGCGGTTTTCGGACAGGGCTTAAATGTGATGGCATCCGTTCGAAGTGCCCATCCCTGGCTGCTTGTATTTTTGCCTTTGGCAGGCCTTCTGATCGTCTTTTCCTATCAGACCTTTGGCAGCAAGGCAGCGGGGGGCATGAAAAAGGTGTTCCGGGTAGGACAGGGACAGGAAGAGGAAATTCCCCTGCGACTGATCCCTATGGAGATCATTGCCACATGGCTGGTGCATCTGTTCGGCGGCAGTGCAGGTAAGGAAGGGGTGGCTATTCAGATCAGTGCCGCTTTTTCCAACTGGTTTGCCAAGCGCAGCAAGGTTTGCAAGGACCCCAGTGTCTTTCTGGTGGCCGGTATGGCGGCTGGCTTTGGAGGACTTTTCCAGGCTCCGGTGGCCGGCACTCTCTTTGCTATGGAAATCCTGGTAGCCGGCCAGCTGCAGTATCAGTCATTGTTGCCGGCCTCTGTGGCGGCCTGCACTTCCTGGCTGACAGCCAAAGCCCTTGGCCTGACGGCTGTTTCCTTTGAGATTACTGCGGTGGAGGTGACGGTGTCTTCCATGCTGCGTACCTTGCTGATCGGTATCTTATTCGGCGCAGTGGGGGCTGTATTTGCCCTGGGACTGCATTGGACGAAAAAAAAGGCGTCGGAGATTTTCCCCAACGCATATCTTCGGATCGCGGTGATGTCCATCGGCATCAGTGTAGTTTTTCTGTTATTTTTCGGCGACCGTTATTCCGGCGCCGGCGGAAACCTCATTTCCGCCTCCTGCAGCGGCGGCCAGGTATATGGCTATGACTGGGTCTTGAAGCTGCTTTTCACCATCATAACGGTAGCCGCAGGTTTTCATGGCGGAGAAGTCTCTCCCCTGTGCTCCATCGGCGCCAGCCTGGGGGCAGTGGCCGGGCCACTCTTTGGCTTTGAGCCCACCTTTGCGGCTGCCCTTGGTCTGACCGCAGTGCTGGGGGCAGGCACCAATACGTTGCTGGCACCGGCATTGCTGGGGGCAGAATTCTTTGGCTATGACAAGCTGCCCTTTTTCCTGATCGCCTGCGCAGCGGCTTATGTAGTGAATCAGAATCAGACCATTTATCCCTACCAGCTGTTGGGGAAAACTCACGCGTAGGGAAATTGGTTCATATGAACAGCAAACGGCAGAGCGCATTACAATGCTCTGCCGTAAATTTGTAGGAGTCTTTAAATTGGGATGTTCAGTCACTTTTGGCTTGGAGTATAGGATGATCACATAGTATAGCAACAATTAGTCGCATAGTTCCAACAGTTGTGCGATCCCGAATAAAAGCGGCTGGTGCAGCAGATAAATCAGCAGAGAGTGTCGCCCCAAAAAGGCAGGCACTTTGATCTTCTTTTTCCAGGCGGCGCCGGAGAGCCAGTCCCTGGAAAGGAAAAGGCCGCCCAGGGCGTAGCCTGTCAGGAACAGAAGATACCAGGGCAGCAGGGAAAAATAATCGGTGGAGAAAAAGCCTTTTTCCTCAAAGCCCAGAAAGGTCATGAATAAGCCATGATAGAGCTGTTCGGGAAGTTTGATCCATCGCCAGGCGCCAAACCCAAGATAGCCCCGGTTAATATTGCGAAGGACCACAAAAGCAGCGGCACTGGCTGCCAGCAGTCCTACCCAATGGGCGGTAGAAGCCGTCGGAAAATGTCGTCGCTTTGCGGTAGATCTCCACAGCTTTTCAAGGCCTGCCGTCAGCAGCATGGAGACACCAAGCAAAGTAAGGACACCGAAGATGATCCTCTCCTGGGGCAGAAACAGGGCAGTGAT
The DNA here is from genome assembly GCA_963596015.1 of Bacteroidaceae bacterium. Taxonomy (GTDB): domain Bacteria; phylum Bacillota; class Clostridia; order Lachnospirales; family Lachnospiraceae; genus CAG-791. The sequence continues at coordinate 12,217 of CAVBJS010000028.1, forward strand.
CAGAGTGATCAGGAAACTGATCAGCAGAAGCTGCAGTCCGTTGCGCACCGCCCTTTTGGAAAAGTGCATGCAAAAACCGGACAGCAGGATAAAGCTCCAGCAAATGGTCTGCTGCCAGACGTAACCGGCCTCTCCGGTGTACCAGGGGAGAGAGATGTCCAGCACAAAAACCAGGTCCCAGATGCCATGATAGCAGATCATGCTCAGGATGGTGATGCCCCGGAAGGTATCTAACAGAGAATAGCGGTCTGTGGAATCTTTCATGGATGGTGTTCTCCCTTTTGCGGCGCTTGACTGCACTTGGATGGTCTCTGTACAGCGCTGTACAGAGACTATGCCTGTTTACACGAAAACAATACTACCCTCACCTTGGGTTAAGTCAAGTCTTTTTCAGAGGACAATCGGAGAACATAATTTGCTGATTCGTTGATCTTTTATCAGGCAAGCCTTATTAAGCGACAGGTTCCGGAAGAGATGGCCGGGGCAGAGATATCTTCTGACTTTAGCTGCATAATTCTCGTTCGAACATCGCATATCATCTGGTATACATCATATTTCCGGTGTTGTTATGTCAGTGTTAACCTCCTCCCAGGTCTGTGCAATTTCTTCCCGACTACTCTTGCGATAAAGCCAGAAGGCATTGATGGCAAAGATCACGGTATAGAGCAGCTGCACCAGATATCCCACCCACTCGTAAGAACCGGAGGCCTTCAATATGCCGTCGGACTGCTGCATATTGAGGGAGAGATAGGCTACGAAATCCATAAAGCTGTGAAGGGCGATGGTGATCCACAGGTTACCGGTCTTTAAGTAAATGGAAGCTAAGATCAGCCCCACTGCGGTGGCATAGGCTACCTGCAGCAAAGTCAGGATAAGGTCGGCGCCGGAGAAGAGGTTTACGAAATGAAACAATCCGAAGAGCAGACTGGGGATAATGTAAACCGCCGGAATCAGATTTCTTCGATCCTCTCGCTTCATTAGCAGAGAAATCGGGATGGTCCGGCACAGCAGCTCCTCCTGGATGCCCGGCGCTATTCCCAGGATAATGGCAGCAAACACATTGCCCATAGGAGTTCCTGTCAAACGAGCGATACTAAAGCTAAGGACAGCTACCACCAGCAGTCCCCATCCGTACAAAAGGGAAGGTCCGAATCCCTGTGTGCTAAAGAACTTCCTGCCATTGGGATAGTATTTCCTTTGATAAAGCCAAAGCAGCAGAAGGGAGGAGGCGATGGTCACCACAGCATCCACAATGCTGCTCACCTGCGAGCCGCCCGTCAAAAGCATGGCAACAATGTTTTGAGTTACCCCCACCGCCAGAAAATACAGCTGTATCAAAACCATAGAAAGCAGCATGGCCAGGATGGGGTGATCTTGCAGGAAACGGGTCTTTTCGGATTTCATTTTATAAGGCCTCCTTTATTGGTAAATTAAAGAGTAAGAGAACATAAATTCTTGAAACAGATCATGGCTATCGTACCGCGCACAGCAGACAAGGTCAAACCCAGCTAAAATTACTTTTGGCAAGACGCGGAACACGGAGACTGAAAATGGGGGGAACGATGAAGTAGTTAGACATAGGGTGCCTCCTTTCTGTTTGGTGTATATATCAGTTAAAATTGTTATGTGTTATGTTTTGGGGTTTGTTTTTGTTTTGTTGAGCTTATCATATAGGTGGCGGCGTGTGATGAACGTAACAAGAAGAGGTATTCATTTTCAGGTGATCAGCAACTTCCAATCAACTAATTCAAGTGTCCACGATCATGGATACGGTATAACCGCAGCACAGTTTGTACCAAGCTTTGTTTATAATATCGGAACAACGGTTTTAAACGGCGGTGTATCCATGGCGATCTTCTTTGTGGTAAACAAGATCATATTTCCGCAGGAATAAATCCGGATGAAAAAAGCTCCCCTGTCACTTTGGTGTGGCAGGGGAACTTTTTTTGGGGTGCGCTGATAACGGGAATTAACTTTTTTCTCAGGGGATCAGCTGACTTTACGATCACCTTGGATAACTGTATTATTCTTTCGCTTCGTTAAAAATATATTTGCCTCTGCCTTGCTTAGTAGGCTTGTTGAGCCTTAATTCAGAAATGGAGCGTTCAAACGCCACTTTTTTTGCTTCAAATGCTGCTTTTTCCTGTTCGAGCGCTACTTTTTCTTCTACGACAGCTTCATTTTCATCTGTTCCGTAATTCAAGTTATACAGTGTGACTTGGAACGAGCTTGCGTCTGAATATACATCCACTCATAAGGTTCAGCATATTTCCACTGAAAGATGATATTCACTGTACCGCGCCGATGACAACGGGGGCGTTTAAAAAGGCTCTTTATCGTCACACCATCCACTATATATTGTGACCGATATTGTTTATAATTATATTGCTTCTTGTCACTGTAAGAGTCAGTGATGATGAGGGGGCGGTTGCAGTACGCTGTATTTGAGGGGGCATGTAGAAAAGGGGACATATTTATGAATCGGGAATGGTCAGAGCTTAACAAAACATTCCAACAACAGCTAAAAAAAGAGGCAACTTTCGAGCAGGGCGTTGAAACACTGCTGACCCTGCGGCAGACCCTTATGGACGAATTACTCCGCATGAAAGCAGAATTAAGCCCCGTTGAGTTCAATGCCATGCCGTTTCCGAAAGTAACCGGTTATCACAGCAAGACCATCGCCTATTCTATCTGGCATATTTTCCGTATTGAAGATATTGTTGCAAACAGCCTGATACGGGTTGAGTCAGAGGTTTTGCAAGTGTTTGAAACGAAAATCGGCTCACCGATCATTACCACGGGAAACGAGCTTGTGGGACAGAAAATCGTGGATTTTTCCAGGTCGCTGTATTTACAGGCACTGTATGAATATGCTTTTGCTGTAAAGGAAAGCACGGATACGCTTCTGAAAAGTCTCTCCTACCGTGATTTGAAACGGAAATTTGATGATTCTGACAAAGAAAGATTGCGTGCTTTGCAGGTGGTGAGCACTGATGAAAGCGCTTGTTGGCTTATTGACTACTGGTGTAGCAAAGACATCCGTGGGCTGATGCAGATGCCTTTCTCCCGGCACTGGATCATGCACATAGAAGCAAGCATGCGCATAAAAAATAAAATTCAGCCATAGCAGGAGGATAGGCTGTGAACAGATGTTTCGCCTTGGTATTCTGACCCTTGGGGGATTTTTGCTGTCAGCTCTAAAGTACATATTGTCACCATCTTCCCATTGCTATAAGATGATGGTGTTAAATCTATGCAAATGCAGTAACTATTCAGCAGCCGTCTCGATTTTTCTTTGGAAAACCTGGATATGGCAGGTAATGAACAGATACCAAATGCATATAAATGCAGATAAATGTATGAAATGTATATTCTCAGGAGACAACCTCATATATGCAAAAAGAACCGGACACCGGCCAGGACTGCTTTGAGCAGACCCTGGCAGAAATGAAAAATGACCCCAGGATCCTGGCCATGAGGGCCTATGCCCAGCATGGCTCCTGCAATACCTATGATCACAGCGTCAGTGTGGCGGAGCACGCGTATCAACTGTCCAGGCTGCTGCACGTACAGGTAGACGAGCGGGGGTTGGCCAGAGGTGCTATGCTGCATGATTTCTATCTCTATGATATAAAGACCAGCGGCCGCAGCGCCTGGAACCATGGCCGCAAGCACCCGGAAATAGCGCTTTCCAATGCAGGACAGTATTATGAACTGGATGAGAGAGAAAAGGACATGATCTACTCCCACATGTGGCCTCTTACCCTGACCCACAGGCCTCATTACAGAGAGAGCGTATTGCTGGGGGCAGCGGATAAATACTGCGCGGTGCGGGAGCGATGCCTGCAGGGCGTGCATTTCCTGCAGAGGATCAAAAACCATCGGTATATTTCCATGAACTGATTACAAAAACACATGTTACAGTGAGCAATTTCCATATAAAATGACAGAGAGAACACGGAGGAACTTATGGAGGGAGCAAAGAGATTTGGTGCATTGGAAGCCGGTGGGACCAAGATGGTCTGCGCTATCGGCAACGAAAAGGGAGAGATCTTAGAGCAGCAGAGCTTTCCTACGAAAACCCCGGAGGAGACCATGCCGGCGCTGATGGAATTCTTCAAGGAAAGGCAGGTCTGCGCCCTGGGCATCGGTTCCTTTGGACCGGTGGACGTGGTAAAGACGTCCCCCACCTACGGCTGTATCCTGCAGGCACCGAAGATTCCCTGGAGAAATTTTAATATCGTCAAAGCTTTTGAAGATGCATTGCAGGTGCCGGTAGGTTTAGATACCGATGTGGCAGGCTCCTGTCTGGGAGAGGTAACCTACGGCGCAGCCAAGGGACTTGACAATGTGCTTTATATGACAGTAGGTACCGGCATCGGCATCGGCGTTTACAGCCAGGGCAGAATGCTGCACGGTGCATTGCATCCGGAAGGCGGTCATATGCTGGTGGCAAAGCTGCCTCAGGATCCGGGAGAGAGCGTATGCCCCAGCCACGACAGCTGTCTGGAAGGTATGGCCAGCGGCCCCTCTATCGAAAAGCGTTGGGGAAAGAAGGCTATAGAGCTTAAGGACGATGACGAGGTTTGGGAGCTGGAAGCCCACTACCTGTCTAAGGCTTTGGCTAATTTCATCATGATCCTTGCACCGGAGCGGATCATCCTGGGAGGCGGTGTCATGCATCAGGAACAGCTCTTCCCTCTGATCCGCCGGTACGTGTTAGAGGACATTCACGGCTACTACGACATCCCGGCCATGCATGATATGGACAGCTATATCGTCCCTGCCAGCCTGCACGACGACCAGGGCATCATGGGGGCTGTGCGTCTGGCGGAGCTGGCTTATAAGGGTGAGATTTAAAGCGCCTGCGCGAATATTCCCGGTGCTGCGCTGATAGATTGTGATCATGCAACGCCTCTTCATTTTCTGTTACGGTTCAGATGCCTGGCCGTGGTTTGAATGGCAACAATTTTCTGTGTAAAAACCGCCGGACCCTGGCGCACTGTAACGGTGATGCGGACTTGAACCATAACAATTTTCTATGTAAAACCGGTATGTACCTGCCCTGTTTCAATGTAATCTACTTGCGATCAGTTCGTTCACATGATCAGTTCATTCACGTTGAAACAGGGCAGATATTGTATAGATATGACAAATTGCATATAAGGATGGAACCACCATGAAAGAACAAAAAGTGCATTTAGTTCCCCATTTGATCCCCTATCCGGAAAAAGTAACCTCGTTGGAAGGCACCTGTCTGTGGCAGCAGGCCCCGCTGGAGAAAAGGGAAAGCAACCGCTGGGGGGAAGAAGGCTATCGCCTGCAGATCGGTGAAAAGAAGATTTCCATAGAGGGAAGCACAAAGGGAATCCGCTGCGGAGAGGTAACACTGGAGCAGCTAAAACGGCAGTTCGGCGACAGCCTTCCCTGTCTGGACATCACAGACAGGCCCCGCTTTGGATACCGGGGATGGATGTTGGACAGTGCCAGGCATTTCCTGCCGGAGGAGGATGTGTGTCGCCTGATCGATGCCGCTGCGTACTTTAAATTAAACCGAATGCACTGGCATCTGGTGGATGACCAGGGATGGCGGGTGGAGATCCGCCGCTATCCGAAGCTGACACAGATCGGAAGCCGCCGGGGCATGCCTTATTTCGGAGAGATACAGGAGCCGGCAGAGCAGAACGGCTATTTTACCCAGGAGCAGGTGCGTCGCATCGTGGCTTATGCCGGAGAGAGGGGCATGGAGATCATTCCGGAGCTGGAGATCCCGGGGCATGAGAGCGCGCTGCTGGCGGCATATCCCGAGTATGCCTGTCAGGCAGAGGACGGCAGTATCATCGGCAGCCCCATGAAGGTGGGGGAGAGAGCCGGCATCTTTGAAAACCTGCTGTGCGCCGGCAAAGAAGAAAGTCTTGTATTTCTGAAAAATATCCTGGATGAGCTTATGGAGCTTTTCCCCGGAGGGATGATCCATATCGGCGGAGATGAGGCCTGCAAGGGACACTGGAGAAAGTGCCCTGCCTGCCAGGCTAAAAAGAAGGCGTTGGGCCTGAAGGATGAGAATGCTCTGCAGCAATGGCTGGTGGTGCAGGCCGGCCAATATCTGCAGGAAAAAGGCAGAAAGCCGGTGGTCTGGAATGATTCTTTGCGGGGGGCGGCGTTGCCCACAGACTTTGTGGTGCAGGAATGGATGGGAGATCATGGGCTCTTGGCTGATTTTGTCAAAAGAGGGGGTCGCTTTATCCAGTCGTCCAATACCCTGTGCTACCTGGATTACCCCCACTACCTGATCGATGCAAAGAAGATCCTGGAGGCAAGTCCCTATCCGGAATATCTGGATGAAAAGGAGCGGGAGGCCATGCTGGGGATCGAGTGCCCCCTTTGGACAGAGAGAGTGCCTACCTTGGAGCGGGCAGGATTTATGCTCTATCCCCGCCTCGGCGCCATGGCAGAGGTAATGTGGACAAAGGAAGAAGCCAGGGACAATGGCTCTTTCCTACAGCGCTGGGAAAGCGGTGCCGGGTATTTGCAGAGTATCGGTATCACCCCGGCACCGGATGCGTATCTGCATCTTACGCCGGACCTGGCCGCAGAGGATCAGGCTGCCTATGAGGCAATGGTCAACAGCCCCAGATACCGGGCGCTGGCGGAACATGACGACGCCATGGTGAAGGAAGAAAACAGGATTTACGGCATCAATGACATTTGAGAAAGAGCGGATGATGCCTACCGCCTCACAAACCTTACCACATAGGGAAAAATTTCAAAAACACCTTGGATACCTTGTAGACCGGTGTCTCCAACTCCCGGCGGGCATCCTTTAGTTTCTCCCGGATAGGGATGACCTGAGGGCAGTGGCGCTCGCAGGCACCGCATCCGATGCACATGGAAGCTCCTTCCGGCTTGCGGCGAAGGAGTGTAGAGCGGTAGTAGTCAACTCTGCCGCTCTTTTTATTTTCCGCATACATCTCGTTGTAGCAGCGGAAGGTGCCGGGAATGTTGACCCCCTGGGGACAGGGCATGCAATAGCCGCAGCCGGTGCAGGGCACCTTGAGATTTTTATCGATTTCCACTTTCAGCTTTTCGATAAAAGCGAATTCGGTCTCCGTAAAGCTGTCGGGCAGGGCTTGATCAGCGATCCGGAGATTTTCCTCTACCATCTCTATGGAATTCATGCCGGAGAGGACGCAGGTGACGGACGGCTGGTCATAGAGCCAGCGAAGCCCCCACTCGGCGGCGCTGTAGCCGTGTTCATCCCGGGCGATCAGGGCTTTGGCAGAATCCGGCAGCAGGTTTACCAGCCGGCCGCCCCGCAGCCCCTCCATGATAATGACCGGAATGCCCTTGGCGGCAGCGGCCTCCAGTCCCCGGCGTCCTGCCTGGGAGTGCTCATCCATGTAATTGTACTGGATCTGGCAGAAGTCCCAGTCATAGGCGTCGAGGATCTGCAGGAACATATCCGTGGTGCCGTGAAAGGAAAAACCAATCTGCCGGATCTGACCGGCGGCCTTCTTTTCCCGGATCCAGTCTTCGATGCCGAGACGCTGCAGCTTTTCCCAGGAGGCAATGTCTGTCAGCATGTGCATCAGATAATAGTCGATATAGGTAGTCTTCAGTCTGGTCAGCTCTTCCTGAAACTTAGCCTCTACGCCCGCTCTGGAGGAGACCAGATAGTGGGGCAGCTTGGTGGCCAGATTGATCTTTTCCCGCACGTGATTCCTCTCCAGGATCTTGCCTACCGCCACCTCGTTGCCGGCGTAGACATAGGCGGTATCGAAATAGTTCACCCCGCCTGCAATGGCGGCCATCACTTCTTTCTCTGCCTTCTCCAGATCGACGATGCCGTTATTCTTTGTAAAGCGCATACATCCATAGCCTAAGATGGAAATGGGATTGCCGTATTTGTCTTTTCTGTATTGCATGATCTCCTCGCTACTGTAGATTCGTTACTGCTCACTACGCCACTCTGCCGTCTGGTCGGTGTCTGAACAGTAACGTAGATTATGTCGTTGTACAGATCGTGACTTGGCAGGCCAAAGAGAGCGAGCCCTGGTGTAAATATTTGGGGAATGTGAAGTCTCTTGGCTGTGTTGGAAGGAGTCCATGAGAAAGAAACCGTTGCCTGCCTGTTTGATTACTATCTGTACAGTGCCAAAATTTTCTTTTATTATCTGTAAATTTATGATGTATATATGTTCCTCTGCGTGTATAATATATCACAAGAGCGCATAAAACACAGAGATGTTATGCATAATTTGGAATCGATGTTGGGTACTGCTGCTACAGTTCAGGATCCGCCGCCTGAACTGTGACGGTTACCGTTCAGACATCAAACCCGAATATGAGAAATACGAGGAAAAGTGTGAAGAATACGCTTGATAGCGTATTTTTCGCACAGCTATTTATTTCTGAGGGAAACAAATAGCACCGATGTCAGACGAGAATCTGCTATTCTTGTCGCCTCTTCGCAGCAGAGCTGCTCAGAAATGAGGGATACTATGGAATACAACGAAAAGCTGCTCACGGATATTTTGGACAGCTCCAATGAAATGATACTGGTCAGCGACGTGGAGACGCTTTCCATGATGTATGCCAATGAGGCTGCCATAAAGTATGCCGGTCGCGGAAAGGCACCTGTCCGGGGGCAGCATTGCTATGAATACATGATGGGACTAAAGGAGCAATGTCCGCTCTGTCCGCTGCGCCGGATGGAGGACCGGGATGTCTATGAGACTGAGGTAGATAATGGCAGCGAGGTCCATGCGGTAAAGACCAGAAGGATCATATGGGAAGGTCGGGAAGCCTTCATCGAATATGCCTGGGATATTACCAAGATCCGCCGCTCCCAGCAGATCTATGAATCCCAGCTGCGCATGCTTTTGGCTTCCATTCCCAATGCCCAGGGAATCTTTCATCTGGATATCAGCAAGGACAGCGTGATCTCCATCAACGGCAATTCCAAAGAAGTACTGGACATGGAAGAGTTGGTAGGGGTGGATGAGCTGATACAGGCAGTGGCCTCCTATGTGCCGGAGGAGCGGGAGCGGGAAGCTTTTTATACCTTCTTTTGCAAAGACGCGCTGCAAAAAGCTTACCGGGAAGGAAAGACAGAGTTAAGCCAGGAGACCATGTCTTATTTTGACGATGGCAATATAAGACCGGCCAGGATCACCGCAAGGATCATGGTCAATCCCCAGAATGATCATCTGGAATGTCTTCTTTACGGCGTGGATATCTCTGCGGAGTGGAAGGAGCGCAAACAGTCGGAGAAGAAGCTGAAAAAGCAGCTGGCTATTTTAGATGCCCTGTCCGATGATTATGCCAATGTCTATATGATCAATGCCAGCACGGAAAAGGTACAGCTGCTTAAGCTGAACGGCTATGTCACAACAGGGATCCGGCGCAATGAGGACATTCTCTATGATTATGGAAGGCTGCAGAGACAGTATGTCTCGGAGAGAGTCTATCCCCTTGACCGAGAGATGATGTATGATGCCATCAGCCTTGATCAGGTCAAGAAAGAGCTGAGAACCTCCAGACAGTACACGGGAAACTATCGGGTATTGGAAAACGGGGAGATGCACTACTACCAATACAAATATATCGGAATGGGAAACAATGAGTACATTGTGGCCGGTTTTCAGAACACAGATAAGATCGTAGAAGATGCGCGCAGACAGAAAAAGATCATGGAGGAGACCCAGAGCCAGAACAGGGAATTGGTGCAGGCTTTTCATTGCCTGGCGCGGAATTTTAAAAGTGTTTACCTGGTGGATATAAACAGAGGAACAGCCAAAATATTAAAGCTGGAAGAGAGTCTGGGGGGATTTCTAGGAAGCGTCCGGAATGTGAATTTCCCTTACGAAGAATACTTGAACCGGTGGATCGCGGAAAATGTGCATCCCGAGGATCAAAACAAAGTAAAGGAAGCACTGTGTGCCGGTCATCTGCGGCAGATATTTGCCGAACAAAAGGAATATAAGGGAAACTGCCGGGTGCTGGTGGATGGCAGGATCGTCAATCATCAGTTCAACCTGAATATGACCGAAGAAGAGGGCAAGGTCGTGGCCGGTATTCAGGTCATTGATGAATAAATAAACATCTCATCAGAATCCCAGGCAGGTCAATGTTATATAGGCAAACGACAGAGATAATTGGAAAATAAGTAGATAGTAGAGATAACCGGAAAATAAATAAGCAGCAGAGATAACTGGAAAATAAATAAACGACAGAGATAACTGGAAAATAAACAAACAGCAGAGATAACCGTAAAAGAAAAACGGCTGTCTCTGCTGTTTTAGTTTTAGAATACTGTACAGTCTGATAGCGGTAACACTTTCCGGTCAGAAGTCCGGTCTATCCGGTGGATTCTGAGAGAAAAAGAGTTCCGTTTCGTAGACTACGGCGGCGAATTTTCGCAAATGTGATCCCTAAGAAATCTGAGAAAGGGCTGCTATGGTCAGCCGGTACTGCTCTTTTACTTTCTGGTAATCCTCTTCGTAGTCCTCTAATTTGCCATCCCGAAGCTTTTCTGTCAGGGCGGCACTTACGCTGTAGAGGTTGGTAAGGCTTAAGTTGGCACAAATGCCCTTAAGAGTATGGGCAGCCCGGAAGGCTTCCTGGGCCTGTCCGGCCTCTATAGACTTCACCAGGTTTTCATAGCTGGGATCCTGCTGGAATTTTAAGGCAAATCGTTTTACCAGCGTCTCTCCACCGAATCGCTTGCATACATCATCATAATCCGCACCAATGGATTGGTAGCTTTCCTTAACAGTCATTTTTTTCCTTTCTTCTAAGCCGCAAGGATTGCGGCTGCGTGAGGAGAATTAAATCCTTAATTGTCGTAATATGGATCGATTATTTGCTGGATAACATTATCGGGGGGGGTTCTCCGTCAGCTCCTCCATGGATTCCAGCCTTTTCTTGATCTGCCCCTGTATTTCTTTTAAACACTCTAAAAGCAGAGGGTTAAAAACACCGCAGGCGCCCTCCTGAATCATGGACATGGCTTTCTCATGGCTGTAGGCCTTTTTATAGACCCGTTCACTGATCAGGGCATCATAGGCGTCTACGATGGAAACTACCTGGGCAGCGATGGGGATCTCCTCTCCCTTAAGACCGTCCGGATATCCCTTGCCGTCATAGCGTTCATGGTGCCAGCGGCAGATCTGATAAGCGATCTTGACCAACGGCTCCTCCCGGTACAGCTTCATGTCATTTAGCATGGAGGCACCGATGAGGGTATGCTGCTTCATAATCGAGAACTCGTCCTCGGTCAGCTTCCCGGGTTTGTTCAGGATCTTGTCGTCGATACCGATCTTGCCGATATCGTGAAGGGAAGAGGCAGTGGTAATGAGCTGCTGATCCGGTTTGGTCAGGTGATATTTGTCCGTCTTCTGGGTCAGGCACTCCAGCATGAGGTTGGTCATCATATTGATGTGCTGGACATGGAGACCGCTCTCACCATTACGAAATTCTACGATATGGCTCAGGATATGGATCATCATCACGCTGTTTTTCTCTTTTTCCTTCATCTGTTGCTTGACGATGCCTGTAAGCCGACGCTGCTTTTCATAAAGGCGGACGGTATTATCAGCTCGTCTTTGTACGATCTGGGCATCGAAGGGACGGGTGATATAGTCTACGGCGCCCAGTTCATAGGCCTGTCTGATAAAGGAGACGTCCTCCTCACTGGAGATCATCATTACCGGTGTAGAGTCTGTCCATCCGTTTTCCTGCATGAGACGCAGAACTTCAAAACCATCCATGCCGGGCATGACGATATCCAAAAGAACCAGAGAAATATCATTCTTATATCGGGAGAGAAGCTCCATGCCTTCCTCGCCGTTGGAAGCCTCCATAATCTCATAATCCTCGGAGAGGATCTCACGCAGGATTTCCCGGTTCATGGCGGAATCGTCCACGATCAGCACCAGATGGGCATTCTTTTTGCTCAGCGTATCATGGTCAGAGGCCTGCTCCTCGAAAGCTTCCAACTCTCCCTCGGTGACCACCTCGTTTTTCTGGAGCTTGGCCCGGTACATCATACTGTCGGCTCTGCGGACCGCTGCATCGATGGATTCACCTCTGGAGAGCACACCGCCGATGCTGACAGAGAGGGCTGCCTGGGCGTAGCCCGGGATCTTGTGATTTCGAATGGTGGTGAGGATATGCTGCAGCTTGCGATCAAACATAGTCTCTGTGATACCGGGCATGATCAGGACAAATTCATCGCCGCCGTAACGGATCAGCTTATCGGAACGGCGGATATTGCGCAGGATCACCTTGCTTAAAGTGCGAAGGGCAGCATCCCCGGCCTGATGCCCGTAAAGATCGTTGCAAAGCTTGAAATCATCCATGTCGATCATGGCGACACCGGAGGGCGTATTTGTATTCTTTAATTTATCTTCGTAATATTTCCTGTTGTAGGCGCCTGTGAGAGCATCGATATACAGTTCCTTGTCATAATCGGCGATCTCAGAACGCAGGGGTTTCCAGCTGTTTTTGTCGGTAACTACCGTCTGGTCAAGGGCATTGACCAGTTCCAGCACATAGGCCTTGTCATTGATCTCCACGTACTTGGCGACGATCTGGTACATGGTGGAATCCATGATCTCTAGTCTGGTCTTTTGCGGTTCCGTTTCCGATACCATTTTTGCGATACAATTTGTGCAGCACTTTCCTTTTTTCCAGAAATCATAGCACTGGTGGGACTGCGGCGTGGTATCCTCCTGCATTTTATCCGGATCGATCTCTATATGTTGTACAGGATCAAGCAGACGCACGATAGAAAATACTTTACGCAGCTGCTGGATCATTTCTTTTGCTTCTTGTACTGTCATTTCCAACCCCTGTCATTGGAGAAAGGACATCCATTTGTTGTCCGTGTTTGAAAGAAATGTTGACCAGATCTTATGAAATGCTGTATCTGTGTGCCGTCGTTTATCGGTGCAGCGCGGGGAAAATCGTTCATAAGGGAAATTCCTGTGGCAGGAGGCGGCGACAGATTTAATAAAACAAAGCAGCTACTATATTTGTCATAGCTACTTTATTTATAACAGAATTCCGATAGTGGTTCTACTTTTTTTTACAATTTCGTAAAATTTCGAGTTTTCGACAACATTTTGCCGGAGACTTGTCCATCTTTATCAGGAAAGGAATGTGGTTATGCAGTGACATACCGGAGTGTTCCGCCACCAGCCGGGAAACGGGTTCCGGCGCCCGGCCGACGTCTGAACAGTAACCGAAATGGGCGTTTTCAGAAAAATCCCCGGGGTATCCCTTGACGGAAAAACCAATTCCAAGTACAGTGTAAATGATGAAGGTTTTACGTGCACGCAAAAAGGTTTGCTGTGCAATCTGCATAAAATTTTAATGCAAAACCGGCAGATTGGCAAGCAGGCAGCAAAGGAAGCTGCGGATGGCAAAGGAAGAAAAAGCAGTAGTGACGATCAAGGATATTGCACAGGAAGTGGGGGTATCCAGGGGCACGGTAGACCGGGCTTTAAATCACCGGGGACGGGTCTCGGAGGAGACAGCGCAGAAGATCCGGGAGACCGCAGAGCGGATGGGCTATCAGAAGAGTATTGCGGGGGCAGGCTTAGCGGCCAGGAAAAAGAAATTTCAGCTGGGGTTTGTCTATTTCAATGCGATCGCGGCACCGTTCCACCGGCTGGTCTGTCAGGCAGCAAAGGAGAAAGCCAGAGAGCTGGCGCAATACGGGGTAAAGGTACATTTTGTGCCGATGCAGGGATTTACCGCCCGGGACAGAAACATCTTTGCAGCCTTTGTGAAAGAGCATCCGGAGATCGCAGGATGGGTCACCATAGGCAGTATGACAGAGGAACTTTACAGGATCTGGAAGCGGGAAGGCATGACGCCTGTACCGGTAGTAACCTACAATATGGATAGCGAGGATCCCTCTGCGCGCATCTGTCATGTGGGATGTGATTACCGCAAGGCGGGGCAGCTGGCCTGCGGCCTGGCAGCATTGATGAGTCAGGAGAAGGGAAAGGTACTGGTGGTCTCGGAGGATTCCGGAGAGATCTCCAGTGCATCCCAGCGACTGGAAGGCTTTTGCCGGGAAATGAAGGAGTATCCGGCTATGGAGTTGGCAGGCAGTCTTCATGCGGCCTCTGAGGACCTGACGGAGGCAGTAACGGAAGAATTTCACCGGCAGATCCTGGAAACCATCGGGAAAGATCCTATGATCAATGTGATCTACCTGATGAATCCCGCCGATTACCGGATCTGCAGCATGATACGAAAGGCACAGCCGGACCGTAGATTCATCGTCATCACCAATGACGTGGTGACCCAGGAGCAAAAGCAGATGATCCGGGATGGCAGGATCACCGCCGTGGTGGATCAGCAGCCTAAGAAACAGGGGAGTCTTCCCCTGCAGATTCTGTTCCAGCTGTTGGCAATGGACCGGGAGCCGGAAAGCGACTGGATCCCCACCAGGCTTTCGGTGATCATACGGCAGAACATGGATGAAGAATCCTGAGAGAGTAAACGTCATTAATGCAGATCGTATCGGAGAATTCGCCAGCGCGAATTCTCCTCACGCTGCCGCAGACAAGCTGCGGCATAGGATAGGAGGTAAATTTGAAAAAGCAGATTTTGGCACCTACCGTTCCGGACATGACACCGGACGAGCAGCAGCACATGGAACTGTCCAGAAAGCTGGCAGGAGAGTGCGTGGTACTGATGGAAAACGACGGGACCCTGCCCCTTGCACCGGGCAAGCTGGCGCTGTACGGCTCCGGCGCCCGCCGTACCGTTAAGGGCGGCACCGGCTCCGGTGATGTGAATTCCCGTTTTGTGGTAACGGCAGAGGAAGGTCTGGAAAAGGCCGGATTCTTGATCCTGACCAAGACATGGTTGGATAAACAGGATCAGCATGTGCAGGAGGCCAAGGAGGCCCACAGACAGATGGTACACCAGAAGGCCCAGGAGACGGGAATGCCGGAGATGCTTTTCGAGTTGTCCATGCCCTTCCATGAGCCTGCACCTGCTCAGATCGCCGAAGAGGATTTAAAGAACGGGGAGACAGATACCGCTTTTTACATCATTTCCCGGAATTCCGGAGAGGGTGCGGATCGCTACGCCAAAGAGGGGGATTACCAGCTCTGGCAGGAAGAAGTACAGCAGATCCGCACACTGGCAGAACAGTATAAGCACCTGGTATTGATCCTGAACATCGGCGGTCTGGTGGATCTGGCGCCGGTAAAGGAAATAGAAGGAGTAAATGCCATCCTGCTCATGTCCCAGCTGGGCAATATCGGGGGCTATGCCCTGGCAGATGTGCTGACAGGGGCTGTGAATCCTTCCGGCAAGCTGACAGATACCTGGGCAGCCCACTATGAGGATTATCCCTCTTCTGCCGGATTTTCCCATAATAACGGGGATACGGATGATGACAGCTATACAGAGGGCATCTATGTAGGCTATCGCTATTTTGACCAGACGGATAAAGAGGTGCTCTATCCCTTCGGCTATGGACTTTCTTATACTACCTTTTCCATGGAAGCCGGTCAGGTGAGCGTGGAAGAGGAAAAACTGAAGGTGACGGTCAAGGTGACCAATACCGGAAAGGTGGCCGGCAAGGAAGTGGTGCAGGTCTATGTATCGGCACCGGAGGGGGCACTGGATAAGCCCTATCAGGAATTGAAGGGATATGCCAAGACCCCGCTGCTGCAGGCAGGTGAGAGTGGTGAGACGCTGGTGGAGATCCCCCTTCGCCGCTTAGCTTCCTACAGCGAAGAAAAGGCTGCCTGGATCCTGGAAAAAGGCGACTATGTTCTGCGTGCAGGTGCTTCTTCCAGAGATACAGCGCCGGTGGCTGTGTTGCAGGTACAGGAGGAGATCCTCTCCCTGCAGTGCACCAATATCTGCCCCATGGACATCTCTTTTGAGGAAAAGAAGAACTGTGAGAAAAAGGCAGATTTGTCCCAGATGCAGGGCCTTCCGGTGGTAACACTGGGCCGGAAAGATCTGGCAACGGTGACGACTTCCTATCAGGGAGAGCGCAGGGAAATGACGACTGCCATTGCCGAAAAGCTGACGCTGGAGGACGTACTGACAGGAAAAGCGACGTTAGAGGATCTGGTGGCACAGCTCTCCGTGCGGGAACTGGCCAGCTATGCCGTAGGCCGTCACGTAGAGGCGGGCGAGGACTCCGTCATCGGCAATGCTTCCTTAAGTGTGCCCGGTGCAGCGGGAGATACCAGCGCCATCTGCGCGGAAAGCAGGAATATTCCCAGTGTTTCCATGGCAGACGGCCCTGCGGGCTTACGTCTCCAGCCTCATTTCAAGGCAAGGCATGACGGAACCGTTCTGCCCGGCGGCAGTAAGTTAGGCGATGTGGTGGAACCCTTCCCGGAATACGATGATCCGGAGGATGTGGTAGACCATTATCAATACACCACAGCTATTCCCATCGGTTGGGCACTGGCCCAGTCCTGGAATCAGGAACTGGTAGAGCAGGCGGCTGATATGGTAGGCGCAGAGATGGAGAAGTTCGGCGTGGATATCTGGCTGACACCGGCTATGAACATTCACCGCAATCCCCTGTGCGGCCGTAACTTTGAGTATTATTCCGAAGATCCGGTGGTAACAGGCTTAACGGCGGCAGCTATCACAAGAGGCGTTCAGGGACATGCGGGTAAGGGCGTATCCGTCAAGCATTTTGCCTGCAACAACCAGGAGGACAACCGGTATCAGACCAATGTACATATCTCAGAACGGGCACTTCGCGAGATCTATTTGAGAGGATTCGAGATCTGCATCCGGGAGAGCCAGCCGGAGACCATCATGACCAGCTACAACCTGGTGAACGGCATCCATACTGCCAACAGCCATGACCTGTTACAGAAGGTAGTCAGAGATGAGTGGGGCTATAAGGGTCTGATCATGACCGACTGGTATTCCACGGAAGGCTTAGATGGTCTGAGCCAGAGTGCCACCGGCAAGTATCCCTGGGGCTCCCAGGCCGGCGCTGTCTATGCCGGCAACGATATCCAGATGCCCGGCAGTGCGTCGATGGAGGATGCCATTGTGAAGGCCGTGGAAAGCGGAGAGAAGGATGCCCAGGGCTTTAGCTGCACAAAGGCAGACCTGCAGTTCTGCGCCGCCAATGTGCTTCGGGGCGTACTGTACGCGCAACAGAAATAAGACAGAACGCGGCAAAAAGGATAGAGAAAAGACAGAACGGACAGAAAAGACCATCTGAAGTTCGCATGGCCTTTTCAAGACAAAGCGGCTTTTGAAACAGAGTAACTTTCAAAACAAGGCTACTTTCGAAATAGAGTTATTTTCAAAATAAAGCTATTTGGAGACGAAAAGCAGAATAAAAAAGCAAAAAAAAGCAAAATAAAAAAAGCGGCATACCGTGCGGACAAGCGCATGGTATGCCGCTTTTTTTGGGGGGCTTTCTTTACCTGGTTCTGAAGTTACAGTCCAGAACCAGGCCAGGTAGCTGGGTAGCGTGTGTCCGGGTGCAGGACCTGTCGAGGACTGAGATAACTGCTGGCGTCCTTTGCGAGTCTTTGTACTGCGCAGCACTCGAAGGGAGCCGAGAGGTGGCCTGGAGCCCGGACACTTCCGACAGAATCCGCCGATTGTCAAGGCCGTTCACTGTGATACGTCATTTTCAATAATGCGCAGGATCGCCCTGGCAATGCGGGGGGCGCCCTGACCGTCGATGGTCTGCCGGATCTTCTGAGAGAGGGAAAGCCTTTCTTCATCCGCCGCTGTCAGAGCAGCTATCTTTTCCAGGATGGTCTGACAGACCTTATCCTTATCCGTGCGCACATCGCCGGCATAAAGTACCAGACCTGCGTTGGCAAAAGCCTGGGCGGAGGGGAGCTGGTTATCGGCCATGGTATAGACCACGCTGGGAACGCCGGCGGCGCACAGCTCGTAAAGGGTGGTTCCGCTGGCAGTAACGGCCAGATCACAGGCACACATCAAAGAGGCCATGTCTGTGACGTTTTCGTGGAGCGTCAGCTGAGACAGCGTTTTTTCCAGCGTCTTCAGCTCTTCCCGGAAGGGGCTTAAAGAACCCAGGATCACTTCCCATTGGAGGTTGCCAAGGAGCGGATGCCCGGCTATGGCCTTTATCAGAGCAGGAGCCATGCCAAAGGGATCCGAGCCTCCGGTGGACACCAGAAGTCTGGCGGCCTTTGGCCTGTTGGCCGGCTGACAGTGGGTAAACTGGGGGCGAAGAGGGGCATAGGCGGCGCCCTGCAGTTGGTGCGGTGCCGTATAAAGACCGGCGGTGGGAGTCAGATCATAGTTGACCACCAAAGATACCGGCGGATCAAAGGTAAGCAGATCGTCGATATAGCCGGTGGGGGCAAGGGCTTGCAGTGCGGATAAATAAGTAGGATCCGCATAGTAAGTATCGACCAGGATAAAGGCGGGGGCAGGGCAGACGCCCCCTTTGTACAGCGCGTGAATAGCGGGCAGTTCTTCCTGCAGAGCATCATAAGCACTGTGGAGGATCTGTATGCCCTTTGGGCCATAAGGTGCATAGGCATCTGCAAAGCGTTCCAGCATGTGGGCGCTTTCTTCATCGGCCGTGATAAAAAATACATCGGCTCCCATTTCCGTGAGGGCGCTGCAGACGGAGAGGCACCGCATCAGATGACCTGTGGCTACTTGGCTGTTGCCGTCGGCACGGATCCAGATATTAAACAAAGTCCGCCTCCTTAAGGGGCTCCCCTCTCTTCAGGTCATGGCTTGCTTTTTTGCCCAGCACACGGTCATATTCAACAGGCGGCAGACCGTTGCCCGGACGGATGGAGCGGATATTTTCCGGAGTTAAGGCGGCGCCGGCAGGGATGTCCTGCACGATAAAGAGGGAACGAGCTCCCTCCCGCTCGGTTTCCTGCACAGGGGTCAGCTGATAGACACTGCTTCCCAGTGCTTTTTCCACGATGCGGATATCCCGGACCATGCGGGCGAATTCTTCGGGCTCCATGGAAAAGGCACCGTCCGGGCCGCCGTCGCTGCGGCGAAGGGTCAGATGCTTTTCCACCATACGGGCGCCTAAGGCGATGGAGGCCACCGCCACCGCGGAACCCATGGTATGATCTGAAAGACCCATCAGACAGCCGTATTCCTTGGCCAGAGTGGGAATGGTATTAAGGTTCACATCCTCGTAGGGCGTGGGATAGGCGGAGACGCATTTCAGCAGCATGATCTGGTCGTTGCCTTCTTCCAGGCAGGCGTCCAGGGCAAGGCGGATATCGCTTTCTCTGGCAACGCCGGTGGCCAGGATCATAGGCTTTTTCTTGGAGGCGGCCTGCCGGATCAGAGGAATGTCCGTGATCTCATAGGAAGCGATCTTGTAAGCCGGCATTTGGCACTGCTCCATCAGATCGATAGCAGTGGGATCAAAGGGAGAGGAAAAGCAGACCAGTCCCAGCTTCCCTGCCTCTTCCATCAGGCCTTGGTGCCATTCCCAGGGGGTATAGGCTTCCTGATAGAGCTTATAAAGCGTGGTGCCGTCCCAGATGGTGCCGCCGGTAATGCGAAAATAAGGGGTATCGCTGTCAATGGTAATGGTATCCGGGGTATAAGTCTGAAGCTTAATGGCATCGGCACCGGCCTCTTTGGCGGCATGGAGAATCTCCAGTGCCCGGTTGTAGTCCTGCAGATGGTTAGCGCTCATTTCGGCTACGATAAAGACGGGAGAGTCAGCGGCAATGCGATGCTTGTCGATAAAGATTTCTTTCTGCATAGTAGGGGTTACCTTTCGATGTAAAAGTGGATACTTATTTATTCACCTGGCTGGGAGTGAACAGTAACGGCAAAAGCCAGAGCAGAGAACTGTGACTTCCATTTTTATTCACTCGGCTGAGGTTGAACAGTAATGGCAAAAGCCAGAGCAGAGAACTGTGACTTTTATATTTATTCACTTGGCTGAGGGTGAACAGTAACTGCCATCCGGATTTGTGCCCTCTGGCCGTTTTAAGAACATAGTACGGGAGCGGCGGTGAAAATCAAGGTGCAGGGTGCAGCTGACGATACTTGGACTCTGCGATCTGCCAGTCCTCCATGGTATCGATATCCTGAACCTCTGCCTCCGAGAGGATCACCGGCACCAGATCATCCACATCCGTGGTGCAGCCCCGCAGGAAGGCGTCAGTGCGGCAGGCATAGAACTGGCCGCAGTCATGATAAAACTTCTCCAGGTCCTGGGATCTGGCCGTCAGATATTCCGGAAAGCGCCGCACCAGCCGTCCCTCCCGGATCACCACACTGCGCTGGGGCGGATAGGAATAGGCTACCACCGGCATGACAGATTCGTGGGTATCCAACAGCTTCATGGCCTCCCGAAGCCGCTGCCCGGTGAGAAAAGGAGCCGTGGGATAAATACAGCAGAACCGGTCAAAATGCTGTCCCTGCGCTTCATAACACTGCAGTACCTCGGCGATGACTTCATCGGTGGTAGCATAGTCATTGGAAGTCTTTTCGGAGCGCATAAAAGGTACGCTGGCCCCGGCTTCTCTGGCCAGAGAAGCGATCTCTTCATCGTCGGTGGAGACCATGACCTCCGAAAAGGCACCGGAGGAAAGGGCAGCCTCGATGGAATAAAATAAGATCGGCTTGCCGCAGAATATTTTTTTGTTTTTACCGGGAATCCGTTTGCTGCCGCCCCGGGCTGTGATCATGGCGACGGCGCCGAAATGTTGTATTTCTTTATTTAAAGTTGCATTCATAGTTACCTTTCTATGCCACATTTTGTTGCGGCAACGGGAGGAAAATTTTGCGCAGGCGAATTCTTCGATGTGCTCCACACCTATGACGTTTACGACATAGGTGCCGTTTGAAAAATGCTGTTAAGCGTTTACGCCATCAAGCATTTCCTTCAGACTTACCTCAAATTGCCTTTTACTATCGAAAAGGGACGTTGTCTGAATGAGAGTTCAGCGCATTATACGGAGATTATAACACTATTCTGACGTTTATTTAAAGGTTGTGGGGATCCGGATCGACAGCAGAATGCAAAATGTAATGCACCGGTGCGCGGCAGAATGGCTCGCACCTTTGCACTGCGCGTCAGTTTTGCATGATCTGCATCGAAGCCGCAGGATGGTATCGGGCACGCTTTCAG
>CAVBJS010000029.1:0-32020 GCA_963596015.1 Bacteroidaceae bacterium
CGATAGGCCCGTATTGTCTGAGCATCCCCGCATCAGGCGGGGATGCGAGTTCGGGCCGGCCATCCGCAGGCGAGAAGCAGATCATAAGCAAAACGGCGCAAAGTGCATGGTGCGAGACATCTGCCGCGCTCCGGTGCATGACCGGGATGCGAGACATCTGCCACGCTCCGGTGCATGACCGGGATGCGAGACATCTGCCGCACTCCGGTGCATGGCCGGGATGCCACAGATGTCTCGCATAACTTCACAGAAAGTTCCTTTGCATCATACAATGCAAAATGCTATACTCATCACGTGATCCGTTGTCAGAAAACAGTTGGATCATCTTCTATATTTTAATTAATTTATACTAAATACATGGAGGTTACAGAAATGGCAAACAGAATCGTACTCAACACCGTTTCCTACCACGGAAAGGGCGCTATCCAGGAGATCCCGGGCATCGCACAGAGAGAGGGTTTTAAGAAAGTTTTCTTATGTTCCGATCCTGATCTGGTTAAATTCGGTGTTACCGGTAAGGTAACTGCTCTGTTAGAGGAAGCAGGCATTCCTTATACCTTATACTCCGAGATCAAACCCAATCCCACTATCGCCAATGTACAGACCGGCGTACAGGCTTTCAAGGATGCAGGCGCTGATTCCATCATCGCTGTAGGCGGCGGTTCTTCCATGGATACCGCAAAGGCCATCGGCATCATCATCAACAACCCGGAATTCGAGGATGTTCGCTCTCTGGAGGGCGTAGCTCCCACTAAGAACCATGCCGTGACCACCATCGCTGTTCCCACCACCGCAGGTACCGCTGCAGAGGTTACCATCAACTACGTTATCACCGACCCCGAAAAGGTTCGTAAGTTCGTTTGCGTAGATGAGCACGATATCCCTGCATATGCTGTGATCGATCCTGAGATGATGTCCTCCATGCCTAAGGGACTGACCGCTTCCACCGGTATGGATGCGCTGACCCACGCTATTGAAGGTTATACCACCAAGGCAGCCTGGGAGCTTACCGACATGTTCCACTATGAGGCTATCAAGCTCATCTCCGAGAACCTGCGCGCTGCAGTAAACAATGAGCCCGAAGGCAGAGAAGGTATGGCACTTGGTCAGTATATCGCCGGCATGGGCTTCTCCAATGTAGGTCTTGGTATCGACCACGCTATGGCACATACCCTTTCCGCACACTATGACACTCCTCACGGCGTAGCCTGCGCTATGTTCCTTCCCATCTCCATGGAGTTCAATAAGGAGTATACCGGCGAGCGTCTTCGCGAAGTAGCAAGAGCTATGGGCGTACAGGGCGTAGACAGCATGAGCCAGGAAGAGTATCGTCAGGCAGCCATCGATGCTGTTAAGAAGCTTTCCAAGGATGTAGGTATTCCGGAGACTCTTGACAAGATCAAGGAAGAGGACTTAGAGCAGCTGGCTGAGGATGCGCTGAACGATGCATGCTATCCCGGCAATCCCCGCGAGGCATCCAAGGAGCAGGTTATCGAGATGTTCCGCATGCTGATGGTGAAATAAGCTTATATAGTCAGAAACGTGTGCCCATCCGGCGCACGATTACAAAAATGCAGTTGCCAGCGTGTAATAAACGCTGACAGCTGCATGTTTTTTTGCCCATCTGCTGTGCTCTTATACCTGAAATCCAATACTTACAAGGTGCCATTACAACTTTTTCTGTACCTCTTCCGGCTTTTCTATCTGCCCCCAATGATCGCAAGGTACAACGTAACTGTTTACTGTATCTCTGCCGGCTTCTGGATCCCCCTCTCCTTCCGGTACTCTCTCGGCGTCATGCCGTATTTTTTCTTAAATATCCTGTAAAAATAGCTGAAATTATTATACCCCACATCCGCAGAGATATCTGTGATGGGAAGACCAGTGGTCTCTAACAGAAAGGCAGCCAGGTTCAGCCTTTTTTCCTGCATCAGTTCCGTGTACGTCTGGCCTGTCCTTCGCTTGATGATGCGGGAAAGGGTATACAGATCAATGGAAAGCTGGCCGCACAGATCGGAAAGCTCCCCCTCCCTGTAATGATCCTCGATATGCCCCAGCACCTTCATCATCACTTCATCCTCAAAGCGGTCGCCGCCGATGGTCAGCTGATCCGTATGCTGCAGCAAGTGCAAAAAGAGAAGTCCCACCGTGGTCTGGTTCAGCTGGCTGGCATTGGGGGTCTCGTTCAGAAGAGCGTAGATCAGATTCTCGATAAGATTCTGGATGGGCAGGGCATCTGCCACCTCAAAGTGCAGATAGTCCACGTGGCCGGAGGTACTCTTAAGACAGTCCACCAGAAAGTCCCGGACCATGGAATTGGCACCTTTTAACATCATCAGGGCGGTATCAAAGAATTCCGGCAGGATCATGAAATTCACCGCGATATCCTTCTCCCCGGCCGGATCGATCTCCTGGGTCGCATGTTGGTTCATCAGCAGCAGCTCCCCCTGACGCAGGATCACCTCGTTGCCATTGACGATATGTCTGGTCTTACCGGAGACCATATAGACCATCTCCACATAATTATGGGTGTGTCGGGGGAAATGGGCGAACCGGGTATGGGGCCGCAGATCGATAAGCTTACCCTGCTCCAACAGCAGTCCCGCGTCCACCACAGAGGAATTGGCCGCTGCATAAATGGTCTTGTCGATGGTGCCGGTATGCTCCAGGATATAGCGCTCCTCCGGCGTGATCCGGATCAGCTTTTCATAGATCTCTCTATTCATTCCTTCTTCCTCCGCCCTTTGTTGAAGTAACACCGTCCATTGTTGAAAATAGTCAAAACAGTTCCTGTCAAATTGGATATTTCTTCTAAATCATTATACCGTGGCGTGCAAATAAGGTCAATGAATTTGCCAACAGCGTGCTGTTTATATACAAATAAAGTCATACAATAGATGTATAAGAAGGCATACTCCGTCGCGGATCAAAGGTGCGGTATCTGCAGCATCAAACCAGCTCCGGACGGCTTAAACACCTGCTATGGGGGCAGGAAACTTACAAGTAAGGAGGAAATTTTATGTTAGTAAACACAAAGGCAAAGGTCGGCGTATTTTCCATTGCACTGGGTGCTTATCTTCCCCAGTTCCCGCAGCTGGTTCCGAACTTTGAACAGCAGTATGAAGATTTTAAGAAGACTCTGCCGGATACCGTGGAGATCGTAGACGGCGGTATGGTAACCACCAAAGAGCAGGCTATGGCAGCCGGTGATCAGTTCCGCGCAGCCGATGTAGACCTGGTCTTCTTACAGCTTTTGACCTATGCTACTTCCTATAATGTACTTCCTGCCATCAGAGACCTGAATGTACCTGTAGTCTGTGTCAATGTACAGAAGAAGCTGGCACCTGACTATGCTAATACCGATATTCCGATCTGGCTGGGTGATCTGTATGCCTGCGGCGCTGTAGGCGAGGCTGTGGCTGACTTAGAGCGTGCCGGCAAGAGACATGCGGTCATCACCGGCGTGGTAGAAGGAGGCGATCCGGAGGTAGCTGCCGAGATCGCTGACTGGTGCAAGGCTGCACAGGTACGCAGACGTTTCCGTCAGACCAACATCGCACAGATCGGCCGTCCCTATCCCGGCATGATGGATCTGTATATCGATGAGACCAACCTGTATAACAGAATGGGCCTGTATACCAAGCAGTTTGACTGGGAAGATATGTGGGCTATCGCCGACAATATCACCGACGAGGATGCCATTACCGCCAAGGCACAGGATATCCTTGATACTTTTGAGATCGAGGGCGGTGCTTCCGTCGAGGATCCCGACATCAGAGATATGGCAAAATACGTGGTTGCCTTTGAGAAATGGGCACAGGACGAAGATCTGGGCATGATCGCTTCCCACTATGCCGGCAAGGCACAGGGCGTTGCAGGCAAGCTGGATTCCATGCTGATCCCCGCTTTCTCCATGCTGATCAAGCAGGGCACCGCCTGCGCTGTAGAGGGCGATATGAAGGTTGCTATGGCTATGTCCATCTTAAAGACCATCTCCGGCATGGGTCAGCTCTCTGAGATGTACTCCATCGACTTCCCGGAGGATATCTGCATTATCGGCCACTCCGGTTCCGGCGATGCGGACATTTCCCTGGCACACAAGCCTACCATGAAGATCGTAAAGGTGTTCCACGGCAAAGTAGGCGGCGGCTATCTGACACAGTTCTACCCGCCCACCGGCCCTGTTACTTATCTGGCTATCACCCAGGATAAGGATGGTAAGTTTAAGTTCGTGGTAGCGGAAGGTGAGAACCAGCCCGGCCCGATCTTTACCTTTGGCGATACCAACATGCGCACCAAGTTCTCCATTCCCTGCAGAGAGTTCTGCAACAAGTGGTCCGAGGCAGGCCCTACCCACCACATGGCTGCAGCAGCAGGCAGACATATTGATACACTGTTAAAGGTTGCTAAGATCATGGATATTCCGGTAGACATCATCTGCAGATAAAAAACTTACTGCCTAAAACAGCTTATTGCATAAAGCAGCTTACTGCATAAAGCAGCTTACTGCATAAAGCAGCTTACTGCATAAAGCAACTTATTACAAAAACGGCTCTGTCCATGAAGGACAGAGCCGTTTTTTTTACTTTTTATAAATTATCTGGACAGCTTCTGACTTACTTCGAAAGCATATTCCGGAATATCCTTCTTCATAGCCAGTGCTTCCTCGATATCGTAGTCGATGAACTCCCCGTGGCGGTAGCATACTACGCGATTGGACTTGCCAGCACACAGGATATCTGCTGCATAGGCGCCCATGATGGAAGCATAATATCTGTCCTTGCAGGTCGGAGAACCGCCGCGCTGCATGTAGCCAAGGATGGTAGCACGGGTCTCGATGCCGGTAGCTGCCTCAATGCGGCGAGCCATGGAAGCGGAATGTCCGATGCCCTCTGCATTGATGATAATATGGTGCTTCTTGCCGTACTTACGGCTCTTGATGATATTGTCGATGAGCTTCTGCTCGTCATAATCGTACTTCTCAGGCAGCAGGATATCCTCTGCGCCGGTAGCCACACCGCACCACAGTGCGATATAACCGGCATTTCTGCCCATTACCTCGATGATGCTGCAGCGCTCATGAGAGGTGGAGGTATCTCTTACCTTATCGATAGCGGACATGGCTGTGTTGATAGCTGTATCGAAACCGATGGTATATTCGGTGCAGGCAATGTCCAGATCGATGGTGCCGGGAAGGCCTACGGTATTGATACCGTTTCTGGCCAGAGCCTGTGCGCCCTTATAGGAACCGTCACCGCCGATGACTACGATGCCGTCAATGCCGTGCTTGCGGCAGATCTCTGCACCCTTTTCCTGTCCTTCCTTTGTGCGAAACTCCGCGCAGCGGGCTGTTCCTAAGATCGTGCCGCCCCGCTCTATAATATCGGATACGCTGTGCTTATCCATATCAATGATCTCTTCGTTCAGCAGTCCCTGATAGCCACGAAGGATGCCCTTTACCTGCAGTCCATCATTTAATGCCTTGCGTACTGTTGCGCGAATTGCTGCATTCATACCCGGTGCATCGCCGCCGCTTGTAAGAATACCGATCGTCTTAATTTCTTTTGCCATGATTTTATCCTTTCTGCCTGACCTTTGCCCCACACATTGGACGGGCATCAGCATGAAACTTTTACTATTTTAGCGCAGTATATTTTGATTTGCAATCATAGGATTGTAAAATATTCCCCCTAAATAAGAGAATTTTACCCTTTTATATGTCCTTTTTCCTGTTTTTTCCTATTTGCGTATGCAAATTTCGGAATATTGACAACGGCAGGACCGGCGTTACGATTCAGACACCGGCCGAATAACAGATTGGCGGAATATGTGACTATGGAAGCCCCGGATCCGGGCGCCGACCACAGGCCCGCCCCTTGTTCGACATCTGAGCAACAACAGAACCGCTCCTGTTTGGGAACTAAAGATTGCATACGAGAAAGCAGACGTTATCTACACCAGCGTCACATTCTCTTTCCCGAACAGCTCCCCCAGCTGGGTCAGCAGATCTTCGTCCGCCTGAACCCCCTGTCCCGGCGGCAGTACCTTTTTGGCCTTGGGATTTTCGATATAGATCACCACCTGGTCCCGGCCTCCGTAATTGGCCACCAGTTCCAGTAACTGTGCTTCCTTTTGGGCGTAGGTTTCCTTATCAGGAAAGCGGATCCAAAGCTTTTTGGGGATCCGGTCAAAGGGAATGATCTTCTGGGCGATCACCCGGCCGTCCTTTTCATCCTCTAAGGACACCCTGCCCTCCACGAAGATCTTGCCGTCTTCCTCGATGAGGTTTCCATACTGCTCATAGGTCTTAGGGAAAACGATGACCTCCACGCTGCCGGTAAGATCCTCCACCATGAGGAACGCCATTACCTTATCATTTTTGGTGTACTTTACCTTCTTTTCAGCCACCAGTCCGCCAATCACCGTCCGCTCTCCGTCCTTGGCCAGGGGCTGGTTGGTCTCTTCCTGCAGCAGGAAATCGCCTGCCCGGTTGGTGACGTGCTTTTTCCACAGGTCCACATACTCTTCCATGGGATGACCGCTGACATAGATGCCCAGCACCTCTTTTTCAAAAGCCAGCTTCGTGCTCTTATCGAATTCTCCGATGGGGGGAAGCTGCACCTCAAATTCCTTGCGCTCCTCCTCACCCATGAGATCAAAGAGGGTCATCTGTCCCGCCATATTATCCCGCTGGTTCTTCTGGATCTCCTCAAAAAGCTGGGCATAGACGCTCATAAGCTGTCGGCGGGTGGCGCCGAAGCTGTCAAAGGCACCAGCCTTTATGAAATTCTCCAGTACCCGGCGATTCAGCTCCCGCTCATCCCCCTGCATTCTGGTGATAAAATCCTTCAGATCCCGGAAGGGGCCTCTGGCCTTTCTCTCTCTGACCACCGCATCGATGACGGGACGTCCCACACCTTTAATGGCTGTCAGGGCATAGCGGATGCTGCCTCTGGCTACGGAAAATCCCGCCTCACTCTCATTGATATCCGGCGGCAGCAACGGGATGTGCATGCTGCGGCAGGTCAGGATATAGCCTGCCACCTTGGCCGGAAAGTCGATGACTGAGGTCATAAGGGCTGCCATGAATTCGGTGGGATAATAATATTTCAGCCACGCTGTCTGGTAGGACACCACCGCATAGCAGGCGGCATGGGATTTATTGAAAGCATACTTGGCAAAATCCATCATGGTATCGTAGATACCGTTGGCCACCTCCGGAGAAATGCCCTTGGCCACACAGCCGGGTACGCCTTCCTTCTCATTGCCGTAAATAAAGTTCCTGCGCTCCTCCTCCATGACATATTGCTTTTTCTTACTCATGGCACGACGCACCAGGTCGCTTCGTCCCATGGTATAGCCGCCTAAGTCCCGCACGATCTGCATGACCTGCTCCTGGTAGACGATACAGCCGTAGGTGGGCGCCAGGATAGGCTCTAATTCCGGGGTAGCATAGGTGATGGAAGATGCATTTTTCTTACCCTCAATGTACTTGGGGATAAAATCCATAGGTCCCGGGCGATACAGGGAAATACCGGCGATAAGGTCCTCCAGGTTTTCCGGCTGCAGTTCCTTCATAAATCCCTGCATACCGCCGGACTCCAGCTGGAAAACGCCGTCTGTCTTTCCCGTGGAAATCGCCGCAAAAACCGCTTTGTCATCATAATCGATCTTGTCTATATCAAGGGGTGTTCCCGCCGGATTCTCCTGCACAGCGCCGGAGATGGCCGGCAGCTCATAGGAAGGGTAGGCCCCCTTGGTCTGCTCCAGAGAGCGGTTTACCAGTTCTACCGCATTCTGGATCACCGTCAGGGTGCGCAGTCCCAGAAAGTCCATCTTCAAAAGGCCCAGTTCTTCCACGGTAGTCATGGTAAACTGGGTGGTGATGGAGCCGTCGGCAGCCCTGGAGAGGGGCACGAATTCCTCTGCCGGCCGCTGACAGATCACTACTCCCGCCGCATGGACGGAGGAATGCCTGGGCAGTCCCTCCAGGCGCATACTCATATCGATGAGTCTGTGCACTCGCTCATCCTTTTCATAGACACTGCGCATCTCCGGATTCATCTTCAGTGCCTTCTGCAGGGTGATACCCAGCTCCGCCGGCACCATCTTGGAAATGGAATCCACAAAGGCATAGGGCAGGTCCATGACTCTTCCCACATCCCGCAGCACGCCTTTAGCCGCCAGGGTACCGAAGGTGATGATCTGCACCACCTTATCTTTCCCATATTTGCGGGTCACATAGTCGATGACCTCCTGCCTTCGCTCAAAGCAGAAATCCACGTCAATATCGGGCATGGATACACGCTCCGGATTCAAGAAACGCTCGAAAAGCAGCTGATACCGGATAGGATCGATGTTAGTGATCTTCAGACAGTAGGATACGATGGAGCCGGCCGCGGAACCTCTGCCCGGTCCTACACTGATGCCATGCTCTCTGGCATAGTTGATATAATCCCAGACGATCAGGAAATAGTCCACATAGCCCATATCCCGGATAACGCCCAGCTCATACTCCAAGCGCCTGCGAAGGGTGCCGTCATCCTCCGGATACCGCTCCTTCATGCCGTCGTCGCAGAGCTTATTTAAATAACTCCAGGAATCATACCCTTCCGGTACTTCATAATGGGGCAGCTTGGTCTCATGAAAAGTAAATTCCACATGGCAACGGTCGGCGATGGTCTGGGTGTTTTCCACTGCTTCCAGAGCATAGGGAAATAATTCCTTCATTTCCTTTTCTGTCTTTACATAGAACTGTCCCCCCACATAGCGCATCCGATCCTCATCGGAAAGCTTTTTGCCCGTCTGGATGCACAGCAATATATCGTGAGCCTCCGCATCCTCCGCGTAGGTATAGTGCACGTCGTTGGTGGCCACCAGGGGAATATCCAGCTTCCGGCTCATCTCAAGGAGCGCCCCATTGACGGTCTGCTGGTCCGGATAGCCGTGATCCTGCAGCTCCAGAAAGAAATTTCCTTTTCCAAAGCAGTCTAAGTAACGAAGGGCTGCTTCCTCTGCCTCCTGCCGATTGCCCCGGACGATCGCTCTGGCCACCTCTCCCGCCAGACAGGCGGAGAGGGCAATGATGCCCTCGTGATGCTCCCGCAGCAGCTCCATATCCACCCGGGGCTTGTAATAATAGCCTTCTGTAAAGGAGCGGGAGACGATCTTCATCAGATTTTCGTAACCGGTGTTATTTTCTGCCAGAAGGATCAGGTGATAGTAGCGATCCTCCCCGTCAGTCCGCTCTCTGTCAAAGCGAGAGTGGGGCGCCACGTAGACCTCACAGCCGATGACCGGATTGATCCCCGCCTCTTTCGCCGCCTTATAAAAATCAATAATGCCATACATAACCCCGTGGTCCGTGACCGCAGCCGCGGTCATGCCCAGCTCCTTGATCCGCTTGACGTACTCTCCGATCTTATTGGAGCCGTCCAGCAGGGAATATTCTGTATGAACATGCAAATGTGCAAATGCCATGGATTGGATCTTCCTTCCTGTGTCGGACTATAGCGCCTGTTGCCATGCATCGGTCGGCCGAGGAAGCGGGGCCTGCAGTCAGTATCCGGATTGGTGGATGCCTCTCGTCTCCCTTGGCCAGCCGATGCACCATACAGCCACTACTCCACGCTCTTAAGCGACTCCACCATATCGATCCCAGCAATAGCCTTGTGGGCCATGAGGTTGACCATCAGGGAAAAGACTACCGTCAGCAGCGCCGCATACAGGTAGCTGTGGGTGCTGACCGTGCGTCCGAACATGACATAACTCACCTCTACGGTGGTGATGAGCCAGGCATGCAGAAAGCCGCCTGCCACCAGTCCCGCTATAATGCCAAGACCCGTAAGAACGATGGTCTCCCTGTATACATAGGCCGCCGTCTCCCCGTCCTGAAATCCCAGCACCTTCAGAGTCGCCAGCTCTCTCTTTCTCTCTGTGATATTGATATTGGTCAGATTATACAGCACCACAAAGGCCAGCGCCGCAGCCGAGAGAATGATGATGATGACAGAGTAATTGATGCTGTTCATGCTGTCTGTCATCTGCTCTCTGATGGTATCTATGCGGGAATAGGCCGTCACGCCCTCTGCCTGCATCAGCTCCGTGGAAAGACGGTCTGCGATAGCTTCCGCATCCTCCCCCTCCGGATAGCGCACCATGATGATATTCTTCTGGGGCGTTTCCCCCGTCAGCTTTTCATAATAGTTCTCGGACATGTAGCAATAGTGGTATACATAATTTTCCACAATATCCGCCACGGTCACAGTGATCCTGCGCTCGTTGGGCAGGCGCAGTTCGACCTCGTCCCCCTTCTTGACCCGGAGCATGGAGGCCATTTTTTCCGATAAAAGGACGCCGTCCGCAGGGAAAGACACGGTGCTTTCATCATTTCTGTGGCGCAGGGTAAAGAATTCCCGGAATCTCTGCTCATCCTCTGTCACGTGGAGATACACCCTCTCCAGATGCTCCCCGTTGGCATAGGCATCCGTTAAGGCCTGATAGCCGTCGCACCAGGCTGCCACGCCGCCGCTTTCCTTTAGCATTTCTTCTATGGCGTCCACTTCTTCCGGTGTCACATCGTCCGATAAACCCACCGTGGCATTGTAACGGCTGATCTCATCATATTGCCTGGTCAGAATATCAAAAATAGAGTCATGCAACCCAAAGCCTGTAGTCAGCAGCGCCGTGCATCCCATAATACCGATGACCGTCATCCAGAAACGCTGTTTGTAACGGAAAAGATTTCGCACCGTTACCTTGGTGATAAAGGAAAGTCTCCTCCAGATAAAGGGAATGTGCTCTAACCAGACCCGGTGTCCCGGCTTGGGTGCCCTGGGCCGCATCAGGGAGGCAGGGGATTCCCGCAGAGTGGTCATGCAGGTCAAGGCCGCCGTGCCGGTGCTGGCCAAAACTGCCATCAGTATGGCAATGATGCAGATGCCCGGCTGGGGCCGATAGGTCATAGAAGGCAGGGTATACATCATCCCCCAGGCGCCGAAAATAACCTGGGGAATTGTCAGACATCCGGCCACAGCCCCCAGGATTCCTCCCGCAGCACCGGCGGTGGTGGTATATCCCAGATACTTCACGGCTACCTGGCCGCCGGAAAAGCCCAGCGCTTTTAAAGAGCCGATCTCGGAGCGGTTCTCCTCCACCATCCGGGTTACCGTGGTAAGGGTAGCCAGAGCTGCTACCAAGAAGAAGATGACCGGAAAGACCTTCGCCAGATTGCCCATGCGCTCTGCATCGGACTGATAGCCGGCATAGCCGATATTCTCATTCCGGGTCAGCAGATAACACTCTCCGTCTCCTAAATCTGCCAGCTGCTCCTTGGCATCCTGTATCTTTTCCTCCGCCGCAGAGAGTCTGGCCTTGGCCGTTTCTTTGCTTCGCTCATAGGTATGCAGTCCCTGACGGTACTCCTCTTCTTTTTCCATCAAGGCACTTCGGATGGTGAAAAAAGTCAGTCCCTTGGCCTTGTACTTTTCATATTCGACCCAGCCATCGTCTAACTGTGCTCTGGCATCTTCCAATTCCTGCCGGGCTTCTTCCAGACTTTCGTCGGTCTTTTGAACGGCTTCCTGATAGGTATTCTGGGCATCTGCCAGTTCTTTTTCCCCGTCTGCGCGCAGCGTCTGTGCACGGTTTTCGGAAATCGTCTCTATCCGTTCCTGTATGCTTTCCGTAAAGGCATCTACCGCATCGTCATAGCGGTCGGTGTATGCCTCCAGGCCCTGGGTATCCTCCAACGTCAGGTAAATGTTGGTATAGTAATCCTGGGTAAACTCCTCCGGCAGGATAAAGATGACAGCGGACACCTGTCCCGTGCCGATGGAAGAGCTGCCTCTGGTAAGGGAAATATACAGAGGGCTGTCCACCGCTCCCACGATGGTATAGGTTTTATCTTCCAGGGTATCTTCGTCATTGCCCCCGGGGGAGACAGTGATCTTATCTCCCACCTGCAAGCCCTGGCGCTCCATCATCCTTCCCTCTGCCACGCACTCTCCCTTAGCAGCAGGAAGCCGACCCTGGGTAAGCTTTGGCAGGCTGATGGTCTCCGGCAGAGACAACATGGAAACCGTCAGGTTTTCATAGGTGGCATCCACCCGCTTTTCCCCTTCTGCCTGACGAACACCCTGTATCTCACGGATCTCCTGCAGGTTTTCCTCACTCCAGCCTACCGTGGAGACCAGCTGCAGATCCATCAGATTCTGGGCCTTGTAATACAGATCTGCCGTATATTCCATATCCGGCGCCGTAGTCCTGAGCCCGGACAGAAAGGCCACCGCCAGGGCACTGAGCAGAAAAAGAGAGAGAAAACGTTTCCGGGAGTGTCTGATCTCCCGCCTGACATCCAGCAATAAGTTGTTTTTTCGCTTTCTTCCTGCCATAGTTACCTCTTTATGCCGCAGCTTGTCTGCGGCAGCACGAGGAGAATTTCGCCCAGGTGAATTCTCCGATGTGATCACGCATGGATGCCGCTTACGGCATCTATGCAGTCTGAAGAAATGCTATCGAGCATTTCTTCAGACTTTGCCTCTCTTGCCGCGGTTTACTGCGGCAGCCTCCTACCAGTTGATCTCTTCCACCGGCGTGGGATCTTCATTGCGTTCCATCCTGTCCGCCTTGCCGTTTCGCACGTGGATCACTCTGTCTGCCATGGGGCACAGTGCCGTATTGTGGGTGATGACGATGACGGTCATGCCGCTCTGTCGGCAGGTATCCTGCAGCAGTTTTAAAATAGACTTGCCTGTCACATAGTCCAGGGCCCCCGTAGGCTCATCACACAGCAGCAGCTTGGGATTCTTGGCCAGGGCTCTGGCGATGGCTACCCGCTGCTGTTCGCCGCCGGAAAGCTGGGCAGGGAAATTGGCCGCTCTGTCCTTTAACCCCACTTCTGTCAGCACTTCCATGGCATCCAAAGGCTCCCTGCAGATCTGGGCTGCCAGTTCCACATTTTCCAGTGCGGTCAGGTTCTGCACCAGATTATAGAACTGAAAGACGAAGCCAATGTCATAGCGGCGATATTTGGTCAGCTCTTTGGTGCTTAAGTCACTGACAACCGTTCCGTCTACCGTGATCTTTCCGGAAGAACACTGATCCATACCGCCTAACATATTCAATACGGTGGTCTTTCCCGCGCCGCTGGGTCCTACGATGACGACAAACTCCCCTTTGCCGATCTGAAATTCGATCTCATCCACGGCCCGAATGGTCACCTCGCCCATTTTATATTCCTTTGTGACCTTCTCAAATGTAATGTAATCCGGCTGTTTTGTCTGCATAATCACCTTTCTCATGCCGCAGCCAAGCTGCGGCTGCGCATCTTAGTTTTCCTGCGCCACGGCTTGGCTGCAGCTGTGTATCTTAATTTGCCCACGCCACGGCTTGGCTGCGGCTGCGCATCTTAATTGTCCCACGCCACGGCTTGGCTGCGGCTGCACATCTTAGTTTTCCCGCGCCACGGCTTGGCTGCGGCTTCGCATCTTACCTACTCCATGCCGCAGTCCAACCGCCTATCATTCTCTGCTGTCTTTCAAAAAAGCCTCTCCGATCAGCAGGTCCTCCGGTGTGGTGATCTTGATATTGCGGTAGGAAGCCTCCACCAGCTGCACCTTTTGGTGCAGCAACGTTTCCACCACCATGGCGTCATCCGTGATATGGATACCTGCCGCCAGCAGCGCATCATACTGCCGGCTCATTTTTTCGTAGGCATCCCGGATCATGGAGGAGGAAAAGACCTGAGGCGTCTGCACCAGCCAGACACTGGATCTGTCCGGCGTATCGGTCACGTAATTGCCCGCATCTGTAAGCTTCACTGTATCCTTGGATGGCATACCGGCCACCACAGCAGCGGTTCCCGGTGCCTGCTCTTCCCGGGTCTTTGCGGCGTCATAGAGTCTTTCCAGGGTTTCCTCATCCAGAAAAGCCCTGGCACCATCGTGGATAAAGCAAAAGTCACAGGGCCAGTCTATGACCCGAAGGCCATTGCGCACCGAAAAGCAGCGCTCACTGCCGCCGGGCGTCAAGATCCTCACTTTTCCCTTAAAGGTACCACCCTTACAGGCTGCGGCCACCCTTTTCTCCACCGGCTCCACGATCTGGGTGCGGCAGAATTCTTCTTCTCCGGCCGGCGTCACCAGCACGATATCCGAGATCACCGGGCTCTTCTCTAAGGTTTCCAGGCTATAGGACAGAACAGGCCGGCCGCACAGTTCCATGTACTGTTTGCGGACCGGCCCTCCCATTCGCGTTCCGCTGCCGGCTGCCAGCAGGATCGCTGTGCAGCGGCGGTACGGTTGTGACTGCGTATTATGATCTTCCATAGATTTTCTCTCCCAAAGGCAGGTTGGGCATAGCATTCAGATCCATGCCGCTGCGGCTTCCTCTGCGGTATTCGTAGTAACCGGCGCAGCCGATCATAGCGGCATTGTCGGTACATAAAATGGG
Source organism: Bacteroidaceae bacterium (assembly GCA_963596015.1). Classification (GTDB taxonomy): domain Bacteria; phylum Bacillota; class Clostridia; order Lachnospirales; family Lachnospiraceae; genus CAG-791. The sequence continues at coordinate 14,452 of CAVBJS010000029.1, forward strand.
CGGCGGACAGTAAAAGGAAATCCCGTTTTTGCTGCAGGCCTCCTGCATGGCCGCCCGCAGTGCACTGTTGGAGGCCACGCCTCCGGCCAATGCCAGCTTCTTAAAGTGATGCGCTCTGGCTGCCTCCATGGCATGGGCTACCAGCACATCCACTACCGCCTGCTGGAAAGAAGCTGCTACATCCGGCACGGAGAAGCTCTCCCCTTTCATATCGCAGGTGTTGATATAGTTAAGTACCGCAGACTTAATGCCGCTGAAAGTGAAATCATAGGCATTGGCTGCCACTTTTCCTCTGGGGAAATGGATAGCCTCCGGATTGCCTTCTTTGGCTGCCTTATCTATCTTAGGGCCGCCGGGATAGCCAAGGCCGATGGCTCTGGCCACCTTATCAAAGGCCTCTCCCGCCGCATCGTCTCTGGTTCTTCCCAGGATCTCATACTCCCCATAGTTCTTTACCAGCACCAGGTGGGTATGTCCTCCCGAGACCACCAGACACACAAAAGGGGGCTCCAGAGTGGGATCCGCGATAAAATTGGCACAGATATGTCCTTCTATGTGGTGAACGCCGATCAGAGGCTTCTCTGTGGCAAAGGCCAGGGCCTTGGCCGCAGAAACACCGATCAGCAGTGCCCCCACCAGACCGGGGCCGCAGGTCACCGCGATGGCGTCTATATCCTCTAATGTCTTGCCTGCGGTATCTAATGCCGCCCGGATCACCTGATTTACCCGCTCCGTATGTTTCCGGGAGGCGATCTCCGGCACCACGCCGCCGTATAAAGTATGGATATCGATCTGGGAAGAGATCTCATTGGACAATACGGTGCGCCCGTCGGTCACCACTGCCGCCGCCGTCTCATCGCAGGAAGATTCAATTGCCAGGATCGTAATAGGTTTTTCTGTAGACATGTTTTCCTCTCTGTGCCGCAGCCTGCTGCGCTAGCACGAGGAGAATTTCGCGTAGGCGAATTCTCCGATGTGATCAAACAGTAAGGCTACAGGCAGCCTTACTGTTATCAACATGCCTTGCCATCAGGCAAGGTATGTTGATTTTCCTCTCTGCAGCGCAGCCTGCTGCGGCACCACGAGGAGAATTTCGCGTAGGCGAATTCTCCGATGTGTAAGATGATGCTATTTTTCGGTATCCTCTTCAAAGACCAATTCCACGCTCTTGCCGTCCTTGCCGGCGTAGCTCTCCGGAAAGATCCTACGCACTGCCGGCATGAACTCCTCTGCCTTGATCAGGGAAGGACTAAAGTGGGTCAGCCACATTTTCTTCGGCTGTGCCTCTTTAGCCAGCTGCGCCGCCTCGGTAAAGGTCATATGCTTATGCTCCTTGGCCTTTCCCAGCTTGTCATCCTCACCGTACATGCCCTCGCAGATGAAAAGGTCCGCATCCTGTGCATTGCGCAGGATGGACTGGCAGGGCCTGGTGTCCGTGGTATAGGTGACCTTCAGTCCCTTTCTGGCGGGACCAAGTACCATCTTTGGCGTATAAGTCTGCTCCGGGGTTTCTATGATCTCCCCCTTCTGCAGTCTGTTCCAGTAATTCTTGGGAATATCCAGGGCCATGGCTCTCTCTACATCAAAGCGGCCGGTTCGCTCCAATACCATGGAATAGCCGTAGCAAGTCACATTGTGGTTAACCCGGAATGCATCAATATGAAAATCCTTCTCTCCCGGAAGCTCGATGCGCTCCTGCTGCTCATTTAATTCATGGAAACGGATCTCAAATGGCAGCTCCGGTGCAATGACCCGCAGGGAATTCACTACCCGCTCCAGTCCCTTGGGGCCTACCAGCAGCAGTGGCTCTGTGCGCTCTGCATTGCCCATAGTCAACAGCATCCCCGGCAGACCGCTGATATGATCGGCATGATAGTGGGTAAAGCAGATCATATCGATGGGCTTAGGGCTCCATCCCTTTTTCTTCATGGCGATCTGGGTTCCCTCACCGCAGTCGATCAATATGCTCTTTCCATTATAGCGAACCATCAATGAGGTCAGCCATCTGTAGGGAAGCGGCATCATACCGCCGCATCCAAGCAGACAAACATCTATCATCTTTACCTCCCTATGCCGCAGCTTGTCTGCGGCACGCAAAGAGAAACGCGCGTAGGCGAATTCTCCGATGCTCTTCGCACCTATGCCGTTTACAACATAAATGCCGTTTTAAAAAATGCTATCCGGCATTTCCATCAAACTTATCTTCTACTTCTCACTGCGCAGCCACATGATCAGCGCATCCTCCTGGGGATTGCGGTAAAACCGCGGCCTTGTGCCCTCTGCGGCAAATCCCAGGCTCTCATAAAGCCGGATAGCCGGTGCGTTGCCGCTTCTGACTTCCAGCGTAAAATCATCTACTCCCTCTGCCCTAGACTCCTCCAGCAGACAGGTCAGCATGCTCTCTGCGATGCCGCATCGTCTGTGAGAGGGCAATACCGCCACATTGGTTATCTCCCCTTCTCCCATGATCTTGCGGATTCCGCAGATGCCCACAACGCGGTGCTGCCACAGGGCGGTGCCGGTGCACGTTTCTTCTGCATTTATGTCCATCTCTGCATCCACAGCCATCTCCGCCACGTAATAAGTAGCGTAGGGCAGTAGCAGAGAAGCCTCAAAGGATTCCTGTGACCAGGGATCCGGAAAGCAGACCGACTCGATGGCAGCCGCCTGGGCTGCATCCGCCTTGGTCATATGCCTGATGTGAATCTCTTTTTTCATAAAACTCCTCATTTCTGCGCAGTCATGCTGCGAAGAGGCGACGAGCATTTCCTGTTCTCGCAAAGCGAATCTTTAGTTTACTTTTCTCGTCTGCGAGGTATCAATACCGGCTGCCCTCTCCCGCTCCGCCTGGGAAAGACGAAGATACTCGGGCCGGAAGGCATCGGCACTGACAAAAGCCTTCTCCCCTTCCCGCTCATAGCGATGGGCCACCAAAGTCGCTGTGGTCTCTGCCCGCTGTCTGGACAGATGGGCCGGTGCAAAACTGTAAGGCACTTTCATCAGCTCATGGAGCAGATCGGCATAAACCGGCACGCCGTCCCCCAGAAAGATGACCTCCTGTCCCAGGCCATTGAGCGCCTCTGCGATCTCCTCCACAGATACAGCACACTGGGGGCGAAGGATGCGCATCTCATAGCCGCTAAAGCAGCCTTTGCCCTCGAAGGGCTTTTCTGCATTTTTTTCAAATTGGTAAATGCCGGTATATACCTGCCGGCGTCTGGCATCCATCAAAGGGCACACCAAAGCCTTTGCCCCATACAGGTTATAGGCCAGTGCATCCACAGTGGGTACGGGCAGGATCGGTTTTTCCAACGCAAGTCCAAGCCCCTTCGCCGTAGCTGCACCGATGCGCAGTCCCGTAAAGGAACCGGGCCCGGCTGTCAGCGCAATGGCATCGATGGAGGAAAGGTCTAACTCCATTCTCTTTTTCATCTCTTCCATCATGGGCATCAGACTCTGGGAATGGGTCTTCTTATTCTGCACGCTGCATACCGCTGTGATGCATCCGTCATCGTATAATGCACAACCGGCCACCTGACCGGAGGTCTCTATCGCTAATATTTTCACGCTATGCTCCATTTCTTATACCTGTTCTGCGCCTTCCGGAAAATATCCATGCAAAGCATTTCGCCGCAAAGAGAAACCATGCAGCAACTGCCGACGCTGCCTGCTGTCAAATTTGCTGTCAAATCTACTTTCGGATCCTACTTTCTCTAAGATATGGTGATCTTCCGGTAATCCAACCCCTTGGTCAGATCCTTGGCAATGGTAATGGTCCGGGTCTCGGGGGGGAGGATCTCCCGGATCAGATTGGCCCACTCGATCAGGCATACACCATCTCCCTGGGTATATTCCTCAAAACCGATCTCATCCATTTCCTCCGGGTCTCCTATGCGGTAGACATCGAAATGATAAAGGGGCAGTCTGCCCTCTTCATATATTTGCAGGATCGTAAAGGTGGGGCTATTTACCGGTCCTTCTATCCCCAGTCCATCGGCAAATCCCTGGGTAAAAACAGTCTTTCCTACCCCCAGATCTCCCAACAGGGCAAACACATCCCCTGCCGCAGCCTGCTCTCCCAATCTTTTTCCTGCCGCGAAGGTTTCCTCCGGGCTGTATGTTTCTATCACATCCATGGTTCTTGTTTTCCTGTATTCTGTCTGTCTTTTATTTTGCTGTTTTGATCACGCCGCGCTTTCTCTGCCTCTACTGCATTTCCACAGCCAGCCATGCGGACCGGCCGGCAGTAACTTCTTCATCAGCAGTATGATACATCAGTATAACACATAAATCCGCCCCTGCGCAGTTTCTGTTGCCATAAACAAAATACCGCTGTTACTGCGCATAGCAGCAACAGCGGCGATATTCTGTACATCTTTAGTCGTGGCGAAGCGCCTCGATAGGACTGAGCTTGGCTGCCTTCTTGGCCGGATAGATACCAAAGAAAATGCCCACGGCGGAAGAGAAGACAACGGTCAGCAGGATCACTAAGGGACTCAGCGATATCTTAAAATCAAAACCGATACCGATACCATAGGAAATACCCACACCCAGGAGGATACCGATGATACCACCCATCATGGTGATAATACCGGCCTCTGCCAGAAACTGCAGCAGGATAGATCCTGTTCTGGCTCCCAGTGCCTTTCGGATACCGATCTCTCGGGTCCGCTCCGTCACGGACACCAGCATGATGTTCATAACGCCGATGCCGCCTACCAGCAGGGAAACTGCTGCCACCATGGTGATAAACATGGTGATATAATTCAGGATCTGATTAAACTGGGACATGGTATCGGAAAAGCTCTGCATGGTAATGGCTTTCTCACCGCGAAGACTGAAACGGCTCTCCAGGAAAGCGACACTCTTTTCTGCCACTTCCTTGGAATCCTCCTGGCTGGCATAAACGATGATGTTATCGAATTTGCTCATATCATACCCATAACTTAAAACAGATGTGTAGGGCACCTCTATGGTCAGATAGTCATTGGCCATCATTGCCCCCAAAAGCTTGGAGGTACTGTTGGAGCGAAGGCCTATGATGGTATAATCCTGGCTCAGACCAAAACAATCGATCTCCACGGTCATGCCTATGACATCGGTGGTTCCGAAAAGCTTTTTGGCATCCGACTGGGTCATGACACATACCGGCGAAGCATTATCTACCTCTGTCTGATTAAAGTAGCGCCCCATGACCACCTTTTCCGAACCGTTGTGGGCATATCCGGTTCCCACCGGTATAAGGGTGGCATCAAAAGTACCTCTGGTGGTAACCGCACTGCCCATCAGCTGACCGCTGGAAGGTGTGGTTCCCAAGATCTCCGGCACTGCTTCCTGCAGCGCGTCCAGATCTGCCTGTTCTATCTGCTGATCTGTTTTTTTGCTGTCAAGGCCCAGATAAATGGAGCCCTGCCCCAAACTATTCAACTCGTTGCCGATCTCATCCTTTACACCGTTTCCTACGGTGATGATCAGAATAACCGATGTAATACCGATGATGATGCCCAGCATAGTCAGAAATGATCTGGCGCGGTTACTGCGGATATTCATCACCGCGATCTTAATATATTCCAGAAATTGAGACATTTTATTTCCTTTCCGCAGACGCTTTGCGCTGAAGGGATCGCTAAACAATTTTTCATTTGCCCAGGTCATATTTCCATTCGTTTTAAACCGATCAGATTGAAAATATGCTTTTGTGATCAACACTTCCTGTGGTGCTTACAGCGTAAGTAGTTTTGTGTCTGCTTATTTTTTGACACCACAACGCACAGGGCGCCGTGGTGTCAGATCAAATTATTTTGCCTCGGAAGATACTGCTGTGGATGCCTCCGTGCCTGCTTCTGCACCGGTATCGGAAGAAGCATCACTGCTCTGGCCTAAAAGGGATACGGAAGCAGCCTGCGTGCTTACCTTTGTTCCTTCTGTAACACCGGTAGGCAGGGTCGTGATGATCTGGTCATCCGTAGTAAGACCCTCTGTGATCTCCACCTGGGTATCATTGCTGATGCCGGTCTTTACATCTCTGCGCTCCACTGCGCTGTCGCTGTTTAATACGTAAACAAAATCACCGGTGTTATCGGTATTCAGAATATCATAGGAAAGCAGGACGGTATTCTCGGATTTCTTGCAATGGATCTTTGCCTTAGCCTCTACGCCCAGAATGATGGCATCATCCGGGTTATTGATATCGATCTCTGCATCTACAACAGGAACATTATTGGAATTGTTGGTGGCAGCACCTGCGATCTTGGATACCGTTCCCTGATAGGTATTGCCTGCGATGGTCAGGTCTGCTTCCTGTCCTACCTTGATCTTGTCTAAGTCAGCTTTGGTAATCTGTATCTTTACCTTTACATTTTCGGTACTTGCCAGGTGCAGCAGCTCTGTTCCTACGGTAGGGGTCTGTCCTTCCTTTACATTGACAGCGGTAATAACACCGTTGTAGTCTGCGGTAACACCCTGGGACGCGCTGTCTACCGTGCTGACGGTATCCTGGGAAGACAGTGCAGTCTGCTGCTGGTTAGCGGAAAGAGAGCTCTTGGCGCCGGAATTAAGCTGTGCACTCTTACCGGTGGTCTTCTGAGACTGCATCTCAGACTTCTCAGACTTAAGCTCCTCCAGCTGGTGATTTAACTGTGTGATCTCACTGTTCCAGCCCATGATCTCGCTATCGTTATTCTGGGCATAGGTATTGTCCTGAATGCTGCGCTCTACTTCTCTGTAGTCATCGGTACCCTGTGTCAGATCCAGCAGCGCCTTCTGCAGTTCTGCACCGGTAGCAGCCATACGTGCCTTTTTCTCTGTGATCTTTGTATTCAGCGCATCGATCTGTGCCTGCACAGCGTCGATCTGGACATCCAGCTCTTCCAGACGTGTGGTCGCCTCGGTATAATCCGCGGTTCCCTGGGCATCCTTTTCCATGGAATTGCTGTAATCACCGTCTGCAGCCTGGGCCTTTAACTGAGCTGTCCTTTTATTCAGGGTCAGGTCGCTGTCATCATAGGTCACCAGTGTATCACCGGCTGCTACGGTATCTCCCACCTTTACGGTAAGGGATGCAATGGGCACAGCCACTTCCGCAAAGTAGCTCTTTTCTTCACCGGTCACTACGGTGCCGCTGATGGATACGATCTGCTCGATGTCTCCCATCTGCGCTGTGGTGGTAGTCACTACAGGCGGCTGATTCTTATATGCCACATATTCGGCAATGCCGTAAATTACCAACGCCGCCACGATCACCAAAATGATGATCCTGCGAATGCGTCTTATCTTCTTCTTTTTCTTCTGTGCAATGCTCTGGGGTGTCTCGGCTGTCTGGCTTGCCGGTGCCTTCGTTTCTTCGCTCATTTTCAGTTATTTTCCTTTCTATACCGCAGCTTGCCTGCTGCAACACAACATCTATGCATTTGCCACGATCTTCTGCAAATGCTCACTGCTGATCTCCTTAGCTTCCTCTTCGGAACCATGGTACTCCGGATTGATCTCATCACTGACGATCTTACCGTCTATGATGGTCACGATGCGCTTAGCCTGTGCCGCGATCCCGGGATCATGGGTGATCAGGATGACCGTTCTGCCGTCTTCATGCAGCTTTTTGATGATCCGTATGATGTCCCGACTGGAATTAGTATCCAGGTTGCCGGTAGGCTCATCCGCCAATATGATAGGCGGTGCCTGGGCAATGGCCCTGGCAATGGCCACACGCTGCTGCTGTCCGCCGCTCATCTGGGAAGGCTTATGGCTCTTGCGGCTCTCTAATCCTACCAGATCCAGTGCTGCATTGGACAGTCTGTCTCTCTCTTCCTTTTTCACGCCCCGATAGATCAGGGGCAGTTCTACGTTTTCCAGGGCTGTCAGTCCGGCGATCAGGTTAAATCCCTGGAAAACAAAGCCGATCTCCTGGTTACGGATATCCGACAGTTCGTTATCACTCATCTTGGACACATCCATACCATGCAGATAATACTTTCCTCTCGTAGGCACATCCAGACATCCTAACATGTTCATCAGTGTCGATTTACCTGAACCGGATTGTCCTATGATGGCCACGAATTCGTGCTCACCGATGGAAAGGTTCACATTGTCCAGTGCCCGGACTTCATTGTCACCCTCTCCTTCGTTATAAATCTTGCACATATCGCGAATTTCTACCAGTGCTCCCATTTCCACCTTTCTATGTCGCAGCTTGTCTGCGACAACGTGAGGAGAATTTCGTCAAGACGAATTCTCTGATACGATTACGTATGGGTGCCGTTTAAAGCGATCTAAAGTACACCCAGAATACTCCTTTTTTACATTCAAAGCTTATTATCATTTTTTTCAATGCAAAATTCAACTTTTTTTCAGGATTAAATATAAAATTTATAATTATTCAGCCAAAATAAAAGCTGCATCCGACTGCAAGCAGTCAAATCCCGTTGCAATGTGGATGCTGACACAATCATTCAACCACATCAAGGTTTCCCGGCGGAAAATCTCAATGCGGACGCTCCAAAGCGCTCGTACCTTGACTACGTACCTTAACTACGTACTGTGACTACATACCCTGACTACGTACCTTAACTACGTACCGTGACTACGTGCCTTGTCTACATGCCATAAAAAAACAACCCCTCCTTTTTTTCCGGGAAGGGGTTGCAGGTAAGATACATCATAGGGGGGCAGATCACATCGGAGAATTCGTCTTCGCGAAATTCTCCCCACATAGCCACAGACGAGCTGCGGCATAAAAAGTGGATATGCTTCTGTTTATTTTTTACATGCCTTTTTTGATGATGGGGCTGATCTTCTTGTAAACCAGAATGGTGATCAGAGAGACCACACTGCCCTTGATCAGATTGATGGGTGCCACCATAAGGATGACGAAGCTGCTGATATCCTTGACGCCGGCATTGATGGCCGTTCCCATGCCAATGATGGCATCTAACGGCAGGCCATACAGCGTAGAGAAGGTAGGAAGCAGATAAATGGCATTAAACCAGCTGCCGAAAACAGTCATGCAAAGGGTTCCGGCCACGCAGCCCACCACAGCCATCTTTCTGGACTTTTTAAACTGATAGAGAACAGAAGCCGGCAGCACCAAGGTGCAGCCAATGAGAAAATTAGCCAGGTCTCCTACAAAAGCGGTCTCTGTGGACTTAAAGAGCAGCTTAAGGAGCACCTTTAAGAATTCCACCAGCACACCCGCTACCGGTCCGAAGGCAAAGCCGGCGATCAGAGCAGGCAGTTCACTGAAGTCCAGTTTGTAAAAGGAGGGGGCAATGGGCAGGGCGAAATCAAAGCAATAAAGCAGGGCTGCGATAGCAGAAAACATACCTACCATGGCGATCTTGCGGGTACTCAGGATTCTCTCTCGGCTGCCGCTTTTACGTCCGGCTGTTTTTTCAAAGACGGCTGCAATGCCCACTGCCACAGCTACCGTGATCAGGCAAACCATTAAAAATCCCGCATTTTGCGCTGCTGTTTCCAGAAAACCATTTTTCATTTTAAACTTCTCCATTCTGCAGGCGTTCTGTGATGAATGGATCACATATCAAACATTAGATTTACAGGATCAAAAGCTCGATCTTTATTTAGGATCAAACTTCGATCTGAAATCCAACGCCTGTCGGTGATCCGCACTGCTTGCGGCGTCTGCGGCGCAAACAGCGTTGTGAAAATGGTATTCTTCCCTTGCGCAGCCACAAAAAAAGCCCTGAGACCGGTCATACCGTTTATCTCAGGGCTTTGCTTGCCAATCATTTCTGTAAAGATGCCTTCGGATCCGTATCCGTATCCGATCCATCTGCGGATCTCCGGAAGGAAATCCCCATTTCTTCCTGCCATACCACCTTGCGGGAAGCACTGTCTTTACCTGACTATCTATGAATGCAGCTCGTATCTTCTTCCATCCAGACTATACTGTTGGTCCCGGAGTCTCACCGGGTCAGCCGCCGAAGCGGGTCGCGGACTATACCGCCAGTAGGGAATCACACCCTGCCCTGAAGAATACTATTCTCTTGTTATGTAATTGTTACAAGGCGCATTATACTGCAGCGCTCTGTTTATGACAAGGGGCTATTTGAACTTTCCGCGGTGCTGCTGTTCGTGCGTTACGGTTCAGGCGCCGAGAGGCGTCCCCTAACCCGGATACCGACCACAGAACCCGCCGGCTGGCCGGTGGCTGAATACTTCCTCTCAACCTACGCGGAACTGGAACTTCCTCTGCTCCTCTTCATTTTCCACACAGGCAATCTCCGCTCCCAGGCTCTGAAGCTTCTCCGGGAAGTCCTCATAGCCTCTCTGGATGTAATGAATATCGTGAATCTGGGAAAAGCCGTCTGCTGCCAGCGCGGCGATCACCAATGCGGCGCCCGCACGAAGATCCGGTGCCATAATGCTGGCCCCTGTATACCGCTCTACGCCGTCGATGATGGCGGTATTGCCCTCCACCTTTACCTGGGCGCCCATGCGGGTCAGCTCATCCACATATTTAAATCGATTCTCGAAAATACTCTCTGTCACAATACTGGTGCCTGCGGACAGTCCCAGTACCACTGCAATCTGGGGCTGCATATCCGTGGGAAAACCGGGATAGGGCAGTGTCTTTACGTGGGTATGGTTCAGTCTTCTGGTGGCCACCACACGTACCGCATCATCAGACTCATCCACCTGACATCCGATCTCTGTCAGCTTGGCAGTGAGAGACTCCAAATGCTTGGGGATCACATTCTTTATGGTCACGTCTCCCTTGGTGGCTGCTGCCGCAAACATAAAGGTCCCCGCCTCGATCTGGTCCGGGATAATGGAATACTCGGTGCTGTGGAACTTCTCCACGCCCCGGATACGGATCACATCGGTGCCGGCGCCCTTGATCTGTGCGCCCATGCTGTTAAGGAAATTGGCCAGATCTACCACATGGGGTTCCTTAGCGGCATTCTCGATAATGGTCATACCCTTTGCCATGGAAGCGGCCATCATTACATTGATGGTAGCACCTACGCTGACCACATCCATATAGATATGGGCACCCTGCAGCTGGGCTGCCTCTGCCACGATCATGCCGTGCTCCACCCGTACCTCAGCGCCCAGGGCACGAAATCCCTTGATATGCTGGTCGATGGGACGAAGTCCGATATTACAGCCGCCGGGCAAAGTCACCTCTGCTCTCTTATACTTTCCCAAAAGAGATCCTATCAGATAATAGGAACCCCGGATCTTCTTTACATATTCATCATCAATAGGCGCGTCTTTGATCATGGCTCCATTGATCTCAAAGGTATGACGATCAATTTTCTTTACCACAGCGCCGATATTTTCAATTGCACGAAGGATGGCCCGGATATCACTGACATCAGGCACATTCTCGATCACAACCGGTTCATTGGACATTACGGATGCGGCCAGGATTCCCAGTGCTGCATTCTTGGCACCGGCGATCTCTACCTCTCCGGAAAGCGGGTTTCCGCCTTTAACTGCATAATACATCATATAGTCGATGCTCCTCCCAGACTGCAGCGTCCAAAAAATCACTGCCTGAGACTTTCATAGTAACTTATATAGAGTATCCTACTTGGGAAAAGATGTCAAATCTACGAATAATTTCGTTCTCTTTTGTGTATATTGTATATTTTCTGCACAAAACGTAATATTCGTCTGATTTTCCATAAACTCCCCAAAAGCGATCTGTACCTCCGCCGACCTTACACCCTACCGGGAAATATACTGCAGTACATTCACTGCCTCACCGCCGATGCGCATTTCAAAGTGCAGGTGAGGTCCTGTGCTGTTGCCTGTATTGCCGGAGAGGGCGATCTTCTGTCCCTGGGATACGCTCTGTCCCACCGATACCATGATCTTGCTCAGATGTCCGTAACGGGTCTCTCTGCCGTCTGCATGGCTGATATAGACCACATTACCATAGCCGCTCTGCCAGCCTGCCACGGTAACTACACCGCTGCTGGATGCCATGACGGCGCTGCCCACCGGCAGTGCAATATCCGTACCCTTGTGATTGGTGCTGGCGCCGGCCTTGGGTGCTGCACGTCCTCCGTAATTGGAAGTGATGGTGCCGCCGGATACCGGCCAGATAAAAGTAGGCGGTTCCTTGGTGCCCCGCTCCACGATCTTGGGAACTGCTGCACTGGTCACTTCTTCTTTGACGATCTGCGCACCGATCCGGGCATCGTTTTTATACTCCACCTTGGCGATAACCTTGCGGTGTCCGGCAGAAGGCTGCTGGATCACCTCGGATCTTGTCGTATACCAGTCGTCATTATCAATGTAAATGACATCCTCGTCATAATCTTCTTCGTAATATTCCTGTTTGACATAGGTCACAGAGAGCTCCGGCGTAGGCACTGTTACCGTCAGTTCATCCCCTGTACGGATGGTAGAATCCACGCTCTCCAGCATGGAGTTCATGGCCACCAGCTCCTCCGTGGTCAGATCATACTTTTCTGCGATCTGGGAAAGGGTATCTCCGGACTCTACCTCGTAGATCTCTTCCTTTTCCTTGTCCTTCGTCACCGCATCCACTGCGTCTTCCAGCTTGGAGATCTGGCCGGCCGGCACATAAGCCTCCACCACTTCCACCTTCTGGGCGAAGTCCATGGACTGCAGTCCCAGGGGATAATCTTCAAAATCTTTTCCCACTGCAGGCTGCACAGAGCGGAAAATATCGGACATAGTCTCCACGATACCTGCGGTAGGCAGGCTCTGTTCCTTTTCCTCGATCTGGGCCTGCTCCACGGTAGAGATAACCTGGGCTGTCAGTGCGTTGATCTCCCGGTCCGGATCCAGAACCAGGCGCACCACGTACTGATTTTCCTCGTCATACTTTTCCAGAACTCTGGTCAGAAGTTCCAGCACATCTTCCTTGCTGGCCAGATTGATGGTAAAAGTACCGATCTTCAGGGTATAGCATCGCTCCAGGGTAGCCTCTTCTATCTTCCGGCGCAGCACCTGCGTCATCTGATAGGTGATCTCTTCCTCTGTATCTACTCTCCCCCACAGCACTTCTTTGCTCTCGGCTTTCAGATCCGCCTGGACGTAGGTCAGCTCACTTCCGTCCCCGGCAATGGCTCTCCTGGCCTGATTCAGACAGTACTGGGCTGTCTCCATGGAATCGGCTGTGCCCACGGCGGTGCCGTTAAGGGTCAACTGGTACAGGTTATCGCCTGTCTTTTCAAAGAAATTACAGGATGGCAGGAAAAAGAGGCTGACCACCAGCGCTGCCAGTGTCGCCTCCACCACCCAGATATGCATTTTTATGGCATAAACTGTCAGTTTCTTCATTGCTTGATCATTTCTTGACGGAAAATCCGAACTTGCCCAGTTTCTCTCCTAAGGTAAAATACTCACCGTGGGAGTATGCCAACAGATCTGCTTTTTCCAAGTCAAAGCGTCCCTTCTCATCCAGATACTGATCATCGATGTCTACACCCACGACCTCGCCGATAAACATCTCATGAACGCCGATCTTCTTACGGTCTACCACCTTGCACTCTAAGCTTACCGGGCTCTCTGCGATACCGGGGGCCTTTACCTTTACGGAGGGTGCTTTGGTCAGATGCAGCACTTCGAACTTATCCTCGTCCCGGCCGGAACGCACGCCGCAGTAATCGGTGGCATATGCCAATGCGCGGGTAGTCAGATTGATGACGAACTCGCCGGTCTTGTCTATGATATCGTAGGAATAGCGCTGGGGTCTGATGGATACAGAAACTGTCACAGGATCGCTGCTTACGTTGCCTGTCCATGCAGCCGTCATGATATTGGCATTGCCATTCTCATCTGCGCAGCTGACCATTACCGCCGGTGCGGGATAAAGCATATTACCGGGTTTCCAAAATACTCTGGCCATCATTACCTCCTACTATCAGAACAATCCCAGGATAGAGCCTAAGTTAATGCCAAGGAAGGACAAAACGCCCAGGATCGTGGACAGGACCGCAAATACAAGGGTCACCACCTGCAGACCTGTGCCGCCGGATATCTCTATCTCCCCATCGTCTGCTGCCAGCTCCTCCAGTCTTGCCTGTACGGCATTGACTGTATCCAGGGCTACCTGCATGCTCTGCAGCTGTTCATCCTGCATGGACTGCAGGATCTGGGTCTGCTCATCCTGGGCAGCATGCAGCTGCTGGGTCTGTTTATCCAGCTCTGCGATCATGGACGCCTGCACATTTCTGTATACCCGCACATTCTCTCTGTGGGCCAGCTTGTCAGACTGCTGCAGCAGCTCCTCGATCTTTTTCTGAGAGTCATCAATAGAAGCGGCCAGCGCCTCTCTGAGTGCCTCCTGCTCTTTGGCACTTATCTCCGGATCTATCTCTCCCTTTTCCTCTCTGCGGGCTACATTCTCCTGCAGGATCGTGCGCATGCTGTCTGCGGCAGTGAGATTTATCTTCTGCAAACGATCCACCAACACATTATTCTTCTGGTACAGCGCTGTAAGTTCCTCCAGCTGCTGACTGTATTCATCGATCTCATTCTTTAAGCGCTCTGTCTGGGCTGCCTCCGCTGCACCGTTGGCACGGATCATCTCGTCTGCATTTCCTGTCATTTGTATTTTCTCCTGTTTATTTCTTTACTTTATCTGTTCAGCACCTACTGCATGGCATTTGTACCTATTTTCAACATCATAACACAAGTTGCGCCGTTGCGGTATGCCCTGCGGAAAAAAATGCCCGGATGGTGTCTGAACAGGTTACTGTGGCAATTCAGTGCCGCCCGGCCATGCACCGGAACGCGGCAGATGTCTCGCTCCGTGCACTTTGCGCCGTTTTGCTTTTGATCTGCTTCTCGCCTGCGGATGGCACGGCCCGAACTCGCATCCCCGCCTGATGCGGGGATGCTCAGACATTACGGGGCTATCGGGCCCGCTCTGAAAGCGTGCCCGATACCATCCTGCGGTTTCGATGCAGATCATGCAAAACTGGCGCGCAGCGCAAAGGATGCGAGGCATTCTGCCGTGTCCCGGTGCATTACGTTTTGCATGCTGCTATCGATACGAATCCCCGTAAACTGTAAAAAATCGTTATAGTTCAGCCCCCTGACGACTGGCCGGTGCCTGAACGGTAACTTGAACAGCAGACTGATATCTTAATCTTATATCTCAGTCTGATATCTTTATCATAAAGGATGGATTTTTGTTGCTTTAGGAAATCGTTTTCCGTTATAATCATACTGTCAGCTTTTTTCGGAGATATCCGGCTTGTTTCCACCCTGGCAGCTGTCCCAAGAGCAGCCATTTCGTAAACGCTGACACGTTAGATCATGCATCACCAAACCATTCGTTACAACACTTATGCACCGCAGACTAGCTGCGGCAGGAAAGGAAAATTTGACAGAAATTCTCGATAGCATTTCTGTCAAACGGCACCTATGCCGTATACGGCATAGGTGCGTATCGCATCGGAGAATTCGCCTTCGCGAAATTCTCCTCACGGTGCCGCAGGCAAGCTGCGGCAGGAAAGGAAAATATGATCCTCAAATATCGTTATGGCACCCCTTTTGAGACAGAAGCTGTCACGGCTTCTGTTCCTGTTTGTACCGACGCACCGTCCTTAGGCAAAATCTCTTTGCAGGAGGGCTTTGAATTTTCCCTGCAGCTTATGCCGGATACCATGATCTTCGGGCTGGGCGAGGCCAACCGCGGCATCAATAAGCGAGGCTTTCTCTATATCAGCGACGCCGCAGACGACCAGAATATGTCTGAAAACCGTAATTCTTCCTATGCTGCCCATAATTTTATCCTGGTTTCCGACAGTAGTGCACATACCGGTCTGTTTTTCGATCATCCCGGCATGGTGCGCTTTGATATAGGCTTTACCAGGGCAGATACCATGACCGTGACCTGCGAAGAAGCAGATCTCTACCTGTATGTCATCACCGGCACATCGGATTTAGATGTGGTGCACCAGTTCCGTCAGATCATCGGTCGCAGCTATCTGCCGCCGAAGTTCGCCTTTGGCTATGGTCAAAGCCGCTTCGGATACAAGACACCGGAGGATTTCCGGAATGTGGTCAGAAAGCACCGGGAGAATCATGTTCCGCTGGATCTTCTCTACATGGATATCGACTATATGGATTCCTACAAGGACTTTACCGTAAATGAGGAGGCTTTTCCTGATCTTGCCGGTTTTGTCCGGGAGATGCAGGAGGAAAACATTCACCTTGCCCCTATCATCGACGCCGGGGTAAAGATGGAAAAAGGATACAAGGTATACGATGAAGGCTGTGAAAAAGGATATTTCTGTCGGCGGGAAGACGGTTCCTTTTTTGAGGCCACGGTCTGGCCGGGATGGTCTCATTTTCCGGATGTGCTGAACAAGGATGCCAGAAAATGGTTCGGTGATCAGTACGATTTCCTCATTTCCAAGGGCATTGACGCCTTCTGGAATGATATGAATGAGCCCTCCATCTTTTTTTCCAGGGAAAGCATCGCCGCTTTTAAGGACTACCTCCACGCCTACATAGAAGAGGATAATCCCGGCATCCAACATTTTCAGCTGATGAAAAAGCTGTACGCTCTGGCCAACAGCCATGAAGATTACCGGCGCTTTTATCACAATGTGGACGGCAGGGCTGTCTGCCACGAACAGGTACACAACCTCTTCGGTTACTATATGACCAGAGCCGCCGGTGAAGCCTTTGAGCGGCTTTCTCCGGATAAACGGATCCTGCTTTTTTCCCGTTCCTCCTATATCGGTATGCATCGTTATGGCGGCACCTGGACCGGAGATAATTCCACCTGGTGGTCCCACATTCTGCTGAATCTGAAGATGATGCCTTCTCTGAACATGTGCGGCTTCCTTTATGCCGGTGCCGACCTGGGCGGCTTTGCCGGCAATACCAGCCGGGATCTGCTGCTGCGTTGGCTGGCGTTGGGCGTCTTCACGCCGTTGATGCGCAACCACACTGCCTCCAACACCAGAGAGCAGGAGGTCTACCAATTCGAAGATATTCAGGATTTCCGCAGGGTGATCGAGGTCCGCTACCGGCTGATCCCCTATCTGTACAGTGAATATATGAAGGCAGCCCTGGGAGATGACATGATGTTTAAGCCCCTGGCCTTTGTATATCCCCAGGATCCCATTGCCAGAAATACGGAAGACCAGCTGATCCTTGGAAACGAGGTCATGATCGCGCCCGTTTATACCCAGAATGCTATAGGCCGCACCATTTATCTGCCGGAGGAAATGCTGTTTGTGAAACTTTCCGGCAGTCAGATCACCCACAGAGAGATCCTTTCCCAGGGCGTTCACTATGTGCAGGTTGCCCTGGATGAGGTGCCTCTCTTTATCCGAAAGGAGCATTGCATCCCTCTGGCGGATCCTGCAGAAAACGTCTCCGCCATCCGAGAGGACAGTGTCGTCATGCTGGGATATGAAGGGGCTGCTTATGATCGTTACGATGACGACGGCATCTCCAGACTGTAAAGAGGCTTATAGCACTGCTGCTTGCCGCATTTAGTACCGCATGCCGTATTTAGCGCCGCAAACCCGGTAAAGATCTTGCCATCAAGACCTTTTTCACTGGACACAAGAAGTTAGGATACATAGAACGGCAAGGATTCCATAAA
>CAVBJS010000030.1:0-30867 GCA_963596015.1 Bacteroidaceae bacterium
CCAAGCAGGATATCAGAGAATTATGTCCTTCCCTTAGTATCAGCTCTATCGAAGGTGCTCTTAGAAAAATGGTTGCTGCGGGAGAACTTAGACGTGGCGGTTCCGGTAAATCCACTTTCTATGTGAGACTAAAATAACCTTCTAACTAAAAAAATGGACGGCTGCCTACTTCGGAAAATGGCTGTTCTAAAACAGTTCTTGAAATGAATAATCATCAGGTTAATAATTATTCCTTGATTTCCAAAACTGAATAGCTCTAATATAAATTTCCAGACCAAAATGCTTTTAGGGCTACTTTGGTCTGGAAATTAAGGCTTTAGGACTACGTTGGTCTGAAAATTGAGGTTTCTGCATACAATATCTATACTTTTTATGCAGAAAAGACTTCACATCTGCATAAAAAAGACGCTTCCTATATGCAAAAACATTTTGATTTTCTGCATATAAAAATGTATTATATTATGCAGAAGGGGGCGGGGCTATGCGTAGATTTGATTATTCTTTCCTGTACAACGGGATGCTTCCCGCAGGATTATTGAATGTTACTACAGATATTTATTCTCTCCGTGCTATGGCATGGAATCGAAAAGATCAGTTCACCGATGTGTTTACAGAATTGGAGCGAGTAGCAAAGGTTCAGTCAGTTAAGAACTCCAATGCGATCGAGGGTATTGTTACGACCGATGAACGTATCAATGAAATTGTGAATGGGAACAGTGCTCCTATGAATCATAGTGAGCAGGAGATCGCTGGGTATAGAGATGCCTTGGCTGAAGTCCACACGGGTTATCAGGATATGGATTTCAGACAGTCGGATATCCTCAGGCTTCATGGAATCATGATGAACTTTGCCGGTTATTCATTCGCGGGAAAGTACAAAGAATTCGACAATAACATCATAGAAGAGGATAAGGATGGACGTAGGAGTGTTCGCTTCCATCCGACTTCTGCGGTGGAGACACCGGATGAAATGGAACAGCTTGTGTTAGCTTATCAAGAGGCAAGGAATGATCCAAACATCAATCAGCTTCTGCTGATTCCTTGTGTGATCCTTGATTTTCTTTGCATCCATCCATTTCGTGACGGAAATGGAAGAATATCAAGATTGCTATCCTTGCTCTTGTTGTATAAAAATGGCTTCGATGCCGGAAAATACATCTCGTTTGAGGAACAGATCAATAAACGAAAAGGTAATTATTACGATGCATTGAAGCAGTCCTCCGCAGGTTGGCACGAGGGGCAGAATGATTACTCGGCATTTATTATGGAATTCCTGACAACGCTATACATGTGTTATAAGGAATTGGATAAACGATTTGCCGTTCTTGGAAACAAAAAGGTCACGAAGCAGGCAAGGGTCGAGGCAACTGTGATGAATTCACTCACGCCAATTTCAAAATCAGATATATGTAAGATTCTGCCTGATGTCAGTGTAACTACGGTAGAGGCTGTTCTTGGGAAGCTGATAAACGAAGGACAGATTCGCAAGGTGGGTACTGGGCGTGGGACCCGTTATGTTAGGATCTGAGCAGGATATCGGGCTCCGGTAATGCCATTAAAAAAACTTGTTGCCTGTCATCATTAAGTGCTCTTACTCTTATGAATCGTCATCAAGCTGATTTTATCATTTGTCAGAATGAAATCTGGCGGATCGTTCCATCTGTTTTAGCACTGCCAATATGCATCATATTTTACGGAGGCAAAGATGATTCCTTCCACATTGCGGATCACACTGGAAATTTTAGTTGTTTTTTATTTTATATTGATACTTGTTTTTCTTAAGAATAAGACCATTGAATTAAGGTATACTTTGCTGTGGCTGATGGCCGGTGTGATCATGGTACTGATGATCCTTTTTCCGGAGATCTTTACGTCAATCCTGCACGTATTCGGCATTGTCTCCACCATGAATGGTCTTTTCCTTTTGTGCATCGGATTTTTGCTGATGCTCTGTATGGCGCTTACTTCCATTGTGTCCAAACAGACCAGGAAGATCAAGGAACTGGCCCAGGAATTAGCCATCTTGGATAACAAACTGGATGCGGTAGAGAAGCAGTGCGCTGATGAGGGAATGCGGCGGGGCATCTTAAAGAGAGAGCATCAAAGGTAGGTGGCTTTTAAAGTCTGCAAGGTGACGCGGCAGAGAAAACGTCGGCGAGAGTGATGCCGGATGCTTCCTTGACAGGGATGATCCTAATGATCGTAATATTGCAGAGATGCTGTAGAGTAGTGTGATGCAGGATGTGGCAGATGGAGAACGTAGAGACAGACAGGGAAAAAGACCGGATGGATAAGGAAAACGACAGAATAGACAGAAAAGTCAACGGAACAGATACAGAAAAAGCTGGGAAGGGCAGAGAACAGGTCGGGATAGACCGGGATAAAGAAGGCATAAATACTAAAATCCTCGTCATCATTCCTGCCTACAATGAAGCAAAGAATATCGGCTATGTCATAGAGCAGCTAAGGGAAAACTGTCCCTGGTGCGACTATGTGGTGATCAATGACGGTTCCACGGATACCACAAGGACCGTCTGCAGAAAGAATGGCTATCCGGTGCTAAATCTCCCCATTAACCTGGGCATCGGCGGCGCAGTACAGACAGGATACAAGTACGCGGCCAAGTATCACTATGATGTGGCGATCCAGATCGACGGCGACGGCCAGCACGATGTGCGCTGCATACCGGATGTAATCGCCCCCATTGCCAGAGGAGAGGCGGAGGTGGTCATCGGCTCCCGCTTCCTGGACAGCGATGGCTTTCAGTCTACGGGTATGCGCAGGGCAGGTATACGGTTCCTCAGCCGGCTGATCTGGTTGTGCACCGGTGGAAGAGTAAAGGATGTGACCAGTGGCTTTCGGGCTGCCAATCGTCGCTTTATCAAGATCTATGCGGAGGACTATTCCGCCGATTATCCGGAGCCGGAGGCCATCATCACCGCTTTCATGAATCGTGGCAAGGTAAAAGAGGTGCCGGTGGTGATGAAGGAGCGGATGGGAGGCGAGAGCTCCATTAATGCTCCCAGAGCAGTCTACTATATGATTAAGGTGACCCTGGCCATTATTATCCGCAGGATAAGCTATGGTGTGAGGAGATAGTAGAGGAAATTGTAAATGCATCTAAGAAATGCGCGTTGATGTACGTTATGCCGTGGAAAAATACAGAGCAGATGATTGTGGAGTCTTATGCCAGGGGAATTTAACAATTCCAAGATCTTAATAGCAGTTGCTAAGAAGCTGGTTATTGAGTATACTATAGATAGGAAAGCGGGCGACATCCCGCTGATGCGGCTGACATCTTAAATCCGATAGTGAATCCGGGTGTATAGACCGGAGAGTTGGCAGGCAACGATAAAACCTGATAGCGATTCCAGACGTATGGGCTGGAGTGTTGGCGGACAACGATAAAATCAGCCACAAAGGGAGACGCACAGCACTGCGGTGTTGTAGTCTCCCTTTAAATTTTTATAGAGAATTGGATCATACAGGATGGGCAAAAAGTACACAAAAAAAGAGGCAATTTCAATAGTAATATCTGCCGCAAGATTATATAGAGATAATTTTGTGGGAAAACGATTGCTTTTTGTAGTTACGGACAAGCATAAGAAGCTTTCGGCGCTGGAGGTAGAGTTTGATGCCAGTAACTTTCATCATTTAACAGGACTGGAACTTACGAATAAAACATGGTCACATCTGGACTTCTATAATATTTGTATTGATGGCCGTTTAAAAGAAGCAGATATTGAATTTGCACGGAAAGGGACTACAAATCAAAAACTGGCGGTATTGCCATATATATTCAAGAATCCCAATCTGTCAGCAAGTATGATGGGCAATTACAATAATTCGCATCCATTGCTATATACTGAAAAACTTGTGGGAAGTGTAAAATGGGCGCTTGGATTCCGAGATGTGACAGGATGCGGAGATTATGTTCCCGACACATTGCTTGAGGGAGATATCAGGGAAAATATAAAAGATTCTTACAGAATCATTGCTACATATATAAAAAACAAGGATGAAAATACGTTTAGTCAGATCATTTACCGAGCCAAAAAGGTTGAATATGACAAATTGAAATATCCGGATGATTGGGGGAAACTACCACGATTAACAGATGAGGATAAGTAAGTATTTGGAAATCTGGAGAAACGAGGATTATCATGAATCAGTCCCAGCAATTAGTTTCCATCATAGTACCTGCCTACAATGTGGAAAATTACATAGAAGCCTGCCTTTCTTCCATTCTGGCCCAGTCTTACAAGGATATCGAGGTCATAGTGGTGGATGACGGCAGCACGGATAAAACGAGAGAGAAGATCAAGGCACTGGCGTGTAAAGATGCAAGGCTGCATCTGTTGTCCCAGGAGAATCAGGGTGTGGCGGCAGCCAGGAATGCCGGCATCGCCATGGCAACGGGAGTCTATCTTAGCTTTGTGGACGGGGATGACAGGCTCGCCCAAGACTGCATCGAGAGAATGGTAGCAGCGGCAGAAAAAGCAAAGGCACAGATGGTGTTTTGCGGGTATCGCATGATCCGGGAGGACGGCAGCCTTCTTTCCGATCTTGTACCTGCTTTCTATGAGCAGGGCAAAAGAGAAGAATGGGCATATCGCATCAGCTCGGCGGGGGCCAGGCTCTATTCCCGCGACTTCTGGCAGTCTCATCAGCTGGCCTTTTGTAAGGATCCGGAGCCGGGGACGCGAGCAGAGGATCTGCCTGTTTCCACCTATGTGAATGCCATGGCCGGACCCATTGCCTGTGTGCCGGCACCCCTTTATCTGTATGTACAGCGGGAGGATTCTGCCATGCACAGTGCCGGGAGAGTCCCTTTTTATTTCCCTAAGAAAGCTTTCAGGGAGATGATAGAGAGGATAGAGCGGGAAGGTGTGGTAAACAGTCAAGCCTACTATGACGTGGGGATCTTAAAGGTGTTGGCTCACTTTTACTACGTGATCTACCGAAAGGCACCGAAGGCAGTCAAAAAGGATTTTGATGCCTATGCAAGGGCAGTGATCGGGCGTAATTTTGCTCAAATGAGTAGGAACTGGTGGCGGATACTTGGAAGGATCGACTTACCTTTGGCGCACAAGGGGGCGATCAGTCTATATGTACTGCATGGGAAGGTGAAGCGTTGGAGATAGGGCACAGTACAGAGGTAAATATGGAGAAAACAGATAACAAAGTAGGGAAATCGCCATTGGTCTATATCGTCATGTCCTCCTATAACGGAGAACAGGTGATCAGACAGCAGATAGACTCCATCCTTTCCCAGACCTGGCAGAACTGGAAGCTGGTGATCCGGGATGATGGATCCACGGATCAAACGGGAAAGATTCTGGAGGAATATCAGGCAGCAGACAACCGGATACAGGTGATCTACGGTGAAAATATGGGCTTTTCCAAAAGCTTTTTTCTGGCACTGGCAGCTTGCGGCGAGGACGGATACTACGCCTTCAGCGACCAGGATGATATCTGGAAGCCCGAAAAATTGCAGCGGGCTGTCCGGTGGCTGCAGGCAAAGGAAAGCCGGGAGAAGGCGCAAGAACAGGCGCAAGAAAAGGCCCGAGAAAAGGCGCTGCTGTATTACAGCCTCTGGGAAGGTATCGATGAGAAGGAAGACTCCATGGGGGTGCGAAGCCCTAAGAAAGAGGAAGTCACTTTTGCAAGGATGATGACAGGCTGCTTTGGAGCAGGTATGTCCATGGTGATCAATGGCCGGTGCAGGGAGCTGATGCTGCGATGTGACGGCGGCCGGATGGATGCCCATGACTGGGCAGCGGGAGTCATCGCACTGGGAATGGGAGAAGTCCACGTAGACCACCATGTATCGGCACTGCACCGGGTGACCAGCAGCAATGTCAGCTATTCCTCCCCTCGCAAGCAGGTGCAGTGGTTTCTGACTACACTGGGAAAGGAAAGCAATCTGCGGATCCGAAACCGGGAATTTTATGAAAAATTAGGCGGCGAATTGCCGCCGAAAAATAGAAAACTGGCGGATAAATTCGGTGGGGAACACCTTACGGTTTCTACGCAGCTATGGAAAGTATTTTATCCCCGCCGCTGGCGGCCAAGCGTGCTGTCGGAAATTTCCATGAGGGTGCTGATGCTGTTTGGCAGGATATAGGAGACGCAAGATGAAGATAGAAAGATTAAAAAGACGCGCAGCCGCCTTTGGGCTTGGAATCACGCTGGCTGTGACGCAGGTGCTGACGTGGCGGCCGGCAACGATCCAGGTTCATGCAGAGACGAGTCAAACATCCGGAGGACAGGCTATGCTGCTATATCTGGACGGGGATTCCAATCTGGGAGATGCCATGCCGGGGGATGCCAGAGCTTTAAAAGCCATCCTGGCCAATACCAATGAGTTTGATGAGAGCGGCATACAGACTTATGGGATTGCGCAGAACAGTGATACCGATTATAAGGAAGAACTGTGGAAGCGCATTGACGACATGGCAGAGAATACGGATGAGAATTCCTTTACGGTATTTACCTATTCCGGCCATGGAAATGCAGCACTGGATGGCACGAGTTATCTGGCCTTAGGCGGTGTGAACAACATCACAGCGGCAGAGCTTCGCAGTCACCTGGACAAGCTGCATGGGAGAGTTCTTGTGATCATTTCCTGCTGCTATTCCGGTGGTATGATCATGCCGGCAGATCTTTATGATGATGAGGTGCAGGAGAGCCAGGGCAGTTTCTCCGGTGAGGATTTTACAGAGGCATTTCTATCATATAGTTCATCTGAGGAGCAGGAGACGGCCAAGGTCACAGAATCAGATGAAAAAAAACAGACATCTGAAGAGAAGGAAAACGTCAAGGGTACGGAAGCAGACGAGGAGAAGCAGGCGTCTGAGGAAAAGGAAAACGTTAAGACTACGGAATCAGACGAGGAGAAAAAGACATCCGAGGAAAAGGAAACTGTCAAGGCTACGGAAGCAGACGAGGAGAAACAGACATCCGAGGAAAAGGAAAACGTTAAGACTACGGAATCAGACGAGGAAAAGCAGGTATCCAAGGAAAAGGAAGCTGTCAAGGCTACGGAAGCAGACGAGGAGAAACAGACATCCGAGGAAAAGGAAAACGTTAAGACTACGGAATCAGACGAGGAAAAGCAGGTATCCAAGGAAAAGGAAGCTGTCAAGGCTACGGAAGCAGACGAGGAGAAGCAGGCGTCTGAGGAAAAGGAAGCCGTCAAGGCTACAGAAGCAGACGAGGAGAAGCAGGCGTCTGAGGAAAAGGAAGCCGCCAAGGCTACAGAAACAGACGAAGAAAAGCAGACATCTGAAGAAAAAGAAACCGCCAAGACCACGGAATCCAACGATGAGAATCGGTCGATCGAAGAGAAAAAGACCGTGATAACCGCGTCTACAGACAGTGGGAAACAATCATCAGAGGAAAAAATATCAGAGGAAAAAATAACAGAGAAAAAAACAACAGAGGAAAAAACAACAGAAGAAAAAACATCAACAACGACATCAACTACTACAACTAATCCCCCTAAATATTACTTCATCACCGCAGCCAACCAGTGGGAAACCAGCTACTCTCAATCTGACATAGGTACGGAGCTGGTTTCTACATTTGGGCATGCTATGGGATATGACCGGAATAATGGGGAATACCATACCTTCGGTGCAGATGTGTCCTCTTTGGATGAAAGCCGGAAATGGGAGGGATACGCCGGAGACGGCAAGATCACTATGAGGGAGTTGGCAACCTATTATAAGTCAGGATGTGCCCTTACTTCCACGCCTACGATCTATCCTATGGATAGTGATAATAGTGACGATGTCCTTTTTACATACGGAAGCAATGCGGGGCATCCGGCCACTTTCCTTGCTGATCTTTCGTCAGAAAATGTAAGCGTCAATGCGGAGGGAACCATTAAAGTCACCCCCATCATTCAGAATCTGACGGACAAGGACATTACATTAAAGGCGGGTGTCTACGACTTTGCTCCCCGCACGTTTGTCTTTACCACCGCCAGCTCCGGCAAATATATGGACGGGGAAGAAATGAGCGATGTGTATGCCGCGGAGTCCGGTGAGACACAGGAGCACGTCATCCCGGCCAATGCATGTGTAAGTGATGTTACCTTTACTTTTACGGCGGATCGGTTCCGGGACAACACAACCGATAGGAGTAAAAATCCTTTCTGTATAAAGATCTGGGAAAAAGTCGGTGACGGAGACAGAATCGGAAGCTACCGCGCACTTAGCTTTTTTACAGTGCCGGAGGATGGTAAGAAGGATACCATCGATGCGTCGGCATTTGCACTGAAAAAGCCTGCACAACTTACAGCCCAAAATGGGGCAACAAGAGATACGGTGACAAAAACATCCAGCCGGCTGCCGATAGAGATAATCTACGACTATGAGTATGGAGACAAGTATTCCGGCGCAAATTGTAGGCTTTCCTTATACTGTTATGATTTCGGAGCGGAATTTCCCAGTGGCTTTCAGACAAGGAAGGATGCGGAAGGGTATTCCGATGTATTGGTAGATAGCGATCTGGAGGAGGTCGGTCTGAATGATTACACAAAGAAGGTCGTATTTGAATCGGTTGTCCCGACGAAAGAGCGGACAGTAGAGGAGTATTCCACCTGGCGGGGTGGAATTCACACCTATGTCATGGATACTTCGGATCTTACCGAAGGGCATTACTATGTTCTTCAATTTATCTGTCATGATGAGAGCACCGGAAAGGATAAGAGTATTTTTGCCCTCATTCAGCGGACAGGGGCACAGGAGGCGGAGGAATATCAGATTCCCTTCTTTAAGCTTACCAATGATGTTTTTGATGCGTTCCGATGCGCTAACGGTATTCCTATCGGAGAAAACTGGACCGAGAATTACAGCCGGGATCAGCTTACGGTAAAGGCCAGCGGTCAGCGGCTGAAAGAGGCTATACAGGATGCAGCGGGAAATAACTACGATATTCAGATAACCAATTGGAAAAAACAGGGGGCAGACGGATCAGGGGAAAACTGGGAGGATATGCAGGAGAACGAGCGATTCTCGCCCGGACAGAAGTATCTTTGTACCATCGAGATCTCTGTGAAAGAAGGAAGCAGTGCTGTCTTTACGAACACAACGAATTTTGTTTTGAATCGGCACGGTTTTCAATCGGTTGAAATTTCAGAGGATAAAAAGACAGCCAGTCTTACCATTGTGCACACGATTCCCTCGGAGACATTTTTGAAATCCATGAAGTTGGAAATGTACCGGACAGATGGAAAGAGTGTGGGCGAAAAGGTAGAATTTGACGATACGTCTCTTCATCCGGGGGATAAAGTGGTCCTGGTGTACGAGAATGATCTCATTTTTAACAATCTCAAAGGCATAAAGGATACCGGCAGTACGGTGACGTATAACGGCTCCTCCTATACGGTTTATGAGATAACGGAGCTGGAAAAGGGAGCGGAGAAGGAAGATATTTTATTTACTGTCTGGAAGGACGGAGAGAATAATTGCGCATGCGGACAGACTTTGTATAAGTGGACGGTTTATGCCAAGGAAGACGGAGGAAAGGACACGCCTTCCGGAGGGGATACCAGTGGTGACTCCTCTTCCGGCGGTAGCTCCGGCAGTTCCAGCGGTGGTTCCGGTAGCACTGGCAGCGACTCCAGCAGTTCTAGCGGTGGTTCCGGTAGCGCTGGCAGCGACTCCAGCAGTTCCAGCGGTGGTTCCAGTAGCGCCGGCAGCGACTCCAGCAGCTCCGGCAGCGGCTCCGGCAGTTCCGGCGGTGACTCCTCTTCCGGCGATAGTTCCGAAAGTGATACCAAAGGGGAAAATGCATCAGCCGGCAGCGGCGCATCGGATAACAGCAGAAAGACGGTGACGCCGGGTGGAAATAAGACCACGAATGGAGGTCAAAATATAACGGTAACCGCACAATCTCTGACGATAGGAGAAGGGAGTGCGGCAGTAATTGCAGCAGATACAGCAGGTAATGCCGGCACCTCGCAGATGGCAAAGACAGGAACGGTGACCAGGGGAACCGGCGGAATGGATACAAATGAACATGGCATGAAAGACGAAACGTCAGAATCCGGCCAGGATGGCGAAAATGTCAAGGAAGAAACTGTGCAGGGGAAAACAGACACAGAGGAACCGGAAAGATCAGACAGTGATTCGTTTTTTCCGGAGGAGGACAATGCCGATGAGAAAACACAGAAAAGCGATGACACAGCCAATGGTTCCATGTTATGGCTGTACCTGATCTTGATCTGGCTTCTGGCGGTACTGCTGGGAATTGCAATATACCGACATATGAAAAAACGCAGCTCATAGCATCATTTGCCTCTCCGATACTCCATCGGCGTGATGCCGAATTGTTTTTTAAAGGCAGTCTGAAAGTGGCTCTGACTGGAAAAGCAGAGGTAATTGCTGATGGTGCTCAGTGGCTTATCGGTGTACTGCAGGAGCCTGCGGCCTTCCTCCAGCTTGCATCGGAGAATAAAGGCAGAAAGGGAGAAGCCCAGTTCTTTTTTAAAATAGGCGGAAAAGTAGGCGCGGCTAAAGCCCACATAGTCAGCCACATCGCAGGCGGTAATGTGCTGGTTGGTGTTTTGCTGTATAAAGCGAATGGCTTTCTGAATGCGGTCGCTGGAGGCGACGGGGGTCTTGGCTTCGTAGACCTTCTGGGCAAAGGTATAGGCGATCTTGGACAGCAGTGCATACAGATTGTCTGCATTCTGTAGGACTTCCGCTTCCTGAATGAACTTATCGGAAAGCTGGTATGCCGTATCATAATCCAGACCGCCTTCGATGGCAGCCCTGGTAGACAGGGTGGTAGTGATGACAATATTATTTTTGATCT
Source organism: Bacteroidaceae bacterium (assembly GCA_963596015.1). Taxonomy (GTDB): domain Bacteria; phylum Bacillota; class Clostridia; order Lachnospirales; family Lachnospiraceae; genus CAG-791. The sequence continues at coordinate 10,828 of CAVBJS010000030.1, forward strand.
GCCGCAGAGCGGTAGGACCTGTGACTCCCGTGTGAAACCGGGAGTCATTTGTTTTTAATGCAAGGAATCCCTGGGGATTGCCGGCACGTATCAGATTCAGGGTCTGCGCCTCTAATTCGTAGGAACGGTTGTGATATAGATTTACTTTCATATTGTAGTTTTCTTCTATAAGGGCAGAGGCATCGGACAGGGCCCTGTCCTCATAGGGCAGAAAATCCGTGACGGCATACTTTTCTCCATGGAGACAGTAGTTGATAAAGGTAAGTCTGGCGAGAAAAGAGGCCAGAGAGATCTCGGGGATCTGTCGCAGGAAAGCAGTAAAGGATTCCCTGTTTTCTTCGGAGATAAGGTAATCGCTGTAAATGCTGCGAAGGTCGGCATCCGTAAAGGGAATATTGCCTATGGGACCGAAAACCAGTCGCCTGTCCGCAGCATCGGTGCCGGGATCAAGCCGGATGCAGCCGAAATATATGCCATAGGCCGTGGAGCAATAGCTGATCTGCGCTTCTTTGTTTAACAGAATATCCAGATATTTCTTCGGGGGAAAGGTAAGCCCCGCCTGCGTCGGAACACAGTAGACAGGAATTTGGTCCCGGTACAGATAGGCGGGAATATTGGAATCCGGATAGTACATTTCCAGAAAATCATAGATGTTATAATTCTTTTTCATATCTGTTTGCCCTCTTACCGGTATTTTATATCTTGTGCACGCTTCTGTGAACACAAATTCAAAACAAAAATATAACAAAAAGAACAAATATAAAATAACGAAGGTCTATTTTTCCATAAAATAAAGTTACAGATCAGGTGCCAAGCAGATACAAGATGCACGTGATATTTCTTTAAGACTGCATGGATGGTGTAAGTGACATTCATGCATCTTGGAAAGATAAGTTTAAAGATCGGACTTGGAAAGTTAAAAGTTACCGTTCACACGTCAGTCTTCCGATAGATCGGCGACCGGACGGAAAGCTTAGAAAGGAAAACATGGAAAAAGAGAAAATTCTGGATCTGGTCTCCCAAATGACCCTGGAGGAAAAGGCCGGCATGTGCTCCGGCCGGGATTTCTGGCATCTAAAAGGGATCGAACGTTTGGGGATTCCGTCAGTGATGGTGACAGACGGCCCCCACGGCATCCGTAAACAGGCCCAGGAAGCGGATCACCTGGGTATTAACGAAAGTGAGACGGCGGTCTGCTTTCCTGCCGGATGTGCCACAGCCTGCGGCTTTGACAGAGAGCTGCTGTACCATCTGGGGGAGATCATCGGCCGGGAATGTCAGGCAAAGAATGTAAGCACCATCCTGGGGCCGGCCATGAACATCAAACGTTCTCCTCTTTGCGGCAGAAACTTTGAATATTATTCCGAGGACCCGTATGTGTCCTCGCAGTTGGCCGGTGCCATGATACGGGGCGTACAAAGTAAGAATGTGGGCACCAGTCCCAAGCATTTTCTGGCAAATAACCAGGAAAAGCGCCGCATGACCAACTCCTCGCAGGTGGATGAGCGAACACTGCGGGAGATTTATCTGGCATCCTTTGAAACGGCGGTGAAAGAGGCAAAGCCCTGGACAGTCATGAGCGCCTATAACCGGATCAATGGAACCTTTGTGGGAGACAGCCCGGAATATCTGACCCGGATCCTTCGGGAAGAATGGGGCTTTGATGGCTATGTAGTCTCTGACTGGGGCGCTGTCAATGACCGGGTGGAGGCATTAAAAGCCGGACTGGATCTGGAGATGCCCTCCAGCGGCGGGATCAACGATCAGCTGATCGTTGATGCGGTAAAAAATGGAGAACTTAAGGAAGAAGTTCTGGATCAGACCTGTGCCCGCATTTTACATATTATTTTTAAGTATACGGAAAACAGGGACGAGACGGCGATCTTTGATCATGAAAGTGACCATGAGGAAGCTGCCGAGATCGCAGCCCAGTGCGCCGTGCTCCTTAAAAATGAAGAGCAGATCCTTCCTCTTAAAAAGAAGAGCAGGATCGCTTTCATAGGAAAGTACGCGAAAGATCCTCGTTATCAGGGCGGCGGCAGCTCACATATCAATAGCCTGAAGGTAGATTCGGCCCTGGAGACAGTAATTGAAAAACAGCTGGCGGATGTAACCTTTGCCCTGGGCTTTGAGGATGTGAAGGACGAGATCGACGAGGCGTTGCAGGCAGAGGCCATAGAGGCGGCAAAAGGTGCAGAGGTGGCGGTGATCTTTGCGGGATTGCCGGACAGCTTTGAATCGGAAGGCTACGACCGCAGGCATATGGATCTTCCCCATTGCCAGAATGCTCTGATAGAAAAGATCGCGGCAGTGCAGAAAAACGTAGTGGTGGTGCTGCACAACGGTTCTGCTGTGGTGATGCCATGGAAGGAGCAGGTAAAGGGGATCCTGGAGATGTATCTGGGAGGAGAGGCTGTGGGAAAAGCCGCGGCAGAGCTTTTGTTCGGTGAAAAAAATCCCGGCGGGCGTCTGGCAGAAACCTTCCCGGAAAGAGTAGAAGATACCCCCTGCTATCTGACCTATGGAAAAGGGAAGGACAGCGCGGTCTATCAGGAAGGTATTTTTATAGGCTATCGTTACTATACTTCGAAAAAAATAAAAACCGCCTTCCCTTTTGGCTATGGCCTTTCTTATACGGATTTTGCCTATGGCCAGTTAAAGACGGACAAAAAGGAAATGGACGATACAGAGATCCTGGAGGTATCCGTGCATGTGAAAAATACCGGCATGCGTCCCGGCAGGGAAGTGGTGCAGCTCTATGTGGCACCGCCGGAGGATGAAGTAATACGGCCGGTAAGAGAACTGCGGGGATTTGACAAAGTCCTTTTAAACCCCGGAGAGGAAAAGGTGGTGACTTTTCATCTGGACAGCCGCGCCTTTGCCTGGTGGAATCCTGAAATCCACGACTGGCAGGTACAGGATGGGGACTACCGGATCATGATCGGAAAGAATGCCGAGGAAATGCTCCTGGAAGAAACCGTCGGTATGCATGGAACCAAGAGTAGGAAGAAAGTGTATTCCATGAACAGCTGTCTGGGAGAACTGCTCAGAGATCCCCATGCCCAGGCAGTTATGGGACCTTTTATGCAGGGCATGCAGAACACGGATGCCCAGAAGATGGCACAGGCGCAGGAAAATGATACTTCCGGTGCGGTAAATGAGCAGATGATGGCGGCTATGATGGAAGATATGCCGCTGCGACAGCTCCTTAGCTTTGTGCCGGGGATGAAAAGAGAGATGCTGACACAATTGGTAGATGCTTTAAACGCGTAAGTGTTGCCGCAGACGAGCTGCGGCAGGAAAGGAAAATCTATGAAAAAAGAACTTGGTTTGGATTCCATGGGCGTACAGAAGTCCATGCGGCTTACGGATTATCTGGGAGATGGTCTGGGACAGCTTCCGCTTAATATCATGACGTCGCTGGTAGGACAGGTGACCTATTTTTATACAGAGAAGGTTGGACTGGCTGCCGGTATGGTGGCTACCATGCTTTTGGTGGCTAAGATCCTGGATGCATTTTCAGATCTGCTTATGGGAAAGATCATGGACGAAGGGCATTCCCCTAAGGGAAAATGCCGTCCCTGGTTTTTACGGATGGCTATTCCTGCGCTGGTGAGTATCATTTTACTCTTTACCGTTCCGAAAAATGCCGGCAGCGGTCTGCAGACAGCCTACGTGCTGCTGACGAACATACTGATCACAGCGGTGGTTTATACGGCGGTAGCCATTCCCTACGGCGCCCTTATGACACTGCGGACCAAGAGTTCGGAGGAACGCGGCAAAATGGGTGTTTTCCGTGCTGCCTTTGGCTATATCGCCGGCATGGTCATTGCTATTTTGCTCATTCCCATTACCAATGCGTTGGGCGGTACACAGGCGGCCTGGATCAAGGTAGCCGTAGTATTTGGTCTTATCTCTGCCCTTTCTCTGCTGATCTTATACAAGGTATCTAAAGAAACGGCTGGGGGAGAGGCCACGGAGCAGAAGGAAGAGGAAAAGGTTCCCTTTATGGAAGGACTGGGTATCCTTTTCCACAATAAATACTGGGTTATCATGCTGTTCCTGCAGCTGTTTATGAACATCTCTTACGGTCTGAGCGCTTCCGGCGGAACTTATTATTGCAAGTATATCCTTGGCAACGACAATATGGTAGCTCTTCTGGGCGCGGTGGGTCTGATCCCCACTTTCCTGGGATTTGCCCTTACAGGTCCTATGGCAGGAAAGCTGGGCATGACCAAAACCTGTATGGTATCCTGTATCCTTGGTGCGGTGGCCTGTGTGATAAGGGTATTTACACCCTATAGTCTGATGAGCTGCATCGTGTGCGGTGCGGTGTGCACGTTTGCCAATATCCCGCTGATGTGCCTGTTCGGCGCTATGGTAAACAACTGCGTAGAGTACAATGAGTGGAAATTCAACAAGCGTATCGTAGGCATGACCAACAGCGCCAACTCCTTTGGCTGCAAGATCGGCTCCGGTATCGGCGGCTCCCTGATCGGATGGCTTCTGGCACTGGGCGGATACAGCGCAGCCCTGGAAGTACAGCCCGGCTCTGTCAATATAGCTATTTTTGCATTCTCCATTTACATTCCGTTGGCACTGTTCGTTATTATGTTTGTATTGCTTCTTAAGAATGATCTGGAAAAGAAATATCCCCAGATCATTGCGGATCTGCAGGCGAGAAATAAGACTGTTTAAAGAAGGACAGGCTGCTGTATAAAGAAGTAAAGTCAGAAAGAAATGCCTGATGGCATTTCTTTCTGACTGCATTAATGGCGTTTACGCCGTTCATAAGTGATCACACCGGAGATTTCGCCTGCGCGGGATTCTCTTCGTGGTGCCGCAGTCAGTCTGTGGCAGAAGAGGTGAAAATGAAAGTATACGACCTTAGAACCGAATACAGAAAAGACCCTATTGGTCTCGATACAGCCTGCCCCCGTTTTTCATGGAAAATGCAGGCAGAGGAAAATAATACGCTGCAGACTTCCCGGCATATTGTGGTAAGGGAGGCATCTGCAGGTGGGCGTGTTGTGTGGGATAGTGAGACGGTTTCCTCACAGGACAGCGTGCTGATCGAGTACCAGGGAAGTCCCTTAAGACCGGAGACCGGCTATATATGGCAGGTTACCGTACAGGATAACCATGGAAATACTGCCGACGCTGAGGCTTTCTTTGAGACCGGTATTTTCGATACGGAAACCTTCCGGGCTAAGATGATCACCCATGATCTTCCGCAGGAGGAAACGGCCTGCCCGGTATTTGAAAAGACCTTTTCACTGGAAAAGAAGCCTAAGAAGGCCCGGATCTATGTGACGGCCCACGGTGTTTATGAGATGCATATAAACGGAAACCGGGTGGGAGACTATCGCATGGCTCCCGGTTGGACCAGCTATCATAATCGACTGCAGTACCAGATCTTCGATGTAACAGATCTTCTTGCCGGGGATAATACCATTTCCATTACCGTGGGAAACGGATGGTATACGGGCATTCTGGGCTTTACCTGCCAGCCTGCGATCTATGGAGAGAAAACAGGGGCTTTTGCGGAACTTCATATCACATACGAGGATGAGACCACAGATGTCATTTACACGGATGAATCCTGGCAAGTCAGGACCGGTGAGATCCGCAGCAGTGAGATCTATATGGGAGAGACCATAGATTCACTTTTTGTATGTGAGCAAAAAGGCAGGGTCATGATAGAGGATTTTGACAGGAAGATCCTCACCGCCCAGGAAAATGAACCGGTGCGCATTACCCAGCGGATCCCGGCAAAGGCATTGATCGTCACGCCGAAAAAGGAACAGGTGATCGATTTCGGACAGAATATCACCGGCGTAGTGGAAGTCAGAGTCAATGGCAAAAAAGGGCAGAAGATCACTATCCGTCATGCGGAGACTTTGGACCGGGACGGCAATTTTTATCCGGATACCCTGCGTCAGGCTAAATCCATTGACACCTATATCTGCAACGGAGAAGCCCAGGTGTTTTTGCCCCATTTCACCTTCCACGGTTTTCGCTATATCTGCGTAGAGGGGCTGGAGGATATTTCTCCGGAGCAGTTTACCGCCTGCGTAATGCATTCCGATATGGAAAAGACCGGCGACTTTGTAACCTCTAATAAAAAAGTAAACCAGCTGGAGAGCAATATTTCCTGGGGGCAGAGGGATAATTTTTTGGATATTCCCACGGATTGTCCTCAGAGAGATGAGCGGCTGGGCTGGATGGGAGATGCCCAGATTTTTTCCTGGACGGCGGCTTTTCATCGAAACACGGCGCTGTTCTTTACCAAGTGGATGCGGGATGTGGCAGCAGAATCTTCCCTGGAGAAAGGCGTGCCCCATGTGGTGCCGGATATTCTGGGACAATACAGCGCCGCCGGTTGGAGCGATGCAGCCGTGATCATTCCCTGGGTGGTCTATCAGATCTATGCCGATAAGGGAATCCTGCGGGAAAACTGGGACTGCATGCATGAATGGGTGGATCACATTCAGGCCCATTGCGGTGAAAACGGATTATGGCAGAACGGATTCCAGTACGGGGATTGGCTGGCACTGGACAAGGAAGAAAGTGCCGACCGCACCGGCGCTACCGATAAGTACATGATCGCCAACGCCTACTATCTGCATGTGACGGATCTGGTAAAGAAAACCGCCGGCGTACTGGGAAAGGTGGAAGAAGAGCAAAAATATGAAGCTCTTTATCAGCGCACATTGGAGGCCTTTCGGCAGGAGTATTATACCCCCACAGGCCGCATTGTAAGCGAGACCCAGACCGGTGCGGTGCTGTCACTGTATTTTGATCTGGCGAGGGAAAAGGACAGAGAAAGAATCCTGGAGACGCTGCTTGTCAATATCTGCAATCACAAAAATCATCTTTCCACCGGCTTCGTGGGTACACCTTATATCTGTCATGCGCTGTCGGAAAACGGCGCCCATGACATGGCAGGCACCCTGTTTATGAGGGAAGATTATCCTTCCTGGCTGTATGCGGTCAATAAGGGAGCCACCACCATCTGGGAGCGGTGGGATTCCATTAAGCCGGACGGCACCTTTGATACCTCCGGTATGAATTCGTTGAATCACTATGCTTATGGTTCCATCGGGGACTGGATGGTCCGGAAGGTGGCCGGGCTCTCGCAGCTGGAACCGGGATATAAAAAGTTCCGTGTAAAGCCTATGTTCGTGAAGGGCATAGAGAAAGCTGAGGCAGCCTTTTCCTCTGTATACGGCCCGATCGTGGTGAATACCGGTTGTCTGAAGGGGAAGATCCGGGTCCATGTGGAGGTGCCTGCCAATACGACGGCTGTCATTTATCTTCCGGAGAGAGAAGAGACCATAGAAGTGGGATCCGGCGTTTATGACTATGAATATGAGACCAAAACCAGTCTGGCCCTGGAGCGATTCACCATGGAAAGCACCCTGGGAGAGATCTTGGCGCAGCCTTTGGCAGTGGAAATGTTTGAGCAGATGTCTCCCGGTATGCTGGATAATCCCATGATCCAGTTCGCACACCAGATGACGCTGGCAGAGCTCCTGGGGGCCGCACCGGAGGCAAAGCCGTTGTATGAGGCGGTTATCAATGCGCTGAATGTAAAGGAACAGGGGGAAATGTAAGACGGTTCACAGAGGAATTTCTAGAAAAAGGCTGTTCAAAAATACAAAAATATGTTAGAGTAATTCTGTTCCGAAACAGGACAATGGAATCGTAGCTCAGCTGGGATGAGCGTCCGCTTGACGTGCGGGAGGTCATGGGTTCGAGCCCCGTCGGTTCCAGGAACAGAACAGGGGCGGGGGATTTGCGCAGTGCATATCCCCCGCTTTTTTTGCAGCAAAAGCTGCTTGGAAATGGAGATAAAGTTTGAAAGAAATGCCTGATGGCATTTCTTTCAAACGGCATTGATGCCGTAAACGTCATCAATGCAAGATCACATCGGAGAATTCGCCTTCGCGAAATTCTCCTCGTGTTGCCGCAGTAAACTGCGGCAAGAAAGGAAAAAAATGAAAAAGATAGATCTGTATCAAGATAAGGGGAAATGGTATCGGGGGAATCTGCATATGCATACCACCCGCTCCGATGGCGTGCTGGAACCGGAAGAGGCAATAAAGCTGTACAAAGAGGCAGGCTACGATTTTCTTGCCCTGACGGATCACAGAAAGCCCAGCGAGGTGCGGCAGGAGAAAGACTTTTTGTTGCTGCCCGGCGTAGAGTGGGATACGGGGGACAATCAGACGGCGCCGGTCTTTCATATCATCGGCATCGGCATGACCAAGCCCTGCACCGTGGCGTATGAGGAAGGCATTTTTCCGGATCCGCAAAAGCTTATCGATGCGGTCAGAGAGGCTGGCGGCCTGGCTATCCTGGCCCACCCGGCCTGGTCGGTCATGGATCCGGCGGATATAGAGAAACTGTCCGGTCTTGCAGGGGCGGAGATCTACAATTCCGTTTCTACCCTGCCTATGAACGGAAGAAGAGCGGATTCTTCCCTGTATTTTGACTTATGGGCCAGTGAAGGAAGGGCGATCCCCTGTATGGCGGCGGACGACAGCCATCGCTACCAGGGAGAGGAGACCAGATCCTGGATCATGGTCAATGCCGCAGCGCTTTCTGCCGAAGCCATCTGTCAGGCTATCGCAGAGAGAAATTTTTATGCTACCCAGGGACCTCGTTTCCGGCAGATCACCTTTGATCCGGAGACGGGAGAGGTGACGGTTTGCTGCTCAGAGGATGTGCGAAACGTGGTCTTTTACAGCAATGCGGTTTGGTCTGACGGCCGGGTGGAACAGCCGGAAAACGGCGTGGCCACTTATGTGATCTCGCCCTTGGATCGCTATCTGAGAGTAGAATTGATCGACGGAGAGGGAAAAATGGCCTGGAGCTCGCCGGTGCTGTTTGAAAAACAAGAATAGTGGTTTGGCACGTACTTGACGCTTTGGTCCTTTCTTTTGTTACGTTAATGATACGTGTGACCATGTATGATTCCAATATGCTTTACGAGTATTGAAACCTCTTACCGTTTCTACACAGGGAGGTTATCAAGGAAAGCTGTTAACTGATAAGGAAATGGTTGCAGTTCAGACGTCGCCTGACCGGGTGCTGAACAGGTACAGCCGGAGTTGCTGGGAGCCAGCGATATCAGACGCTGTCTGGCTGGGGGCTGAACAGGTACAGCCGGAGTTGCTGGAAGCCAGCGATATCAGACGCCGTCTGACCGGGGGCTGAACCGTAACAGGAAATGCTGTTTAGAAAAAGCAATTTGAGAAAGGAAAGTCGATTAAAATGAAGAATAAACTGATCTTAGCAATGATGGCAGTAGCGGTAAGTGCAACACTGGTAACAGGCTGCGGTGCAGCGGCAGGAACAGGTTCACAGCAGGAGACCTCTGTAGAAGCATCTGCGGATGCGGCACAGGAGAGTGCAGATGATGTTCAGGAAGAGGCAGCAGCAGATGTGGCCGCTTCTCAGGCACAGTCTGCGGAGAAGGAGAGCACAGCTGCAGCTGATACAGCCAATGCTTCGTCCCAGAAAGCGGCAGAAAATGCTGATGTAGACTTTACAAAGGATCATGAGGACGATATCCGGAAAGAGGTGGAGGATGCTGTGGCTTCTTCTGCATCCCTGCAGGAGGAAATGGAGAATATCGAAAAGATCTCCCAAAAGTATCAGTCTATGGCAGATGCGGCGCAGACCCAGGATGAGATGAACACTTCCTCTGCATGGATCTTTAAGATCTGGGATACAGAGCTGAATAACCTCTGGAGCAGATTCAGCGACCAGGCTGACCGGCAGACCAAGGATGAGGTTTTGGAGGAACAGGAAAACTGGATCTCCATGAAGGAAGAGATTACCTTAGAGAGCATTGGGCACAGCGAGGATCACGGAAGCGTATATCCCACAATGTACAATAATTTCCAGGCGGATATTACCAGGAACAGAGTTTATATCTTAGCCGGTGATCTGGCAAAGGTGAAGGGAGAGACCTTTACCCTTCCGGAGCATCCGGCAATGCAAGGTGTATTTGCGGATAATGAGGGAACCGGTAGTGTATACAGTTCCCTGTGCATCGGTTACGGAGACGAAGGCGACGAGGCGGTTGTCTCTGTTTACAGACAGGGTGAAACCGATGGAACCGTGGTGGATAAAGGAAACGGAGAACTGGAATATACCTCTGATGACGGAAATATCAAGGGAATCATCCGCATCAACGGTTGGGATGGTGCCAGCTTTGAAGTGACCGAGTCAAATGGCCAGAGCGGCTTTGACCAGGGTCAGGTAACGGAGTTCCCGTTTGCTTTCTAAAAGGGGTTAGCACAGATTTACTTTGAGCGTTCTTCTTTTATTCCCGGCATACCGGCATGGATGGCGTGTTACTGTTACCGTTTAGCCGCCGGGTTGGCGTGTTACTGTTACCATTCAGCCGCCTGGTTGGCGTGTTACTGTTACCGTTCAGTCGCCTGGCTGGCGGCTGAACAGTAACTGTTTTACTGCCAATGCCGGGAATATTTATGAAAAAAGACTGGAAAAATTGCATAAAGCGTGTTAGAATAGTTCTGTTCTGAAACAGAACAATGGAATCGTAGCTCAGCTGGGATGAGCGTTCGCCTCACACGCGAGAGGTCACGGGTTCGAGCCCCGTCGATTCCACGATGATACCGGAGAAACTGCTGGATGCATTTTCTTCGGTTTTTTTTCGTAAACTGCAAAATAGGAAGGTTGAAATGAAACAAGTCATCATCATAGGCGCCGGAGCAGCCGGCCTGATGTGCGCGGCAGCGGCGGCAGAGAAAGGGCTGCGGGTTCTTGTCTTAGAGAAGAATGAAAAGGCGGGAAAGAAAATCTATATCACGGGAAAGGGCAGGTGCAATCTGACCAACGACTGTGAGACTTCCGCTTTTTTTGAGCATGTGGTGCACAATCCTAAATTTCTCTACAGCGCGGTCTATGGATTTGACCAGACACAGACGAAGGCGTTTTTTAAGGAGCAGGGCTGCCCTTTAAAGACGGAAAGGGGCCAACGGGTCTTTCCGGTCAGTGACCATGCCTCGGATGTGACGAAGGTACTGACGGGCTATTTAAAAAAGCGTGCTGTGCAGATTCGCTATCATGCGCAGGTATCGGATTTATTATTGGAGAATGGTGCCGTGGGCGGGGTTATCCTCTCGAACGGGGAAAAGCTTCGGGCAGACTATGTGGTGATCTGTACCGGCGGCCTTTCCTATCCTTCCACAGGTTCTACGGGCGACGGCTACAGACTGGCCGTGCAGGCGGGACATTCCATACAGAAGACGGCGCCGTCGCTGGTCCCTTTTACCGTAGAGGATACGCGGTGGTGTACGCTGCAGGGACTGGCACTTAAAAATGTGGCTGTCCGTATTTTGCCGAGAGATGCACAAATCCAAGAAGTACAAGCGGAAGATACAAAAATAAGAGAAACACAAGGAGAAGAAGGAAAAAGAAAAGAGGTCCTGCAGACAGCATTTATCGATCCGGCGGAAACGGTCATACCGGAACAGGGCAAGAGTAAGAAGGCAAAGTGCTGCAACGGAAAAGCTTCCAAAAAGAAGCATAAGCCGGTGTACGAAGGTTTTGGGGAGATGCTCTTTACCCACTTCGGTATCAGCGGCCCTCTTCTTCTGACCGCTTCCTCTTATTGCAATTTTGATAAATTTCCCCAGGGCTTTATGATGGAGATGGATCTAAAGCCGGCCATTACCGAGGAAGAGCTGACAGAACGTTTGAAAAGAGAATTTGCCGCCGCACCGCAAAAGCAGTTCGGAAATGCCATTGGCTCTCTTTTCCCTTCCAGACTGGCAGAAGTGATGGCTTCTCTTTCTGATATTGATAAGGAACGGATGGCGGGCAGGATTTCCGAAAAGGAGATCACTGAATTTGTCAGACTGGTAAAAAAGGTACCCATTGTCCTGAGCGGCACCAGAGATTATCCGGAGGCCATCGTCACCAGAGGCGGTGTCAGCGTCAAAGAGGTCAATCCCTCTACCATGGAATCTAAGTTGGTGAAGGGGCTTTACTTTGCCGGTGAAGTGCTGGATGTGGATGCAGTGACCGGAGGATACAATCTGCAGATCGCCTGGTCTACCGGACATCTGGCGGGAATGAGCATTAAAGAAGATGCCGCAGCAAATTCTAGCCATAACGATAAATTGCATCCCGTCATTTGATGACAATGTAGGGAATAAGGACAAGGAAGCAGACTGACAACGTGACAAGTCGCATTGTTTTTAATAACATCGGAGAATTCGCCTGCGCGAAATTCTCCTCACGTTGCCGCAGAGAAGCTGCGGCAGGAAAGAAGGAGATCATGACACATCAAATAGCGATCGACGGACCGGCAGGGGCAGGTAAAAGCACCATTGCCAAAAAGGTGGCGAAGGAGCTTGGTTTCATTTATGTGGATACAGGGGCGATGTACAGAGCCATGGCCCTGTTCTTTATCCGGCAGAATGTAAAGCCGGAGGAGAAGGAAAAAGTAGAAACGCTTTGCCGGCAGGCTAAAATCACCATTTGTTATAAAGACGGACAGCAGCTGGTGCTGCTAAACGGTGAGGATGTGACAGGACTTATCCGGCAGGAAGAAGTTGGAAATATGGCTTCTGCCACCAGCGCCATTCCCCAGGTGCGGGCACAGCTGCTGTCTCTGCAGCAGGATCTGGCGAACAGTGAAAATGTGGTAATGGACGGCCGGGATATCGGCACCGTGGTGCTGCCGGAGGCCCAGGTGAAGATCTATCTGACAGCCAGTGCCAAGGTGCGGGCTGCAAGACGGTGCCTTGAGCTGACCCAAAGAGGTGAGGAAGCGGACGAGGCAGTGATCGAGGCGCAGATCATTGAGCGGGATCAGCGGGATATGAACCGGGAGATCTCCCCCCTTCGCCAGGCGCAGGATGCGGTGCTGGTAGATTCTTCGGAAATGAATATCGAAGAAGTGGTGGAGAAGATCCTGGAGATTTACAGACAGAAGGCAGCGTAAAGCAAGCTTCGGCAAGGAAGGTAAGTATGCCAGATAAAACAAACAAACCCGAAGTGATCACAGCCAAGAGCGCAGGCTTTTGCTTCGGCGTTCAGCGGGCCGTGGATACGGTATATGAGCAGATCGAAAAAGGCGGCGCCATTTATACATACGGCCCTATCATTCACAATGAGGAAGTGGTCAGCGATCTGGAAAAGAAGGGTGTTAAGGTCATCGACGACGAGAAGCAGATCGATGATCTGCAGGACGGCACCGTGATCATTCGATCCCATGGCGTCCCCCAGACCCTGATGCATAAGTTCGAAAACAGCAAGGCAGCCTATGTGGATGCCACCTGTCCTTTCGTAAAGCGGATCCACAATACGGTGGCGGCGGAAAGTGCCAAAGGCAAAAAGATCGTCATCATCGGCAATGCGGGACATCCGGAGGTGGAGGGGATCCAGGGATGGTCCTGTACACCTGCTACGGTCATAGAAAATCGCCAACAGGCGGAAAGTTTTGACGAAAATACGAACATTCCGCTTTGTATTGTAGCCCAGACAACCTTTAATACAAACAAATTTCAAGAATTAGTTGATATTTTGTTGCAAAGAGGTTACAATAGCACTGTTGTGAATACTATCTGCAGCGCCACAAGAGAGAGGCAGGAAGAAGCTAAACGCATTGCCTCCATGGCTGATGTCATGATAGTAATAGGTGGTAAGCACAGTTCCAATTCCGCAAAGCTCTACGAGATCTGCAGTAAGGAATGTGAGCGCACCTTTTTCATACAAACGCGGGAAGATCTTCACTTGACTCTCACAGGAGAGGAGAAGGTGATCGGGATCACCGCCGGGGCGTCCACCCCAAAGAATATCATTGAGGAGGTTCAGGCATATGTCAGAACAGACATTTGAACAGATGTTGGACGAGTCATTCAAGACAATACATACAGGAGAGGCAGTCGAGGGTACCGTCATTGATGTAAAGCCCGAAGAAGCAGTATTGAACATCGGCTATAAGGCAGATGGTATTCTGACCAAGAGTGAGTACAGCAACGACAACAGCGTTGATCTCACAGAGGCACTGCACATCGGCGACAAGCTGGATGTTAAGGTATTAAAGGTAAATGACGGCGAAGGCCAGGTTATTCTTTCCTACAAGAGACTGGCTGCAGACCGCGGCAATAAGAGAATCGAGGAAGCTTACAATAACCACGAAGTACTCAAGGCAAAGGTTTGCCAGGTGCAGAAGGGTGGCTTAAGCGTTGTTGTGGAAGAAGTACGTATCTTCATCCCTGCAAGCCTTGTTTCCGATACCTATGAGAAGGATCTTTCCAAGTATGAGGGACAGGAGATCGAGTTCGTGATCACCGAGTACACCCCTCAGAGACGCAGATATATCGGCGATCGCAAGCAGCTTCTGGTTGCTAAGCGCAAAGAGATGCAGGAGAAGCTTTTCGCTACCATTCAGCCCGGCGATGTGGTTGAAGGTACCGTTAAGAACATCACTGACTTCGGCGCATTCATCGACTTAGGCGGCGCAGACGGACTGCTGCACATTTCCGAGATGAGCTGGGGCAGAGTAGAGAGCCCGAAGAAGGTCTTCACTGTTGGCCAGCAGCTTCGCGTGCTGATCAAGGACATTCAGGGCACCAAGATTGCTCTTTCCCTGAAGTTCCCTGATGAGAACCCTTGGGTAGGCGCTTCCGAGAAGTATGCCATCGGCAATGTAGTAACCGGTAAGGTTGCAAGAATGACTGACTTTGGTGCATTCGTAGAGTTAGAGCCCGGTATCGACGCTCTGCTTCACGTTTCCCAGATCTCCAAGGAGCACATCGACAAGCCGTCTGATGTACTTAAGACCGGTCAGGAAGTTACTGCAAAGATCGTTGATTTCAACGAAGCAGATAACAAGATCAGCCTGAGCATCAAGGCACTTTCCGCTCCGGAGCCTCGTCACGAGGAGAATGCTGACGTTGTATCTGTAGACGTAGATGCAATGGTTGCAGCTGCTAAGGCAGCAGAGGAGAATGCATAAGACATTCATGTCCGGCACATTTATAGTTTAGAAATTAAAAAGAGAGTATCTTCGGATACTCTCTTTTTTTGATCCAACAATTTTTTGACTGAATGAAATCTGACTGAACGAAATCTGGCAGAGCGAAATCTGACCGAGCGAAATCTGACCGAACGAAATCTGACCGAGCGAAATCTGACCGAACGAAATTTGACCGAACGAAATCTGACTGAACGAAATCTGATTGAACAAAATCTGACCTAATAAAATCTGACAAAACAAAAGAACCCTATTCTCATCAATGATAACAGGAGAGAATAGGGTTCTTTAATGTTCTAGCAGCTCTTCTTGATGTTCTGGCAGTTCTTGATGTTCTAGCAGCTCTTGATGTTCTGGCAGTTCTTGATGTTCTAGCTGTTCTTGGCAGCAGCTTTCTCCTTATCCAGATTCTTCTGGGCGGTGGAGAGCATAAGCTTGATGCGGTTAAGCTGGTTTACCTCGCTGGCGCCGGGATCGTAGTCGATGGCCACGATATTGGCGGTAGGATTGTTCTTGCGGATGGACTTAATGACACCCTTGCCTACTACGTGGTTTGGCAGGCAGCCGAAGGGCTGTATGCAGACGATGTTATTGACGCCGCTGTGGAGCAGCTCCATCATCTCGCCGGTCAGGAACCATCCCTCACCGGTCTCATTGCCGATGGAAACAATGGGCTTTGCATATTCTACGATCTGGTAGATGCTGGCGGAAGGGGTAAAGTGCTTACTCTTTGCATAGGCCTTGTTAATGGGCCCTGTAAAGGCCTCAATGGCGTGAATGCCGGCGGTGCAAAGGGCAGCGGCCTTCTTACTGGTGCCCAGCTCCTGGGCTTTATAAACCTGGTTATAGAAGCAATAGAGCATAAAGCCCATAAGATCCGGCACAGAGGCCTCGGCGCCTTCTGCTTCTAACAGGTCTACCAGATGGTTGTTGGCAGCGGGAGCATATTTTACCAGGATCTCACCGACCACACCTACCTGAGGCTTTCTTTCCTCGTGAATGGGGATGTTGTCAAAGTCTTGGATGATCTCCTTGCACATCTTCTGCACCTTCAGGAAATTCGGTGCCTTTAAGGTGGTCAGATAATCGGTGCAGCGCTTCAACCATTTCTGGTGCATAGCTTCCACGGAGCCTTTTTCTATTTCATAGGGGCGCATGCGGTAGATGCACTTCATGAACACATCCCCGAATACGGCTGCAAATGCACAGCGGATCAGTACTGTCAGGTTGATCTTAAAGCCCGGATTGTCCTCTAAGCCGGAGAGGTTAGCGGAGATCACAGGCACCTGCTCCATGCCGGCCTTCTTAAGGGCGCGGCGGATAAATCCTACATAGTTGGAGGCACGACAGCCACCGCCGGTCTGGGACATGATGACAGCGGTGCGGTCAAGGTCATACTTGCCGCTGGTCAGGGCTTCCATGATCTGTCCTACCACGAAAAGGGAAGGATAGCAGGCGTCATTGTTTACATACTTAAGGCCGTAGTCCACTGCCTTGCGGTTATCGTTGCCCAGCACCACCATGTTATAGCCGCAGGAATTGAATGCAGGCTCCAACAGCTCAAAGTGGATGGGAGACATCTGGGGGCAGAGGATGGTGTAATTTTTCCGCATTTCCTCTGTAAAGGAAACCTTGGTAATGGCACTGGAACGAATGGTGCGCTTGGTCTTCTTGCTTTCCCGGATCTTTAAGGCGGCCAGCAGGGAACGTACACGGATGCGAGCGGCACCTAAGTTATTTACCTCGTCGATCTTCAGGCAGGTATAGATCTTGTCGGAACCGGCCAGGATATCGCATACCTGATCGGTGGTGACGGCGTCAAGACCGCAGCCGAAGGAGTTAAGCTGGATCATGTCCAGATCTTCTCTGGTCTTTACGTAGCTGGCTGCTGCATACAGGCGGGAGTGATACATCCACTGGTCCAGTACGATCAGCGGGCGCTCCGGCTCTGCCAGATGAGAAATAGAGTCCTCTGTCAGCACAGCGATGCCATAGGAGTTGATCATCTCCGGAATGCCGTGGTTGATCTCCGGATCGCAGTGGTAGGGGCGTCCTGCCAGTACAATGCCGTGAATATGGTGCTCTTCCATATAGCGAAGGACTTCTTCACCCTTTTTCTCCACATCTTCTCTGGCCTTGGCCAGTTCATCCCATGCCGCAGCGGCGGCATCTGCCACTTCCTGAGCGGGCAGCTCGGTAAATTCCTTGGTCAGTGCTTCGGTAGCTGTCTTTAAGCTGCTGAAGGCCATGAAGGGATTGCGGAAGCGGCACTGGCCGTCGGTGATCTCCTCCACATTGTTCTTGATATTCTCCGAATAGGAGGTGACAATGGGGCAGTTGTAGTGATTGCCTGCCTTGGGGAATTCGTTTCTCTCATAGAAGAGAGCAGGGTAGAAAATAAAGTCGGGCTTTTGCTCCATGAGCCACTTGATGTGACCGTGGGCCAGCTTGGCCGGGTAGCACTCGGACTCACTGGGGATGGACTCGATACCCAGCTCATAAAGCTTGTGGGTAGAGGGCGGTGAGAGAATGACCCGATATCCCAGTTTGGTAAAGAAAGTAAACCAAAAGGGATAGTTCTCGTACATATTTAATACTCTGGGAATACCCACGGTACCTCTGGGAGCCTTGTCCGCTGTCAGAGGGGTATAGTTAAAGAGCCGCTGCTGCTTCCAGGCAAAGAGGTTGGGAATATCATTTTTGGCTTTGGTCTTGCCAAGGCCTCGCTCACAGCGGTTGCCGGAGATGAACTGGCGGCCGCCGGTGAAACGGTTGATGGTCAGGCGGCAGTTGTTGGTACAGCCCTGACATTTGGCCATGCTGGTCTCAAAGTGCAGATTTTCGATCTCATCAAAGGAGAGCATGGTGGTCTGCTGGCCGTCATAGCGCTCTCTGGCGATCAAAGCGGCGCCGAAAGCACCCATGATGCCGGCGATATCGGGACGGATGACCTGGCAGTCAGCTATCTTTTCAAAGCTGCGCAGTACGGCGTCGTTATAGAAGGTGCCGCCCTGGACCACGATGTTTTTGCCGAGGGCTGAGGCGTCGGATACCTTGATGACCTTAAACAGGGCATTTTTGATAACAGAATAGGCCAGGCCGGCGGAAATATCCGATACCTGGGCGCCTTCCTTCTGGGCCTGTTTTACCTTGGAATTCATAAAGACCGTGCAGCGGGTACCCAGATCGATGGGATGCTGGGCAAAAAGCGCAGCATGGGCAAAGTCCTGCACAGAATAGTCCAGGGACTTGGCAAAGGTCTCGATGAAGGAACCGCAGCCGGAGGAACAGGCTTCGTTAAGCAATACGCTGTCTACGGCCTGATTCTTGATACGGATACATTTCATATCCTGACCGCCGATATCCAGGATACAGTCTACCTGAGGATCAAAGAAGGCGGCGGCATAGTAGTGGGCGATGGTCTCCACTTCTCCGTCATCCAGCAAAAAGGCAGCCTTTAACAGAGCCTCGCCGTAGCCGGTGGAGCAGGCCCGCACGATCTTTACATCCGCAGGCATCTGCTCTTTGATCTCCTTGATGGAGCGGATGGCGGTCTTTAAAGGGCTGCCGTTATTATTACTGTAGAAGGAATACAAAAGGGTGCCGTCCTCGCCTACCAATGCGATCTTGGTGGTGGTGGAACCGGCATCGATGCCCATGTAGCAGTTGCCGTGATAGGAGGAAAGGGGAGCTTTGGATACCTGGTCACGGTTGTGTCTTTCGGTAAATTCCTGATAATCCTCCTGGGTGGCAAAGAGGGGCTCCATACGCTCTACCTCAAAGGCCATCTTGATCTCTCCGGAGAGCTTGTCTTTCATAACAGAAAGAGGCAGACAAACTTCTTCCTTTGCATTCATGGCAGAACCCATGGCAGCGAAAAGGTGAGAATTTTCTGCTTCGATGGTATGCTCCTCATCCAGCTTTAAGGTGCGGATGAAGGCTTTCTTTAATTCGGAAAGGAAGTGAAGAGGACCGCCTAAGAAGGCTACATGTCCCCGGATGGGCTTGCCGCAGGCTAAGCCGGAAATGGTCTGGTTGACCACCGCCTGGAAAATAGAGGCGGCCAGGTCTTCCTTGGTGGCGCCCTCGTTGATCAGGGGCTGGATATCCGACTTGGCGAATACGCCGCAGCGGGCAGCAATGGTATAAAGAGACTGGTAATCCTTGGCATATTCATTAAGACCGGAGGCATCTGTCTGCAGCAGGGATGCCATCTGGTCGATGAAGGAGCCGGTACCGCCGGCGCAGATGCCGTTCATACGCTGCTCTACATTGCCGTTTTCGAAGTAGATGATCTTGGCATCCTCGCCGCCAAGCTCGATGGCTACATCGGTCTTAGGGGCTATCTCCTGCAAAGCGGTGGAGACGGCGATAACCTCCTGGACAAAGGGTACCTCCAGGTAATTGGCCAGGGTCAGACCGCCGGAGCCGGTGATCACCGGATGGATGGTCAGCTCGCCGGTCTTTTCGTAGCACTCGGAGAGCAGGTCAAAAAGGGTCTTTCTGATATCGGCAAAATGCCGGCGATAATCGGAAAAGAGAATATGGTGTGCCGGGTCAAGCAGTGCGATCTTGACAGTGGTGGAACCAATATCAATGCCCAGCGTGTAGTCCTTAGAAATCATAAATCCTCCCGTTTCTTGCTTGCGTAAAAAGACGGCAAACCCATTGGATTCGCCGTGTAATCAAGGGTGATTATACGGCTTAAAGCCCTAAAAATCAATGTTCCAAATATAAACAAAATCGAAAATATGTGGTGTATGGAAGCGGAATTTACAGTAATTTCAGATTTACCGACTTTCCCATAAGAGGAAAATCGAGTAATATAAGAAAAGACTTTCCGGATAGGATCATGGGGCAAAGGCCGGACAAGACGCCTTCATCAGGCTCGGGACATTAGCTGGGTGCGTATCGGATAAGCCAACGGAAAAGTCGCTGCGTTAAATGTTGTTTTTTAAAGGGTTAGGCGAGAAATCCTGCAAACTTTAGTTTGGAGGATGAAAGCCCTGTGAGGC